>CAJFRT010000012.1 GCA_904419525.1 Candidatus Gallimonas merdae
TTTGAGCGCAAATGATAAAATTTCAATGACGGTAATCGGGGCAAAACTTTTGACGGAACAGTTTGATTTATAAAATTCGATTTACGTTACTAACGCTCCACCACCACAAGGGCACCGCTTCGGCGGTGCTTTTTTGGTAGGAGTGAGGGGAAGAAACTTTGCGGGTTTGCATGAGGTGTGCATGATTTGATCAAAATGACTGCCGGAATATTTTTTTGTGTGACACGCAAACGCTTCATACGGTACAGCGGAATCTGCCGGGAGGCTGAATTCCTGAATTCGGTTTGCGTTCTTCGGTGCCTAATAGATCCGAATGCTTCGGAATTTCTGGGAATAAATTGTTCCGGACCTGCGCTATATTTGTCTATAACTGTGCAGGCAATTTTTACCGTTTCGTCTTGCTTTTTTCCGAAAGGTGTGGTATACTGAGAAAAATGGCTTCGGCTAAGCGGACAGGAGAGAGAAATGACGCCGAAATATCATCGTATTCTGCTGAAACTTTCAGGAGAAGCACTTGCGGGGGAACAGCGGTTCGGGCTCAACGAAAACGTTGTCTCCATGGTCGTCGATCAGCTCGTCAAAGTCCATGAAATGGGCGTACAGATCGGGCTCGTTATCGGCGGCGGAAATTTCTGGAGGGGGCGGCAGGGCACCAACATGGACCGCACGACCGCCGATCACATGGGCATGCTTGCCACGGTGATGAATTCCCTTGCGATGATGGACGCCATTGAAAAGCGCGGGATCCCCACGCGGGTACAGACGGCGCTCATCATGACGTCGGTCGCGGAACCCTATATCCTGCGCAAGACGCTGCACCATTTTGAAAAGGGCCGCATCGTCATCATGGCGTGCGGGACGGGGAATCCGTACTGCTCCACGGACACGGCGGCGGCGCAGCGCGCCTGCGAGATCGACGCCGATGTACTGCTGATGGCAAAGAATGTGGACGGCATCTATGACAGCGATCCCGCGGTCAATCCGGGCGCAAAAAAATACGACCATCTGACATTCAGCGACATCATCAACAAGGGCCTCAAGGCAATGGACACCACCGCGGCGACCATGTGCATGGAAAACCGCATTCCCGTGCTTGCCTTTGCGCTCGATGAAAAGGATTCCATTGTGCGCGCCGTCTGCGGCGAAAAACTGGGGACGCTCATCTCCAACGAATGATATCAGGATATAATAAAGCGTTAAGGAGTCGAAACTATGATAGACAACGAACAGGTACAGGAAATTTTTCTCGTTCTCGAGGATAAGCTCGAAAAGACCGTCAGCGTGCTTCGGGAGGAGTTCGCCGCAGTGCGCGCCGGCCGCGCAAATCCGCACATTCTCGATAAGATCCAGGCGGAAGCCTACGGCGGCATGAGCCCTCTGAATCAGCTGGGGAACATCTCCGCGCTGGACGCAAGATGCCTTGTCGTCAGCCCGTGGGATAAATCCCTGCTCAAATCCATTGAAAAAGCCATTCTTTCGGCCAACATCGGCCTGACGCCCACCAACGACGGCAATGTGATTCGCCTGGTGTTCCCCGAACTCACCGAGGAGCGCAGAAAGGAGCTCGTCAAAC
Organism: Candidatus Gallimonas merdae; assembly: GCA_904419525.1. Taxonomy (GTDB): domain Bacteria; phylum Bacillota; class Clostridia; order Christensenellales; family Borkfalkiaceae; genus Gallimonas; species Gallimonas merdae. Next base: position 1,574 of record CAJFRT010000012.1, read on the forward strand.
AGGTCAGGCGCATGGGCGAGGAGTCCAAGGTCGCCGCGCGCAATGTGCGCCGCGAGGCCATGGACGCGCTGAAAAAGATGAAAAACAACAAGGAGCTCTCCGAGGACGAAAGCAAATCCTGCGAGCAGGACGTGGAAAAGAAGATCGCTTCCTGCATCGAGGAGATCGACAAGGCGGTCGCGGCCAAGGAAAAGGAGCTGCTCACCGTCTGATGGGGGAAAACGAACTCCCGCGCCACATCGCCGTCATTATGGACGGCAACGGGCGCTGGGCAAAAAAACGTCTCCTGCCCCGGGCAGCGGGACATCGGGCGGGCATGAACCGCATGATCGGGCTTGCCGAGCACATCTTTGACCGCGGCGTAAAATACTGCACGCTGTTCGCACTGTCCACGGAAAATCTGTCCCGCCCCCGTGAGGAGCTGAACGGCCTGTATGCGCTCTTCCGCGAATATTTTCCGAACAATGCGCGTACGCTCGCGCAAAAGAGCATTTGCCTGCGCGTCATCGGCGACAGGACGCTCCTTCCTGCCGATATCGTCGCGCTCATCGAGGACGGCGAACGGACGACGGCGGGCGGAGAGCGCGGAACGCTCCAGCTTGCGATCGGCTACGGCGGACGGCAGGATATTCTGAATGCCGTCAACGAGGCGGTGCGGCTCGGGAAGACGCTCACGCAGGAGGAGTTTTCCGCCCTGCTTTCCACGAGCGGGATCCCCGATCCCGATCTGCTGATCCGCACGGGGAAAGAACTCCGGATCTCCAACTTTTTGTTGTGGCAGGCGGCCTATGCCGAGCTGTATTTCACGGACGTGCTGTTTCCCGACTTTTCGGACAGAGAGCTCGATAAGGCGATCGAGGCGTATTCCCGCCGCGAACGCCGTTTCGGCAAAGTATGACATTCGGTAGAAGAAATATGGAAGATGAAAAGATGACGGAGGGCGCCGCGGACGGCGGCGCACCTGCCTCCGGAAAGAAGCGCCTGTCGAACGGACAGCTCAGGCTGATCACGGGAGCGCTGTACGCACTCGTGCTCCTCGCCTTTTTTGTGCTGAAAATTTTCGTGCACAAGCTCTTTTTCGACGTCCTGATCGTCCTGTTCACGATTTCCGGCACCTACGAAATGATCCGCGCGTTCGGCGATAAACTGCATAAGTCGCAGAAGATCGTCGCCATGACGTTCGCGATCCTTGTCGTCGTGACGTATATCGCCGCGGACGTCGTGTTCACCGACGTGCTCGGCGTGCAGTTCCCCGATCCCGACAACCCCATGGCGGCAGTCGGGCGCAACTATGCGCCGCATATCACGCTCATCATGTTCATCGCGGGCATTGCCATCAGTTTCGGACTGCTGGTGTTCGCGCATACGCGGGTGAGCCTGGAATCGGTGGGGTATACGCTGGTGGCGTATCTGTATCCCTCCGTCTTTCTGGTCATCATGACGGTCTGCAATCACCTCACGTACTATTCGGACGCGGCGATCGCCATGGTGTTTGTCATCAGTCCCGCAGCGGATTGCTTTGCCTATGCGTTCGGAAAGACGCTCGGGAAAAAGATCCCCGCGAAGATGGCGCCCAACGTCAGCCCCAACAAGACGCTGATCGGCGGCTGCGGAGGTCTCTTGGGCGGAGCGATCGGCGGCTGCGTCGTATTCTTTGTCTATTACGGACTGTGCCGCTGTGTGGAATGGTCGGGTTTCGCGCAATTTGAGCTGGTGGCGTCCTCGTTCGTCTGGGAAGATCTTGCGCTGTTCATCGGCATGGGGGTGCTTGTCTCGGCATTCTCGCAGTTCGGCGACCTTGTGGAGAGCGCGTTCAAGCGCAAGCTCGGCATCAAGGATATGGGCAACATTCTGCCCGGCCACGGCGGAATCCTCGACAGGATCGATTCGTCGCTCTACGCCAGCCTCATCGTCGCGCTCATCTTTGTCGCGCGCATCATGTTTGCGGGCCCTCCGGCATAATCCGGGACGGCCGGCATAGAATAATACGGGTTGCGCCCGCCGCAAGGCGGGCGCTTTTTACAGGAAGATTATGTTGAAGATTGCACTGATCGGCTGTACGGGAAGCATCGGACGGCAGACGGCGGACATTGTCCGGCGGTATCCCGACCGGTTCTCCTTTTCATCGCTCGCCTGCGGAAGCGCCGGGGAGGAGCTTGCCGCGCTCTGCCGCGAGTTTGCTCCGCGCCGCGCGCTCTGTGCCGGGGGTGCGTTCGAGCCGCCGGCAGGGGTCGAGCGCATTGAAGAGGGCGACGCGGCGGCGCTGTTTGCGGACTGCGACGTTGCGCTCATTGCGGCAGGCGGATTTTCGGGGCTGCGCTATACGCTGCTTGCCGCGCAGGCGGGGGTGCGCATCGCGCTTGCCAACAAGGAATCCCTCGTCTGCGGGGGAGAGCTCGTTCTTCGCGCGGTGAAACGGTACGGCGCGCAACTCGTGCCGGTGGACAGCGAACATTCCGCGATCTTCCAGTGCCTTGCGTTCCGGCGCGATGCGGCATTTGACCGGCTTGTGCTCACGGCAAGCGGCGGGCCGTTCCTTCACCTGTCGCAGGAGGAGCTGCGCCGCGTGACGGCGGCAGACGCGCTCCGTCACCCGACCTGGAATATGGGCGCCAAGATCACCGTGGACAGCGCGACGCTGCTCAACAAGGGGTACGAGGTGATCGAGGCGCACTGGCTGTACGATGCGCCCTTTGAAAAGATCGATGCGGTCGTACACCCGGAGAGCATCGTGCATTCGCTCGTCCTGTTTTCGGACGGCGCGGCGCTCGCGCAGCTCGGGTATCCCGACATGCGCGTTCCCATTCAGCTTGCGCTCACCTACCCCGAACGGCTTCCCTGCGAAAAGCCGCTCGACCTTGCGGCCCTTGGCAGGCTCACGTTCCTGCCGTTCCCCGCGGAAAAGTTTCCCTGCTACGGACTGGCCGTTGCGGCCGGAAAGGCGGGCGGAACGCTTCCGGTTGTGCTCAATGCGGCGGCGGAAGAGGCGGTGCGCGCCTTTCTTGCCGGCCGTATAACTTTCCCCGCGATCGCTGAAACTATTCAGGACGCACTCGGTTCGTTTCCGCGCGAAGAAGCGGACAGCTTCGAGCGGCTTGCCGGGACAGATGCGCGCGTCCGCGCGCACGCGCTGAGTTTTATCTATGGGAAATCTGCTTCTTAACGCCTGGAGCACGGTCGGTTCGGTCGCGCTCGCCATTCTGATCCTGCTTGTGATGATCACCATTCACGAGTTCGGGCACTACCTTGCGGGGAAGATCCTCAAGTTTAAGATCGACGAATTCTCCATCGGGTTCGGGCCCGCGCTCTTCAAGCACAGGAGCAAAAAAACGGGGGAGCTGTTTGCCTTCCGGCTCATTCCGCTCGGCGGCTACTGCGCGTTTGCGGGGGAAGACGGGCTTGAAGAGGAGAAGCAGGCTTCGTCCGAACCTCCCGCCGGGGAACAGCCGGAGGCGGAGCAGACGGCGCAGGCACAGCCGGCGGAGGACCTTGCACCGCCGCCGGAAGAAGGGTCTGTGCCGCAGCAGGGACAGCCCGCCGAAGAGCGGGATTCGCCGCCGAAAGAGGCGGCCTTGCCGGAAGGGGAGCGCGCGGGGCTGTTTACGAAAATGGCGCCCTGGAAACGCATCATCGTGCTCGTTGCCGGAGCGTTCATGAACTATGTTCTGGCGGTATTTCTGATCATAACCTGTTTCTTTGCCTACGGGCAGACGATGGTCGCCGTCTGGAAGGCGGAACCGACTGCGCAGATCGCCGAGGAATACTGCCTGCGCGATCTGGATATCCTTCTGGAAGCGGAGGGAAAAAAGCTGTATCTGACCACCGACATCGCACAGGCCCTGAACGGCCGCAAAGAGGGCGACCTGGTAGAACTGCGCATCTCGCGCGTGACGGGAACGGACGGGGAAAGATATGTGCGCGAGGAAATGGACGTGCGCATCATGCTCCGCTCGGACGTCACGGTGGAAAACAGCGCCGACCTCGACGGCGTATGGCGCGCGCTCGGCATCGCCTATGAGACGGACGGCGACGGCGGCACCTGGCAGCTTGCGAATGCTTCCTATCGGTTCGGGTTCTGGGAAACGCTCGGCAGGTCGTTCGCCTATTCGTTCAAGATCGCCGGGTCTATTTTCAAAGTGCTGGGCGAACTGCTCACGGGCAGGCTTGGCCTCTCCGCGCTGGGCGGCCCCGTGACGACGATCACGCTCACGTCGCAGATCGCGGGTAGCAGTTTCCGCGGATTTCTGGAGATTGCGGGCTTCCTCGGGGTCAATCTTGCCGTATTCAATCTGCTTCCCATTCCCGCACTGGACGGCAGCAAAGTAGTGTTCACCGTCATCGAATGGATCCGCGGAAAGCCCATCAGCCGCAAGGTGGAGGCGATCATACATGCCGTCGGGTTTGTTCTGCTGCTCGGGTTTGCCGTGCTGGTGGATATCCTGCAATTCGTATAGCGGTCCCGGCCATAGGCGGGAACAAACGCTCTGAACCGCATCAAAAAAGCTCCGCCGGAAGGCGGAGCTTTTTGTCGGAGCGTCACTCTTTTTTGTCGGGTGATCCGGACATGGTATGGGCCGGCGCTGCGGCCACGGGTGCGGGGTCTGCCGCGGCAGTCCCGGACACGGGTGCTTCGGGTGCGGGCGTTTCGGCCTCCTGCACCGCGCTTTCCGCGGCGGGTTCTGCCTTGGCGGGGGCGGAGAACTTTCTCACCTGTTTCATAAATGCCTTGGAGCTGAACACGATGACGCCGACCGCGATCGCGATCGCAATGTCCGCAAACACGAACGAGTTGTATGCAAGCGAATAGATCCAGGTGTTCATGCCCTTGTCGATGGCATAGGCGGAGAAGGCGAACACGCCCGAAAGAATGTGCGCGGCAAACCGCAGCACGCTTCCCACAACGGCGCCCAGCGCGAACTGTACCTGCGGGAGTTTTTCCAGTTTTTTGGTGTGTGCGAACATTCCCGCCACGCCGATCCCCGAAAAGGCGACGGGGTAGTCCAGAAGGAACTGAGCGGGGTGAATGATCCAGGGATCCTGCACGGCCTGCAGAACGCCGTAGACAAGGCCTGCGAACACGCCCTTTTTCGTGCCGAACATGTAGGAATAGATCATCAGGGGCAGAAGGGAGGCAACGGTGATCGAACCGCCCTGCGGAAGCTTGACAATGCGGATATACGAGAGCGCAAAGCTCATGGCAATGCAGACGGCGGCATAGGCGATGGACTTGCTGTCAAAGCCCCTTTTGCCCTTATCGAACACAAAGCCAAGGATCACGATCACGGCCAGCAGAACGATCGAAGAGGTGTACAGCACGATCTGATTGACCTGGGCGCCCGTCTCTTCGCTGTTGTAGTAGCCGTCGGCGTCGATGTTCTGGCCGTAATAGACACCCATGCAGACGAGTGCGGCAATGACCGCGGCGCCCGAAAGGCAGGCCGCCACGATGAGGACGGGGCGCGTCCGCCTGATGACGAGCGCGATCGCACAGCCGCCCAGCACGGCGATCGCAATGACGAGGGGAACAAACAGCAGCGTGGCGATGCCGTCTTCCAGAAGGGAGAGCACAAGCATCGTGATGCCCACGATGACGGCATAGGCGATCGCGCCGATCAGGGCGATCCGGAAAAATTTCTTGCGGAAATCGCCTTTCAGGAGCAGGGCGCACAGGGCAAGCGCGAGCACGATCGCAATGGTCAGCCAGAAAAAGACGCTGCCCGCAATGTTCTTGGGGGAGTCGAACAGAACGGGATACCATTCGGGAGCATCCCAGACGGGTTCCGTCGTCTCCGCAAGCAGGGAAAGAGACATACAAATCCTCCTTGTATCCGTCTTCTGATTTTTTGCCAAAACAAAAAAGCCCGCGCAAAAGCGTGAGCGTCCTGAAAAAATCCTGTCTTTCGTCCAAGCATTACCTTGCCCGATTCAAGTGGTATCATCTCAGCCTGTTACAGCACCCACGACGGATATTTGATTTTTGTGCCTTTATTATAGTGCGTTTTTACGGGAAAGTCAATTGAAATTTTACAGGAAATGTAGTATAATCAAAAAGAGGAGACAACCATGGAAAAATTTTATGCCTATCTTGACCGAATGAAGTTTATTCGCCGCTGGCAGCTCATGCGCTCCACGCGGGACGAGAATATCATGGAGCACTCGCACCAGGTGGCGGTGCTCACGCATGCGCTCGTATCCATTGAAAATGATGTCTACGGCGGTCACGTCGACGCGGGGAAGGCGGTGCTCTATGCGCTCTATCACGAAGTCGGCGAAGTCATGACGGGGGACATGCCCACGCCCGTCAAGTACTTCAACGGTCAGCTTCACGGCGAATATGCCAAGGTGGAGCAGCTCGCCGTGGACAAGATCGCCGCAACGCTTCCGGACGAACTGAAGGGTTCTGTTTATCCCTATCTGCAGGCGGACAAGGCTTCGGAAGAGTATGCGTTCGTCAAGGCGGCGGACAAACTTTCCGCGTATCTGAAATGCCTTGAAGAACTGCGTTCGGGAAATTCGGAATTCGTGCAGGCGGAAAAGACGATCGGGAAAGCGCTCCGCGAAAAGAAGATGCGCGCGGTTGATTACTTTTTTGAACACTTTATCCCCGCGTTCAGCCTGACGCTGGACGAACTTTCATGAAAATCGGATCATATGGAGGGAACCATGGACTTTTTACAGCTTGCCGCACAGCGGTATTCCGTGCGCAAATTTCAGGAAAAGAAGCTCCCGCGGGAGGTGTTGGAGAGCATTCTGAAGGCGGGAATGCTTGCGCCCACGGCACACAACAATCAGCCGCAGCGTATTCTTGTCATCGATGAACCAAAGGGGCTGGAAGCGCTGGACAGGGCCACGAAGTGCCGCTTCGGAGCGCCCGCCGCGCTGCTTATCTGCTATGATAAGGACGCCTGCTGGAAGCGGGACCGCTATGACGGAAAGGCGAGCGGGGAGGTGGATGCGTCCATCGTCACCACGCACATGATGCTCGCCGCTGCCGATCTCGGGATCGGCAGCACGTGGGTGATGCACTTCGATCCCGTCGCGATGCGCAGGGAATTTTCCGTTTCCGAAGAGTACGAGCCCGTTGCGCTTCTCGTGATGGGGTACCCTGCGCCGGACGCCGCGCCCGCACCGGGGCACAGTACCTTCGAGCCGGAGGAAAAACTGGTATTTTACAACCGCTTCTGAGCGGTCGGTCTCTTTTTTCGGGGCCGTTCGGCCGTCCCGATTCCGTACAAGCAAAAAGCCCGCCGCAGGCGGGCTTTTTGTATGCGGGATCCGTGAAAAAATCCCGGAAAAATTTTTGGAAAAAGGATTGCTTTTTCCAAGGACAGATGATAGAATATAGGCGCTTTTATGACCGTTCCCAATGAAAAAAAGTCCGGAAGGACACAGGGAGAGAGATATGGATACGGCGGGCGATCAGGGGAAAAAGTATAAGCGCAGCGACAACGCGATTCCGGATTTCGAGCATCTGTTTGACGAAGAACCTCCGCCATCGCACGGAAAACCCCGAAAGAAGGGTGTGGGACGCCTGTATTACAAGCGGCTTTTCAGCAGAAACAAGGGGAGCGTCTTTCTCAGCCTCTTTATGTTTGTGCTCAAAAACCTGCCTGTCTGGGTCATGCCCATCATCACGGCCAATATCATCGACATTGCCGGCGCGGGCATGACGGAAGATACGGTGCGCCTTCTGATCATCAACTCCGTAGTGCTGGTGGTCGTTCTGGTGCAGAATATTCCGACGCACGTCATCTATTCGCGCATTTCCGACAAGATGCTGCGGCGGATCGGCGCGGGTATGCGCGGCACGCTCATACGGAAACTGCAGCACCTGTCCATTACCTATCACAAACAGATCGAGACGGGCAAACTTCAGAGCAAATTTCTCAAGGACATCGAGAGCGTCGACGCCCTGAATATCAATCTGCTCAAGGTGCTCATACCCAACATCATCGTCGCACTCGTTTCGATCGGGATCTCTGTCTACAACAGCCGGCTCGTCACCGTCTTTTTCCTCGTCATCATTCCGGTCAATGTGCTTGTGACGCAGTTTTTCAGCAAACGCATGCGCAAGAAGAATCACCAGTACCGCGTGGAGAACGAGGCGGTTTCGGCCAGGTTCACCAACATGCTGGGCATGCTGCCCGTCACCAAGGCGCACGGGCTGGAGAATGAAGAGATCGCGGAATGCGATAAAAACATCCGTGAACTGACCCGAAAGGGGCTTGCGGTCGACAAGACCAACTCCTATTTCGGCTCGGCGCTCTGGGTCACGACCAATCTTCTGAACGGCGCGTGCCTGGTGTTTTGTGCGGTCTTTGCGCTCAACGGATTCATTTCTCCCGGCGACATTGTCCTGTATCAGTCCATGTTCGCGTCCATCAGCGGCGCGGTGCAGACGATCGTGAATGTTTTGCCGACCTTTTCGGTCGGGTTCGAGGCGATCGGGTCTCTCTCCGAGATCCTTGTTTCAAAAGACGTGGAGGACAGCGCGGGCAAAAAGAAGCTGTCTTCGGTGGAAGGGAACGTCGTGTTCGATCACGTCAGCTACAAGTATCCGAACGGCACCTCCTTCGTCGTCGAAGATTTCAGCCTCGACGTGAAAAAGGGCGAGTGCATTGCGGTCGTCGGAGCATCGGGCAGCGGAAAATCGACGCTGATGAACCTCATCATCGGGTTTTTGAAGCCGACGTCCGGAACGCTTACGATCGACGGGGACGACATCACCACGCTGTCGCTCTCCGATTACAGGCACTTTATCTCCGTTGTGCCGCAGAACAGTCTGCTTTTTTCGGGGACGATCCGCGAAAACATCGTCTACGGACTGGAAAAGGTGGACAATGACGCCGTTGAACGGGCGGCGGAAATGGCGAACCTGAACGAATTCGTCAAGGATCTTCCGAACGGGCTGGATACGTTCATCGGCGAGCAGGGCGGCCTTCTGAGCGGCGGACAGAAACAGCGCGTCACCATTGCGCGCGCCCTGATCCGCGACCCGAAGATCCTCATTCTGGACGAGGCGACGAGCGCGCTCGACAACATCTCCGAATATCAGGTGCAGAAGGCGATTTCGGGGCTCATCAAGGGCCGAACGACCTTTATCGTCGCGCACAGGCTTTCGACCATCCGCGATGCGGACAGGATCGTCGTCATGGAGGCGGGCAGGTGCGTCGAGGTCGGGTCGTATGAAGAGCTCATGCAGAAGAAGGGAAAATTCTTCGAGCTGAAAAATCTGAACGACATGAATTATAAAATCGCCGAGGAATCTCTCGGCGAAGGGGCGGAATAGGGGCTGTCAGAACGGCTGCGGCCGGACGGGCTGCGCCGTCTGCGCGCATACGGCAAGAGTATATCCGTCATGGTCGGCAAGCGTGAGCGCGGCGGAAACGGGCATACCATGTTCGAGCAGGACGCCGTGTTCAAAGCGGAGCGAGGGCAGCATGCCCGCGATGGTCCCGCCGCAGAACTTGATATACGCCTCTTTTGCCGTCCACACGCGGAAAAAGTCCTCCTCCCTCTCTGCGGGGGAAAGCCTTTGTATGATCGCCTCCGGAAGGGGCCTTCCGCGCCATTCGGCGTCCAGCCCGATCTCCTGCCCGGAGAAGGCGGCAAACGTGCGGCCGTAGCTGTGTGTCAGACTGAAAAAAACGGGGCCGTTTTCCAGGTAGGGCTTTCCCTTTTCTCCGCGGAAAAAGCGGGGCGAGGCAATGCCGAAGCGCTCCTGCAAGATGCGCCCGACGAACGCGCTGCCGGCAACGGGTTCGTCCGTGTAAAAGATGTCCATATTCCGAGTATACCATAAACGGAGGGAAAAGTAAATGACGCACGCAGAGCGGGCAAAAAATAATTTTCTGAACGGTTACAACTGTGCGCAGTCCGTCGTCCTTGCCTTTGCGGACGAGATCGACGTGCCCGAAAAGATCCTGCTCGCCGCCGCCATGCCGCTCGGCGGGGGACTCGGCAGGCTGCGCGAAACGTGCGGGGCTGTGTCGGGCGGCGCGGTCGCCCTCGGCCTTCTGTTTCCCGAGTGTCCGAAGGCGGAGATGTACGCCCTGGTGCAGGAGCTGGCGCACGCATTCGCCGCAAAGAACGGGACGATCAACTGCGGACAGCTTCTCCGCGGGGCGGGGCTTCCCGCCGAGACCGTGCCGCACCCCGAGGAACGCACGCAGGAATATTACCGGAAGCGTCCGTGTCCCGAACTGATCTTCGATGCGGCCGGAATCGTCGCAGATATCTGCCGCCGCCGCGGAAGGATTTTATCCTGTTGAAAACGAGCGCCGCCCGATCCGGGCGGCGCTCGTTTTTTCATCCGTGTTTAACTTTTCAGGTCGATTCCGATCCTGGTGCAGGGGGCGTCTCCCTTCAGGACGGCGGAAATGGTATACTTTGCATTGGCGATGCAGACGGTCGTGCCCTGCGCCGCGGCGTCCTTCACGTATTCGAGCTTTGCCCGCGCGCCGTTTGCACCCGCACGCGAGGCCCCGACGCAGTATTTTTTATACGTTTCGATCTGTTCCGTCAGTTCGTAGCCGTCCTTGCCCGAAATCGTCCTGACAAGGGTCGACGGGTCGTCCGGGTTCAGATAGATGCCGTCCACGCTTGTGAAGATGACAAGCGTCCGCGCGTGTACGAGGCAGGCGATGCGCGAGGCGGTCTCGTCGTTGTCCACGCATTCAAACACCCGCTTTTTGTCGTGCGCCAGGGCGAGCAGCTCCATGCGGCGGTTCTCTTCGGAGGAGACCGCATCGTTGTAGTTGACGATGGGGATCGCGTTCTGTTCGCGGCATCTGAGCAGCAGACCCTTCAGGTGCTCGCTCTTTTTTTCGTCGTTGAAGTGATGGTGTTCGACGAGTACCTGCCGCACCGAATATGCGGGATCGACAAACTGACGGTATGTCTGCATGAGAATGGTCTGCCCCTGCGCCGCATAGTCCGTCTTGGCGTTTTCGCCGGACAGCTCTTTCCCCGTGCGCTGCAGAAAATCCAGCCGCCCGATCTCCGTGGCGCCGCTTGAGACCCAGATATATCCGGGGCGCAGTTCCCGCGAGATGCGCGCGACCCGCGTATAGTCGATGATGCCGTCCTCCCGGTCGATGAGCGCCATGGAACCGATCTTGCCCACCAGTTCGTAGTCGAAAGTCATGAAAAATTCTCCCGTTTTCCCTTACTTGTAGGGTATTGTAACATGAAAGCGCGCAAATTGCAAATACTTTTCTCATGCGAAAGTACTTTGGTGCGCTGCTTGCGCTGACATTTGCCGCGGCCCTGTGTGCGGGGTGCGAGGGCGGAACGGTCTCCGAAATGAGTTCGCTTCCGGAGTTGTCCCGTCCGTATGTGGGGGAATACCGCTGCGAGACGCTCACGCTCGCGGGGGAGGACATGCTCTCATCGTTTGAATATGTGCGGCTGATCCTTTCCTATGAGGGGGAGGCGACTCTCTTCTGGCGGACGGCGGAGGGCTGTGAAGGGGAGTACAGCCTGCAATACGAGGCGGATCCCGATGGCGGACGCATCGCCTTTGTCCCCCGCGGCAGGGGCGCGGCGGCGCGGACCTTTCCCCTTGAAAAAGGAAACGTCCGCCTGGGGCTGAACCTCGGCGGACGGTATTTATATGCGCAGTTCGGAAGATAGTCACATGAGCCCGATGCCCTCTTCACGGCAGTAATCGAGCGTCTTTTCGTCCCAGACGGACACCTGCACTTCGCCGATGTGCGCCTTGTTCAGAAGGAACATGCAAAGCCGCGACTGGCCGATGCCTCCGCCCATCGTCAGCGGCAGTTCGCCCTCGGCCAGGGCCTTGTGGAAGGGCAGGTTCAGGCGGTCGAGGCAGCCGCTCTCCGTGAGTTGGGAAATGAGCGCCGCTTCGTCCACGCGGATCCCCATGGAGGAGAGCTCGAACGCGCAGCCGAGCGGGGGATACCACAGCACGATATCGCCATTGAGCGTCCAGTCGTCATAGTCGGGGGAACGTCCGTCGTGCCGGAATCCGGAACGCATCTTTCCGCCGATCTGCATGACGAACGCCGCGCCGTGTTCCTGTGTGAACACACACTCCCGTTCCTTGGGCGCAAGGGCGGGGTAGGCGTCCTCCAGTTCCTGCGTCGTCACGAACGTGATGTCTTTCGTAAAATAGTTTTCAAGCTCCGGATAATCTTTGCAGAGCTGTTCCGCCGCCGTGCGCATGGCGGCGTATATTTTTTTCACCGTGGTTTCCAAATACTCGCGCGTTCTGTCCTCGCGCAGAATGACCGCCTCCCAGTCCCACTGATCGACATAGACGGAGTGCAGGGCGTCGAGTTCTTCGTCGCGGCGGATCGCGTTCATGTCGCAGTAGAGCCCGCTGTGCGGCTCGAATCCGTATTTTGCAAGGGCATAGCGCTTCCATTTGGCCAGCGACTGCACCACTTCCGCGCGGGTGCCCGTCGACCTGAGATCGAAGGAGACGGGGCGTTCCACACCGTTCAGGTTGTCGTTGAGGCCGCTGCCCGCGGGGACAAACAGGGGTGCGCTGATGCGCGAGAGGTTGAGTGCTTCGGCAAGCAGCCTTTCAAATGTGTCCTTGACTTCCTTGATGGCCCGTTCCGTGCGGATAAGGTCGAGTTTTGCCCGATACATCGTATGTCTCCCAATGCGCTGATTTTGGGTATTATATCATGTTTGTACGAAAATTGCAACGCCGCAGAAGAAAAAAAGAGGAAAATTGTGTGAACGAATGTTTGCATCTGACCGGCCGATATGATATACTGGTCGCATGGACGAAAGGGAAGTCTCGCTCACGGCCGATCAGGCAGATGCGGCGGCGCTCATTGAAGAGTGGTTTTTACATCTGAATACGCAGATCTTCGTGCTGTGCGGCTATGCGGGGACGGGCAAGACCTTTCTTGTCGATTACGTCGTGCGTCAGCTCGGCCTCATTCCCGGGGAGAGCGCCGTATTCGTCGCTCCCACGGGGAAGGCTGCCTCCGTTCTGATCCGCGCAGGCGTTCCCGCCTCCACGGTGCACAGCCTCATCTATACCCGGGAAGAGGACATCGAGGTGGACGAGAACGGCGAGGTCGTCTCCGAGCGCTTCCTGCGCTTTGTGAAAAAGGAGAAGATCGATTCCGCGATCCGGCTCATCGTTCTGGACGAGACGAGCATGGTCTCCGACGATGTGCTGCGCGATCTTTTGTCCTTCGGCGTCAAGTGCCTGTGCTGCGGCGACCCGGCGCAGCTCCCTCCCGTCAAGGGCAGCAACACCCTTCTTTCCATGCCCGTCGTCACGCTGAAAGAGATCGTGCGGCAGGAAAAGGACAACCCCATTGTGCGCCTTGCCGAACGTGTCCGCCGCGGGGGTGTGCCGCTCTACGGGGAGGACGGCTGCGTCAGCGTCATTCCCCGCCGCGAACTGACCCCGCAGCTTCGGGAGCGGCTCTTCACGCAGGCCGATCAGATCATTGTCGGCACCAACAGGACGAGGAACGCCGTCAACCGCGAAACGCGCATGTTCCGCGGCATTGCGGCGGACGCCCTGCTTCCGTGCGACGGCGAAAAGCTCGTCTGCACCCTGAACGACTGGAGCAAGACGCTCGACGAAAAGGGGGATTTCCACCTCGTCAACGGGATCATCGGCACCTGTCACAATGTGCGCGAACAGTTGGACGGCCTGGGACAGCTCGATTTCACGCCCGATTTTCTGCCGGACACGCTGGAAGATCTGCCCTTTGACGCGGGCATTTTCACACGCGGACAGTACTTTCACGGCTATGGGGCCAAGGCGTGTCTTCTGACGAACGGCATTCTGGTGCACGAGGGAAACCTTGAAACGCTCCGCCGCTTCAAAGTGCGGCGCGAGGACGCCGTCTGCCGTTTTGAATTCGCCTATGCCGTGACCTGCCACAAGGCGCAGGGGTCGGAATATGATTTTGTTGTCGTGCTCGATGAATCGGGCTACTTTGAGGACGGAAAACAGTGGCTGTACACCGCCGTCACGCGGGCGAAAAAGCGGCTCATCGTCGTCAGATAAAGGAGGAATATGCAGTTTCCCTATCGGAAAATCCTGATTTTGGGCAACGGCGGCGCCGGGAAATCGACGTTCGCCGCGGACATGGGTGCGCGGTTTTCGCTCCCCGTGGTGCATCTTGACCGGCTGTGGTGGCTGCCCGGGTGGGTGAACCGCAGTACGGAGGAGTTCGACGCTCTTCTGGCGGATCGGCTCGCGCGGCCCGCATGGGTGATGGACGGAAATTATCACCGCACCCTGCAGCGGCGGCTCTGTGCGGCGGATGCGGCGGTCTTTCTGGATATCCCTGCGCAGATCTGCCTCGAAAGCGCATATGCGCGCGCGGAGCAATACCGGGGCAGAACGCGCCCGGATATGGCGGACGGCTGCCCCGAACGCGTCGATGAGGAGTTCGAGGCGTGGATCCGCGGCTATGAACAGACCGTCCGCCCCGCCATGCTCTCCGCACTGGAGGAGAGCGGAAGGCCGTACTATGTTTTTTCTTCGCGCCGGGCGGCGTATGATTGGCTGGAAAGTTTTCAGGGGAATTGACAATTCCCTTGACTTTTTTTGATGCGGGGGATATAATCAACGGTGAATTCAACGCAAAAGGAAAAACCTATGGCATACAGAACGCACAACTGCAACGAACTGAGGGAGAGCGATGCCGGCAAGCGGGTAAAGATCTGCGGCTGGCTGGATTCCAAGCGCGATAAGGGCGGGCTGCTGTTCGCCGTGATCCGCGATTTTTACGGCACGACGCAGGTCGTCGCGACGGAGGAGCCCTGTCTCACGCAGCTTCGCGAGATCCCGACCGAATCCACCCTGTCGGTGGAGGGCACCGTCGTTCTGCGCTCTGCGCCCAACGACAAACTTCCCACGGGCAGGATCGAGATCGTTCCCGAGAAGGTGGAGGTGCTCGGAAGGCGCACCACGCAGGCGCTTCCCTTCGAGGTCTCCCGTTCGACGGAGGCGGGCGAGGACGCGCGCCTGAAGTATCGCTTCCTTGACCTGAGAAATCCCGCCGTAAAAGATAAGATCGTGCTGCGCGCCGCGATCGTTGCGGAACTGCGCCGGCTGATGACGCAGGAAGGGTTCCTTGAGATCTCCACGCCCATTCTGACGAGTTCCTCGCCCGAGGGCGCGCGCGATTACATCGTGCCCAGCCGTCTGTATCCGGGCGAGTTCTATGCGCTTCCCCAGGCGCCTCAGCAGTACAAACAGCTGCTGATGTGCTCCGGCTTTGACAAATATTTTCAGATCGCGCCCTGCTTTCGCGATGAGGACGCGCGCGCCGACCGCTCTCCGGGCGAGTTTTATCAGCTCGACATCGAAATGGCGTTCGCCACGCAGGAGGACGTGTTCGCCGTACTGGAAAAGGTGCTTCCTCCCGTCTTTGCAAAGTTTTCGGGCTGGGAGGCGGACAAGCCGCCTTTCCGCAGGATCGCCTACCGCGACGCGCTGGAAACATACGGCACGGACAAGCCCGATCTGAGGAATCCGCTCACCGTCTGCGATATCACCGACCTGATGCAGGGCTGCGGCTTTGCGGCGGTGGAGGGGAAAATCGTCAAGGCGATCGCCGTCCGGAACGCGGGCATTGCCAGAAAGCAGATCGACAAGCTCGCCGAAGAGTTCAAGGTGAAGACGGAAGGCGGGGCCATGTTCTGGTTCAGACTGGACGAGAACGGTGCGCCCGCGGGCGGCATTTCCAAGTTCGTTGCAGAGCGCGCCGATGCGCTCAGAGAACGGCTCGGCATTGCGGCGGGATCCTTTGTCGCCGTGATCGCCGAGGATAAGCGTTCGCTCGTGCAGAAGCGCGCGGGCATTCTGCGCACCATGCTGGGGACCGCGCTCGACCTGCTCGAAAAAAATGTGTACCGCTTCTGCTGGATCGTCGATTTCCCGATGTACGAGATCGGGGAGGAGTCCGGTCAGCTTGAATTCTGCCACAACCCGTTCTCCATGCCGCAGGGCGGCATGAAGGCACTGGAAGAGCAGGATCCCCTGGAAGTGCTTGCCTATCAGTACGACATCGTGTGCAACGGCGTGGAGCTCTCTTCGGGCGCGGTCAGAAATCACGATCCCGAGATCATGGTCAAGGCGTTCTCCCTCGTGGGGCTGGGCAAGGAGGACGTGGAAAAGAAGTTCCCCGCGCTCTATCATGCGTTCGAGTACGGCGCGCCTCCGCATGCGGGCGTCGCTCCCGGCGTGGACAGAATGGTCATGCTCATTTCGGATACCGTGAATATCCGCGAAGTCATCGCCTTCCCGATGAACGCCAAGGCGCGCGATCTTCTGATGAACGCGCCCTCGCCCGTCGAACAAAAGCAGCTTGACGACGTGCATATCGCGATCGTGAAAGAGAAAAAGGACTGATTGCCAGGCCGCACGGCACATTCTTGCCGTGCGGTTTTCCTTAAGCAGCGCTTATGGATCGTATCATGAACGCGAAATTCCGAAAGCGGGCAAAAGGGCGGGCAAATGATTGACTTGCCGCCCGAAAAATCATATAATTGTAGCGTCAAAGGGCATCGGCCCGCTATGTTCCGATTTCAAAACCAAGGAGAGAGATACATGAAGGTCACAGAGCTGTTCGGCAGCAACGTCTTTACCGACGAGGTGATGAAGAATTCACTGCCGAGAGAGGTCTACAAGTCCCTGCGCAAGACGATCGATGAAGGGGAGCCTCTCGATTCGTCCATTGCGGGCGCGGTCGCGAATGCGATGAAGGATTGGGCGGTCTCCAAGGGGGCCACGCACTACACGCACTGGTTCCAGCCGCTCACCAATCTGACCGCTTCCAAACATGACAGCTTTATTGAGCCTTCGGGCGATAAGGTCATCATGCAGCTCACGGGCAAAAACCTGATCGTGGGTGAACCGGACGCCTCCAGCTTTCCTTCGGGCGGATCGCGCATGACGAGCGCGGCGCGCGGATATACTGCGTGGGATCCCACTTCTCCCGCCTTTGTCAAGGAGGGAACGCTCTACATTCCCACCGTCTTTGTCTCCTATACGGGGGAGACGCTCGATAAAAAGGCGCCTCTTCTCAAATCCATGACCGCGCTCGACGCGCAGGCAAAACGGCTTCTGAAACTGTTCGGCATCGGCTGCCGCAAAGTTTCCACCACGGTGGGGCCCGAACAGGAATATTTCCTGGTCGACGAAGACGTGTACAACCAGCGCAAGGACCTCATTCTGACGGGACGCACGCTGTTCGGCGCGGCGCCTTCGCGCGGGCAGGAGCTGGAAGACCATTATTTCGGCGTCCTCAAGACCCGGATCTCCGATTTCATGCGCGATCTCGACGAAACGCTCTGGTCGTACGGGATCTTTGCAAAGACCAAACACAACGAGGTCGCTCCCGCACAGCACGAGCTCGCGCCCGTCTTTACGACGACCAATGTTGCCGTGGACGACAACCAGCTCACCATGGAGCTGATGAAAAAAGTTGCCCGGAAACACCACATGGTGTGCCTTTTGCACGAAAAGCCCTTTGAGGGCGTGAACGGTTCGGGAAAGCACAACAACTGGTCCTTGTCCACCGATACGGGGCTCAATCTGCTGGATCCCGGCGAAAACCCCGAAAAGAATACGCTGTTCATGCTCGTGCTTGCCTGCGTCATCGAGGCTGTGGATACCTATCAGGGCATTCTGCGCGCGTCCGTCGCTTCGGCGGGGAACGATCACCGTCTGGGCGCGAACGAGGCGCCTCCCGCGATCATTTCGGTCTATCTCGGCGATCAGCTCGGAGCATTGGTGGACAGCATCGTTCTGGGGCGCGAATATGTGCCGAAGAAGGCCGTTCCCGGCTCCATCGGCGTGCCCGAATCGCCCATTTTCCCCATCGACACGACGGACAGAAACCGCACGTCGCCCTTTGCCTTCACGGGCAACAAATTCGAGTTCCGCATGCTCGGTTCGCAGGCCTCCGTCGCAGATCCGAACATCGTGCTCAACACCATCGTTGCGGAGACGTTCTCCGAGGCGGTCGACGCGCTCTCCGGCGCGCAGGATTTTGAGGCGGCCTGCCGGAAGTACACGAAAAAGCTGCTGAAAGACCATTACCGCATCAT
Source organism: Candidatus Gallimonas merdae (assembly GCA_904419525.1). Classification (GTDB taxonomy): domain Bacteria; phylum Bacillota; class Clostridia; order Christensenellales; family Borkfalkiaceae; genus Gallimonas; species Gallimonas merdae. Next base: position 19,637 of record CAJFRT010000012.1, read on the forward strand.
CTTCAACTACAACGGCTACGGCCCCGACTGGGAGCCGGAGGCGGAGCGCAGGGGACTGCTCAATAACAAGACGACCGCAGACGCCGTTCCCGAATACTTCAAGCGCGAGAACATCGACGTCTTTGTCCGTCAGGGCGTCTATACGGAAAAAGAAGTCATCGCCCGTGCGAACATCTCGCTGGAAAATTACATCAAGACGATCAACATCGAGGCGCTGACCATGCTCGAAATGGGCAAACAGGACATCTATCCCGCCGTCAACGGATATATTGCGGAGCTGTGCTCCGTGATCGCTGCCAAACGCGCGGTCTCCGAAAAACTTGCGTGCGGCGCGGACGAGACGCTTGCGGAAAAGCTCTCCACCATGAATGAGGCCTTTGCCGCCGCCATGAAGAAACTGGAAAAAGATCTGTCCGAAATGCCTGCGGGGGAGGGGCCCGCTTCGCAGAAGATGGCCCACGTCGTTGTGCCCGACATGGAGGCGGTGCGCGCCCTTGCGGACAGCATGGAAAAGCTCTGCTCCTCCGATTATTGGCCTTATCCCACTTACACCGATCTTCTTTACAGCATCCGCTGATCAAAGACGAGAAGAAAAGCGCGGCACATGCCGCGCTTTTTGCATTTTGGCCGTTTTGCCATGTCCTGCGCGCCAACAGGCGCGAATTGGGGGTATTTCCGGAACAATACGCCGTCCGGACATGATTTCCGGCGTGTTTCCGCCTGATTCCCGGCCGAAAATCTTGACAAAACCGGCAAAAGGTTGTATGCTCTTTTCAAGGAGTTTTTCATGAAAGTCAACGTAAAAAAACTGGACGAAAACGCGAAACTTCCCGTCTACGGTTCGCCCTGCGCGGCGGGTGCGGATCTGTATGCGAGCGCGGGTGCTGATATCCCTGCGGGCGGGACGGCGTTCGTGCATACGGGCATCGCCGTGGAGCTCCCCGCGGGAACGGTGGGGCTCGTCTATGCAAGGAGCGGCCTTGCCTGCAAGCAGGATCTTGCGCCCGCCAACAAGGTGGGGGTCATTGACTGCGACTACCGCGGCGAGATCATGGTCGCCCTGCACAATCACGGGACGGCGGCGCGCAGGGTGGAAGCGGGGGACCGCATTGCCCAGCTCGTGATCGCGCCCTATTACACGGCGGAATTTTCGGAGGCGGAGGAGCTTTCGGAGACCGTGCGCGGGGTCGGCGGATTCGGCTCGACGGGGGCAAAATAATGCGGATGCGCAGAAAGCGCAATCTGGAGCCGCGCATGGAGGCATGCGCGGCGATTCTTGTTGCGCGCGGAAAGCCCTGCAAAAATCTCAAGGAAGCGGCCGAAAATTACCGCGCCCTGATCGATTATTCCGCCCTGTTCGGGCGGGACGCCCCTGTCGAACTGGAGATCGGCTGCGGGAACGGCGCGTTCATCGCCGAACTTGCAAAGCGCCGCCCGGAGTGCGATTTCCTTGCGGTGGAGGTATGCACCAATGTGGTGCTCACGGCAATGGAGCACGTTCAGCGCGAAGGGATCCCGAACGTCCGCTTTCTCAACATTGCGGCGGAGATCCTGCCGTGCTATATCCCGGAGAAGAGCATCGGGCGCATCTATCTCAACTTCTCCACGCCGCTGCCCGAGGCGGGCAGGGAAAAACAGCGCCTGACCTCCGATCGCTTTCTGGCCATCTACAAAAGACTGCTGCGGCCGGGCGGGGAGATCGTGCAAAAGACGGACAGCGCGCCCTTCTTCGATTATTCGCTGCGGAAATTCCGCGAAAACGGATTTGAAGTGAAGGAGATCACGCGCGATCTGCATCACAGCGAATATGCGGAGGGAAATATCGTCACGGAGTACGAGGCGAATTTTTCCGCCAAGGGAATTCCCATCTGCCGCGCGGTGGCGGTACTCGGTCAGGAGGATAAGAAATGAACGCATTTGCCTATTACATGCCGACGGAGGTTTTCTTCGGACGGGACTGCGTCATACAACAGGGCGCGCGGCTGAAGGAGCTCGGCTCTCACGCGCTCATCGTCACGGGCAGGAGCTCTGCCAAAAACGGCGCGCTCGGCGATGTGCTTGCCGCGCTGGAAGCGAACGGCCAGACGGCAACGGTGTTCGACCGCGTGATGCCCAACCCGACCGTCGCATGCGTGCGGGAAGGGGTCGCCCTGCTGCGGGCGGCGGGTGCGGATTTCATCGTTGCGGCCGGGGGCGGTTCGCCCATGGACGCGGCAAAGGCGATCGCGACGCTTGCGGTGCAGGATCGCCCGGACGGGGAGATCTTTGCGGGCGGCTATGCGGCGGAGGCGCTTCCCATGGCGCACATTCCGACCACGGCCGGAACGGGCAGCGAGGTCACGCCCTACGCCATTCTGACCAACGACGAAAAACAGACCAAGACGAGCATCACAAGCCCCGCAATGTTTCCGCGCCTCGCCTTTCTGGACGGAAAATATATGGAGCATCTTCCCGTCGCTTCCACGGTTAACACGGCGCTGGACGCGTTTTCCCATGCGGTCGAAGGCATGCTCTCCCGCAGGGCGACGCCCGTATCCGATGCGCTCGCCATGGAGAGCCTGCGCGTTCTGTATCCGCTCCTTTCGCGGACGGCGGGAGCGCTCACGCTCGCGGAACGGGACGGCCTGCTGTACGGTTCCATGCTGGCGGGCATGACGATCGCCCAGTCGGGCACGACCGCCGTGCACGGCATGGGATACTACCTCACCTACTTTTACAACATCGATCACGGTCGGGCGAACGGCCTGCTGCTTCCTGGTGCGCTCAGGCTGTGCGAAAAGAAGGGGGTGGACGCCCTCGGACGCATTCTCTCGGCCTGCGGCGATACGCTTGACGGCGTCTGCTCCGTCCTGGATACGCTGCTCGGCAAACGGGAGGACATTCCCGCAGAACGGCTCGCCGATTTCGCCCGTCGCGCCATGGGCAACAAGAATATCAGAAAGTCGGCGTATGAGCCGACCGAAGAGGAAGTGCTCGGCATTTACATGGGTGCGTTTCCCGGGCAGAAGTCGTAAAGCGGTTGACAGCATGTGTGAAATCATGTATAATTCGGAAAAGAAGTGCATCGGCACAAGAAAGTGAGGGGAATGTATGTGGCATGAGATCCTGTTCCGTATATTGAGCATTATCAATTACGTTGTGCTCATCATCATTGCGATCCCTCTGCTTCTGCAGATCTTTTACGTGCTCTTTTCCTTTGTCAAAAAGAAGACGTGGAAGGAGAGCGCAGTCAAGGGGCGGGTCGCTTATCTCATTCCCGCACACAATGAAGAGGACGTGATCTACGACACGGTGAAAAGCCTGATCGACGGACAGAAGTACCCCCGCGAAAAGTTCGATGTCTTCGTCGTGGCGCACAACTGCACGGACAGGACGGCGGAACTCGCCGAACGGGCGGGGGCAAAGGTACTTGTCCTCGACGATCCCGATCCCGCACACCGCATGGCCCTCTATCCCATGAAGCACGGCGTCGATCACATCATGGCGCTGAGCGGGGAACAGGCATATGACTTCATTCTCCGGATCGATGCGGACAACCATGTCAATCCGGAGTTCACATTGCTCATGAACGACGCCTATCAGTCGGGCGTGGACTTTGCCCGCTCCTATGAGGGCGCGCTCAACGGAACGCAGAATTTTTACACCAAGGCGTGCGCGCTCTTTTATGCCTTCGATTCCAGGTTCGGCAGCCGCGTGCGGGAGCGCATGGGCGTTTCCGCGCATATCAACGGGTCCGGCTCGATGATGAGCCTCAGGATGCTGAAAGAATGCGGCGGCTACGACTGCAAGACCATTTCGGAAGATGCGGAGTTCAACTTCAACCGCATGCTGGAGGGCCGGAAGGGGCACTATGTGGAGGACGCCGTCGCCTATGAGGATATGCCTTCCTCGTTCCGGGTGACGCTCAGCCGCAACAAGCGCATCGGCTCGGGCAGCATGGAACTGCTTAAAGGACAGCTCCTGAAGATGTTCGGGAAGTTTTTCACGACGGGGAACTTTTCCTACCTTGAAATGTTCCTGACGTATATCTTCAACTTTCTTGCGATCCTCATCTCGATCTGGGTGCCGCTGTACTATATCTATCACTTTACGTACACGGCTCTTGTCGTGAACGGCACGATCGCCGTCACGTGGATGTCGGTCGGTTATTATTCGGATATGCTGTGGAACACGCTCTGGAGCGCGGTCGGCATCGTGGGCGGGCTGTTCGTTCTGTTCGGGTTCGGGCAGGCGGCCATTCTGGCCATTGTCGACTACAAAAAACTCGGTGCAAAAAAACGCCGCGAACTGATCTCCGCAGTGCTGTTGTTCCCGGTGTTTCTTGTTTTGTATGCGGTGACGTTGTGCATCGGCGCAATGTCCAAACCGAGCTGGGGAAAGACTACCCGCAACGCGCCGCCTCCGCAGGCGGCGGAAGGAGAATGATGCTGTTTTTATGGAATATTCGGTCACGGTAGAACATCTTTCCAAATCCTACGGCGACGTGAAAGCAGTCAACGACATTTCATTTACCGTCAAAAAGGGTTCGCTCTTTGCCTTTCTCGGCATCAACGGCGCGGGAAAGAGCACGACGATCAACATCATCTGTTCCATTCTGAAAAAAGATGCGGGCAGGGTGACCGTGTGCGGACACGATCTCGACACGCAGGCAGAGCAGATCAAACAGGAGATCGGCATCGTCTTTCAGTCGAGCGTTCTGGACAAACAGCTCACGGTCTGGGAAAATCTCGATGTGCGCGCATCCTTTTACGGGCTGTCGCATGCCGAAAAAAAGCGAAACGTGGAAGAGATCATCGAACTTCTGTCGTTGCAGTCCATTCTGAAGCGGCCCGTCGGAAACCTGTCCGGCGGACAGCAGCGGCGGGTGGATATCGCGCGCGCCATGGTGCATCGCCCGCGGCTTCTGATGCTGGACGAACCGTCCACGGGGCTCGATCCCAAGACCCGTCTCACCGTCTGGTCGCTCATTGACAATATCCGCATGGAAACGGGCATGACGGTGTTCCTCACCACCCATTATCTGGAGGAGGCGGAAAAGGCGGGCTATGTCGTGATCATGGACAAGGGATCCATCATTGCGGAGGGCACGCCCAACGAGCTGAAAAACAGGTACTCCTATGACAGCCTTCTGAGCTACATGAAGCGCAGCGAGGCATTTGAGACAGCGCTGATGCGCGGGGGATATTCGTATACGTACGATCCCGTCAAAAAGGCATATCGCATCGTGGTGGAAAACAGCGACAGCGCAAAGCGGCTGATGCGTGAATTCGACGAATATACCGCGGACGTGGAGATCATCAAGGGGACCATGGACGACGTATTCCTGAATGTGACCGGCCGCAATATCGTACAGACGGGGGAGGAGCACGATGCAAAGTAAGGCAAAGAGCAATGTTTCGGTATTCTTCCAGCTGACCCGCCGCCACCTGCTCGTCTTTTTCAAGAACAAGATCCGTCTGATGTACACGCTGCTCGTGCCCGTCATCATCTTTGCGGTCTATATCTTCTTCCTGCGCCAGCTGGAGCTGTCCACGGTGAACAATGTGCTGCTCGAAAATAATATTCCCAAGAGCGAGCAGCTCATGAAATATATCGAAACGCTTGTCGATTCCTGGATGCTTTCGGGGATCGCCGCGCTGTCGTCCATTACGGTCTCGCTGCAGACCAACAACGTATTCGTGGAGGATAAGCAGAACGGCGTCAACCGCGATTTTGCCTCCGCGCCCATCAGAAGGGGAGCGCTGATCGGCAGCTATGTCGTGTTCAACTTCCTCGTCACGCTGCTCGTGTGCATCGTCTATCTGATCATCTGCTTTGTGTACCTTGCATGTATGCAGGAATTTTTCCTGAATTTCACCGACTTCATTACCATTTTCGGCATCATGCTGTACACGACGATCTCCTCCACGCTGATGACGGTGTTCATCTGCTCGTTCATCAAGACGGAGGGCACGATGGCAAGCCTCGTGGCGGTGTTTTCGACGGCCGTGGGCTTTCTGATCGGCGCCTATATGCCGCTCGGAATGCTTCCCACCTGGGTGCAGACCGTATGCGCGTTTATTCCGGGAACCTATTCCTGCGCGCTCCTGCGGTATTCCTTTATGGCGACGCCGATCGCCGAGCTCGAGCACTATGTCGTGGACGTCATGCAGTGTGCGGGCGGTCAGGAACTGATCGCCGAGCTGACCGGCAGTTTCGGGTACAATCTTGAGTTCATCTCCGTTACGGTGGAGCCGCCCTATCAGATGCTTGCGCTCACGGTGTTCAATATCGTCTTCCTTGCGCTGAACATCTTTTCCGGGAAGAAACTTGCGGACGTTCTCGGCGTCGGAAAGAAAAAGCGCAAAAAACGCGCCCAGCTTGCGGCGCAGGTCGCTTCCGGTTCCGAACCTGCTGCGGACGAAAAGCCGGACGGGCAGACAGATGAAACAAAAAATGAATGACGTCTGATCAATGTGCAGCGCGCCGCGGAATTTTCCGCGGCGCGCTGCCGTATGATGATGTTTCGGGCGCCCGCGCCGTTCGGCGCGGGCGCCCGGTCTTTACGCCTGCCCGGGCTCTTTCGGGAACAGGGCTTTTATCATTTCCGAGACATATCGCACGGGAACAAGTTCGATCTTTCCCTTGAATTTTTCACATGCCTTCATGTTTTTTTCGGGCAGGACGACGCGTCGGAATCCCATTTTCAGGCATTCGTTGACGCGCTTGTCGGCGCAGTTCACGCCGCGCACTTCGCCGGTCAGGCCGACTTCTCCGAATACGGCGGTATATTTTTCGACGGGAGTCATTTTTTCCGCGCTCGCAAGGGCCGCGCAGACGGCAAGGTCGGCGCTCGGCTCGTTCAGGCGGATCCCGCCCATGGCATTGAGGTAGACGTCCTGTGCGCCGAGGACGAGCCCGCACCGTTTTTCAAGGACGGCGATAAGCACCACAAGGCGGTTGAAATCCACGCCGAGCGACATGCGGCGGGGAAGGCCGTAAGCCGTCCTGCACATGAGCGTCTGGATCTCCACCATCATGCAACGGTTGCCCGTCTCGCTTGGCGTGACGACCGCGCCCGCCGCCTCGCCGCGGCTGTCGGAGAGGAAGAGGGAGGAATAATCGGAAAGCCCGAAGATCCCTTCGTCCGTCATTTCAAATACGCCCACTTCCTGCACCGATCCGAATCTGTTCTTGACCGCGCGCAGGATCTTGAAATTTTCTGTCCGTTCGCCTTCAAAATAGAGCACGGCGTCCATGATGTGTTCAAGCACCTTGGGCCCGGCCAGCGTGCCTTCCTTGGTGACGTGTCCCACGATGAAAAAGGTGATGCCGCGGGACTTTGCGATGCGCATGAGGCGGGCCGCGCATTCGCGCACCTGTCCGACGCTGCCCGCGGCCGATGTGAGCGCATCGGTGTAGATCGCCTGAATGGAGTCCACGATCACGTATTCCGCTTCCAGAATGGCCTCCTCCGCATTCTCAAGGTTGGTTTCGTTGAGCAGCATCAGGGTGTCCGCGTCAATTTTCAGCCGCTCGCAGCGGAGTTTGACCTGGGAACAGCTCTCTTCGGCGGAAAGGTAGAGCACTTTGTGCTCTTTGGAAAGGTGCGCGGCGACCTGTGTCAGAAGGGTGGATTTTCCGACGCCGGGGTCTCCGCCTACCAGCACGAGCGAGCCCCGCACGATGCCGCCGCCCAGCACGACGTCAAGCTCGGCAATGCCCGATGAGACGCGCTCATACCGTTCAAATTTCACCTGGGAAAGGGGAAGCGCCCGCGAAGCGGCGGGACGCATGGCCTGTTTTTTGGAAGAGGGCGCGGCAGGCGCAACGGGCTCTTCGACAAGGGTGTTGAACTTTCCGCAGTCGGGGCATCTTCCCAACCATTTGGGCGATACGTACCCGCACTCGGCGCATACAAATTGTGTCAGAGATTTCGGCATACAGAATTCCTATTTGAGTTGTTTTGTGAATTTGCATTTCGGGTAATTGGAACAGCCGTAGAATTGTCCGTATTTTCCGTTACGCAATATCAGTTTTCCGCCGCAGCGCGGACAGATATTGGCGGCAATATCCGATTGCATTTTATAGATGTCTTGCAGGTGTTCTTCCTCTGAAACAGAATATCGGTCGCGATAATTGCAGAGCGTGTTATAAACTTCATCCTGTTGCGTGGCAGAGAGCAGGGCATTGCCTTGGTTGAGCGTCAAAAGACGGTGCTGCAATTCCGACGGCGAGCAGACATACCGGCTGTAAACATTTTCGATGTTGCCCTGAACAAAGACGACAAAACCAAAGACCGGGACGTTTTTTCCGAGGATTGATTTGACAAGATAGATATGAGTTGCGTTTTGCTTGACGGGGGAATGGAGTTGATTTTTGACGCGTCCGCCTGCAAGAACCTGCGTCCATTCATGCTGCTCATCGTTTCCATAAATCGTTCCGGAATAATTTTTGGTTTCGATCACACAGACGCCGTGCTGGCAAATAAAGATATGATCGATCTGCGAAGAGCTTTGATTCTTTTGATTGAAAAGAATGATATTGTCGATCACATGATCGTGTTCCGAACGACAGCAGCGGTGCAGGATACCGGAAATATAGTTTTCTCCGCGCCTTCCTCTGGCTTCCGGCCTGTTGAAATAATACCGGAGGATCGCTCCGAGGAAAAGAAGAAGCACGCCGAAAACAATGGCGACGACGATCAAAGGAATCATGTTACATGCTCCTTACAATTTCAAGCAGTACCGTTGCAAAGCAGGTGATTCCCTTTTCTTCGCCGACGTAGCCGAGCTTTTCATTGGTGCCTGCGGCGATCCCGACGGCGGAAAGGGGGAGGGAGAGGGCGGCGGAAAGGCTGCGTCTCATTGCCTCGATGTGCGGCGCAAGGCGGGGACGCTGTGCCAGAATGGAGAGACTGACGTTTTTCGGCGCAAGTCCCTGTTCCCGGACAAGCCGCATGACTTCGGCAAGCAGCGCCATGCTGTCCGCTCCCGCAAAGCGATCGTCCGTGTCGGGGAAATAGTATCCGATGTCGCGCAGCCCCGCGGCGGACAGGAGGGAATCCATCAGGGCATGGACGAGCACGTCGCCGTCCGAATGTGCAACGAGCCCGCGCGTGTGGGGGATTCGTATCCCGCCGAGCACAATATGGTCTCCTTCGCCGAAGGCGTGAGTATCGACGCCGAACCCGACGCGTTCGGCAGGGGAAAAGTCCTCGGAATAGGTGAGTTTTTTGTTGGCGCGGTCTCCCCGGAAGATGTGCGGCGGCGCGATGTATGCCGCGTACACGCCGCTGTCGTCGGTGAATTCTTCTTCGCGCTCCTCTTCAAACGCCCGGTCGTATGCCCGCAGCAGGTCGTCGCGCATAAATCCCTGCGGCGTCTGTACGGCGAAAACGTCTTTGCGCGCGGGGACGGACACGATGCGGCCGTCCCTGACAAGGACGGTCGTGTCCGTTGCGGGCAGGGCGCACACGCCGCTGCCGTATTTTCTGACGCAGGCGATGCAGTCATCGATGATCTTTTTCGTGACGGACGGCCGTGCCGCGTCGTGGACGAGCACCAGGTCGCCCTTTGCTTCGTGGAGCGCAAAATAGACGCTCTGCGTGCGGAACGCGCCGCCGATGACGGTGCGCGCGTTCGGGAAGGGGGCGAGAAGCGCCGAAATGCGCGCCTCGTCCTCTGCGCGGCAGGCGACAAGGATCTCATCCGCAACGGCGGAGAATGCCGACAGCGAGTAGCTCAGGACGGGCAGGCCGTTCAGCTCCCGCAACACCTTGTTTTCGGAAAACCCGGCGCGCTCTCCCTTCCCTGCGGCGCAGAGAATGACGCTGATCATGCGATCACCTCGTAAAGGGAGGCTGCGTCGTCCTTTTTGGCCGTCTCCCGCAGTTCCAGGACGCGGAATTTCAGCGTCCCGGAGGCAAACCGGAGCTCCACGACGTCGCCCGCCTTCACGCGGAAAGAGGGTTTGACTTCCCGTCCGTTGACGGAAATTTTGCCCGCGGAGGCGGCCTCCTGTGCGACGGTGCGCCGCTTTAAGATCCTGGAAACTTTCAGAAATTTGTCGATTCTCATCTTTTTTGCCCGAATTCCGTAAAAATTGAATTTTTCCGCGCAAAACCGTTTGACATCTTTTCACGCGTGGTCTATAATAACATACTGTATCACTATGCACAGAATGCGTTTTTGCACCTTTCTGCACAAAACAGGGCGAAAAGCAGACGCATTCCGGGCACATTCTTCCCGTATTATAGCGCAATTTTGCGCAGTTGTAAAGGGGAGAGCGCATTTTTCCGTTTGGACAATTCGATTTTTATCGATGAAAAGATATACTCGGTAGATCGTAATAAAAAATCACGAAAAAGGAGTATATTGCCGAGATGAACTTACCCATTCAAAAGTACGGGAAGACGGAGCGGCGCAAATTCGGGAAGATCAATGAAGTCATCGATATTCCCAATCTCGTCGAGATCCAGAAGGACAGCTACGATTCATTCGTGCAGGAGGGGATCTCTGAGATCTTTGAGGATTTTTCGCCGATCACGGACTTTTCCGACCACTTTGAACTGCACTTTTTAGGGCATGAGTTCGGAGACACCCCCAAGTACGACGAAAAGGAGTGCCGCAACCGCGACGCGACGTATGCGCTTCCGCTGCGCGTCAAGGTGCGCCTTGTCAACAAGGTGAAGGACGAGATCATCGACTCCGTCGTGTTCATGGGCGATTTCCCGCTCATGACGGAGAACGGCTCTTTTATCATCAACGGCGCGGAGCGCGTCATCGTCTCGCAGCTCGTCCGTTCGCCCGGCGTCAACAACGTTGCCGAGACGGATAAGACGGGCAAGAAAATTTACGAGACGACGGTCATCCCCAACCGCGGGGCATGGCTGGAATTCAAGCAGGATCCGCAGGGCGTTCTGTGGGTCAGCGTGGACAGAAAGCGCAAACTGACGGCTACGGTGCTGCTCAGGGCGCTCGGCTACGGTTCCAACCGCGCGCTCGAAGAGCTGTTCACCGCTCAGGACGACAAGGGCAACAAGCACGTGGACAGAATGATCCGCGCGACCATCGACCGCGACGAAAAGGAGACGCCGCCCATCCGCACCGAATCGGATGGCCTGATCGCGCTCTACCGCCGCCTGCGTCCCGGCGAAGTGCCCACCGAGGAATCTGTGCGCCAGCACCTGAACAACCTCTTCTTTGACCCGCGCCGCTACGACGTGGTCAAAGTGGGGCGCTACAAGTTCAATAAAAAGCTCAACCTTGCCTACCGCCTTCCCGGCCAGCGCGTCGCGGAGGATATCTTCCACCCCGAGACGGGCGAACTTCTTGCGACCAAGGGCGAACGTGTGAGCGAGGAACAGGCGCGCGCCATTCAGAACGCGGGCATCGGTTCCGTCTGCGTGCTCGTCAACGATCCCGTGGACGGCGAGATCCCGCACAAGATCATCTCCAACAACGTCGTCGATTTCGCCGCCCTGTCGGACAAGGATCCCAAGGCGTTCGGCCTGCTCAAGACGATCTATTATCCCAACTTCAGATTCAGCCGCGAGATCGCCGAAGCATGCAAGACGATGAGCGTGGAGGAGGTCGCCGAGAAATATCTCGATGAGATCAACGCGGTCTATTACACGCACGAGACGGCTCCCGAAGCGGACGAAAAGCAGGAAGAAAAGAAGAATCGCGAAAAGCGCAGGGACAACCGCCTGAAATTTGTCACCGCCTGCAAGCTGTTCCACGAACTGCTTGCCCGCGACGACAGCGAGAAAGCGGCGCAGGTCGACCTCGAAGCGGAGACGCGCGTCATGGGCGTCTCTCCCGCGGAGAAAAAGCTCATCAAACCGCTTGTCGAAAAGCTCAATCATAAATGCATCACGGTGGACGACATCGTCGCCGCCGTGTCGACCAACCTCGACCTGCAGTACGGGATCGGGACCATCGATGAGATCGATCACCTCGGCAATCGCCGCGTGCGTTCGGTGGGCGAGCTGCTGCAGAACCAGCTGCGCATCGGTATGTCCCGCCTCGAGCGCCTCATCAAAGAGCGCATGGCGACCGCCGATCCCATGGAGGTCACGCCCTCGTCGCTCATCAACGTGCGGCCCATTTCGGCGGTCATCCGCGAGTTCTTCGGGTCTTCCCAGCTCTCGCAGTTCATGGATCAGACCAACCCGATCGCCGAGCTGACCCACAAGCGCAAGCTTTCCGCGCTCGGCCCCGGCGGCCTCAACCGCGACCGCGCCACGTTTGAAGTGCGCGACGTGCACCACTCGCACTACGGCCGTATGTGCCCGATCGAGACGCCCGAAGGCCAGAACATCGGCCTTATCTCTTCGCTTGCGACGTTTGCAAAGGTCAACGAATTCGGATTCATCGAGGCGCCTTATCGCAAAGTGGACAAGGCGACGGGCATCGTCACCGATCACGTGGACTATCTGACGGCGGACGAAGAGGACCGCTATGTCGTCGCGCAGGCGAACGAACCTCTGGACGAGGAGGGACATTTCGTCAATGCGCGCGTCGGCTGCCGCCACAGGGAACTCATCACGGAGATGCCGCGCGAGAGCATCGACTACATGGACGTGAGCCCCAAGCAGCTCGTCTCGGTCGCGACCGCGCTCATTCCCTTCCTGGAAAACGACGATACCAACCGCGCCCTCATGGGCTCGAACATGCAGCGTCAGGCGGTGCCGCTCCTCAAGACGGAGCCGGCGATCGTCGCGACGGGCATCGAGGAGGCCATCGCCCGCGATTCGGGCGTCATGGTGCGTGCAAGGGAAGCGGGCGTTGCGGTCGGCGTTTCCTCCGACCTCATCAAGATCCGCGAAGACAGCGGGTTCATCGCGGAATATCCCCTGAAAAAATTCGAGCGTTCCAACCAGGGGACCTGCCTCAATCAGCGTCCCATCATTTCGACGGGGGACAGGGTCGCCAAGGGCGAAGTCATTGCGGACGGCCCTTCCACCTGGGGCGGCGAGCTTGCGCTCGGAAAAAATATCCTTGTCGGCTTCATGGAGTGGGAAGGCTATAACTACGAGGACGCGATTCTCATTTCCGAGAAGCTCGTGCAGGACGACGTGTTCACCTCCATTCATATCGAGGAGCACGAGACGGAGGCGCGCGACACCAAGCTCGGCGAAGAGGAGATCACGCGCGACATTCCCAACGTCGGCGACGACGCCCTCAAAGATCTGGACGAGGACGGCATCGTGCGCATCGGCGCCGAGGTCGGCAGCAACGATATCCTCGTCGGCAAAGTGACGCCCAAGGGCGAGACCGAACTCACGCCCGAAGAGCGCCTTCTTCGCGCGATCTTCGGCGAGAAATCGCGCGAAGTGCGCGATACGTCGCTGCGCGTGCCGCACGGCGAAGGCGGCATCGTCGTGGACGTCAAGATCTTCACGCGCGAGAACAAGGACGAGCTTTCGCCCGGCGTCAACAAGCTGGTGCGCGTCTATGTCGCGCAGAAACGTAAGATCCAGGTCGGCGACAAGATGGCGGGCCGCCACGGCAACAAGGGCGTCATTTCCCGCGTGCTGCCGCAGAGCGACATGCCTTTCCTGCCCGACGGCACGCCCCTTCAGATCCTTCTGAATCCTCTGGGCGTCCCTTCGCGAATGAATATCGGCCAGGTGCTCGAAGTGCACCTCGGCTATGTATGCCGTCAGCTGGGGTGGAAGATCGCCACGCCCGTCTTTGACGGCGCAACGGAAAAAGACATCGAGCAGCTGTTTGAAGAAAACAACCTGTTCAATCCCGAAGGCAAGGTGGACGGCAAGTTCCAGGTATTCGACGGCAGAACGGGCGAACCGTTTGAAAACCGCGTTACCATCGGCATCATGTACATGATCAAGCTCATTCACCTTGTCGACGACAAGATCCACGCGCGTTCCATCGGTCCTTACTCCATGGTCACGCAGCAGCCTCTGGGCGGCAAGGCGCAGTTCGGCGGCCAGCGTTTCGGCGAAATGGAGGTCTGGGCGCTCGAAGCCTACGGCGCGGCGCACATTCTGCAGGAGATCCTGACGGTCAAGTCGGACGATATCGTCGGACGTGTCAAGACGTACGAGAGCATCGTCAAGGGGAACAACATCTCCGAGCCCGGCATTCCCGAGGCGTTCAAGGTGCTCCTCAAAGAGCTCCAGTCCCTTGCGCTCGACGTCAAGGTGCTCACCGAAAACAACGAAGAGCTGATCATCCGCGAATTCGACGATGAGGACGACCGCGATCTTCGCCGCGATGACAGGCACGAAGCGGAACAGGATTTCGACTTCGGGCTTCCCGACGAGGACGAGGGCGAGGACGAAGGGATCGGCTCGATCTTCGACGAAGCGGGCGAGGACGAGGATTTCGTTTCGGACGATCTGTTCGGCGGCGAGGAAGAGGAGGACGATATGTCCGACGTGGACGAGGACTTCTCTTTCGGAAATCTCTTCGGCGACGATGACGAGGACAAGGACGACGCGGACGATGAGAGCGCGGGCGATCTGTTCGGCGACGACGGCGACGACGAGTAAAGGGAGGATACCATGTACGAGTTAAACGATTTCAATTCCATTCAGATCAGCATTGCTTCTCCCGAAAAAATCAGGGAATGGTCGTACGGCGAGGTCACCAAGCCCGAGACCATCAACTACCGCACGCAAAAGCCCGAACGGGACGGCCTCTTCTGCGAAAAGATCTTCGGCCCCACCAAGGACTGGGAATGCCACTGCGGAAAATATAAGCGTATCCGCTATAAGGGCATCGTATGCGAAAAGTGCGGCGTGGAAGTCACGCGCGCCAAGGTGCGCCGCGAGCGCATGGGGCACATCGAACTCGCTGCGCCCGTCTCGCACATCTGGTATTTCCGCGGCGTGCCCAGCAAGATCGGCCTTCTTCTGGACATGGGCCCCAAGGCATTGGAGCAGGTCATCTATTTCGCGGCCTACACCGTGCTGGACGCGGGCTATCTCAACAAAGTGACCGTCCTTCTGCACGACGGCGCGTTCGACGCATTCGGCGGCAAAGACCATGCCGCGGTGATCGGCCTTGGCGAAGTGAAAGAGGTCAGGGTGTTTACGGGCGACAAGGCCAAGGCGGAGGCAAAGGAAGCCTATGCGGAGGCCCTGAAGGGCGAGCTGGCGGCGGAGGAGTCTCTGCTGACGGCTGCGCGGGAACTCAACGACCTGAACGACGTTTCTCCCACGGCCGCCAAGACGGCTGACGAGATGAAGGCGCTGCTGGACAAGATGAACGGCGGCGCAGTCGCCGAATTCTGGACGCTCAAGGAGCGCTCCGCGGAGGGCGGCAAGTCGTATGTGCTGCTGAAGCGCCGTGCAAAGCTCATGAAGACGTGCTCCGTTTCCGATCCGGAAGTCAAGGCGCAGATCATGGCGCTGGAGGACGAGAGCATCGTCTACAAACAGGTCGTCAACGACAGAAAAGTGCGTGAGCTGGAGGATACGATCGGCGATCCTTCCGTGACCGGCCTCAAGGTCGGCATGGGTGCCGAGGCGATCCGTGAACTGCTGATGGCGGTCGATCTCGACAAGGAGAGCGAACTCGCCAAGGAGATCATCGACAGCAACGCCACCGGTCCCAAGCGCGTCAAGGCGATCAAGCGGATCGAGATCATCGAGGCGTTCCGCAAGAGCGGCAACAAACCCGAATGGATGATCCTGACGGTCCTGCCCGTGATCCCGCCCGATCTCAGACCCATGGTGCAGCTGGACGGCGGCAGATTCGCTTCGTCCGACCTGAACGACCTGTACCGCCGCGTCATCAACCGCAACAACCGTCTCAAGCGCATGATCGAACTGGGTGCGCCCGAGATGATCGTCAAGAACGAAAAACGCATGCTGCAGGAGGCCGTTGACGCGCTCATCGACAACGGCAGGCGCGGCAAGCCGCTTTCCGGCCCTTCCAACCGCGAACTCAAGTCGCTCTCCGGCCTGCTCCGCGGCAAACAGGGCAGATTCCGTCAGAACCTGCTCGGCAAGCGTGTCGACTACTCCGGCCGTTCGGTCATCGTCGTCGGCCCCGAACTGAAGATCTATCAGTGCGGTCTGCCCAAGGAGATGGCGATCGAGCTGTTCAAGCCGTTTGTCATGAAGCGGCTCGTTGAAACGGGCAAGTGCCACAACATCAAGAGCGCAAAGCGCACCGTGGAGAAGGGCAAGGACTTCGTCTGGGACGTTCTGGAAGAGGTCATCAAGGAACATCCCGTTCTGCTCAACCGTGCGCCCACGCTGCATCGCCTTTCCATTCAGGCCTTCGAGCCCATTCTGATCGAGGGCAGAGCCATCAAGATCAGCCCGCTCGTCTGCGGCCCGTTCAACGCCGACTTCGACGGCGACCAGATGGCCGTGCACCTGCCGCTCTCCATTGAGGCGCAGGCGGAAGCGCGCTTCCTGATGCTGTCTGCAAACAATATCTTAAAACTTGCGGACGGCAAGTCGGTCATGAGCCCCACGCAGGACATGATCATCGGCGCCTACTATCTGACCATTCTCAGAAGGGAAGAGGGCAAAAAGTACGACGCCCAGGGCAGACCCGATGAGAACGGCGAGGAGTATATCCCGCCCGTCTATGCGTCCTTTGACGAGGCGCTCATGAGCTATCAGCTCAAGGACGTCCACTGCGAGGACGAGATCTACGTCCGCCGCACGGTGGAACTTCCCGAGGGCAAGTTCGATTCCCTGGAGCTTCCCTATGAGCGCACGTTCGACCGCGACGTCAACGTCCCCAACAACGGGATCCGCGGCCATGTCTTTGTCACCAGAAACGAAGAGACGGGCCGTCTGAGCGTGACGGGTACCATCAAGACGACGGTCGGGCGCATCATCTACAACGACAACATGCCCCAGGATCTCGGCTTTGTCCGCCGTGAGAATCCCGAAGACTACCTCAAGCTCGAGCTCTCCACGGAGTTCATCGGCGGGGCGAAGGCAATCGGCAAAAAGCATCTTTCGCGCATCGTCGAGGCCTGCTTCAAGACGGGCTATGCGCCCAAGGCGGCGGCCGTGCTCGACGCGATCAAGGAACGCGGCTACAAGTATTCCACGATCGCGGCGCTCACCACGTCCGTCTTCGACATGAAGATCCCCGAACAGAAAGAGGAGATCGTCGAAAGGGCGGAAGAACAGGTCGCGGGCATTGCAAAGAAATATGCGCGCGGTCTGCTTCGCGAAGAGGAGCGCTATAACGCAGTCATCAAAGTCTGGGACGATGCGACGGACGAAGTCGCAAAGCTCCTGAAAGAGCAGGGTGCGGCGGATAAGTTCAATCCCATCTGGATGATGGCTGACTCCGGCGCCCGCGGTTCCATCGACCAGATCAAGCAGCTTTCGGGTATGCGCGGACTCATGGTCAACCCGCAGGGGAAAAAGATCGAAGTCCCCGTCAAATCCTGCTTCAGAAACGGTCTCTCCGTTCTGGAATACTTCATTTCCTCGCACGGCGGCCGAAAGGGCCTTGCGGATACGGCGCTCAAGACGGCTGACTCGGGCTATCTGACCCGTCGTCTTGTGGACGTCTCGCAGGACGTCATCGTCCGCGAAGAGGACTGCTGCGCGGGCAGAAAGCCCCGTCCCACATTCGTCAAGGCGATCACGAATGCCTCCGGCGATGTCATCGAATCGCTGGAAGACCGCCTGACCGGCCGGTTTGCCGCGGAGGATATCCTGAGCGACGACGGCGAAGTGCTGGTCAAGTGCAACGAGATGATCGGCGAGGGCATGGCAAAGACGGTCGCTTCCCTCAAACGGTACGAAGAGAGCGGCGTTCCCATCCGTTCGATCTTCAACTGCACGACCCGCTACGGCGTGTGCGCGAAGTGCTACGGCAAGGACATGGCGACCACCCTTCCCATCAAGGTGGGCGAGGCGGTCGGCGTCATCGCGGCGCAGTCCATCGGCGAGCCCGGCACACAGCTCACGATGCGTACCTTCCACACGGGCGGTATCGCCGCCACGGGCGACATTACGCAGGGTCTTCCCCGTGTCGAGGAGCTCTTTGAAGCGAGAAAGCCCAAGGGCGTTGCGACCATCTGCGAATTCAAGGGCGTTGCCTCCGTCAACGATCAGGATACGGGTGCCAAGCACGTCGTCATCATGGACGAGGCAACGGGCGAGCGCCTCAAGGACTACGAGCTCCCGTTCAATGCCGAACTGCTTGTCAAGACGGGCGACCACGTGGTGCCCGGCACGCAGATCAACGCCGGCTCGGTCAACCCGCAGGACATCATTCGCGTCGAGGGCGTCAAGGGCGTGCAGGACTATATTCTGCACGAAGTCCAGTCCGTCTATCGTTCGCAGGGCGTCGATATCAACGACAAGCACGTTGAGATCATTGTCCGCCAGATGATCCGTAAAGTCCGCATCGAAAATGCCGGAACGACCGATCTGCTGCCCGGACAGTTCGTCGATATGTTCACGTTCGAGGAACAGAACGAAAAGACCATTCAGGCCGGCGGCATTCCCGCAACGGCAAAGCGCGTGCTCCTCGGGATCACCAAGGCCGCGCTTGCGACCGACTCGTTCCTGTCGGCGGCGTCCTTCCAGGAGACTTCGCGCGTCCTCACCGAGGCGGCGATCTGCACCAAGCGCGACCCGCTCATCGGTCTCAAGGAGAACGTCATCATCGGCAAACTCATTCCCGCAGGTACGGGCATGAAGGATTACAAGAACGTCTCCGTGCAGTCCACGGGCGGATACCGCGACATGCTCGCGTCCGTCTCGGAAGAAAACGGCACGACGGTCTGACGCAGGAATTTCAAAAATACCGCACGAAAAAGTGCGGTATTTTTTCGTGCAAAAAATTTTTTCGGAAAATTTGCAAAAACTCCAACAAAAGGGCCGGTTCAAACGTTGAATGGGTGTAAGAGCCGCACAGAGAGCGGCAAAAAGGAGGAATCGATATGAAAAAATTATTTGCAGTCGCAGCGGCGGTGCTGGCCGGAACGGCAATGCTTGCGTTTGCGGGGTGCGACAGTCAGAATGGCTCGCTTGCAGAGGGCGGCCTCGGCGGCGGAGCGGGGACACAGGCGGAGGCGGGCGCGAAGAGCGCCTACGCACTCGGCGCGGTCACAACGGCCGGACTGCTTGCCAATGCGACGGAGACCATGTCCAACACGGCGGCCTCCGGACAGGCGGACGCGTCGGCGGGAGACGCCATGAAGGAGCAAGTCTCCGATTTCAATGAATATTTCAACGTGCTCGATACCTTCCTGGACGAAGGCGCGATCCAGACGTCTGTCACGGAAAATGACGATACGTCCTATGATTTTGCGTACAAAATGACCGTCACGGGAAAGAATCCGGACGGCAGCAGTGTTTCGTACACCATGTATTACACCGAAACGGAGGCAGGCACCTACGAGGAAAACGACGATGACGAACGTGAAGTGACGGTCGCCTACGAGCTGACGGGCGTTCTTGAAATGGACGGCGTTGCCTATGAAATGACGGGTTACCGCATGTCGCAGACGGAAACGGAGGGCCGCGAGGAGGAGTCGAGCGAGTCGCTCTGGATCATGGCGACCGACCCGACGGACACTTCCAACTATGTCCGCATGGATCTGGAGACGGAGAGCGAGCAGGAGGGCGCCGAAAACGAAACGGAACGCGAATATGTGTACCGCGTCTATCGCGACGGGAAACTGACCGAACAGATGAGCGTCAGTTTTGAAACAGAGGACGAGGACGGCGGAAACGAGACGGAGTACGAACTCTCCATCTTCAAGGACGGTGAGCGCAGCTTCTATGAAGTGGAGCGGGCCGAACGTCTGAACGGGACGGTGAGCATCGGCGTCAGATACCGGACGGCGCAGGGAAGCGGCCGGTTCGTTGTGGTGCAGACGAAAGACGGAACGTATACGTATGAATTCGATGACGGCAGCCGTCTTGAACTGGACGATCGCGACGACTGAAGCCGGACATAGCGCAGCCCGTCTGCGGCGCGAAAAAGAGGGATTGACAGGCTGCGCGGTTCCTGTTATACTGAATACGGAATTCTGATCTGAGGAGAACGGATGTGACGCTTGACGAAGCTCTCGCAAAACTGGCGGAAGGAGACCGGTCCGCGTTCGGCGAGGTCTACAATCAGACGCGCAAGACCGTCTACTATATTGCGCTGTCCGTCGTGCGGGAGCGCATGTTGGCCGAGGACGTCATGCAGACCGTCTATCTGAAAGTCCTCGGCAATGCCTCCCGTTACCGTCGGGGAACGAACGCGGCGGCGTGGATCGCGCGCATCGCCCGCAACGAGGCGATCGACCTTTGGCGCAGACGTTCGCGCGAACTCTCCGTCGATGAGCGGGAAAATCCGCTTCCCTTCGGGATGTGGAGCGTGGACGATTACGGCCTGCTCATAGATCTTGCGCGCCGTATTTTAAAGCGCGAGGAGTTCTCCGTGCTCATGCTTTCGGCTGCGGAGGGCTATAAGCGGCGGGAAATCGCGCAGATGCTCGGCATGCCGCTTCCGACGGTCACCTGGCACTATTCGCGTGCGGTGAAAAAGATGCGGCAGGCGTTGGAGGAAGAAAGAGAGGTTTCTTATGGAGGTGGCATCGTGGACAGGCGCGAACTGGAGCGTGAATTGCGCCGCGAGGCAGAAGAGCATACGCCGGATGTCTATGACCGTCTGACGGCCGCCTGTCAGGAAATGCGGGCTGCGGGCAGCGCTGTCGCAGTCGTTCGTTCCCGCAAGCCGCTGCTCGCCGCGCTTGCCGGCGCAACGGCCGTGCTGCTGATTCTGCTTGCCTGCATTCTGCCCTTTGTGCTGCGCGGCGGCGGGACGGCGAATCTGTATATCAGCATCAATCCGTCCGTGGAATTTGTTGTAGAGGACGATCGGGTGACGGGCGTGCATGCGCTCAACCGCGACGCGGCGATCCTGATCTCCGGCGAAAACTTCATCGGCATGTCCCCCGAAGACGCCGGCGCGGCATTTGCGGCGCTCTCCGAACGGAAACATCTGATCACGGCACAGGGCGTGGGCGTCTACGCGACGGGCAGCGACAGCGAACAGCTCGAACAGCGGGTGCGGGCGCGCCTGGAAAGCCAGTCGCAGGGCGCTTATACCGTGAGCACGCTCTCGCAGACGGACTTCGACGCCCTGATCGCATCCTATGACGAGGCGGCCATGGGGGACTTTGAAGACTACCTCGGACGCGAGCTTGCCCATCTCAGGGCTGGCTTTGCGGAACAGGTGCGCACGCTGATGAATACTTACCTTGCCGATCTTGAAAATGTGTCTGCGGGCTCGATGACACAGGCGGAGTTCAATGCAAAATATCTGTATCTCGGCGAGGACTGCATCTTTGAGGACGGGGACGAAAGCATCGGCGATCTGAAGGAGGGCTTTGAAGAACTCTGGCAGGAGATCGGGCGCCACGGCAACGAGTATATCTTTGATGAGCTCTACGATGAGTTTCTGGAAGCGGTCGAAGAACTTTATGAGACGGGGCAGGACGACGATTCCGATGATGACGATGACTGCGACGATGACGATCATGAAGATGACGACGATGATGACTGACTTCATACGTCAAAAACGGGCGTTTCAGCCCGTTTTTTCTATATTTCGGCACAAAATCCATTATTTAGAATTTTTTCTAAATAAATCCTTGACAGAGAGCCGTGCCTGTGCTATCCTATATTTAGAAATTTGTCGAAATATACGGAGGACGGTCATGGGACGCACGAAAGACGGTACAAAACACGCCGCAGACGCATGGGAGGCGCTCTCTGACGGGACGCGCCGGGAGATCCTGACCATGCTCAGGCACAGGCCGCATACCGCCGGGGAGATCGCCGATCAGTTTGAACTCTCCGGGGCCACGGTCTCGCATCATCTGGCGGTGCTTCGCGAAAGCGGGCTTGTCGTGTGCGAACGGCGCGCGCAGACGCTCATCTATTCGCTCAATAAGCCGGCGTTCCGCGAGGTCGCCGATGCGATCGCGGTGTTTCTGAAAAGATAGAAGGTCCTGCGGAAATCGGAAGATGTTCCGGCAGGGCGGCATTTTTTTAAAATGCATGCATTCGGACCGTGATTTTGCTTGCATTTTTTTACAAAAAGAACTATAAATAATGCCGCAATGATTTCGTCAGGTCCTTCAGAAAGAATTCCTGCCGGAAAAACATTTTTCCGTGCGATCAAAAGTCATGTCGTGCTGCTTGTGGCAATCGTTGCGGCGGCAGTGACATGTTTTCTGATTCCCCCCGATGCGGGCTATGCGGATTATTTCGATCCGGATACGCTTTCCTGTCTGTTTTGCACGCTGGCCGTCGTGAGTGCGCTGAAAGAGCGGCATTTCTTTGAGTGGCTCTCGGGGAAGATCGTTACGGCGTTCGGGAATATGCGCCGTGTGACGTTTGCGCTGGTGTTTGTCACGTATTTCGGCTCTATGATCATGGCAAACGACATGGCGCTCGTCACGTTCCTTCCGCTCGGATACTACGTGCTTTCTTCCTGCAACCGGAAAGAGCACACTGCATTCATATTTGTCATGCAGAACGTTGCGGCAAATCTCGGCGGAATGCTCACGCCCTTCGGAAATCCGCAGAATCTTTACTTATACTCCTTTTATTCGATCGATGCGGGGGAGTTTTTTGCGGTCATGGCGCTCCCTTTTGCCGTCGCCTTTCTGCTCATTGCCGGCACTTGTTTTGTGATCAGGCCGGAGCCTGTCCGGCTGGAAACGCCGCCTGCACAGGCGCCCGCGCTCTGGCGCATGATCGTCTATTTTGTGCTGTTTGCGCTCTCGGTCATGATCGTGTTCCGCGTCTTTGCGTTCTATGTCGGATTGGCGGTCGTGACGCTTGCGCTCCTCGTTCTGGAACCGAAGGCGTTTCTGCGTGTTGACTACGGATTATTGCTCACGTTTTGCGCGTTCTTTATCTTTTCCGGAAATCTTGCGCGGATCCCGGCGGTCAGCAGTTTTTTAAGCGCCCTGATCGGCACGTCGGCGCTGCTGGTGGGAACGGCCTCCTGCCAGATCATCAGCAATGTGCCGTCCGCGGTGCTGCTCTCCAGGTTCACGCAGGATTACCGCAATCTGCTGGTCGCGGTCAATATCGGCGGCCTGGGCACGCCCGTCGCCTCTCTTGCGAGTCTGATCACGTTAGGGGAGTTTCGCCGGCGTATGCCGGGTCATACGCTCCGCTATCTTGCGCTGTTTTCTCTGATCAATTTTTCCTATCTTGCCGTCCTGATCGGAACGGGATATCTCAATCAGCTGATCTTTTCGTGAAAGGCCCGCGCGTTCTGCGCGGGTCTTTCGTTTGCGAAAATTGCGGCAGAAGGGGCGCAAAGGGCGCTTTGGCAGGGTATGACGTTTCCGGCCGGGATATTTTCGGGAATCGTGGCTTTTTTTGGCTGTAAACGTTTCCCGGAAAGGGGAATCCGACACGGTTCCCTATTTTTGTACAAAATTAGATGAATTTCGTAAATAAATTTTTGAATTATGTACAAAAATGACTTTACAAAACCGATTTTGTGTTTTATAATGCCTGTACCAAAACAAAAACGGAGGCAGAATTATGAAAAAAGTCCTGATTCTGGAGAGCAACGAGACGTTTGCCAAGGAGCTCTCCGCATACTTCGAGAAAGAAGGCTACACCGTGTGCGGCGTATCGGGCGACGGCACGGAGGGGCTCGCGCTTCTCGAAAAGCAAACGCCCAACGTCGTAGTCACCAGCCTGCTGCTGACGGGCGTGGATGGGTTCACCGTCATGGAGCGTGCCAAAAAATCGGGGGTGAAAGCGGATTTTATCGTGCTCGGCAACTTTGCCGACGATAAGATCATCAACCGTGCGATCGCGCTCGGCGCGCGGTATTATCTGATGAAGCCGGTCTCTGCGCAGGTGGTGGAAGAACGCGTTGCGGAGATCACGCAGGAAGAGTCGGCTCCCGCGCGCGAAAAGTTTGAAAGAAAGCGCGCCGGTTCGCTGGACGAGCGCATCAGCAACATCTTTATCTCCATCGGGATCCCGCCGAACATCAAGGGCTACAGCTATCTGCGCGAGGGGATCAAAATGGCGGTCAGCGATCCGCACGTGATCAACAATGTGACCAAGGGACTGTATCCCGTCATTGCGGAAAAGTATTCGACGAGTTCCAGCAAGGTCGAACGCGCGATCCGCCATGCGATCGAAGTCGCGTGGAACAGGGGACGCGTCGACGCAGTCAATGCCATTTTCGGGGCAAGGGTATACATCGGAACGGAAAAGCCCACAAACAGCGAGTTCATCGCGCTTGTTGCGGACAAGCTCATTCTTGAAAACATGGTATGAGTTCTGAAAGAACGAAAGGGAACGCATCGCGGACATGGTGCGTTCCTTTTTTTGCCGTCGCAGACATGGCATGGGGGGAAACGGAGAAGGAGACGCCCAAAACCTCTCTCGCGCGCCCGTGTGCGCATTGCAATATATTGCCTTTTGCGAAATTTCCGAAAACAGGGCCGAAATCGTTGAAAATTCCTTGCGGAAATGATATACTGTAAGGGAGCAATGCGAACCCGATCAAAAGCGGAAACCGGGCGTTCATACTTTGTTGAAGCCCTTGCCCGTGCCACCCGGCACGCGCTGCGGGCTTCGCCGTGTCTGAGACGCCCGTCTTGCGGCTTTTGATTGCTTTGCACTTTTTGCGGCAAGATTTTGGGATGAATTGCCGTGAAGAGGACGCAGCCATATCGGGATATTGCAAGGACGATGAACGGCAAGGCGCCCAAAAGATGCCGCCAAAAGCGTCGTTCGTATTTTTCCCTTACAGTATACTATATGCTGAATCCAGAAAGAAAACATTCCCGGCGACGGGAGAATACGCGGAGGTTCGGTTTGAACGGAGTTGGTCGCGGAGAGGAACAACAGAATAAAAACAAGGGATCGCTTCTGACCAAAGAGACGGTGGGCATGACGCTGCTCCTGTTCAGCGCGGTCATTCTTTTTATCGCTGTCACGGGGCCGTACATATTCGGCGATATCGGGCTTGCGATCACGGCATTTTTTGTCGGGTTCACGGGGTACTTTGTGTATCCCTTGCTCGTGCTTGCCATTTACGGCTCGGCGGTGATGGTCTTCGGCAAAAAGATCGTTCCTGCGCGTTGGATCGTGCGGGTCTATCTTTTGCTGGCCGCCTCCTTTCTGATCGTACATACGGCGACTTCCGAGCGCTTTTTTGCGGAGGGCTACGGCGGCTATCTTGCGGGCTGCTGGACGGCGGCGGAAGAAGGGTTGGCGGGCGGAACGGGCGGCGGCGTGCTGTTCGGCCTCATTGCCTACCCGGTGCGTGCGGCGCTCTCTGCGGTGGGCGCATATATTCTCTATTCGCTGCTTGTTCTGCTTGCGCTCTGGTTGATTCTGATCGCAACGCCTCTTCGCTCTCTGCTCCTCCCGTCCGCAAGGGCGCGCAAGGCGGAGAACCGGCCCGTGCAGCCGCAGCCCGTCACATTCGGCGATCTGCCGGAGCCCGAGCGCGTTGCCGCTCCCATGGAGACTGTTCCGACCGGGACGGCTCCCGTGAGCGCGCCGCCTGCTGCGGCGATGCCGACGGCCGCGCCCGTACCCCCTAAACCCGAAGTGACGGCGCAGGACTCTTATCAGCGCAGCCGCGAGATCCTCTTTCAGGGGGATCCTGCCAGCAGCTATAAAAATAATCTCATTTTCGACCGCGATTCCTGTTTCAACACCTATCCGCGTCGCTCCAGCGTGGGGCCTGTAGAACCCGCGCAGCCTGCTTCGCCTGTGCAGCCCGCTTCGCCCGCGCAGACTTCGGGAATGAGCTATACCGAACGCTATACCGCCGAAACTTCGCAGACGCGGCCCGTCATGCCGCGTCAGGTGACACAGGTAAAGCCGTCTGCGCCCGCCGTTTCGGAAGACGATTTCAATTATCCGCAGTCGCCGTCCTACCGCGCGCCGGCAGAGCAGCCGGTGGAGGAGCGGGATTTCTATTCGCACGACGTGCCGTATTCGCCGTTCACGTCCCAGCCGAACGTGGACGATTACGAAGAACCCGTGCAGCCTGTTTCCCCGACGCGCCCGACCTATGAAGCACCTGCGGAGCCTGCACGTCCGACGTATGAAGCGCCCGTGCAGCCTGTTTCCCCGACGCGTCCGACCTATGAAGCGCCTGCGGAGCCTGCACGCCCGACGTATGAGGCGCCCGTGCAGCCTGTTTCCCCGGCGCGTCCGACCTATGAAGCGCCTGCGGAGCCTGCACGCCCGACGTATGAGGCGCCCGTGCAGCCTGCACGTCCGTCCTATGAGGCGCCCGCGGCTCCGCAGTCCGATCCCGTTCAGTCTGATGCGGAGGACATCTCTGCCGCGCGTGAACGGGGCTTCCGCAACATCTTTTCGCAGCCCGTTCCGGAGCGTACGCGCATCGTGGACGAGCCTGCTCCCGCGGAGCCTGTTCCGCCGTCCGAGCCCGAAGAGACATTCTCCCGCACGGAGGACGGCCTTGCCGGAAGCCGCGTGTTCGGTTCGCCCATACGCGATTCTGCGGCCGACATGTTCGATGACGACGATGCGGACGAAAACGATGCGGATTACCGTGAAGAGGGGATCTCGCCCCTTCCCGTTCAGAGAGACCGGGGCGAGCGTTCCGCCGTTTCGCGTGCCGGGCGCTCCCTGCGCGATGAGCCGACGCCCATTCCCGACGAAGAGGCCCCCGTGCCGCAGAAGCATGTCTATAAGCCCTATGTCTATCCGGATATCAATCATCTTGTGGACTATCCCGACGCATCGGGCGTCTCGCAGGAAGAAAAGGAGCGCAATTCCGAGATCATCGTGGAGACGCTCGCCGGCTTCCGCGTGGATGCGGACGTCGTCGGGGTGACGTCGGGCGCGACCGTAACCAGATACGACATCGATATTCCCAGAAACATCGCCGTCTCGCAGGTCATCAAGCGCGATGCGGAGATCGCGATGCGTCTGCATGCGCGCGACGGCGTGAACATCTATTCCAATTCCGAAAAGGGAACGATCTCGATCGAAGTTCCCAATTCCGTGCGTTCGACGGTCGGGCTGAAAGCGGTCATGCAGGCGGGCGAATATGTCAACGCCAAACCCGGTTCGCTCATGTTTGCGGTGGGGCAGGACGTTGAAGGCCGCAACGTGTGCGGGAATATCGTCAAAATGACGCATATCCTCGTCGCGGGTTCCACCAACTCCGGTAAGAGCGTCTGCCTCGATTCCATGCTGATCAGCCTGATCTGCAAGTATACGCCCGAGGAACTGCGGCTCATTCTCATCGACCCCAAAAAGACGGAATTCATCGTGTTCGACGGCCTGCCGCACCTGATGATCAACGAGATCATTTCCGATGCCCAGAAGGCGATCGCCGCTTTCAACTGGGCGATCAAGGAGATGGAGCGCCGCTACGACCTCTTCGAGAAAAAGACGAGAAGCGGCATCAACGTCCGCAACATCGACGAATACAACAAATCGCTCACGGAGGACGAGGAGAAACTCCCCAAGATCGTCATCGTCGTGGACGAGCTTGCAGACCTCATGTCGGTCGCCAAGAAGGACATCGAAGAGCGCATTCAGCGGCTCACCCAGAAGGCGCGCGCCGCAGGCATTCACCTTGTTCTGGCCACGCAGAGGCCTTCCGTCGACGTCATCACGGGCGTCATCAAGGGCAACCTTCCCACGCGTATGGCGCTGCGCGTCATTTCCGACGTCGACTCGCGCACCATTCTCGATGAATCGGGCGCGCAGAAACTTCTCGGAAACGGCGATATGCTGTTCCGCACGGGCGGCATGTTCAACAGTCTGCGCGTGCAGGGTGCGTTCGTCAGTTCCGAGGAAATGCAGCAGATCGTGCAGGACGTCAAAGCGCACAACGAGGCGTATTTCGACTCTTCGGTCGCAGACTTCATCAACAAGACGGAAGGGGAGTCCGACGCCTCCGGCGGCGGCGAAGCGGACGATTCGGTCGATCCGCAGTATATCAAGGCGCTCGGGATCGTCGTCAACCTCGGGCAGGCCTCCATCTCCCTCATTCAGCGCAAGTGTTCGGTGGGGTACAACCATGCGGGCAAGATCATTGAGTGGATGGAACTCATGGGCTACATCACGCCCTTCGACGGTAAGGCAAAGGCCCGCGCGGTGCTGCTCTCCAAAGAGGATTTCGAGGCCAAATACGGGGATATCAACTGATGCAGAAAGTATTCGGCATGATCTCGCTCGGCTGCGATAAGAACCGTGTGGACGGGGAAAGGCTGCTGGGCGAAGTGCGCCGCCACGGCTGTCCCATTACGGACGACCCCGAACAGGCGCAGGTCCTGATCGTCAACACCTGTGCCTTTCTCAACGCCGCCAGAAAGGAGGCGATCGAGACGGTCATAGAGGGCAATTCCCTTCGTTCGGGGAATCTGGAAAAGATCGTCGTCACGGGCTGTCTGCCCGAAAAGTATATTTCGGAACTTTTTCCCGCGCTCACGGAGGGGGACGTCTTTCTGGGCGTATCCGATGCAACGGAGCTGTTTCCCGCGCTGGAACGCGCGTATGCGGGAGAGCGGGTGAACGCCGTCGGCACGGGCTGTGAAGGCGGCGGACGCGTGATCACCACGCCGCCCCACCTCAAATACCTGAAGATCGCGGACGGGTGCTTCAATCACTGCACGTACTGCCTGATTCCGAGCATCCGCGGGAAATACCGCTCCTATCCGATGGAGCAGCTGATCGCCGAAGCGCAGAGCCTCGGTCCGACGCAGGAGCTCGTGCTCGTGGCGCAGGACACCACCCGTTACGGCGAGGACACGGGGGAAAATCAATTTGTCGCACTTCTGAAAAAACTTTCCGAACTTGACAATATCTGTCATATTCGTCTGCTATACTGTTATCCGGAAGTGGTCACCGACGCCCTGATCGCCGAGGTGCGCGACAATCCGAAGATCATCAAATATCTCGATATTCCGCTCCAGCACAGCGAGGACAGGATCCTGAAGCTCATGGGACGGCGCGGGACCAGGTCGGAATACCTTGCGCTCATTGCCCGCCTGCGCCGCGAAATTCCGCAGATCGCACTGCGTACAACGTTTATTGCGGGCTTTCCAACGGAGACGGAGGAAGAGCACGCGGCGCTCACGGAGTTTCTCAGGCAGGCGCAGTTTGAAAACTGCGGATTTTTCGCCTATTCGCGCGAAGAGGGGACGCCCGCTTACCGGCTGAAAGGGCAGATCCCTGCCAGAATCAAGGAACGCCGCGTCAGGGCGCTGTACCGTGTACAGGAGCAGATCTCCCAAAACAGGCTCTCCGCATTCGTCGGGCGCACCGTAAAGGTCCTGTGTGACGGCATCGACTATGAGAGGAGCTGTTTTGTCGGCCACGCCTGTTTCCAGGCGTACGACGTGGACGGAAAGGTCTTTTTCAACGCGCCGCGTGCAGAGACGGGAACGTTCTATGACGTTCTGATCGACCGCGCCGACGAGGCCGACCTGTACGGAAAGGTCTGTCGGGAGCCGGGACGCCCGCTGCCGCGTGCCTGAAAGAAGGGCCGCCGATTTCGGGCGCGGCATTTCCGGACGATTGCAGTGTAAAGAAATTTGAGTGAACGGAGAATCTTATGAATCTTCCCAATAAAATTACGCTGACGCGCATTTTCATGATCCCCGTGTTTGTCCTGTTCTTCTATCTGGACGTGATGAACGGGTGGAATTACCTTGTGGCCGCGGTCATCTTTGTCCTGGCGGCGGCGACGGACGCGCTGGACGGCCACATTGCAAGGAGCCGTGGGCTTGTCACCAATCTCGGGAAATTTCTCGACCCCATTGCGGACAAGGTGCTCGTCTCCACGGCGTTCATTGTTCTTCTGACGCGCAGCGAAGTCTTTTCCGTGCCGTTTGCGCTGTTCTCCGGGGCAGCCATGGAGGGGGCCCTGTATGCGATGCCCGTTGCTGCGGGGATCTGTGTTGCCCTTATCCTCGCGCGCGAGCTCATCGTCAGCGGCTTCCGCATGGTCGCGGCCGAGCGCAGCCTTGTCATCGCGGCGGACAAGCTCGGAAAGGTCAAGACGACCTGCCAGGACGCTTCCATCGCACTGCTGCTTGCAGGCATGGGCTTTCTGTCCTCTGCGGCGGGCCGGGTGATCGCCCTGATCGGGATCATTCTGTTTTTTGTCTGCACTGCCCTGACGGTCATTTCGGGCGTCAACTACATCGTGAAGAACAGGCAGGTATTTACCGAAGAAAAAGGGCCGGAGGAGGCGAAGGGGTGAAGTACGCGGGCATTGTCCTTCGCAACACAAAAAACAGCCTTTCTGCAGTGGATTACGCGCCTGCGTTTGATGCGCTTCTTTCGGGCGGCGTCTTTACGGACGAGATCGTCCTGCTTGCCTATGATGCGCCGAGCAAAGTTTCGGCGGCGCTTCTGCGCCTGTCCACCGAATGCGACGGCGTGTTTCTTGTCTGTGCGCCCGTGCTTCTTTCCTCCGCACGGGACGCCGTCAGTATTGCATGCGAGGAAAAATTTACCGAAGAATATCTGCTCGAGACGGACGACTGCCTGTTTGCGGTGCTTCCCGAGGGTCCGCGCGGAGGCGAGATCGTAAGGACGGAGCTCGTCCCGCGCATCGATAAGCGCAGACATCGCACGTATGCGCGCGTCGTGCTGCGCACCTGCACCGCGCCGCGCGAGAGTGTGCGGGCGGCTCTGAAAAAGGCGGACGAAGCGGGGGGCGGACGCCTTACGCTGCACGCGAACGACGAATCCGGGTGCGGACGCATCGAAGTGATCTACGACCAGGACACCCCCAAGATGACGGCGGACGAGGTCGTCCGCATTCTTGCAAGCGAACTCAAAGACTACACCTATGCGATGGAGGACGTCACCCTTGCCGAGCGGCTGGTGGCGGCGCTGAAACTCCATAAAATGCATGTTTCCACGGCGGAATCCTTTACGGCGGGCGGCGTGGGCCGCGCGATCGTGCAGGTTCCCGGTGCGAGCGCGGTCTTTTATGAGGGCATCAACGCGTATGACAACAAGGCGAAACACGAGCGTCTGAATGTCAGCGAATATACGCTCATGAGCAAGGGCGCGGTGTCCGATGAGACGGCGTACGAAATGGCGGCGGGGCTTCTGAAAGAGGGGCACTGCGATCTCGCCATCGCCACGACGGGCATCGCCGGACCCGATGCGGACGGCACAAACAAGCCGGTGGGGCTGTGTTTCCTTGCCGTGGGGACAAAGGAGCGCGTCAGGGTGTTCCGCTTTCAGCTTCCGGGAGACAGGGAGACGGTGACCCGGACGGCCATCAATTACGCCCTGTTCCTGGCGTATAAAGAGATCTCTTAGCGGGCGTTTCCCGCCGGCGGCGCAATCCGCAGATCATACCGAAAAAAATCAAGGAGACAGATACATGAACGAAGAAAAACGCAAGGCGTTGGACGCCGTGCTTGCACAGATCGAAAAGGCGTACGGCAAGGGCGCGATCATGAAACTCGGACAGGACGCGGGCAATACCGATATCGAGGTCATTCCCACGGGCTGTCTTTCGCTCGATCTTGCTCTGGGCATCGGCGGGCTTCCCCGCGGCAGAATGGTGGAAATTTACGGCCCCGAGTCCTCGGGCAAGACGACGGTCGCATTGCATGCGGTCGCCGAAGCGCAGAAGCTCGGCGGCGTTGCGGCGTTTGTGGACGCGGAGCATGCGCTTGACCCCGTGTATGCCAAAAAACTGGGCGTCGATCTGGATAACCTGTACGTCTCTCAGCCGGACACGGGCGAACAGGCGCTCGACATCGTGGATGCGCTCGTGCGCTCTTCGGCCGTGGACATCATCGTGGTGGACTCCGTCGCCGCCCTCACGCCCAAGGCGGAGATCGAGGGGGACATGGGAGATTCCCACGTCGGCCTGCAGGCGCGCCTCATGTCGCAGGCCCTGAGAAAGCTCACCGCGATCGTCAACAAGAGCAAGACGTGCGTCGTCTTTATCAACCAGCTCCGCGAAAAAGTGGGCGTCATGTTCGGCAACCCGGAGGTCACGCCGGGCGGCAAGGCGCTGAAGTTCTACGCCTCCGTGCGCATCGATATCCGCAAGACGGATATCCTCAAGGATACGGACGGCGCGGCGGGCAACCGCACGCGGGCGAAGGTCGTCAAAAACAAACTCGCGCCCCCCTTCCGTCAGGCGGAGTTCGACATCATGTACGGGGAGGGCGTCTCGCAGGAGGGGTGCCTCATCGACCTGGGCGTCCAGTACGACATCATCAAAAAGAGCGGCGCGTGGTTCAGTTACAATGACCAGAAAGTGGCGAACGGCCGCGAAAAAATGCGCCAGTTCCTGAAGGACAATCCCGAGCTCTCCAAGGAGATCGAGGAGAAGATCCGCGCCGCGGCAAAGGGCGCGCCCGTCGACGAAGTGGCGGGCGGGGAAGAAGCGTAACCCATGAAATACGGATTTTTACGGGCGGCGGCGGCAAGTCCCGCCCTGCGCATCGCCGACCCTGCCTATAACGCCGCGCGCATCATCGAAGTCATCGAAGTGCAGGCCGGGGCGGGCACGGAGCTCCTCGTCTTTCCCGAGCTCTCGCTCTCCGGCTATACCTGCGGCGACCTTTTCCTGCAAAAAACGCTCACGGACGGCTGTCTGAAAGCGCTGCTGCAGATCGCGGAGGCAACCGCCGGAAAGAAAATGCTCGTCTTTGTGGGGCTGCCCGTCGTCTGCGAGGGAAAACTCTACAACTGCGCCGCCGGCATTGCAAACGGGAAAGTGGAGGGCATCGTTCCCAAGACGTATCTTCCCAACTACAATGAATTTTACGAGGAACGGCACTTTTCAAGCGGGTTCGGGGGGGAGGCCTACGTCCGCTTCCCCGACGGCAGTTTTGCGCCCATGTCCGTCAACTTTCTGTTCACGGCGCAGGGTTTCGAGGAACTGACGGTCGCCTGCGAGATCTGCGAGGACGTCTGGGTCGCCGATCCTCCCTCCACGCGCCATGCGCAGCGGGGGGCGGCGGTCATCGTCAACCTTTCCGCCAGCAACGAGACGATCGGGAAGCGGGAATACCGCAAGACGCTGCTTTCGTCCCAGTCGGGCAGAAACGTATGCGCTTATGTGTATGCCGACGCGGGCATGTACGAGAGCACTTCGGACATGGTATTCGCGGGCAACAGCATGATCTATGAAAACGGCACGCTGCTCGCCGAGAGTGCGCCCTTCTCCGGCGAGGTCTGCGAGGCGGAGCTGGACGTGGACTTCCTGCTTGCCGAGCGTCGGCGGCTGAACACCTTCAAAACCAGTTATGAACGCGGGTCGGAGGGGAGTTATTTCTGGACAAAGGCCGATTTCTGGACGGAGGAACTGCCCGCGCTGCGCTTGTTTTCGCCCACGCCCTTTGTTCCCGAAGAGGAGGGAGCGAGGAGCGAGCGCGCCGAGCTCATTCTCAATATGCAGGCGCACGCGCTCGCCGGGCGGCTTTCGCGCGCGAACGCCGGAACGGCGGTCATCGGCATTTCCGGCGGGCTGGATTCCACGCTTGCCCTGCTTGTGACGGCCCGCGCGTTCGATCTGCTGAAAAAGGACCGTTCGGGCATTTATGCCTATACCATGCCCGGATTCGGCACGACGGGAAAGACGAAAAACAATTCCCTTGCACTCATGAAGGAGATGGGGGTCACCTCCCGCACGGTGCGCATTTCCGATACCGTTCTCCGGCATTTCAGGGATATCGGGCACGATCCCGCCGTCATGAATGCCGCCTATGAAAATGCGCAGGCGCGCTACCGTACCATGATCCTGATGGACGTTGCCAACGAAACGGGCGGACTTGTCGTCGGGACGGGGGATCTTTCGGAGCTTGCCCTCGGCTGGTGCACCTATAACGGCGACCATATGAGCATGTACGCGGTGAATTCCTCGGTGCCCAAGACGCTCGTCAGGCATCTTGTAAGGGCGGAGGCCGCCCGCCTGGGCGGGCGGCTCGCACGCATTCTCGAAAGCATTCTTGCGACGGAGATCTCGCCCGAACTGCTTCCCCCCGATGCGTCGGGAAATATCGCACAGAAGACGGAGGATATCATCGGTCCTTACGAACTGCATGATTTCTATCTCTACCATTTTCTGCGCCGCGGCGACCGTCCTGCCAGGACGCTCTTTCTGGCCGAGCGCGCCTTTGCGGGGAAATATGACAGGGCAACGCTGAAAAAGTGGCTGGTGAATTTTTACCGCCGGTTCTTTTCGCAGCAGTTCAAGCGCAACTGCGTGCCGGACGGCGTCAAGGTGGGTTCGGTATCCCTTTCGCCGCGTGCGGACTGGCGCATGCCCTCCGATGCCTCTGCGTCCCTCTGGCTGGAAGAGGCGGAAAATCTGTAAATCGTCGGAAAAGACGGGCCCGACCGCGGCCCGTCTTTTTTCGTGCAAGGGGCGTATGCAAGAATTTTTCGGCGATTTTCCGTCAAGCGATTGACAGCCGATACAAGATATTGTATAATAAATCCGACAATGTCGTATTCTGCCCGCTGTCGGGCGTTTGTGATAAAGTCAAATTCATCTTTCAGGGAGGCTGTATGAACCATTTCGGCAGCCTGCTCCTTGCAATGGAAACCGGTCTTGCGGTCGTGCTTATTGTTGCCGCCCTTGTTGTGGGCGCGGCTGCCGCTGTGTTTGTTACCCGGTATATCCTGAATAAGCGTGCCAGAAAGAAGTCGGAACAAAAGCTCGACGAAACGAGCAGACGCGTGGAGGAGATGCTCTCCGAGGCGCGCGCTCAAAGCAAGCAGCTCAAAAAGGAAGCCATTTTAGAAGCCAAGGAACAGGAGTTAAAGAGAAGAAACGATTTTGAACAGGAGATGAAGGAGAAGCGCGCCGAACAGCAGCGCACGGAAGCCAGACTCTCCAAACAGGAGGACCTCTTAGAGCGCAAGGAGGCGGAACTGGGCAAGAAGAGCGAAGCCCTCGACGCGCAGAAGGAGAACCTCAGCAAGCGGCTCGATGAAGTCGCCAAGAAGCAGGAAGTTCTCTCCCATCAGCATGAGCTCATGGTGCAGGAGCTTGAGCGCGTCGCTCAGCTCACCAAGGAAGAGGCAAAAAAGCTGCTGACCGACGAGATCCTGGAGGAGACCCGCCACGACGTTGCCGTGCAGGTCAGAAACCTGGAACAGCAGGCCAAGGACGAGGCGGAGCTCAACGCCAAGAACATCATCACGCTTGCCATTCAGCGGTGCGCCGCGGATCATGCGTCCGAAGTGACGGTGTCCGTCGTTCCGCTTCCCAATGACGATATGAAGGCGCGTATCATCGGCAGAGAGGGCCGCAATATCCGTGCGATCGAGAATGCCACGGGGATCGAGCTCATCATCGACGATACGCCGGAAGTCGTCATTCTCTCGGGGTTTGACCCCGTCCGGCGCGAAGTCGCGCGCCTCACGCTCGAGCGGCTCATCGCCGACGGCCGCATTCATCCCGCCCGCATCGAAGAGACGGTGGAAAAGGTCACCAAGGAGCTCGATCAGCAGATCAAGGCGGCGGGCGAAAACGCCATGTTCGAGGTCGGGATCTTCGGGCTTCACCCCGAACTGATCAAGCTCATCGGCCGGCTCAAATTCCGCACCAGCTACGGACAGAACGTCTATAAGCACTCCATCGAGGTCGCCAACCTTGCCGGGCTCATGGCGCAGGAACTGGGCCTTGACGTGAACTTTGCAAAACGCGCGGGACTTCTGCACGATATCGGCAAGGCGGTCGACCACGAGCAGGAGGGAACGCACATTCAGATCGGCGCCGACCTTGCCAAGAAGTACAAGGAAAACGCGATGATCGTCAATGCGATCATGGCGCATCACGGCGACGTGGAGCCCAAGACGATCGAGGCCGTTCTCGTGCAGGCGGCGGACGCCATTTCGGGGGCGCGCCCCGGCGCAAGAAGGGAGACGGGTTCCAATTACGTCAAGCGGCTTGAAAAGCTGGAAGAGATCGCGGCGGGCTTTGCGGGCGTGGAAAAGAGCTATGCCATTCAGGCGGGCAGAGAGGTGCGCGTCATCGTCAAGCCCGAACAGGTGGACGACGCCAAGGCAATGTTCCTTGCAAAGGATATCGCCAAAAAGATCGAGGCGGAGCTGGAATATCCCGGCCAGATCAAAGTCAACGTCATTCGCGAATTCCGCAGCGTGGAATATGCGAAATAATGCATCGGAACAAGGAAACGCAGGGAAAATTCCCTGCGTTTTTTATGTGGAGGTGAATTATACTATTAAGTGCAACAGTGTGGAGAAAAAAAGGAGTTCATACAAATCTGTGGTAAAATAGAGTTGCGAAACAAAATTTACACAAAGGAG
>CAJFRT010000013.1 GCA_904419525.1 Candidatus Gallimonas merdae
ACGGGTAGCAAGTAACAGACGCGCTGACTGGCAGGTCGTTCTATGTGCGCGTGGCGCACGAGCTAGTAGTCAAGGGCTATGCCCGAAAATGAAGAACCATCAGCTAAGCTGGTGGGTTACTTTTTGCGCTTTTTTGCGGTTATTGCAGGGAATGACAAAAAAATTTTCATTCTCCGCGTTTTTTTTGCCAAACGCATAAAAAAACGGTTTACAAAAAAAATAAATACTAATATAATTTATTAGCCTGTGAGTCGGGAGGGCCCGACGGTACCAAAGGAGGGGAAAGGATGGTTCGTTACATCAAGTGTCCGCGCTGCGAACTCAACTATATCGACGCGGAAAAACAGGAGTATTGCGACGTCTGCCTGAAAGAGATGAAGGGGATCTCGACGGCGGATGACATTGACGACGTCGACGACGACGTCGCGACGGAGCTCTGCCCCGTGTGCGGCGAGAATATGATGCGCGCAGGGGAAAAGATGTGCGAGGAATGCCGCAAGAAAGCGGAATACGAGGAAGAGGAGCCCGATCCGGACGAGGACGACGAATGGCGCGAATATCTGGACGACGATACGGATGCCGACCTCGATTCGGAGATGGATAAACTGGGTGAAGAATTCGGCGAAGAGTTTGAAGACGACGCCGAAGAAGAGGCGGACGAGGAATATGAAAACTCGGACGACGAGGAAGACCTCGACTATGTCACGGGCGACGAGATCTATTCGCTCGACGACGATGAAGAGGACGACGACGAAAAAGAAGACGACGATTTCTGATCGCGCAGAGCGCGGTCGGGCGGCGGGCGCAATGCGTCCGCCGCCGTTGTATCTTTTGGAAAGCCGTTCAGGAGAGGACGATGAAGGGCATCTTTGCGCGGATCGCGGCGCGGCTGCGTGATCATGAGAGGTCGCACAATTTCACCTGCGACGTGTGCGGACGGGAAGTGTTTTCGGGGGAACGCCTGTGCGAGGCCTGCACAAGGGCGCTTCCGCTGATCGGCACGCACTGCCCGGTCTGCGGCAGAGCCGTGCGGGAAACGGGCGTGTGTGCGGCGTGCAAGCAGCGCAGGCCCGCCGCAGATGCGGTGCGCTCGCGGTTTTTGTACGAGGGCGAGGCCGCCCGTCTCGTCCTCCGGTTCAAAAACGGGGAAAGATACCTTGCGTTTCCGCTTGCGCAGTTTCTTGTACCGCTCCTTTCCGAATTTCCGGGGGCAGATGCGCTCGTGCCCGTTCCCATGGCCGTGCGCGCGCTGCGTCGCCGCGGATACAACCAGGCGGAACTGCTCGCGCGGGAACTCTCCGCGCTGACGGGGCTCCCTGTCCTGACGGCGGCCGAAAAGCGGCGGGAGACGCCGCCGCAGAAGTCGCTCTCCCGCCGCGAACGGGAAAAGAACCTGGAGGGCTGCTTTCACGTCACCGACCGGAAGGCCGTCCGCGGCAAGAAACTGATCATCGTGGACGACGCCTATACGACGGGCGCAACGGTGGACGTGCTTGCCGCTGTGCTCAGGCGCGCGGGCGCGGAAAAGGTGTACGCCGTCGCCGTCACAAGCGTGCGGGACAAGGCGCCGTTCGGAAAAAAGTGACCGGATCCGGCCGCAATGGGAACAGAAAACAGAACGATCAAAGGGCCGCCGCGGCAATGCCGCGGCGGCCCTTTTTGCATGTTTACAGATCGATCTTGTTGTCTTTGTAGTAATAGATCTCGTCGCGCTCGCCGATCGGGCGCATCACCCTGCAGGGGACGCCCACGGCAACGACGTTCGCGGGAATGTCCTTCGTGACGACCGATCCCGCGCCGATCCCGCTGTTGTCCCCGATCGTCACGCCGGGCAGAATGATGACGCCCGCGCCGATCCAGACGTTTTTGCCGATGTGCACGTCGACATTGTACTGGAGCGCTTTTTCGCGCAGGGAGGGAAGAATGGGGTGCGTGGCCGTCGTGATCGTCACGTTGGGGGCGATCATGGTCATGTCGCCGATGTAGATGTCCGCGTCGTCCACGAGCGTCAGATTGAAATTCGCATAGACGTTGCGTCCGAGGTGCACGTGTTTCCCGCTCCAGTTCGCGTAAAAGGGCGGCTGAATGTAGCAGCCTTCGCCGACTTCGGCGAACATCTGCTGCATGAGCTCCTTCATGCGCGCCTCGTCGCCCTGGCCGAGCGCGTTGTACTCTTTCAGAAAGTGGGCGCAGCCCGTCTGTTCCTGCATGATCTCCGCATCTGCCGGGTTGTAAAGTTTTCCGGCGATCATGCGTTCCCGTTCTGTCATTTGATTTCTCCTTTGCATCGCTTTGTCACCATTATATCCCAATCGCCGCAAAAATCAAGGGCTTTTCAGAAAAAATCGGGAGAGAACGCGCGGCTGTGCGCAGACATAATCGCGCGGAGTGCGGCATATAAGTATAGCGTGTCCGCGGCGCGTCGGTGAAGGTATCCCGCCTGTGCGGGAAATTCGACGAGAGCGGACAAAATACGGGCGGATCTTCCAAATTTTTCCCGGAAAGATATTTTATCATATAGGTGTTGTGCAATGAAGGGTTTTACGGTTCGTCTGAAGTCGGTGATCTCGGCCGTCCTGCTCGGCGGCGCGCTCCTGCTCGGGAGCGGCCTTGCGTATGCGGCGGACGCGGAGGAGGTCTGGTGGAGCGGCGCGCGCTCGCTGCCCGTCTACAGCGTGGAGCGGACGGACAACCGGATCGCCATCTCCTTTGACTGCGCCTGGGGCACCGATCATACGGACGCCATCCTGTCCTGTCTGGAGGAGACGGGCGTGCGCGCCACCTTCTTCATGGTGCAGTTCTGGGCGGAAAAGTATCCCGACTATCTCAAAAAGATCGACGAGGCGGGGCACGAGGTCGGAACGCACAGCGCCACGCACTCCTATATGTCCCGTCTGTCCGAAGGGGAGATCCGCGCCGAACTGGAAAGCTCGTCCGCAGCGATCACGGCGGTCACGGGGAAGGCGGTCACGCTCTTCCGTCCGCCGTACGGCGACTATGACGACCTGCTCATCGATACCTGCAACGACATGGGCATTCTGCCCGTACAGTGGGACGTGGATTCGCTGGACTGGAAGGATCTGTCCGCCGCGGACATCGCTCAGCGCATTGTCCCGCGGGTGAAGAGTGGTTCCATCATTCTGTGCCATAACAACGGGCTGCACACGGCCGAAGCGCTCCCCATCGTCATCGATGCGCTCCGCGCAAAGGGGTTTGAGTTCGTCCCGATCGGCGAGCTCGTCTACCGCGAAAACTATACCATTGACGCCACGGGCAGGCAGTTTCTGCAGAGCACGCAGTAAAGCCCGATAAAATACGGAACCGAAATACTTGGAGGTATCTATGGATCACGCAGCGGAAAAAAACAACAGGGTGTTTCTGATGGGGGAGATCGTCTCCGAGGCGACCTTTTCCCACGAGGTGTACGGCGAGGGATTCTATGAATTCTTCGTCAGGGTGATGCGGCTCTCCGGACAGGCGGACATTCTTCCCGTCACGATCTCCGAGCGCCTCATCGAGGGGAACGATCTGAAAGTCGGCGCAACGCTGTGCGCGCTCGGTCAGTTCCGGAGCTACAACAAACTGGAGGGCGGAAAATCGCGGCTCATGCTCACCGTGTTCGTGCGCGAACTGCTTGCCGCCGCGCCCACGCAGAACCCCAATTCCATCGTGCTTTCGGGGTATATCTGCAAACCGCCCGTCTATCGCACGACGCCGTTCAACCGCGAGATCGCCGATCTGCTGCTCGCCGTCAACCGCGCCTATAACAAGTCGGACTACATTCCCTGCATCGCATGGGGCAGAAACGCGCGCTTTGTGCAGAACCTCAAAGTGGGCGACCGCGTCGCCCTTTCGGGACGCATTCAGAGCCGGGAATATGTCAAGCGTCTGTCCGAGACCGAGCAGGTCACCATGACCGCATACGAGGTCTCCGTTTCCAAACTCGCCGCATTCGACGAGGACGAAAATTTTGACCTGGACGGCGAATTCAATCTGTACGCCGCGCCTGCCGCGCACGGCGCGCAGCCGTAAACCGCAGTCAGAACGAAAAGGCCGCCCGCCGCGTCTTATGACGCGGCGGGCGGCCCTGTCTTTGGGCGGAAAATCCCGCCGGATCCGCTGCCGATTTGCACGGAAAATGTTCTGAACTTTGCAAAAGTGCCGGCAGGCGGTTGACAGATCGGGGCAAATCGGCTAAAATGGGCGTATGGGACAAAAGAAGCGGACAAAACTTGAAAAACGGGACGGAATCCAGGCGGCGCTCGAGGGCTATCGCCGCTTTGATTACGACTATATTCCGTTTGGGACGTACACCGTCCCGGACGGCGATTTCCGGTACCGTCAGCGCGGGTTCGACGCATTCTGTACGGCATTTATCCGCGGATTTCTGAAAGTCGCGGCGCCCGTCCTGCTCAAAGTCGCCTACGGCTGCCGCGTCGTCGGAAGGGAAAACCTGAAGGCGCTGAACGGCAAGGGGGCGATGTGCGTCACGAACCACATCTCCTATCTGGACACGCTGTTTGCGCGCGCGGCGATCGGACAGTTCCGCGGCTTTTATACCATGGCGCCGTGGAACAACAAAAGGGGTCCGGGCGGCTGGATCATGCGCCACGGCGGCATGTGGCCGTTCAGCCCCAATCTCGCCGCCATGAAAAATCTGATGCACGAGATGGAGCGCAGGCTGGGTGAGGGGAAGATCGTCCACTTTTATGCCGAGCAGGCGATGTGGGTCAACTATCCCAAGCCCCGTCCGATGAAGGACGGCGCGTTCTACTATGCCGTCAAGTACAAGGTGCCCGTTCTGCCCGTCTTTTTCACGTTCCGCAAAAACAAAAGGGGCCATATGCGCCGCCTTGTCATACACATTCTGCCCGCGGTGTACGCGGACGAGACGCTCCCCCGCGGCAAACGCCTTGCGGACATGCGTCAAAGGGCGGAAGAGGCATGGCGGAACTGTTATGAGAGCGCATACGGCGTTCCGCTCGAATATCTGCCGGACAGAAGAAAGCGCGCGCAGAGCGCACGGCCGGCGGACCAGGCCGAAACACAGTAACATGACGCCCGGGGCTTTGTGCCCCGGGCGTCAATCATTGTTTGCTGTTGTGCCGGCCGCATTCCGTCGGAATTTACTCCGCGTCCTGTTCGGACTGTTCGGACGGTTCGGCGGCCGCTTGTCCGGCATTGTCGGCGGCGTGGTCGTAATGCTGCCGCTCGCTCGCCTCCCAGGTCAGTTTGGCCTTGTGTTTCAGGCGGTAAAAACTGATGATATAGATGGGAATGTATTCCAGGAGGTAGAAAGGCGCGATGAGCAGCGTTGCGGCTTTTTCTCCCTTGGAAAGCATGGTAAAGGCTTCCCAGCTGGCAGACATGGCAAGAATATTATAGATCAGCAGCAGCACGTACATGATCGCAAAGGGCATGACGATCAGGAACACAATGCTTTTCAGCATGAGATCGGGCGTGCCACCGAACGCATAGCCGACGGCAAGAACGATGCCCGCGATCATGGTGACGATGGTGCCTGCGGCGAACAGCGCCAGCGGATAGATCCCGTAAAGGCAGTCCCGTTCGGCCTTGTTCATCTTGCCGCGCTTTTTTGCCTGCGCCTTGATCCGGCCCTTGTACTTTTCGTCGCACTGGATATATCCGGTCAGCCAGCGCATGCGGCGGTTATAGTTGTCCCTGTGGCTGGGCGCCTCTTCGGTGTACAGCACCGCGTACGGCCAGTACATGGATTTGAACCCTTTGAGCACGCTGTCCAGGCGCAGTTCGTAGTCCTCCGTCAGGGTGCGGTAGGGCCATCCGCCCAGCTGTTCCACAAGGGAACGGCGCACCATCATGCCCTGTCCGCACATGGTGAGCGGAATATCGTGCGCCGTGCGGTAGCGGTTGCCCAGATCGTCCAGCATGGCCCATGTGAGCGCGGCGTTGTTGGAAAACACGGTGCGCTTGTCCCGGTCGCCCAGGCCGTTCTTCATGTATTTGCGGGTGAGGAAGATATCGTAGTCCCATTCGAGCGCGTTGTTGAGCTCGCGCACGTAGGAAGGGGAAAGCACGCCGTCGGCGTCCACGATGACGAACGCGTCGTAACTTTTGAGCTGTTCGGGCGTCAGCGCCTTGAAGAACCCGTCGAGCGCGTCCCCCTTGCAGGTCTGATCGGGGACGACGAACACCTTTGCGCCGATGGCTTCCGCAAGGCCGATGGTCGGGTCATCGGGGTCTTTCACGATGACGTTCACGTCGAAAGGCCCGTCGTAATCCTGCCGCGCAATGGAGGCGAACAGATCGCCGATGACGTTGCTCTCGTTGCGCGCGGGCACGATGATGCCGATCCTGCGCTTTTCCGCCGCCTTTTTATAGGGCGGCTTTTTGAACGCATAACAAAACCCCACCAATCGCGGCATATATGTTACGAACGCGACGGCGGAGACGACGATATAGGCAATGAGAAAGGCATCAAACATTGTCATACGGACACGGCCTCAGATTGCTTCATTCTGTACAGTCATTATAACGTATCCTGCCGAGAAAAGCAATTGTTTGCGGATAATTTGTCATAAAAATATATGACTATGTTCAGAAAATCAACAGTTGTTGTTCAAAAAAAGTTCTCCCCGCGGCGAAAATCGGCGGGGAGAGCGTCTTTTGTTCAGAAGGTGCACTTTTCGGTGAGGAAGGCGATCGCCTGCTCGGGGGTCATGCGGGTCTGTTCCATGCTGTCCCTGTCGCGCACGGTCACGGTGCCGTCCTCAAGCGTCGTAAAGTCGATCGTCAGGCAGTAGGGGGTGCCGATCTCGTCCTGGCGGCGATAGCGTTTGCCGATCGAGCCGGCGTCGTCGTAGGTGACGGAGAAGTGCTTTTTGAGCTTTGCAAGAATGGCCTTTGCGGGCTCTGCCAGATTTTTCTGCAGGGGAAGCACCGCGGCTTTATAGGCGGCGATCGCGGGGTGGAAGTGCATCACGGTGCGCACTTCGCCGTTTTCCAGCGTCTCTTCGTCGTACGCCTCCGAAAGGACGGCCAGCATCAGCCTGTCCGCGCCGATGGAGTACTCGATGACATAGGGGATATAGCGCTCCTGCGTGACGGGGTCGACGTAGGCGAGCGATTTTCCCGAATATTCCTGGTGGCGCGAAAGGTCATAGTCGGTGCGGTTGTGAATGCCGTTGAGCTCGTTCCAGCCCATCGGGAATTCATACTGAATGTCGCACGCCTCCTTTGCGTAGTGTGCGAGCTTGTCGTGATCGTGGAAGCGCAGGTGTTCCGCGTCGAAGCCCAAATCGAGCAGGAACTGCCACGCCTGCGCCTTGAACTGCGCGTAGT
The DNA here is from genome assembly GCA_904419525.1 of Candidatus Gallimonas merdae. Classification (GTDB taxonomy): domain Bacteria; phylum Bacillota; class Clostridia; order Christensenellales; family Borkfalkiaceae; genus Gallimonas; species Gallimonas merdae. The sequence continues at coordinate 7,321 of CAJFRT010000013.1, forward strand.
ATTCGCTGTCCGTGCCTTCCTTGCAGAACCACTGGTGCTCCATCTGCTCAAATTCAATGGTGCGGAAGATGAAGTTTCCGGGGGTGATCTCGTTGCGGAACGCCTTGCCGACCTGCGCGATGCCGAAGGGGATCTTGGCGCGCGTCGTGCGCTGGACATTCAGAAAGTTGACGAATTCGCCCTGCGCCGTCTCGGGGCGCAGATAAATTTTATTCTGGCTCTCGTCGGTCACGCCGCGGCTGGTCTCGAACATCAGGTTGAACGTGCGGATGGGCGTCCAGTCGCACTTGCCGCAGACGGGGCAGCAGACATGGTGCTCGTTGATGTAAGCCTCCATCTCCTCGTTGCTCATGAGGTCGGGATTGACCTTGCCCTTGCTGTGCGCCTCGATCAGATTGTCCGCGCGGTGGCGGCTCTTGCAGTTCCTGCAATCCATTTTGGGGTCGGAAAAGGACGCCGTGTGGCCGCTCGCTTCCCAGACGCGCGCGTTCATCAGGATCGCGGCGTCCACGCCGTAGGAGTTTTCGCTCTCCTGCACAAAGCGCTTCCACCAGGCGCGCTTTAAGTTGTTCTTGATCTCCACGCCCACGGGGCCGTAGTCCCAGGTGTTGCCCATGCCGCCGTAAATTTCGCTGCCGGGAAAGATGATGCCGCGCGCCTTGCACAGCGCAACGAGTTTGTCCATCGTGACCGCTTTCTTTGCCATGATACTGTCCTTATAACAAAACTTTCCCGAATATTATACTCTATTCTGATTTTGTTGGCAAGCAAAAAAAGGTTATTCATCCAATCCAAGCAGATAGTCTGCGCTAATATGACATGTTTTGCAAATCAAATAGATACTCTCAGCATTCGGCTGAATTTTGCCGGTTGTCCAATCGGATACGCTCATGGCAGATACGCCGATGGATTCTGCAAATTTACGTTTGCTTAAACCGACAGACTTGATGTATTCAGATAAACGGGAAGCAAATTTATTTCTCATGATTAAAATTATAAGACAAATCGTACAAAAAATCATTGACGAAAGACATGTCTTACATTATAATTATTTTGTGATATAAGATGAGGAGATTTTTGGAATGGAACAACATTGCTGCGAGACATGTAAGTTTTATGACAGATTGTACTTCATCCACAAAGTACGGCTGATCGGGGCGGACTACGGAAATTGTATGCATGCGCGCACGGTCAGGCGGCTGCGGAACAAGGCAGACGCATGTCCGCGCTACCGCGAGGGGGCGTCCGGACAATTTGACGCGAAGCGGATCGACAGGGAACTGCGGGACATTGCAAAAAAACTGCGCGATATTTCGATCATTCTGTGCAGCCGTGAGATCCTGCTGCCGGTCTCCGCCGATGCGCCGGCCGACGGCGGCAAGCCGTCATAATATGCTCCGTACCACGGACGGTTTTTGCCGCGGTCTTTTCGTTGTCCCCGCTTCCCTGCGGAAAGGGGAAGGAGCGCGGGGACGGCGTGCGCCGTATTTCTTCATAAAATTTGCAAATTCGTGCGCAAACGGTATCATTTTTGGCGGAAATATGCTATAATCGGGACGTACGTAACCACAGATAAATCTCCGGAGGAAACAACAATGGCGGAAGCCTCCAATTTCATCGAACAGATCATTGAAGAAGATCTTGCATCGGGCAGGATCAAAGCGGTCCAGACGCGCTTCCCGCCCGAACCCAACGGATATCTCCACATCGGACATGCCAAGAGCATGTTCGTCAATTTCGGGATCGCGGAAAAGTTCGGCGGAAAGTGCAACCTGTTCTTTGACGACACCAACCCCAGCAAGGAAAAGACGGAGTTTGTCGACGCGATCAAGCGCGACATTCTCTGGCTGGGCTATCATTGGGCGAAAGAGGTGTATGCCTCCGACTTCTTCGACACGATCTATGAATATGCCGAGCGGCTCATTGCCGAAGGCAAGGCGTTCGTGTGCGATCTGTCTGCCGACGAGATCCGCGCCACGCGCGGCACGCTCACGGAGCCGGGCGTCGAAAGCCCGTTCAGAAACCGCACGCCCGAAGAAAATCTCCGGCTCTTCCGCGAGATGAGGGCGGGGAAATACGCGGACGGGGAAAAGTGTCTGCGCGCCAAGATCGACATGGCCTCCCCCAATGTCAACATGCGCGATCCCGTCATCTACCGCATTCTGCGCGCGACGCATCACCGCACGGGGGACAAGTGGTGCATCTATCCCATGTACGACTACGCGCACCCCATCTGCGACTACCTGCAGGGGGTCACGCACTCGCTCTGCACGCTGGAATTTGAAGATCACCGCCCGCTCTACGACTGGGTGGGCATCAATCTCGGATTCGATCCCAAGCCCCGCCAGATCGAGTTCGCGCGGCTCAACATGACCAATCTCGTCATGAGCAAGCGCTATCTCAAAAAGCTCGTCGAGGACGGCTCGGTGCACGGCTGGGACGACCCCAGAATGCCCACGCTTGCGGGGCTGAGGAACCGCGGCATTCCCGCCGCCGCCGTGCGCGACTTCTGCGAACGCGCGGGCGTTGCCAAGGCGCAGTCGGAGTGCGACATCAGCTACTTTGAAGCGGTCGTGCGCGAGGATCTCAATGCCGGCGCGCCCCGCGCCATGGCGGTCGTCGAGCCGCTGAAGCTCACGCTCACCAACTATGAGGGCAGCGAAGAGGTGGATTTCGACGTCAACCAGCTCGACCCCGACGCGGGGACGCGCAAGGTGCTCTTCGGAAAGCGCCTGTATATCGAGCGCGGCGATTTTTCCCTGGATCCGCCGCCCAAGTACCATCGCCTCAAGATCGGCGGATATGCCCGGCTCAAGAATGCCTACATCGTGCGCTGCGACGAGGCCGTGACCGACGAAAACGGGAACGTGACCGAAATTCTGTGCACCTATCTGCCCGAAAGCCGCAGCGGAAACGACACGAGCGGCGTCAAGGCGAAGGGGGTCTTGCACTGGGTGAATGCCGACACCTGCGTCGACGCCGTGCTCAAGCGGTACGATCATCTGCTCCGCGACGCCGACTATGCGGGACAGGATTTCTCCGAACGCATGAATCTCGACAGCGAACATCTCTTTTCCGCCAAGGCCGAGCCCTGTCTCGCCGAAGCCGCGGAGGGGACGGCGTTCCAGCTCATGCGCACGGGCTACTACAAGGTGTGCCGCGACGGGGGAAAGCTCTGTCTTTCGGAGATCGTTTCGCTGAAGGATAATTTCAATAAGTAACCGGAATTGAGAGGAGGAGATATGCATACAGGTCTGCTTGCGGTCAATCTTGCCGTGCCGATCGCGATCGGCGCGGGTGTTCTCGCGCTTGCGGCGTTCCTTTACGGCATTTTCCGCAAATTCACGCGCGTATCCTGGCTTTCCTGGCAGACGCTCCTCGTCTTTGCCACGACCCTGCTGCTCGGCTTCTTCCCCGTTCCTTCGGGGGCATGGGGCGGCTTCGCCGTTGCTGCGGCTCTGCTTGCCGGCACAAGCGCCGTCGTCCTGATTCTCGGCGGCATCGTGCGGCACGCCATGCTTGCGCGCGTGCGTCCCGCGCCGCTCTTCTTCCGCTTTCTGAGCCGGCTGCTCGGCGGCCTGACGGCGCTGCTCAATCTCGTCGTCTTTCTGGTCGTGCTTGCCGCGCCCGTACTGGCGGCGCTGCCGCTGTTCGGGGTGCAGCCTGCGCCGCTCGACGTCCTCTATCAGAATCCCGTATGGACGGAGTTCCTGGGGCCGCATGCGCTCGATCTGCTCCTGTCGGCGGTGTGCCTGGTCATGATGCGCGCGGGCTACCGCATCGGGCTTGCCCGTTCCGTCTGGACGGTGTTCACCATCGCGCTCGGCGTCGGGGCGCTCGTGCTTTCCGGGTTCATGGCGGTCAATGTGCCCTTCCTTGCCGATTTCGCACAGTCGATCGCGGGCGGCCTGCCCGCAACGCTGGGCGCGGGGGCGGGCGTTCTGGGAACGGTCATCGTGGCGGCGATCTGTTTTGCCGTCATGCTCATCGTCATCATTCTCGTGACGCTGCTCATCAATCTGCTCGTGAAAAAGCTCAAGGGCAATTTCGTGCTCGGGGTCATCGACGGCGTCCTCATGGCGGTCGTGTTCACGGCGCTCTTCTTCGTGATCGGCTGCGGGGTCGATCTGGGCGTGCACTATCTCGCGGAAAACGCTTCCTCTTTCCCCGAGGGTGCGGCGGAGATGATCGGCTCCGTTGCGCGGAATCTCGAGGCGCTGTTCACTTCCTCGCCGCTCTCGGGAATGCTGTATGATTACAATCCCGTCCTTCTTCTGCTCGTGTAATATTCCCCCGCGGAAAAGCGCATACTGTGCGCGTGACGACGTTGGATGAACGGACGGGCGCGCTGCTCGAACGGCTGGAAACGCTGTGCGCGGGCGGCGGCTATCATATCTTTGAAGAAGCCGACCTCGCGCCGTATTTTTCTGCGATAGAGGTGGGGGAGACGCTCTCCTATCTTGCGGACTGCCGCTGTGTGGACGTCCGCTATGCGGAGAACGGGACTTACTGCATCAGGCTCCTGCCCGCGGGCAGGGCGTACGCCTCGCATGCGCGCGAACGGGCGCGCGAGGGGCGCCTGCGGCTGAAGCGGACGGCGCTCTTTGCGTTTTTCGGTTCCTTTGCGGGCGGATTTCTGGGCGCGCTTCTGGTCGCTTTCGTCTTTCTCGTCGGGGGTTGACCATGTGGAACGCGACGCTGGACAGAAAAGAAAACGAGGTCATGCGCGCGCTTCTCACGCTCTCAGCGGGGAAAGCGCGTTTTCTTGCTTCGCCCGATGAAGTGCTTGCCCTCGTCCGCGGAAAATGCGATGAAGAGGGGCTGGAGCGCACGCTCGCTTCCCTTGCGCAGGACGGATATTTTGATTACATCGCCACGGACCGGAAGGGGGAAAAGACGTACGTCGTGGAACTCCGCCCCAAGGGATCGGCATTTCTGCGGAGCGCCCACACGGACAGACGGCGCTTTTTCGTGCGCCTGTTCGTGGCTGCCGTCTGCGGGCTCGCCTCTGCGCTCATCGGCATTTTGCTCAAACTCATCTTCTCGTAAAGAGTTGACTTTTTCGGGCAATTGCGGTATGATAGATGCCGAACAAAAGTTTGTAAACGCGGAGTTCCGCCGTCCGTGCGCAGCGCTCCCGTCCCTTGCTCAAAGATTTTTGTGAGGAGAGCTATAAAAGAGCCGCAAGGAAGGTGTCCTTCCGCCGCGGGCCCCGATTTGCGCAAACATGCGCTTGAGGGGAAAGGTGAATGCGGGCGCGGCTGAAATGAAAGCCCTGAAAGGCGCCCGCAGCGGAAAACGAGCCGCAGTCTTGTCGCGGCGGCGTTTTCCGGGGTTCACGAAAAAGATTTGAGCCTTTGCTCAAAGATTTTTGTGAGGAATTTTATGGAGCATCATGATTTCAAACTGCATGCGCCGTTTGCGCCGACGGGCGATCAGCCGCAGGCGATCGAAAAGCTCACCGAAGGCGTGCTCGACGGGATCCGGACGCAGGTGCTCGTCGGGGTCACGGGCAGCGGAAAGACGTTCACGATGGCAAACGTCATCAAAAACGTGGGGCGGCCCGCGCTCGTCATCGCGCACAACAAGACGCTTGCGGCGCAGCTGTGTAACGAGTTCCGCGCATTCTTTCCCGAAAACCGCGTGGAATATTTTGTCTCCTATTACGACTATTATCAGCCCGAGAGCTATATTCCCTCGACGGATACCTACATCGAAAAGGATTCCTCCACCAATGACGAGATCGATAAACTGCGGAACGCGGCGACCTGTTCGCTGGGCGAACGCGACGATGTGATCGTCGTCTCGTCCGTCTCGTGTATCTACGGCCTCGGCGCGCCGGAGGAGTTCTTCCGCCTCGGCATTTCCCTGCGTCCCGGACAGGAGATGACGCGCGACGAGCTGCTCACCCGCCTGGTGGGCATTCAGTATTCGCGCAACGACATGGATTTCAAGCGGTCGACCTTCCGCGTGCGCGGCGACGTGGTCGAGATCTTTCCCGCGTCCAATTCGGAGGTCGCCGTCCGCGTCGAATTTTTCGGCGACGAGATCGACAGCCTCGGCGAAGTGGACGTCGTGACGGGCAAGGTCATTTCCTCGCTCAGACACGCCGTGATCTTCCCGGCCAGTCACTATGCGGTGGGGACGGAAAAGCTCGTCTCGGCGCTCTCCATGATCGAAGAGGATCTGCAGGGGGAAGTGAAGGCGTTTGAGGACGCGGGCAAACTGCTCGAAGCACAGCGGCTGCGCCAGCGCACCGAACACGACCTTGAAATGCTCCGCGAGATCGGCTACTGTTCGGGCGTGGAAAACTATTCCCGCTATTTCGACGGCCGTTCTCCCGGGCAGCCATCCTTTACCCTGCTCGACTATTTTCCCGAAAATTTCCTCGTGTTCATCGACGAGAGCCACATGACCATTCCCCAGATCCGCGCCATGTACAACGGCGACCTTGCAAGGAAGATCAATCTCGTGGAGTACGGCTTCCGCATGAAGTCCGCCTATGACAACCGTCCGCTCACGTTTGAGGAATTCGACGCGCGCGTGCCGCAGATGATCTGCGTCTCCGCCACGCCCGCCCCCTACGAGCTGGAACAGGCGGGGCAGGTCGTCGAACAGCTCATTCGTCCGACGGGGCTTCTCGACCCGCCCGTCACCGTGAAGCCCACCAAGGGGCAGATCGACGATCTGTTGTCCGAAGTGCACAAGGTCGTCGGAAAGGGCGGGCGTGTCCTGGTCACCACGCTGACCAAACGTATGGCGGAAAACCTGACCGACTACCTGAAAGAAAACGGCGTGAAGGTGCGCTATATGCACTCGGACATCGATGCGCTGGAGCGCATCGACATCGTGAACGGGCTCAGGTCGGGGGAGTTCGACGTCCTGTGCGGCATCAACCTTCTGCGCGAAGGGCTCGACCTTCCGGAGGTGCAGCTCGTCGCCATTCTCGACGCCGATAAAGAGGGTTTTCTGCGCAGCGAGACGTCGCTCGTGCAGACCATCGGCCGCGCGGCGCGCAACGCGGAGGGCCGCGTCATCATGTATGCGGACGAGACGACGGGAAGCATGCAGCGCGCCATCGGCGAGACCGACCGCCGCCGCGCCGTCCAGCAGAAATACAACCGGGAGCACGGCATCGTGCCGCGCACCATCGTCAAAAAAGTGGCCGAGACCATCGGCATCACGTCCAAGGCAAAGCGCGCGTCCGAAGTCAAGGCCAAGGACATTCCCGAAGAGATCGAAAAGCTGAAAGCGCTCATGAAGGTCGCTTCCGCGCAGCTCGATTTCGAGCGCGCCATCGAGATCCGCGAGACGATCAACGAACTCAGGAAGCGGATGCGCAAATGAGTTCACGGATTTCTTCCCGGACCGACAAAATAAAGCGTACAAAAGAGGTGAAATATGCGGATCGCCGTTGATATCGACGACACTCTGAATGCGGTCGACCGCGTGCGTTACGCGGGCGAATATATCCGCAGGAAAAATCTGCCGTTCCGTCTTGTCGATGAGAACGCGCATATGCTTGAAAAGGTATACGACTGGTCGCACGACGACGTGCTCGAATTTGTGCACGACGGCGGGATCACGGCGTTCACCGACGCACCCGCGCGCAAGGGCGCCAGGGAGGTGCTCGAACGCTGGCGCACGGCGGGGATCGAGGTGATCGTTCTCACTTCCCGCGTGGCGGAGTGGTTCGGCAATCCCGAAAAGCTCTCCCGCGACTGGCTGGAAAAGCGGCACATTCCGTACGACGGGCTGGTCGCTTCGTGCGCGGACAAGGGCGCATACTGCGCGCAGAACAACATCGATATCCTCATCGACGACAGCGTGGAACAGTGCCTGTCCGCTCAGGGAAAGGGCGTCTATGCCGTGCTTGCCGTCTCGCGGGCGACGCTGGAGCGCGCACGCGAGGTGCACTACGGCGGGGCGAACTGGAAACAGATCGACGCCGCGGTCGCCCATATCGCGGGCCTCATGCTGCGGGCCGGAACGCCATGAGCGACAGGACGGAGCGCGCCGAACTCACCGTCATGGTGATGGTGAACAAGAAGGGCACCGACCTTGTCGCCGTGCAGGAGCGCAGAAAGGGCAGCTGGGACGGGCTGATCTTTCCGGGCGGACACCTGGAACGGGGCGAAAGTTTTGCCTGCGCGGCCGTGCGCGAGGTGAAGGAGGAGACGGGGCTCGACGTGTCGCGGCTTTGCTGCTGCGGCGTCGTTCACTGGTCGCACAGGACGCGCGCGGAGCGCTATCTCGCCGTTTTGTACCGCGCGGAAGCGGAGGGCGAACTTCTGCCCGCGACAGAGGAGGGGCGCAACTTCTGGATGCCGATCGCCGAATTCCGGGCGGCGGAAGGGAAGTCGCCCGCAATGGACGAATATCTGACCTGCTTTCTCGGGGAAGCGGGGGAATTGTTTGCAGAATACGACGAGGACGGAACGGATCCGCTCGTCAGACAGAAAGAAAGAGAAAGATGAAAGAAGAAATTTACGTCAAAGGCGCCAAAGAGAACAATCTGAAAAATGTTGACGTGCACATTCCGCGCAATACGCTGACGGTGTTTACGGGGCTTTCGGGCAGCGGCAAATCCACGCTCGCGTTCGATACGATCTTTGCGGAGGGGCAGCGCAGGTATATGGAGAGCCTCTCTTCCTATGCCCGCCAGTTCCTCGGCATGATGGAAAAGCCCGACGTGGAGAGCATCGAGGGACTTTCGCCCGCGATCTCCATCGATCAGAAGACGACCTCGCACAATCCCCGCTCGACGGTGGGCACGGTGACGGAGATCTACGACTATCTCCGTCTTTTGTTTGCGCGCGTCGGCACGCCGCACTGTCCCAAGTGCGGCAGGGAGATCAGAAGGCAGACGGTGGACGAGATCGCCGACAAGGTCATGGAACTGCCCGAAGGCAGCAAGATCATGCTGGAAGCGCCCGTCGTGCGCGGCAGAAAGGGCGAATACGTCAAAGAACTTGCCGGGTACCGGAAAAGCGGGTACGTCCGCGTCAAAATCGACGGAAGCATCTACGATCTGCAGGAAGAGATCAAGCTCGACAAGAACATCAAGCACAACATCGGCGTCGTGGTCGACCGCCTCGTCGTCAAGGCGGGGATCTTAAAACGCCTCACCGAGAGCCTGGAAGCGGCCCTGAACCTTGCGGACGGGCTGGTCGTCGTCGACTGCGGCGGCGAGGAGACGCTCTACTCCACCCGCTATGCCTGCCCCGACTGCAACATCTCCATCGAGGAGATCGAGCCGCGCCTGTTTTCCTTCAACACGCCGTGGGGCGCCTGCCCCGTCTGTTCGGGGCTCGGATTCAGGCAGACGGTGGACGCCGATCTCATCTGCCCCGACCGCACCAAGACGCTGCGCGAGGGGGCGATCCGCATCAGCGGCTGGAATCTCGACTCCTCCACCGTCACGCAGATGTATCTCTCCGCGCTCTCCCGGCACTACGGCTTTTCCCTCGACGTGCCCGTCAAAGATCTGCCCGAGGACGTATTCAACCTTCTGATGTACGGCAACAACGGCGAAAAGATCGACCTGGAATACAGCACGCGCACCTTCCGCTCCAACTACAAAAGCGCCTGGGAAGGGTTTGTCAACAACCTGCAGCGGCGGTACAATCAGACGAGCTCGGTGGGCGTCAAGTGGGACATCGAGCGGTATATGCGCACCTCCGACTGCCCCGAATGCCACGGCAAACGCCTCAAAAAGGAGGCGCTCGCCGTCACGGTGGGGGGTAAAAACATTGCCGAAGTGTGCGATCTGCCCGTCCGCGACATCGCGGCGTTTCTGGACGGCCTGCAGCTGACGCCCACCCAGCACGCGATCGCAGATATCATTCTCAAAGAGATCAAAAACCGCCTCAATTTCCTGGTCGGCGTCGGCCTCGACTATCTCACGCTGTCGCGCAACGCGGCAACGCTCTCGGGCGGCGAGAGCCAGCGGATCCGCCTTGCAACGCAGATCGGGAGCGCGCTGACCGGCGTCCTGTACATTCTGGACGAGCCGAGCATCGGCCTTCATCAGCGCGATAACGAAAAACTGCTCGCGTCGCTCAAGGGCCTGCGCGATCTCGGCAACACGCTGATCGTGGTCGAGCACGACGAGGACACCATGCGGGCGGCGGACTATCTGGTGGATGTCGGCCCCAAAGCGGGCGTGCACGGCGGCGAGATCGTCGCCTGCGGCAGCGTGCAGGACATCATGAACGAGCCCCGCTCCATCACGGGCGATTTTCTGGCCGGAAGAAGAAAGATCGAGATCCCCGCCGTCAGAAAGCGTCCGGACGGGCGCTGGTTCGAGGTGGACGGCTGCCGTCAGAACAACCTGAAGGGCATCGATGTCAGGATCCCCGCGGGCCTGATGACCGCCGTCACGGGCGTGTCCGGCTCCGGGAAGTCCTCCCTCGTCAACGAGATCGTGCTTCCGCTGCTCTCCAATGCGCTCAACGGTTCCCGCCTGCCCACGGGCAAAAGCGGCGGTTTCCGCGGCCTGGAATATTTCGATAAAGTCATCGCCATCGATCAGTCGCCCATCGGCAGGACGCCCCGCTCCAACCCCGCCACCTATACGGGCGTGTTCACCGCCATCCGCGAACTGTTCGCGGCGACGCCGGACGCCAAGGCCATGGGGTTCAAATCGGGCAGATTTTCGTTCAACGTCGCGGGCGGACGGTGCGAAAACTGCCAGGGCGACGGCATCATGAAGATCGAAATGCACTTCCTGCCCGACGTGTACGTCCCCTGCGAAGTGTGCGGCGGAAAGCGCTATAACCGCGAGACGCTGGAAGTTAAGTACAAGGGCAAGACGATCTCCGACGTGCTCGACATGACGGTAGAGGAGGCCTGCGAATTTTTCAAAAGCCTGCCCTCGATCTACAACAAACTTTCCACCCTCAACGAGGTGGGGCTGGGCTACATCAGACTCGGACAGTCCGCGACGACGCTTTCGGGCGGCGAGGCGCAGCGCGTCAAGCTCGCCACCGAGCTGAGCAAGCGCTCCACGGGGCGCACGTTCTATATCCTGGACGAGCCGACGACGGGCCTGCACAGCTACGATGTGGACAAGCTCATCAGGATCCTGCTGCGCTTCCGCGACAGCGGGAACACCGTGCTCGTCATCGAACACAACCTGGACGTCATCAAGGTGGCGGACTGGATCATCGACCTCGGCCCCGAGGGGGGCGACGGCGGCGGAACGGTCCTGTGCACCGGCTCGCCCGAGGAAGTCGCCGCGTGCGGGGCATCGTACACGGGGCAGTTCCTCAGGAGGATCCTGGCATGACGGAGCAGGTCCCGGAATTTTCGGACGCCGTGTTCCTGCGGGAAAACGCCCTTGCGTACGGGTTCCGGGAAGAGGAGGGCGAATTCCGGTACAGCCGGGAACTCTGTGGCGGGCAGTTCCGTCTGGAGGCCGCGGTTTCCGCTGCCGGGGCGTTCTCCGCCTGCCTGACCGACACGCAGACGGAGGAGCCGTATGTGCTGCACCTCGTCGAGGACGTCAGGGGGAGCTTCGTGGAGCAGGTGCGCGGGGAATACCGCGCGGCGCTGCGGGAGATCGCCGAACGCTGCTTTGACAGGCGGGTGTTTCATGCGGACGGCACGGCGGAGCTGCTTGCCTATGCGCTTGCGCGGTACGGCGACCGACCGGAATATCTGTGGGATCGCTACCCGTCCAACGCGGTGCTCCGCAGGAAGGACAACCGCAAGTGGTACGCGGCGCTGCTCACCGTCGGGGCGGACAAACTGGGCCTTGCACGCAGGGAGGAGGTGGAGATCGCCGATCTGCGCATGCGGCCGGAAGAACTCGACGCGAAAGTGGACGGGAAGAAGTATTTCCGCGGCTGGCACATGAACAAAAAGAGCTGGGTCACGGTTGTGCTGGACGGTTCGGTGCCGCCCGCAGAACTTCATCGCCTGCTGGACGAGAGCTATCGTCTTGCACAGGATCAGCCATCAGGGAGGAAACAACATGGTCAACGAAAGGAATCAGAAGTTGGGCGAGGCGCGCTCGGTCATCCGCGAGATCTTTGAATACGGCAACGCGCGCAAGAGGGAGATCGGCGAAGAGAACGTCTTTGATTTTTCGATCGGCAATCCCGGCGTTCCCGCGCCGCCCGAAGTCAACGCGGAGATCGTCCGGCTCACCGGGGAGATGCCGTCGCTGCAGCTGCACGGCTACACTTCGGCGGCGGGCGCGCCCGACGTCAGGGAGGCGGTCGCCGCCTATATCCGCACGGCATTCGGGGTACCCATGTCCGCGGACGGCGTGTACATGACCTGCGGGGCGGCGGCGTCGCTGACGATCACGCTGAACGCCCTGTGCGAGGAAGGGGACGAATTCGTCGTCGTCACGCCCTGTTTCCCGGAGTACGCCGTGTTCATCGAAAGCGCGGGGGGCAAGGTCGTGCGGGCGGCGGCCGGACGGGAATTCCACCTCGACATGCAGGCGCTCGACAGGGTGATCGGCGTACATACCAAGGGCGTCGTCATCAACTCGCCCAACAATCCCACGGGCGCCGTGTATTCGGAGGAGGAGCTGGCCGCGCTGGCCGCGCTGCTCACAAAAAAGAGCCGCGAAAAGGGGGCGCCCGTGTTTTTGATCTCGGACGAACCGTACCGCGAACTCACCTACGGCGCAAAGGTGCCCTATCCCATGGCGTTCTATCCGGACACCGTCGTGTGCTACTCCTTTTCCAAGTCGCTCTCGCTCGCCGGCGAGCGCATCGGCTACATCGCCGTATCTCCGCAGTGCCGCGGGGCGGCAGAAGTCTTTTCCGCCGTGTGCGGCGCGGGCAGGGCGCTCGGGTTCGTGTGCGCGCCCTCGCTCTTTCAGCGGGTCGTCGCAAAGTGCCTCGGAAAATCGGGCGATGTGGAGGAATACCGCAAAAACCGCGACCTTCTTCTGTCCGCGCTCACCGGGCTCGGCTTTACGTGCATCCCGCCCGAAGGCGCGTTCTATCTGTTCATGAAGTCTCCCGAGCCGGACGCCGCGGCGTTCTGCGAGCGGGCGAAGCGGCATGAGCTGCTGCTCGTCCCTTCCGACGGGTTCGGCGTCGCGGGATACGTGCGCGTGTCCTATTGTGTGGAGCGCGCCGTCATCGAACGCAGCCTTCCCGCCTTCCGCGCGCTTGCCGCCGAATACGGGCTGTAAATAATATCGTATTTATACAGAGGACCGCAATCGATGCGGTCCTTTTTGTTTCAGGAATCAAAATTTATTTTTTTGCTTGTTTTTCAATGAAGGTTATGATATACTGGTTATGCGACACATTTGAATACCCTGACATTGAGGAGTGTATCGGTAAAGATGTACACTCTCGCCTTAATGTTAGGGAAATGTGTCGCAGCATTGAGAGGTACGTTTTTACGGCGTGTCTCTTTTGAGGCACGCTTTTATTTTTAGGAGAGAATGATGCTGTACGAAAGGAAGAAAATTTTAATTCAGCGGGTCATTTGGGGGATTTTGCTGGCGATCGGGATTCTTGTACCGGTCATTCTTGCGTTTCAACACGCGGATTACTATGATTGGTATTTTGCATTTTATTTTTTTGATATTTTTGTCCTTGCCTTTTTTATTTGCGCGCTGTTTTTGTCGCATAAGGCATATGATTATGAAGGAAAAACCATAATCGTTTATGCGGGGTTCTATCATCATTATCTCAAAGTAGACGGTGAAATCATGGATGAACACAATACCTTAACTTCATTTACCGCTATCCCGCTTTCCTGCACATTGGATGACGGAGCCGTGTTGCATGCGACGATCACGATGACAAACCGTATTTCATTGAAGATCAACGATCGGCTATATAAAAATTATAAAAAAGGTATATGAAGAAATGCAAACATTGTATTTTACAATCAAAAACTTTCCGGATGACGTATATTATGCGGTCGGAAAGATTATTCAGGCTTCGCAGGAGTGGGAACAGGATTTCAAAGAGCTCGTTTCCATGATACATTTACAGGTAAAGAAAATAAATGAGTCCTCTCTCAATAAGCTTTGCGATGCTTTGAAGAAACACAGACAGATCACGGAAAAGGAGTTTGAAGATCTGAAACGAATTATCAAAGCCCGAAATTATATAAATCATGAATTTTTCCTGACAGATTTCCGGGAACCTTGCGAGGATTATGATCTGCACATGGAAAATTTGCAAACGAAATTAAATTTTACATATGATGTCATTTTCGAGGCAACGGATTTTATTAAGAATAAAATCGACCGGTTCAAAAGAGATTCAATCATGCGCCCGTCGGTCGTGGGTAAATAAAAATATTTTGTGTGTGCCGCGCGGAATTTTCCGCGCGGCGCACACAATTTGTCCCCGAAAAAATATATGCGGCTTTTTTGAAAAAAGCATTGTCTTTCGCGGCGGGACATGGTATAATGAATTTTGTCACTGTATCCGACAAACGGAAGGAGAGAATACATGCAGACGATCACCGAGATTCTGGCAGAAGAGCTCGGCCAGCGCAAGGACTATGTGGAGAATGTCGTAACGCTGCTGGACGAGGGGAACACCGTGCCGTTCATCGCGCGCTACCGCAAGGAAATGCACGGCGCGATGGACGATCAGACGATCCGCACCCTTGCCGACCGCCTGACCTACCTGCGCAATCTGGAAGCGCGGCGGCAGGAGGTAAAGAATTCCATTGAGAATCAGGGCAAGCTCACCGAAGAGCTCTCTGCCGCGATCGACGAGGCCAAGACGCTTGCCGAGGTCGAGGACATCTACCGTCCCTATAAACAGAAGCGCCGCACGCGCGCCACGATCGCGCGGGAAAAGGGACTTGCACCCCTTGCGGAACTGCTCTATGCGCAGCAGCCCGACTGTCCCGTGCCCGAGGAGGCCGCCAAAGAATACGTGGACGAAGAAAAGGGCGTCGCCTCCGTCGAAGAGGCGCTTGCGGGCGCGTCCGATATCATCGCCGAGACCATCTCGGACGATGCGGACGTCAGAAAGGACCTGCGCGCGCTCTACAACGAGTGGGCGGACGTGGTGTCCGTCGCAGCGGAAAAGAATCCCGCGGACACCGTTTACCGCAACTATTATGCGTTCACCGCGCCCGTCAATCAGATCCAGGGCCACCAGGTGCTCGCCGTCAACCGCGGTGAGAAAGAGGGCGTTCTCAAAGTGAGCATCGTTTTAAGCCGCGACGCCGCGCTGGCGGGGGTATACCGCCGCGTCGTCAGAAAGAAGTGTGCTTCGACCGCATTCGTGGAGAATGCCGCGGCGGACGCATACGACAGGCTCATCGCGCCCTCCATGGAGCGTGAGGTGCGCGCCTCGCTCACCGAGACGGCGAGCGAAGGGGCGATCGGACAGTTCGCGCTCAACTTAAAGCCTTTGCTCATGCAGCCGCCCGTCAAGGGCTTTGTCACGATGGGACTGGATCCCGGATACCGCATGGGCTGCAAGGTCGCCGTCGTGGACGGCACGGGCAAGGTGCTCGACACCACCGTCGTCTATCCGACGCACGGGGAGAAGCAGAAGCGCGAGTGCATCGACCGTCTCACCGCGCTCATCAGAAAGGACGGCGTGAAGCACATCGCCATCGGCAACGGCACGGCGAGCCGCGAGACGGAGGCCATGACCGTGGAACTGATCGCGGGGCTCGGAAAGGGCGCGGGTGTCTCCTATGCCATCGTCAACGAAGCGGGCGCGTCGGTGTACTCCGCTTCCCCGCTCGCCGCCGCCGAATTCCCCGATTTCGACGTCAATCTGCGTTCCGCCGTCTCCATTGCAAGGAGATTGCAGGACCCGCTTGCGGAGCTCGTCAAGATCGATCCCAAGTCCATCGGCGTGGGGCAGTACCAGCACGATATGCCCGAAAAGCGGCTCACCGAAGCGCTGGACGGCGTGGTGGAGGACTGCGTGAACGCGGTCGGCGTCGATCTGAACACCGCTTCCGCGCCCCTTCTTGCGCGCGTGTCCGGGCTGAATGCGGGAACGGCGGCAAACGTCGTCAGATACCGCGAGGAGAACGGCTCGTTCCGTTCGCGGCAGCAGCTTCTCAAAGTTCCCAAACTGGGCGCAAAGGCATTTGAACAGTGCGCGGGCTTTCTGCGCGTTCCCGAGAGCGAGGAGATCCTCGACAACACGGCCGTCCACCCCGAAAGCTACGGCGCGGCGGAAAAACTGCTGACGCTGTGCGGCTATACCGAACAGGACGTGCGCGAGGGGAAACTCTCCGAGATCAGATCGCGCATCAAGGCGTACGGCGAAGAGAAGATCGCCGCCGAATGCGGGGTCGGCGTGCCGACGCTCCGCGACGTCGTGTCCGAGCTCCTGAAGCCGGGGCGCGATCCCCGCGATGAACTTCCCGCACCCATTCTGCGCACCGACGTCCTTGAGATCAAGGACCTGAAGCCGGGCATGGAGCTCAAGGGAACGGTCAGGAACGTCATCGATTTCGGCGCGTTCGTGGACATCGGCGTGCATCAGGACGGCCTCGTCCATATCTCGCAGATCTGCGACCGCTTTATCCGTCACCCGTCGGAGGTCCTTTCGGTGGGCGACGTCGTCACCGTCTGGGTCAAGGACGTGGACGAGGCGAAAAAGCGCATTTCGCTCACGATGAAGAATCCGGCCAAAAAGAAGAAGTGACTCACACAAACTGAATCCTGCCACCGGGCAGAAGAATCGCGAAAGCGTTCGGGCCATTGCCGTTAGGTCTTTGAAGGCAATGTGGATCGGACGCTTTTTTTACGCACGGGCATTGCCGCGTGCAAGGAGGTTTTATGAAAAAACATTACTTTACAAAGGCGGAGCTCGCTCTCTGGCTGGGGTCCGTCCTTCTGATCGTCGCCTCGTTCTGCATCTGGGACAGGGTGAATTTTCTGACCCTGGCCGCATCGCTCATCGGCGTGACGTCCCTGATCTTCTGCGCCAAGGGAAATCCCGTCGGCCAGGTGCTCATCATCGTCTTTGCCGTGCTGTACGGCATCATTTCCTGGATCGTCGCCTATTACGGCGAGATGATCACCTACGTGGGCATGACGGCGCCCATGGCGGTCTATGCGCTCGTCACATGGCTGAAAAATCCGTACGGCGGGAACCGCGCCGAAGTAAAGGTCAACCGCCTGCGTGCGCGCGAATATCTTCTGATGGCGCTGATCGCGGCCGCCGTGACGGTTGCGTTCTACTTCATTCTGCGGGCATTTCATACCGCAAATCTGATCCCGAGCACCATTTCGGTGACGACGAGCTTTGTCGCCGTCTATCTGACGGCGCGGCGCAGCCCGTTCTATGCGCTTGCCTATGCCGCCAACGACGTCGTGCTCATCGTACTCTGGTCCATGGCGGCGGCGGAGGACATTTCCAATCTCTCCGTTGTCATCTGTTTCTGCGTCTTTTTTATCAACGACCTGTACGGATTTTTCAACTGGATCCGTATGCAGCGCCGCCAGCAGGAGGCCTGATACAGCCTGCGTCCCGCCGCCCCGCGCAATTTTCGCGCGGGGCGGCGTTTCCATGTCCCGCAAAAAATTGTCATAGAAAAAAATTACCATTTGACATTTCGTCATGAAAAGGGTATACTATGGTAAAATATCCGGAGAGTAAAACAAGAGATGAGGATCGCCATGACGGGCGTGAGCGGCAACATGGGGGCGGAGGCGCTCCGCCAGACGCTCGCGCTTGACAACGTTGCATGGGTGCGCGTGCTGCTCACGCCCAGAAAGCGCAATGCCGCGCTTGCAAAGAAGCTGAAAAAGCAGTATGGGGCGAGGATCGACATCGTCAACGGCGACATTGCGGACGCGCAGACCTGCGCGCGGCTCGTAAAGGACGCCGACTATGTCGTCAACATGGCGGCGGTCATTCCGCCGCGGTCGGATGCCGACCCCGCCGCGAGCGAACGCTGCAACTTTGCGGGAACGGCCGCGCTGGCCGATGCCGTCAGGGCGATGCCCGTGCAGGCGAAATTCGTGCATATTTCAAGCATCGCCCTCTACGGCTGCCGCAACGAAAAGCACCCCTTCTGCCGGGTGGGGGATCCGCTCGTCATCAGTCCGTTTGATCTGTATTCCCTGCACAAGCTGCGCGCCGAGCGGTATATCCTCGAATCCGGCCTGGAACGCTGGGTCATTCTGCGGCAGACGGCCATGCTGCATCCTAAAATGCTGGAGAGCAACATGAGCGACGGACTCATGTTCCATACCTGCCTCAATTCCCCGCTCGAATGGGTGAGCGCGCGGGATTCGGGCTATCTGATCCGCCGCCTTCTCGAACGGGACGGCGCGGGCGAACTCGGCGGCTTCTGGAAAAAGGTCTACAACATCGGCGGAGGGGCCCACGGGCGGCTGACGGGGTACGATACGTTCCGCGTCGGATTTGCCGTGATGGGAGGCAGCCCCGAAAAGTTCCTCCGCCCCGAATGGCTTGCGGCGCGCAATTTCCACGGCGTATGGATCGCGGACGGCGACCGGCTCGAAGCGCTGTTCGGCTATCAGCGGGACAGTGCGGAAGGGGTGTGGAAGGAGATCGCCGACAGGCACCGCGTCTATCGCCTTGCGCAGGTGGTCCCGCCCGCGCTCGTGGTGCAGACGTTTTTCCGCCGTCTGCTCGATCATGCCAATTCTCCCATGCGATGGAAAAAGGACGGCGACCGGGCCCGCGTCTTTGCATTCTACGGAAGGGAGGCGGAACGTATCCCCGCGCAGTGGAAGGACGTGAAACTGATGGCGAAGGGGGATTTCGGCGACTACGACGCCCTGCGCGACGAAGCGCGCGCGGCCGCGGAGGGGAAACTGCTTTCGCACGGATTTGACGATACCAGACCGCCCGAGGAATGGACGCTTGACGACTGCGACGGGGCGGCCGCATTCCGCGGCGGTCAATGCCTTGCCGAAGTCTGGAACGGCCCGTATGCTCCGGTGCTGTGGCGGTGCCACGACGGGCACATCTTTCCGGCAACGCCCTACACGGTGATGGGCGCGGGACACTGGTGCCCGCACTGCGCGCCCCTTCCGTGGGATTATGACCGTCAGGCGAAGCACAATCCGTTCTATGCGCAGGTATGGTACGACACGCACGCGCGGGACGAAAACGTGCGCTACGACCTGGACGGGGACGGACGTGCGGTCATGGTACATACGGAGGAAGAATGAACGCGGTATTTGTGTGTTTTACAGGGACGGGCAACACGCAGAGGGTGTGCGAGGCGGTGGCCGAGGCGTTTCGTGCGATGGGGAACGATGCGCGCGTCGAGCTCCTGCGTGCCGACCGCGGCACTCCGGATATCTCCGGCGCCGATCGCCTGATCGTCGCCTTTCCCGTACACGGGTTCAACGCGCCTGCACCCGTGCTCGCGTTCCTCAAAGGCCTGCCCTCCGTCCGGGAGGGGACGGCCTATCTCTTGCGGACGTCGGGCGAACCGCTTGCGCTCAACGACGCGTCGGTGCTTGCGCCCGCCCGCATTCTGCGCAAAAAGGGATATCGCGTGGCGGGAGATTTTCATTACGTCATGCCCTATAACATCATTTTCCGGCATTCGGACGGCATGGCTTCGCGCATGTGGCGCGCCGTGGTGCGCCGTGCCGGAGCGGACGCCGCCTGCATCGGCGCCGGCGAAGGGGCTCTTCCCGCCGTCGGGCTCTCCGCGCGGGCGGCCTCCCTTGTCTGTCGGGTCGAACACCCCGCCGCACGTCTCATCGGGCGGGGCTTCCGGGTGACGGACGATTGCATCGGCTGCGGCCTGTGCGTGCGCAGCTGTCCGCAGGGGAATATCCGCATGGAGGGCGGCCGTCCCGTCTTCGGCGGGAATTGCGTCATCTGCATGGCCTGTTCGTTCGGCTGCCCCAAGGACGCCGTCCGCATCGGCCTTCTGAACGGCTGGCGCGTCAACGGCGGCTACACGTTCGATGCGCCGCCTGCCTCCGACGGGGAGGTCTGCGCCTATTGCAGGCGCTCCTATCTTCGCTACTATCACAGTGCGGAGGCGTGCGCCGAGGAGACGGAATAGTTGACATCGTGCGCGTTTTTGCGTATACTGTGAGTGCGTGCCGGAGGGCGCGCGGGAGGACACGGATATGCCGGTTTATCAAAGCATTGCGGACATGGTGGGGGGAACGCCGCTGCTCGAACTGCGCCGCTTCGGAGAAAAGCGCGCTCTGAAAGGGCGCATCTTCGCCAAACTCGAAAGGAACAATCCCGCCGGGTCCGTCAAGGACAGAGTGGCAAAATACATGATCGACGCCGCAGAGGCGGCGGGGGACCTTGCGCCCGGCGGCGTCATTGTCGAGCCGACTTCGGGCAATACGGGCATCGGGCTTGCCGCGATCGCGCGCGCAAGGGGGTACCGCGTCATTCTCACTATGCCTTCGACGATGAGCGTCGAGCGCAGGAAGCTGCTCGAAGCGTACGGTGCGGAAGTCGTGCTGACGGACGGAACGAAGGGCATGGCCGGGGCGATCGCGGAAGCGGACCGGATCGCCGCAGAGACGGCGGGCGCCTTTGTGCCCGGGCAGTTCTCCAATCCCGCCAACCCGCGCGCCCATTATGAGACGACGGGCCCGGAGATCTTCGATGCGCTCGGCGGCAAGGTGGACGCATTCGTCGCCGCAGTCGGCACGGGCGGAACGCTCACCGGCACGGGCAGATATCTCAAAGAGCGCATCCCGGAGCTCGTGATCGCCGCGGCGGAGCCTGCCGGGTCCCCCGTTCTGTCGGGCGGAAAGGCGGGGCCGCACGCCATTCAGGGGATCGGCGCGGGGTTTGTGCCGGAAATCCTCGATACGTCGCTCATTTCCGAGGTGATCGCCGTCTCCGACGACGACGCATTTGCCTTTGCGCGCGAGGTCGGCAGGGAGGAGGGCACGCTCGTCGGGATCTCCTCGGGCGCGGCGCTGTGCGCGGCGGTGCGCATTGCCTCCCGCGAAGCGTTTACGGGAAAAAACATTGCGGTCATCTTCCCGGACGGAGCCGACCGCTATCTGTCCACAAAACTGTTCGGGTGAACGGGCCGTTCAGAACATGATTTTTCCGGCTCCCCGTTCCTTATTGGCAAATTGAAAAACAAAAAGACGAGCCGTCACGGTTCGTCTTTTTTGGTTGGTGCCGCTGACCGTATCAAGTTCGAACCGTCCAAGATAAAGAAAATCCGATGGTCGTCATCATCGGACGGACCATCGGGTCGGATTGGATCGATGTAATTGTAATAGATTTCTATTTTGTCGTCGTACAGGACGATTTTTTGAATCAATGTATAGATCATGAGCTGAGGCTTTTGCCAAACGGTATGTTTGAGGAATTCTACGACCTGTTCGCGCTTGATCTGATTTTGCTGTTTGTATTGCTCAGCAAGAATTTTATCTTCAATTTCTGCAAGCTTTTGTTCTGCCTGCTCTATTCTGGTTTTGGTCGTTGGGGTGAGAATACCCTGTTCTATCGCCTTCATAATATTGTTTACGATGCGCTGCGCTTCTTCCTGCTCTGTAAGAAGAATATTCAACATGGATTGGCTTTTATTGCGCTTTTCGTGTATCTCCATGACGGCATCGGCAACCAGGTCGATATTTTCCGGTGTACCGATCACTTGACGAGTAATCTCTATGACGAGCTTTTCCAGATCATCT
Source organism: Candidatus Gallimonas merdae (assembly GCA_904419525.1). Lineage (GTDB taxonomy): Bacteria > Bacillota > Clostridia > Christensenellales > Borkfalkiaceae > Gallimonas > Gallimonas merdae. Next base: position 28,910 of record CAJFRT010000013.1, read on the forward strand.
TTTCGGTGAACACTCTTATTGCAACTGCGATATTTTTTTCTTCCGCCGCATTTGTAGTAATGACGAGTGGAACCATCTCGGGCGGTACCTGTTTCAGCCTGAACATTTCGCCCGCAGTATCCGCAGATACATTTTCCCTTTAACAGATAGTCGGTAGTTGGACTTTTAGAGCCGCGTTTATTGCGTTCCAGAATGATTTGTACTTCATCGAATAGGGGCTTTGGAATAATGGGCGGATACATATCTGTATAGACACCGTCGCTCAAATGGGCGATGCCGATATATTTTTGATTGCGGAGAATGGCGTAGAATGTGTTGAGCGGGATAGGTTTGTTTCGGTGCATGACGCCTTTGGCAGTCAGTTCATCTAAAATATCTTTTGCCTGACGTCCGCGGATGTATTGATCGAAGATATACCGCACAACTTTTGCCTCATCTTCATGGATGAGGATTTTTTTATTTTCCACGCGATAACCGAAGATAATATTACCGCCGCAGAACAATCCTTTTTTGCGGTTTTCATGAAATCCGCGCCGCACCTTCTGTGAGAGCTCAGCCGAATAATATTCAGCTAATCCGATATACATGTTTTCAAGCAGGATGCCGTCGAGGTTTTTGGAGCCGTCGATGTTCTCCGAGGTGCGCTGTGTTGCGGAGATAAGCGTCTTATGGTTTTTCTTGATTTTCTGTTTGTTGACGGCGATCTCAATGGAGTTGCGCCCGAATCGGTCGATGGCATACACGAGGATGATGTCCCACGGCACGGGCTTTGCGCAGTCGGCGAGCATCTGCTGAAAGGCGGGACGTTGGTCATTGGTTCCTGACATGGCGCGGTCGATATAGGTATCGACGATTTCAAGCCCGTTTTGGGCGGCATACTTCTGACAGATATCGAGCTGTCCTTCAATGGATTGGTCGTTTTGCTTTTCGCTCGAATAACGGGCGTAGACCACGGCAAGTTTCATGCGGATACCTCCTTTGTTGCGATGAGAACACGCTTGCCTGCGAGGTTGAGCCTCGTGCGCCGCGACAGAAAATAAGCAGGCGAGCCCAAAACGGACGGGAATGCAATGATGATGTCCTCGACGGGATCGCGGGCGAGTTTTTGGATGGTCGGAAAACTGCCCGTCTGACAGATGACACGCACGGCGCGATATCCGTTACATTCTGCAAACAGTTTGCAGACTGCGATCTGTTCTAGTAGCTTGCCGCGCTTTCTGCCTCTTGCATAGATGATAGCTTGTTTCATAAATACCTCCGAAGTGATTTGTGCTGTCAGCGTAGCACAAACGAAAGGGGAATGGAACGACCTTGCCGCCACCTGTTTCATACCTACGGACAACCAAATTCTCACCTTGGGCAACCTCGGGACAACCTGATGCACACCATTCCATTCGCCCTGTGCAGGATTCATTCCAACCAAACACACCAAACAAACATCGGAAAAAGCCAAGCCGTCAAGGGAAAGGCAATGGGCGGTATTCGGAAGGTCAGGCATCGCCGCAGAACAAAATGATTGCGTCATCGTCGCGTACAGAAGAAAAGAGCAAGCCGCGTCTGCTTGCTTGTACACAAAAAGGAAAAGCCGAGCGATGTGCTCGGCTTTCTTGTCTTAAGCAATCATTTTTTCCCTTGACGGCAAAGGCTTTTTCTGATACCATACGACCTTAAAAAACAAAAAACCGATGGCAAGGTGGTGAAAAGGTCAGAAACAGGTTGTGGAGAGGTTAGAAACAAGTGGTAAGCGGGGTGTTCCATTCATTTGTATAAAGTGCTACCATAAGAAAAAAGGAGGCAATTTATGCAAGAAGTACAACCCAAAGAAAACCTGCTCGGACTCAAAGTGTTCATCAACGGCATCCCCGACATGACAGTCATCCCAAAGGAAAAGGCGGAGAGCATCCTCGCTGCCCTGGAATTGGAGATTTCAAAGTATTATGAAACATTATCAACCGAAGCAATGTGCGCGGAACGGATAAAATCACATGATCAAAAATGGAGAAAAGGATGAATTATTCTACATTACAAACGAAAATTATCAGTTTTTTCCGGTACAGGTTGCTTTCCGATATGTAGTTTCATTTTGAAAAATATGTTAAAAAAGCGTAAAAGACCCATAAAATGCATCAAATTCGGAGTTTTTTTCGAAGCTGCAAAAATTTTCATAAAAAAATTTTTCCGATCCTATTTACATTACTGGTAATGTATGATATAACTCAAATAAGCTCGAAAAAGGGCAAATTATAGTTAATAAAAAAACGAAAATCAAGGGGACGTCCCCTTCTGCTATCCGAAGGATAGCAGAAAAATGATTAACAGAAAAGATCACAGGAAAAGAATGCAGAATCAAATTGAAAAAAGAATTGTGACATTGGAAGACATTGCAGAACGGCTCGGCACTTCCAAGAATACGGTCAGCCGTGCATTGCGCGACTGTTCAGACATCGGCGCCGCTATGAAAGAGCGCGTCAAGCAGACAGCGATGGAGATGGGGTATGTCCCCAACAAGATCGCAGGATTTTTGCGTTCCAAGCGTTCCAATATCATCGCCGTGGCGGTCAATTCCCTGACCAATCCGTTTTTTGCGATCTGCATGGATCATTGCACCGATTATATGGGGGAGAAGGGTTACCGCCCGCTCATCTCCATTGTGCGGGAAGAGCTGGACGTCGAGGACATTATTTCCTGCATTCAAAACGGTGCGTGCGGCATTCTTTCCTTTCTCGACGTGACGGACGAGGCGATCGACTACTGCGAGCAAAACAAAGTTCCGCTTTTCCTGTGCGGGTTCAAACCGCGCCGTGAACGGGTGTGCGCGATCTATTCGGACGCCTACCAATGCGCCAAACTGGTGGCGCAGGAGGCGGTTTCCTGCGGGGCGAAGCGGCCTTGCTATGTAGGATACGGCAGAGGGGCGCTCAACGAGGACAGAAAGGAAGGGTTTGTTGCCACGCTCAGGAACAACGAGCTTTCCTGCGATATTTATTCTTTCAGTTATTACAGCCGCGAACAGTCGCTGGAGAAACTCAAAAAGAGCGTACGCGAGAACGAGAACGACTTTGTTTTCTGCTTTAACGATGAGATCGCGGCGAGCGTACAGGAGACAATGGAATCGGTAGAAAACTTCCGCGGCGAAATTTACGGCGTTGACCGTTTCTCGGAGTATCTGCCTTACTGCCGCAAAGTGAAGAGCGTGGGCGGTCGGCTGAGCGTCATCGGAAGGCGCACCGCGCAGCTTCTGATCCGTAAGATCGAAAAGTACGACGGAAAGATCGTCCGTGAGATCTTCCCCGTCGAGCTGAGCAAATAAACAGGATTTTATTGTAGCAGGAGGAGGAGATTTGATGAAACTCGGTAAATTTGCGGCAGTTATGCTTGGCACGCTGTTTGCGGGCAGCATGGCGGTCGGCTTGGCGAGCTGCGGAGGGCCTGCGGACGGGCCTTCAGATACTGCGGAGCCGACAGTTGAAGTCGATGAGGGGATCACGATCGACGGCGTATTTGACGAATCGTTTTATACGGGCAGGAATTGGCTGGCTCTCAACAAGGTAATGCAGAAAAGCGGTCAGACGGAAACGGGTACGCTTGAAATGACGACGTATTTTTCCGAAACGGGGATCGTAGTCGCTGCACATATCGTCGACAGCCGCGCCGCTGTGTCCGGCAGTTCGGTTGCAACGAGTGACCAAACGTGTTTCAGCGGGTATTTCGCCTTCGGCGATACGACTTCGACGGGTGATGACGTGTATGAAGTGGAGAACACGGCTTCCAATATGTTCAAAATTTCCGAATTTGTTTCGGGAGAGCTGCAGGTAATGAACATGGAGCCGGACGTAACGCCTGTTCATGCAGTGCATTGCATCGGCGATCTTCAGAATGGCGAATGTTACGAGTACTATGTCGAATACTTTATGCCCTATGCGCTGTTCGGCAGGAGCAGCGTGCCGGACACGGTGTATTTTAATCCTACCATGATCTCTGCCACGCTTGACGACAACGGCGAGGCGATCGCAGAATTGCGTACTTGGTATAACTTCGGCGAGCAGCAGAGCGCACTGTACGGATGGGGGAAACCGAATTCGGGGTATGTGTTTGACGACAACGGGTTTGTTTCCAACAGCCTTGACATTGAAGAGACGGAAGGCGGCAGCGTATCCGAAGAGTGGGGCTATGATTGGACGATAACGGGCGACAGGGTCAATCTGAAAATTGCCGCGGATAAGGGATATAAGCTCACCTCCCTGCGCGTGAACGGCGAAGAATGCATCGATGAGATCGTTGCGGACGTCTATTTCTTTACCGCGACGGGCGATACGACGGTCGTACCCGTATTTACGGCTGAGGAAGTTGAAAATATTGTTGTCAGCGACGTATACGCATGGATCGACTACCCCGCGTCGGAATTTACGCTGGAACTCAACAACGGGGAGAGCGATTATACGCTCGAATACGATACTTCCAAACTTTCGATCGACAAAGAAAGGGAAACCGTAAAAGCGCTCGCCGAGGGAACGTTTGAAGTTAAAGTAACGAGCGGCAGCGATACGGCAACTTTCGATGTGATCTGTTCCAGCGTCAACAGAAGCGGAACGGGCAAGTGGGACTCTTCGTCTTACTCTCAAAAGGCAGCCGATATAAAGTCGCGCTATGCGTCGTACGGAAACAACGGCTCCACTACGGTGTTCCTCGGCGATTCTTTCTTCGATAATACCGAGAGAAATTGGAGCAACTTCTACACGACGTACGCGAGGGAAAAAGATGCTCTGGAACTCGGGATCGGAGGCACGACGACTTACGACTGGGAAAACTTCCTTTTTGACGGCATTCTCGACGGTATGCAGCCGAAAAATCTTGTCGTCAACCTCGGCACAAATAATTTGGCTGCCGACTGGGAGAAGACAGAAGAAGTGGCTGAAAATTTGCAGAGGTTGTTTACATTGTTGCACGATAAAATGCCGAACACAAACATTTATTATCTCTCAATCACGCAGCGCTTCGATACCACGTCACACGCAAAAAGGATATCCGATGTAAACGATTTAATGGAACAGTGGTGCGAATATAAAGATTGGATCACGTTTGTGGATGTGGAAGGCCGGGTCAGTTCGAGTGATCTGAAGGACGGATTGCACCCGAAAGATGAAACGTACGCCAATATTTATGTGCCTGCATTGGAAGCGGCAGGGTGCGTCGTAGAGAAAAAAATAGTATAAGAATTGCGTTTTATACTAGGATTTTCGTGGATCATGGAATAGGGGAACAGAGTATTTCCCTATTCTTCAAGGGAGGAAATATTATGCAAACAAAATGGAAGGTATTGCCTTTGGCGTTCGTTCTTGCGCTGTCTGTCGGCATGTTTGCGGCGTGCGGCGAGAATCAGAGTGAACAGAGCGACGGCTCCGGTCAGCCGCAGACAGATGAAACGAATGGCTACGGATATCTGTGTATCGAAGATCAGACGGTTTACATTAACACCGACCGCAACTGCACTTTTGCGGAGATCACGCCCATTTTCACAGTTCCCGATAAGGCGGAGGAGCTCACCTATACTTATGATACGGATGAAATTAATATCGAGAACAATATCGTAACTCCGCTTAAACGTGAGGATGCGACGGTAAACGTGCGTGCGGAGAGTGAACACTTCTCGACTACTTTCCGTGTAACGGTTGACTATATCCCTCTGACTGGTCTTGAGGCGGATCCGTGGTATGCCGTAACCGATTTTACCACGAAAATTGCGACGAATGCAACAAGATGCGCTGCGGCAACAAGCGATGCGACCATCTTTTTGGGCGACAGTTTCATGGACGATGCTTTTATCGGCGAATATATGTCGACTTATGCTGCGGATAAAAACGTTCTGAATGCGGGCATCAGTTCTACGACTTCTTACCATTGGGAGGCAATGTACTCCGACATAATCGGAGAAACCTCGCCCAAAAACATTGTCATTCATCTCGGAACAAACAATTTTTACGATATCCGCGCTTCGGTAAAGCAGACAAAAGAGAGCCTGATACGTCTTTTTAAGTATCTGCACACGAGTTATCCCACAACGAATATCTATTGGTTCAATATCACGCAGCGGCAGGATACGGCGTATTCGGCGCAGGTCACGCAGACGAATGCCGATCTTGCGAATTGGTGCGCGCAGTATGATTGGATCACTTGCGTGAATACTTCGCCGAAAATCAGTACATCGATGCTTCGCGACGGTGTGCACCCTCTTACGGAATACTATTCTATATTTACGGATACTCTCGTAAATGCCGGGTGCGAGATCGTGGCAAAAGAAGAGTAAGGCGTTACCGAATATGAAAAGAATAGGAGTAAATCTATGAAGAAAAAAGGAACAATGCTTGCCGTATGTATGACGGCGCTGATCGGGTTAACAGTATTTGCAGGCTGTGGTTCAGAGGAGTATGCGCTCTCTTATTATCATGGAGAGAACAAGGACGAGAGCGGTGATTCCGTTTACAATGAGCAGCTTTTTTACAGCAATACGTTGCAGCAGGGGTATCCCGATCCGTTCGTACTCGACGATACGGCGCGAAGCGGTTACTATTATCTGTACGGGACTTCGGGCAGCTTTTCCATCATGCGATCCAAAGATCTTGCGGTGTGGGAGGATGTCGGCCCGACTCTCGTCCCGCCCATTGATGGGGAGATCCCTCGGCTTCTGCATGCGGATATGTGGGCGCCGGAGGTGATCTACGACGATGAAACTGAACTTTATTATCTGTTTTTCAGTGCAACGGCTGAAACGGATACGACATATACGGAGGGGAACGGCATTGTCAGCGGCGTAAGCTATTGCAACCTCTATGTGGCGACGTCCGACAGCGCGGAAGGACCGTTTGAAATGGTGAATTTCATGGACGCGGCAAGCTGCGGCGAATCGGCGTTGCATGATTATAACACGACTGCCGGCATCGAGCTTGATGAAAACGAGCTTTCCGAGTATGCATGGATTCGTCAAGGCGGTGTGTACTATGAGGCGGCTTTCCCGCACTATTTTGCAAAGTATTGCCTTTTCAGTCCGGATGAATTGTACAAGTTTAATCGTAAAAACGGAGTTTCCGATGAAACGGGGCTGAATGGCAGAGGGTATTTCGGGAATATCGACCCGTCTCCCTTTGAGGATCCCGAGACAGGAGAGAAGTACCTCTATGTGAAGATGGAAGGCACGAACGGGATCATGGTCGTGCACATGTTTGACTGGCTCACACCCGACTGGGACAATGCCGAGATCGTGCTCATGGTCAACTATTACACGGTAGAGGACTGGCGCAACAATACTAATTTTGGTGTCTCCTATGAATCGGAAAATTGTAACGAAGGGCCGCACATGCTCTATTATGACGGCGTTTATTATCTCACGTTTTCCGCAAACGGATACGGGTCGAGCAACTATCGTGTGGCGACTGCGGTGGGTGACAGTCCGATGGGACCTTTCCGCAAACTGACGGAAGAGGAAGGCGGCTTGCTGTTGTGTTCGAGTACGACGGAAAGCAACTCCGTTTCCGGCGCGGGGCATCATTCCTTCGCGTATGTGGGCGATCAGTTGTATATTATCTATCATCGTCACAGGAACTATCTTATCGGCGGATCCGACCGTTATACGGCGATGGATGAAGTCAAATGGCTTACGGTCAAGGACATAAACGGAAACGATCTTGTCGTGCCGTATACCAACGGGCCTACCGATACGTTGCAGCCCCTTCCGGAGTCTGTCAGCGGCTATAAAAACATAGCTGCGGAGGCGCAGGTATCTTGCAGCAACGAAGAAGCGGAGATTTCCTGTGTGACGGACGGACTGCTTTCCGTACATAAGACGGCGGATCCGACATTCATGAGCTATGTGCGGGAAACGTATTCGTCGGATACGCAGACGACGTTTACCTTTACTTTTGACTCCGCGCGCACGGTACGTGCGGTCATGGTATACAATTCGGCGTCTTACCGAGACATTTTCCTGAATATTTCGCGTATCGAGTTTACGCTTGCAGACGGCAGCACACGAGTAATCCGCGATCTTTCGTTCGATGTCGATCAGTATTGCGAGGTTTCTGATTTTTCGGGAGAGATCAACTATGTCGCTTCGGGAGCGGCGGCATTTGCCGAGTTCTATGACTTAAATGTGACGTCCGTCAGTATCACGGTGGATCTTCCCGAAGGGCAGGAGCGGGTCGGGATTTCCGAAATTCGCATTCTTGGCAAATAAGGAGGAAAAAACATGAAAAAGTGGATTAAAACGGCGGCGCTTATCAGTTGTTGTGCGTTGATTTCGGCGTCTCTTGCCGGTTGCGGAACGACGATTGTCGAGGATCCGAATGCCTATACTTTCACAAATCCCGAACGGCCGCAGGCACAAACTGATGCAGATATGACGATCGACGGCGTGTTTGATGAAGCGCGCTGGGATGAAGTGCGTTGGTTGTATGCGGTGGACAGGATTAATGCCGTTCAGTATGCCGATATTTCTTTTACGACATCGTACGGGGAACAAGGAGTCTACTTTGCCATGAAGGTGGAGGAGCACGGTACCAATATTTATGTCAATCATGACAGAGGCTCGGTCATGAATAGCTGCATTGAGATGTACATGGGGCCCGCCACCGATCCGGGAGGAAGCCGCCGTCTTTTTGAATTCGATTTTCAGGCGGACGGCACGTACAGTTCCCGACTCAACTACAACGGCTGGAACGATGCAAAGACGACGTGGGATAAAATGCCTGTTGTTGCTTCGCAAACGCTCGGTGGCGAAGTGAATACACCCGAATGTTATGGCTACACCGTTGAGGCGCTGTTCCCGTGGACGTTCCTTGAGTTTGCCGGGTACGACGTAGCGACGCAGGAAGAAAGGGATTCCCTCGTCCTCGGAATTAATCCTGCACATATATTTTCCTTTAATTATGAGGGTACGGATCAGTCAAACGACCGCTATTGGTCCATGTGGTCGACGGACTATATAGGAAGTTTGTGGCTGAATCCTTCCACATTTTTCAAATTCGACAAGAACGGTCTGATCGCTTACGATTACACGGTGGAGTACGGAGGAGTCGGTACGGGAACGCTTCAGGAGATCCATGGTTTGCCCTATATGCTGGTCGACAATGCGGTAACGTTTACCGTTACGACGCTGAACGGGGCATCGATTACCGCGCTGACGGTGAACGGAGAGAATTATCTGGATAGCCTTGTTCTGTCGAGCGGCGTTTATCAGTTTTCCATCGGAGTTCCGACGGAAGACGTGGAAATCTATATTGAGCTAAATTAAGATAAAAAGCTGAACAGCTTTAAAAAAATCAAAAGGAGATAGGGAAAAATGAAAAAAAGACTGAAACAATTACTTGTTCCTGTCATTGCTTTGGCTTGCATTACCGGCGGCGGATTGCTCACGGCATGCAATAACAACAGTGAGCCGGAACACACGCACAGTTACACGCAGTGGGCATACGACGAAGAACAACATTGGAAAGTATGTTCCGATGACGGCGCGATCGACGAAAATTCCTATGGGGATCACGTTTTTGTGGCGGGTGAGTGTGAGTGCGGAGCACAGGAGAGCGGAGGCGATCCGTCTGTACCTAAGGAATACGGCACGGCTACCGGACAAATTTATCTGCACAAACTCGGTCAGTATGTGGAGGACTATACAGGTGTAACGATTGACCTCGGCGACGACAGTGTTACCGTCGATTATGACAGCGCGACAGGGGAATTCGAACTTTCCGATCTTGTGGCGGGACAGTCGTATACGCTTACGATCTCTAAACTCGGCTACAATTCCACTACCGCGCAAATTCAGGTCGAGGCGGGGAAAAATACGGTGCTTGGTCAGGCGGCAAGTACGCTTGAATATGCGGCGTTCACAAGCGCCGTCGGTTGGAACAGCCCGAATTATACCTATGTCAACGAAGAGGACGGCCGTATCGGAACGACAAGTAATACGTTGGCGGAAAAGACGAACGATCGGTATGATGACGTGGCTTTAACGATGACGGTAGACAGAGAGTATGCGAACAATGCGGAGGGGCTTTGGATTTTCTTTGAAGACGGTAACTTTATTTCCGTTGCAATCGGGGACAGCAACACGAGAATCGAATGGGACGGAACCGACTATTATAATGACCGATGGATTGCAGATGGGGAGAATATTACCCTTGATGCGACGGGCGGCAGAAATACTTTTGTCGACGGAAACGGGAATTCGATTTATTACAATTCGACGCCCGAAGAGATCATCGCAAAACACGAGGCAGGTACCCTCGAAATCACCCTCGTTCGGCAGGGTGCCCGCATTTATGCCTTTGTCGACGGCGGTCTGGCGGACGTGATTGCTGTTGACGAGCAGTATGCGGACGACGGCGTACAGGTCGGTTTTTGGGCAAAGGATGCTGTGTTTAGCATAAATCCGCAGTGGCATTTCAGAATCGAGGAAGATGTTTCGTCATATCTGAAGGCGGTTACGGTCGGTCTGGACGAGATGACGAACGGTTCTGCGACGCTTGATCAGTCGACTTATAAGATCGGCGATACGGTAACGGTCACTTTCACGGCAGAAGAAGGTTATGCTTTGCAGAGCGTGATGCTGAATGATGAAGATGTTACGAGCGTCGTTCACGGCGGAGTTTATACGTTCCGCGCCGACGGCACGTCTTACAGTGTCGGTGCAACATTTGGAGAGGTTGCGGATCCTGTTTCTTTCTCTGCAACGGTAACGGTTAAAAATAAGGACGGTTCCTCCGATTCTGCGGGTAAGACGGTTTTGCTGTATAACCAGGCATATGAATATACTTTGACTGTTGCCGATGGTAAGATTGAAGGCAGCGTCGCACCCGGTTCTTATACGGCGGAAATCGTCGGATATTATAAATTGAACATCACTGTCGGAGAAGCCGGTTACGAAGGAACTCTTGCTTTTGGAGAACTTTTACTTGGCGCGGGGACAACGGGCGTTGCCGATATTTGTGCGGACGAAACAGTGTATTCCGAAGGTCTTACGCTCACGCTTTCGAAAAACAATTCGAATTCCGATTTGTATCAGCAGGGTATCTTCTATACATTCAGCGACGGTAGCTGGCTGGATATCCGTATCGAGTATCGCAGCAACGGTTTTTATGTCCAGTTTGCACCCGACAACGCCGGAAATTCTGCGGCGTCGGGCGGAAGCTTGAAGGGCGACTGGTCATCGGTTTCCTTTACGCAGGACGAACGCAGCGCGTTTGAAGCAGGAACATTGAAATTGACGATGGTGCGTGACGGAAACGTATTCTATATTTTTGCGAACAGCCGCTTGATGACTACGTTTGTTGCACCGGCGAATTATGCCGAAATGGATGGGACGATCGGCGTTGCTATCTGGGCGGCATCTGGAAACGCAGTAGACTATAATTATATTTCTTCCGAAAATGTCGGCGATTGGGTCGATATTACGCTTGTTCTGCCCGAAAATATGACCGGCGGTACGGTTACGGCTGACAAAACGAGCGGGAAAGTCGGACATGAAATGGTGATCACCGTCACTCCCGATGAAGGTTATATTATTACGCTTTTTGAAATCAACGGGGAAAGCGTTCTCGATAGGATAGAAGGCGGCAGGTATGTGTTCACAACAACATTGGCGGGTACTTACACCATCGATGTGAGATTTGCACAAGGGGCATTGGTAGAAGCCAATATCGATGTAATGTCCTATGATATTTACCGCAATGCGGAAACGAACGCGATAACGTCGGTCATCCTTACGGGGAACGGGCTTGAATATAACGTACAGTTGACAGACGGGAAGATCGTCGGCGAGTTCCTTGCTGGTACCTACACGCTTATTGCGGACGGGTACTATGAAGTGGAAATAACGATAGGAGGAGATACGCCGACGGATTCTGTTGCGTTGTATACTCTGATCGTGGAAGAGGGAATGACTGGACAGAAGGCGATCGGCGCAGAAAATGTGACGTATACCGAGGGATTGACGATTACCATGTCCACCGCATATTCCCCGGAGGGGAACCTGTATCGTCACGGATTTATCTACGGTTTTGTAAATGATGCCGGGAAATTGGACTATGTCGTGATTAGAACTGAGTTCTATGGCACAAGCGGATATCTGCACTATGCATGGGACGAAGCGGTCAATGCCGCGATGGGCGGAGCCGCTCTGAAAGCGGATTGGTCGAAACCCGGCGGTTCGCTCGGAGATTTTACGGCGGAAGAAGTCGCCGCATTCAAGAACGGTACGTTGGAAGTGACGCTCGTACGAAATGCAAACATTCTGTATATTTATATCGGCAGCAGACTTGCGGGTACGCTCGTCCTTGACGAAAAATATGCACAGGCAGACGGTACGGTGTTTTTCTGGATCAACGGGGCGACAAACGTTCCTCCCGTGTATGAGTATCTTGACGCGAATAAGATTGCAGAGAATTTTAATTTCACGGTAACGATCGAATCTTCCGAGAACGGAACCGTCACTGTTCCTCAAATGGAGAATGTTCCTATCGGCATGATCGAACTCACAATAACGCCGGCGGAAGGATATGCGTGCGCGGAACTTCTGATCAACGGTATCGACGTAACGTCTTCCATCGTTGACGGCAAACTGTCGTATGTGTTGGGTACGGATATTACCGTTGCTGCGACCTTTATGAAAGCGGCTACCGCTTTTGAGGTGACAAAGGTATCGGATAACACGGAGGATATTCAACTCGGTGAATCCGTAGACGGTATGGATGTTTTGGCTTACGAATATTTCAAAACGACGGGCGAAAATGAATGTGCGGCTGAAACGAGCGGCGATCCGGACGGTTTGCTTGATATTTCGGCGGCAGCATCCAACAAAAACGGAGTTGCGAGCGATTACAATCTGGATTCGCATGAATGGGGCGTATACGACGGCGAAACGGCAGGTGTTGCTCCCTGTATCAACGGCGAATTTGACATGACCATCAAGATCACGAAAGACGTGAAGCAAATCCGTTTGTTCGTGGGCGGCTGGTGGCTGTCCAATCATGGCGGAACCTTCATTTTGGAAGGGGAAGATTTTATAAAATTCAGTTATCAGCGTGCAAGTTCGCAGTCCAGCGTCAACGAGATCATCGTTATCGATGTCGATACATCGGACTGGGAGGAAGGCGAAGTTCGTGAGTATACGCTGCACTTTAACGGGAACGGTTATGACCAGCTTCCGTTTGCAGGAATTCAGATTCTTGGCGATACAAGCGCTGAATAAAGTTGAAAAGCGGTCAAGGGCGGGGAAATTCCCCGCCCGAGACTGAAATAGGCACACAATATGTGTGAAAAATTGAACAAGAATTAGAGCAGACGGCTCCGTGTCGGTCTATTATGAAGGAGATATAATGATGAGTAATAAGAAAAGCAGGGCTTTGTCTCTTAGCGTTGGTGCAGGAATGCTGATCAGTTCAGCATTCGGTTTTGCCGCTTGTACAGGAGGTTCGCGCGGTTCCAATCTCGGCGAGCATGAGAAAGGCGATCGTGTTGAAGTTTCTTTTCTGTGCGATGCGAACGCCGTATCCGAGCAGGCGTGGATCGACCTTATCACTGCATATAATGACGGGCAGGGACTGGAGGACGGCGTATATGTGTCGGCGAGAATGCAGGCGGGAGCGTCTTCTCCATCGGCAAGCATCTTCACACGGGGCGAAGATTATGCGTACAACGTTGTCGCCGTGTGCGATTCGCAGAACGCTTTTCAGACGCTCGCGATTCGGCGAGACAGCAATCACGCGCCTGACGGTTATTTTCTTGACCTTACGCCCTATGCGGAGGCGGACGAGGATTTTCAAAAAAATACCATTCCCGAAAATGTGATGAATTGGTGGAGAATGACGTACAATCAGAACGCGCGTCAGGGAGCGGGGCAGGAAAAGCACGTCATCGGTGCGGGACAGACTTTGCTCGGTGTTCCGTACGGCACAAATCCGCAGTTCAACTGGTACAATGAGCGCTTGTTCAAGGAGTCAGGCATTAACGTGATTTCCTGCGAAGAGGAGCGGCTTTCAGAGGAATATCCGAACGTGCAGCCGCACGGGTATGCCGAATACAAGGAGGCGCCTTTCGATGGTGCTGTGCAGTCTGAAAACCTTGCGGGAGAGCAAGTCTATAAAGTATTCAATAACCGCATCGGCATGAACTGGGAGGAACAGCGCTATCTGTTCAAGTGCTTTACGAAGGAATACAATTCCTCTTCTCCCACAAATTACGGCTTTGCGTCCGAGTATTGGTTCAACTACGGTTGGTCTGTCGGCGGCGATGTCATGGGCTTCAACGGGCAGGATTACGACTTCACGCTCATGGACGATTCCGCAAACTATATTGTAACAAAAGACGGTATCGTGATCAACAACAACACATATGCGGCTGGCGAGATCGTGCGCTATGAGGACAAGGTCAATCAAAGCAATATCGCCTCTATGGACGGCGTATATGCGATTGAATCGATCTATAATGCGGTCAAAGAATATCTTTCCGTGCAGGTGCCTACGGCGAATACGGTTGATGTCAAGGACGGCGTGACTTATAAGGGCTATGGCGTGGCTACGCCTGAGCTGGGCAGCGCGGATAACTGGTTTAATACGGCGCAGATTGTTATGGTTCGCGGCGTGACGGACGGGATTCATAATCGTTTCGAAACGAGCAGTGCGGCGGATTTCGATATCTGTCCGGCTGAGACATACCGCGAATACGAGGGCGGCAGCGTATACTATGACGGCGAGGAGACATTTGCCAATGAATATCTTAAAGTCATCGGCGAGACGTATGACGGTGAAGAATACACGGGCGAATTAAAAGTAGTAGACGGAACGCCGATTGTCGGCAATACGACGACGGCAGGTATCTCGCAGGGGCTTGTTATTCCTGCATGCTCCGATCCCGATAAGTATCAGGCGGCTTGGGATTTCATCAGTTGGGTCGCAACTGACGGGCAACAGTACATTGCCTATACAATCTCCCGTGGCGACGGACACTCTGTTCAGCGAGGCATATGCCGAAAACGATGAGATCACGCAGGGGAAAAATTTTTATGCGGTTGCTATGATGGCGAGCAATGTCAGCCGCGGCGACTGGGGCTATTTTGAAAACGGCAGTTGGGTGACCGACTGGTCGGACTATTTCAATAATAACTTGCGTTACGGCAGAAATACCATCAGCGAATTCATTGCGGAAAAAGCGGATGATGCAAAGAACGCTCTCAATAATATGTATTGCGTCATTAAGGGGATCCGTTGATGATTAAAAATGAAATAATGACTGCCGATGGTTGCGGTATAGGTACCGTTTCTTCCACTCCGAAAAAGCCATTGAAAAAGAGAAAGTGGAAATCCGTACAATGGCTGTGCTTCGGCCTTGCACTGATTCCTATCATCAGTTTTGCTATCTTTAACGGAGTGCCTGTTGTTCTTTCGTTTATTTCCATGTTCACAAATATGGAAAACAACGATTTGACAACGATGGAGTGGAATGCGTTTCAGAATTTTGTCGAGGTATTTCGTGATGAACGGTTTTGGAATGCGTGGAAGACGACGTTCTGGCTCGCAACCGCACAGATTGTGACGCTGGTGATCGCGCTGATTATTTCAGTTCTTTTGGATCAGAAAGTCAAGGGCGCAAAGATCATGCAGGTGCTGTTCTTTATTCCGTATATCTGTTCCTCGGTTGCGGTCGCCATCATGTGGCAATGGGTGTTTTCCAAGGACTTTGGTATTCTGAATTCTATTTTTGGTACAAACATTGATTGGTTGAACGATTCACAGCATCCGTCGCGTCTCATATGGTGTGTCTATATTACTATTGTTTGGTCGGCACCCGCATATGGTATTGTCATGTTTAAGGCGGCGCTTAAAAATGTCAATCCGTCTTTATACGAAGCGGCGGAGCTGGATGGGGCAAATGCGTTCCAAAAGTTTCTGCACGTCACTCTTCCCGGAATCAAATCCGTCACGTTGTTCCTGCTTTTGGCGAGCATTACAAATGGCCTTGCCGTCTTTGATGCGGTCACGGTGCTGGCACCCATTTCCTGGACGGGGGTCGCCGGGCCTGGGGACGCCGGTCTTACGATCAACTACTACATTTATATCAAAGGCGTACAACAGAGCGAGATGGAGTATGCTTCGGTGATGAGTTGGGCGCTGTTTCTCGTCACATTTGTTATTTCATTCTTTGTGATCCGTGCAAGAAATAAAGCAGCGGAGGATTAAGAAAATGAAATCAAAATCATTAACATTATCTGCTTTTGACATAAAGTCGGAGAATAAAAACAAAGGGGGCGTAAGGGTGCGGATCGGGCGCTTGCTTGTTTACGCAATCCTTATCATTTATTCCCTGTGGCTCCTGATGCCATTTTTCGTTATTCTCGTGACCTCATTTACCTCCAATGCGGAATATGCGGAGGCTACGGGTTACATTTGGTGGCCGAAGAATTTTTCCTTTGAAGGATACGAGCGACTCTTTTCAGATGATCCGTATATGATCGGGGGAATCCCGTCTTTGCTGCGGGGATTCTTCAACACCATGTGGATCACGCTCCTTCCGCTCTTTTCCAGCTTGTTTATGTCTCTGTTGGTAGCGTATTGTTACTCCAAGTACAATTTCCCTTGCAAAAATCTTTTGTTCATGATTACCGTCACTCTGATGTTTGTACCGACCGGGGCTTTTAGTTTTGTGAGTTATATGTTCTATCAAAATATCGGCTGGACAGAAGGTTATGCAGCATGGCTGCCAATGATCGTCCCGGGGCTGTTTGCCGGCGCGGGAACGGTATTCTTTCTGCGTCCGTATTTGGAAGGCATTAACAAGGAGATCATCGAGGCGGCGCAGATCGATGGTATGGGATTCTGGCAGATTTTCTTTGCAATTATTATCCCGCTTTCTAAACCGGCTCTCATTGCACAGTTCATTTTCGGTTTCGTCGGAGGATATAACAATTATTCGGGTGCGCTGCTCTATTTGAACGATCAGATCGAATCTATGTGGACATTGCAACTTTCGTTGCAAAAACTCATTGCTTATCTTTCGACCTCTGCAAGCGGAGACTACGCATTCCGCTGCGCTACAGCGCTTTTGGCAATGCTTCCGCTGATCATTGTGTATTTGTTCTGCCAAAAGTTTTTTATCGAGGGTATTTCTTTTGGCGGCGGAAAGGAGTAAAAAAGGAATAAAATAGAGGAAATGCTCATGAAAGAAAAGAATTTTTTGAGTTGTTTATTGGCACTTGTAATGTCCTGCGGCGTGCTTATGGGGCTTGCTGCCTGCGGACCGGGGACGGAAAAAGATAATGGAAGCGGCGGTCCGGTTGTGGTTTGTGAACATGAATTGCAGCGAGTGGAGCGTCAGGAGGCCACTTGTACGGAACCGGGGCATATCGGATACTATACGTGCTCTTTGTGCGGTAAGATATTTTTTGATGAGAGTGCGAAGCTTGAGCTCACGCGGGAAGCAGCTTCTATTCCAACCGTTTCCCATTCCGTTGAGTATTTTGCTGCGGCGGAGGCAGACGGTCTCAACCGTCCGCACAGCGAGTATTATCGCTGTTTTGTCTGCGGAAAGTATTTTTCCGACAAAGCAGCCGAAACCGAAATTACATTTTCTGATATTTACGGCGACGATCTGGCACCTATCCGCCTTACGGACGGCACGGGTACGAGTGCAGGGACGATCAGTCATAATCTGTTTGAAGGAAGGAGTTATAATTCCGCATCGCAGTATGCAGATCTTTATGACGATTTCGTATTGCGCGGATTCATGGGTTGGACGAATGAAAACGGATTATCGTTCGCGGAATTTCCTACAAACGGTGTTTTGCAGGTGAATATCAATTTGAACCGTGAATGTACGTTAAACGGCACGGGCTGGTACAACTGTCGTATTCGTTATACCAAAGAAGGTGGATTGATGTACGGGAAGATGGCTTCGGCGGACAATCTTGCGGCGCCGGAAGAACTCACGCAGCTTTTTGAAGCGCAGGGCGGGATTTATTTCCGCATCGTGCGCAGCGGCGGCACCATCTCTTTCTATTTTGAAGATGCGGACGGGGATGCACAACTTATGTGCAGTGAATCGAGTTTCGGTTCTGAGGCGATCGTCCGTATTACGGCAAATCATGATGGGCAGACGGCAGGCTGGGTTCCCTCCGTCACGCAGACGGCACTTGTGGTCGGCGTCACCGATGCCAGCTTTGATTTTTCCTCTGTATATGAGGAATAAATCGCAGAAGGGCAGGGAGCAGATCGTGCTCCCTGCTTTTCTATCAAAAATAGAATAAATGAGGATAAGATAATGAAATTATTTCAAGTAAACGATAATTTGGATTATGCAGAAGATGAACATGTAAAAAAGAATACGTTCATCGGGAAAGAGCCGTCGGGTGGAACATTGCCGACGTTCAAAGAGAATAAAGACAAACTTCCTCATCCGATTTGGGAGAATCATGAAAGTGTCGTCGGCTGTTACTATAAGGCTTGGGAACTCGCGTTCGGAAATTTGCGCAAGGCAAAAAAAGAGGCGGGGTTTGTATCCGACTTTATCGATACAGCATTTAACGGATATCTTTTTATGTGGGATTCCGCTTTTATCGTTATGTTCGGGAAATACGGTCGCCGGGTATTCGATTTTCACAAAACGTTGGACAATTTCTATTCGCATCAGCATAAGGACGGGTATATCTGTCGCGAAATTTGCGAGGAACAGGCGGGCGAGCAGTGGACGCGGGATGATCCGTGCTCTACAGGCCCGAACGTATTGCCGTGGGCAGAGTGGGAATATTACCTTTTGACGGGCGATAAAGAGCGTATTGCACGCGTGTTTGATCCGTTGCTTGCCTATCATAAGTGGCTGCAACTCAATCGTTCGTGGCCGGACGGCGGGTATTGGAGCTGCGGAAACGCCTGCGGCATGGATAACCAACCCCGGCAGGAGGAGGGGTACAATCCCTGGAGTTCTCACGGGTTCATGACGTGGATCGATTCCTGCGCACAGATGTGGCTGAGCGGAAAAACGCTGATCGAAATGGGCAAGCTGTTGGGCAGAGAAGCGGAAACTGCATGGCTGAAAGATGAGAGCGCTATGCTTGAACAACTTATCAATCAAAAAATGTGGGACAAAAAGACTGCGTTTTATTACGACCGCCGCAGAAACGGAAATCTGAGCGGGGTAAAGACGGTGGGCGCTTACTGGACGCTGCTTGCGGGGCTTGTCCCCGGGGAGCGCGCGGATGCGTTCGTTGCACACCTTGATAACGAAAAGGAATTCAAGCGGCCAAATCGCATTCCGTCTCTTTCGGCGGACGATCCGCACTATAACGCGCAGGACGGAGGATACTGGCTGGGCGGAGTATGGGCTCCCACCAATTATATGGTCTTGCGTGGTTTGACAAAATACGGTTATCATACTTTGGCTTATGAGATCGCGCGGGATTATCTGAAAAATGTCGTTGAAGTGTATGAAAAAACGGGAACTTTATGGGAAAACTATTCTCCTGAATATGCGGCACAGGGGGCGGCAAAAGCAGATTTTGTTGGATGGACGGGACTTGCGCCCATCAATATTCTGTTTGAGTATGTGTTCGGTATTCAGGCAGATATGCAGGAGAAGAAAATTGTTTGGCACGTCAACCGTAAGGAGAGGCATGGGATTGAAAATTATCCGTTCGGCGATCGAACCGTATCTCTTGTGTGCGATGCAAGAATGACCGAAACTGAAGAGCCAAGATTGACAGTCAAAAGCGACAAGCCTGTTACCGTTGAAATTATTTGGAAGGGCGGTAAAAAATGTGTAGGGGCGAACTTATAAGAATAGTTAGCCCGATCCGACAGAGTTCTTGCAAGTTGTAACGAAATGCTGTGCAAGGCCGCGGATATGAGATTAAGACAAAAAGGAGCGTATTACATGATAAAATCAGCAAAAGAATTGACGGCAGAAGAGAAGATGCGCTTGATCTGCGGCAAGGATTTTTGGCATACGGACGATCTTGGGGGGAAACTTCCGCAGATCACCGTGGCGGATGGCCCGGTCGGGCTGCGCGTGGTAAAAGAACGCAGGGAGGACGGGACGGAAACCTCCTATCCTTCAGTAGCCTATCCGTCCATCCAGCTTTTGGCGAACACATGGAGCACCGAAAGTGCAAAGGAGATGGGCGAATGCCTTGCGGACGACTGCAAGGAGCGCGATGTGGACATTCTGCTCGCGCCGGGAGTGAACATTAAGCGCAATCCGCTGAACGGCCGGAACTTTGAATATTTTTCGGAGGATCCTGTTCTCGCGGGAAGGATGGCGAAGAGTTACATAGAGGGCGTACAGGAACAGGGCGTCGGTGTATGCCTCAAACATTTTTGCTGCAACAATCTCGAATACGACCGCCTGCATCAGTCAAGCGACGTAGATGAGCGTACTCTGCGTGAGTTGTATTACCGTCCATTTCAGATCGCCTGCGAGGCGAAACCTGTTTCGGTCATGAGCAGCTATAATCGGATCAACGGAACCTACGGCGCCGAATACAGGAGAGGGTTTGATGTTCTTCGCAATGAGTTCGGATTTGACGGGGCAATCTTCTCCGATTGGAGCGCCGTGCGTGACCGCACCGCTTCGGCGAAGGCGGGGCTTGATCTGTCGATGCCCATATGCGACGACCATTATCAAAAACTGCGTACGGACTATGAGGCGGGGCGCCTCACGGACGAGGAATTGGACAGATGCGCACAGCGTGTGCTCGACCTGATTCATCGCTGCAAAGCGATGCATCGGGGCAAGCAAGTTGTCAAAACGGAGAAGAAACGGGCAGAGGCGGCAAAAGCGATCGCCGCCGACGGTATGGTATTGCTCAAAAACGACGGCCTGCTCCCGCTCGGCGGTGCAAAGCGCATTTCCGTCTGCGGTTGCTTTGCAAAGCCCGATACGGTTGATATGCTGCGCGGCGGAGGAAGCGCGGGCGTGGAATGGCTGGACAAGACGTTCGATATCCCCGCCGCGCTCGAAAGACGCGGATATGCCGTTGCGTATGAGGGCGCCTTCCGGTATGACGGCGTGGAGTCGTTCAACCAGAACGCCCGCACGGCTCTGCTGAATGCCGCAAAGAGCGATGTGAACGTTGTTTGCGTGGGAACGGGAAATCCCGTGGAGTACGAGGCGGGCGACCGCAAGACCCTGCGCCTGCCTGAAGTGCAGGAACGCGCGATTTTGGAAACGGCGGAGCAGAATGAAAATACCATTGTCGTCGTGTTTGCGGGAGGCGCGGTGGATATGAGCGTTTGGGCGGATAAAGTCAGGGCGATCCTGTACGCCGGGTTCCCCGGCATGGGCGGCGATGAGGTGGTGGCGGATATCCTCACCGGGAAGATCAACCCGAGCGGAAAGCTTTCGGAGACCTTCCCGCTCTCCGCGGAATCGGTGCCCGCCGTGAATGCTTACCGTGTCGCAGGAGTCACGCGGTATCAGGAAGGGTTGGACGTCGGGTATCGGTATTTCGTCACTTACGAGGTTCCCGTGCTCTATCCGTTCGGTTACGGGCTGGGTTATTCGGAATTTACATACAAGGAGCTTCTGCTGACCGCAGAGGAGGATAGGCTGCGCGTTTCGTGTTCCATTGAGAACATTTCGTCGCGGGACGGAAAAGAAATTGTGCAGGTGTATGTGCGCGAATGCGCGCCGCTTGTGTATCGTCCGAAAAAGGAACTGAAGGCATTTTCCAAGTCGGAGATCAAGGCAGGCCAGACGAAGCCGTTTGAATTTGTCCTTCACGGCGATGCGTTCGCGCACTGGTCGGTGGCAGAAAACAAATGGGAAATCACGGACGGCGTATATGAAATATCGGTCGGCGCATCGTCGCAGGATATACGTCTGATAGGGAAAATCACGATCGAAAACGGAAAGATAACTGTCGTATAAAGAGAACGACTGTGGAAACTATTATTTTCGGCAATCTCCGTGTACAGCCCCTGAGCGAGGATATCGTATGCGTCGAACGCGCGGGTAAGGGCGGTTTTTGCGATAAAGACGCCTTCTTCATACGAAATTAAATTTTATCTTTAAGGAAGATTATGATTTATTATAACTCGGAAACCAAGAGTTTTCTTTTAAGTGGCAAAAATTACAGCTATTGTATGTACATAAACCGTGCGGGTTTATTGCAGCACCTGTATTGGGGCAAAAAGATCGGCGCGGAGGATGCGGCGTTTCTCGTCGCGGCGCACGGTTTGCCCGCGGCGCCAAATCCGGACGATTTGAACCGGGATATGGCGACGGACGGGATGCCTTCCGAGTGCGGCAGTTTCGGGCGCGGAGATTTCCGCCCCGCAACTGTGATCGTAAGACGGACAGACGGCGCGGTGATGAGCTGTTTTGCGTACGTTTCGCATAAGATTGTGAAGGGCGCGCTTTCTTTGGAAGGGATGCCCTGCGCGCGGAAGGCGGACGCGACGCTGATTCTGACAATCAAAGATGACTTTTCGGATATCGAGATAGACCTCAACTATTCCGTATCGGAGGATTCGGATATCCTCGTGCGAAACATGGTGGTACGCAACGCGGGGAAAGAGGCCGCGGAGATTGCAAAAGCCTTTTCCTTCTGTACGGAACTGCCCGATACCTGCGGCACCTGGTCGGCAATGCGGCTTGCGGGCTCGTGGGCGCGGGAAAGAACGCCTGTCGTAACGCCGCTTGCGGAGGGAACGCTGCGCATCGAATCCGCCCGCGGGTATTCTTCGCACCAGATGAAC
The DNA here is from genome assembly GCA_904419525.1 of Candidatus Gallimonas merdae. Taxonomy (GTDB): domain Bacteria; phylum Bacillota; class Clostridia; order Christensenellales; family Borkfalkiaceae; genus Gallimonas; species Gallimonas merdae. The sequence continues at coordinate 51,643 of CAJFRT010000013.1, forward strand.
CCGTTTTTGGCGGTGCTGTCGGAAAACTGCGGGGAAGAGAGCGGGGAGTGCTACGGCTTTAATCTCCTGTACAGCGGCTCGTTTGCCATCAAGGCGGACGTATCGCACAATAAGAGCATCCGCGTACAGGGCGGTATCAATGACTATCTGTTCGGCTGGCAGTTAAAGGGCGGGGAGGCGTTCGCAACGCCGCAGGCGGCGCTGTGCTATTCCGCGGAGGGGCTCGGCGGCATGTCGCGGGCGTATCACGACTTTTTCCGTGAATACATCATCGACCCGAAGCGGGTATATGCGCGCCGCCCGATCGTCATCAACAACTGGGAGGCGACGTACTTCGATTTCGACAACGAAAAGCTGTTTTCCATCATCGACGCGGCGGCAAAGCCGGGCATAGATACCTTCGTGTTGGACGACGGTTGGTTCGGCAAGCGCGATAGCGATACGTCGGGGCTAGGCGACTGGTTCGTTAACGAGAAAAAGCTGAAGGGCGGCTTAAAGGCGGTCATCGAGCATTGCAAGGAAAAGGGGTTAAAGTTCGGGCTTTGGTTCGAGCCGGAGATGGTGAACGAGGACAGCGACCTGTACCGCGCCCACCCCGATTGGGCAATCGGGAAAGCGGGCTTTGAACCCTGCCGCGGGCGCAACCAGCTGGTGCTCGATTTTACAAGAAAGGAAGTAGTGGACTATATTTTTGAAACGATATCGAAAATATTGCGCGAAAACGACATCTCCTACGTCAAGTGGGACAAGAACCGCGACATCACGGAAAACTTCACGGCGAATCTGCCTGCGGACAGGCAGGGCGAGTTCTGGCACCGCTACACGCTGGGATTCTACGACCTCGCCGAGCGATTGACGAAGGAGTTCCCGAACGTGTTTTTCGAGGGCTGCGCGGGCGGAGGCGGCAGGTTTGACGGCGGGGCGCTGTACTACTTCCCGCAGATCTGGACGAGCGACGATACGGACGGGCTGGAGCGGACGAAGATCCAGTGGGGCACGTCGATGTGCTATCCCGTAAGCGCGATGAGCTGCCACGTTTCCGCCTGCCCCAATCACCAGACGCAGCGTACGACGCCGTTTGCAACGCGGGGAGCCATTGCCTCGCTCGGCGCAACGGGGTATGAGCTCGATCTTACCAAGCTCTCCGAAGAGGAAAAGGCGCAGGTCAGAGAGCAGATTGAAAACTATAAGCAGATCGACGAACTTGTGTTAAAGGGCGATCTGTATCGTCTTTCCGATCCGTTCCGTACGAATTATTTTTGCGAGATGCTCGTCGGCAAGGACAAATCGAAGGCATACGTAGTGGGCGAGCGGTTCCGCGGCGACCCGTGCGACCACGACAGGGTGCTGAAGCTGCGCGGATTGGACGAAGGCAAAACGTATACGATACGAGAGCTGAACGTAACGGCGAGCGGCGCGGCGCTCATGGGCGCGGGACTGTTCTATCCACGTCTTTCTGACTGCGGCGGTTGGGTCTGGCATATCGAGGAAGTCAGGGAAGAAGGTTAAAGCATGTTTGAAAGAAAGGAATATCCCCGTCCGCAGTTCCGGCGGGAGAATTGGCAGAGTCTGAACAGCGAATGGGAGTTCGCCTTCGACGATAAGAATGAAGGCATAAAAAGCGGACTGTGGCAGGGGAATAAGGCGCTGCCGCTGAAAATCAACGTACCGTTTTCCTATGAGTACCCCGCAAGCGGCGTCGGGGATACGGCGCAGCACGACGTCGTGTGGTACCGTCGCACGTTTGCGATCGCCGAAGGAAACGGGGGCAGTCGCGCGCTGCTCTGCTTCAATGCCGCCGACTATCAGACGGATGTATGGTTAAACGGCGTGCATATCCTCACGCATACGGGCGGGTTTACGCCCTTTTCGGCAGATATCACCGATATTCTGAAAGAGGGCGAAAATGTGCTCGTCGTGCGGTGCGAAGATACGCTGAATGATGCCGTCCCGCGGGGCAAACAGAGTTGGACGGGCAGTCCGTTTTCCTGTTTCTATGTCCCAAACACGGGCATCTGGCAGAACGTGTGGCTGGAGTTTTTCGGCGAGGACTGTATCGCGGAGCATTCTCTGTTCTGCGATTACGATAAGACAGAGCTGTACGGCGAACTTGCCACATTATACGGTTCGGCAGACGAGGCAGAAATCGCCGTCGTGTTTGACGGGAAACTCATCAAACGGGAACGGCTCACCCTCCGCGGCAGACACAACAATTACCGTTTTACGCTCCCCAAGGACTATACGGACGACTATTCCTGGTCGCCCGAAAATCCGCGCCTGCTGTATGTGGATTTTGCTTTATATAAGGGCGGAAAACAAATCGACCTCGCGCATACGCGCATCGGCATGCGCAAAATTTCCGTCGATGAGCATGGAAAAATTTGCCTGAACAACCGACCGTACTATCAGCGGTTGGTGCTCGATCAGGGGTATTGGCAGGAGAGCGGGCTCACGCCTCCCTCGGCGGAGGCGCTCAGAAAGGACATCGAACTTACAAAGGCGATGGGGTTTAACGGGGCGCGGAAACATCAGAAACTGGAAGATCCGTACTTTTGCTACTATGCGGAAGAGCTTGGTTTTCTGACGTGGTGTGAAATGCCGTCCGCATACCGCTTCTGCGCGGAGGAGACCGCAGCAATCACGAAGGAGTGGCAGGAGATCGTCAGGGCGGGGCGGAACTGCACGAGCAACGTTTGCTATGTGCCGCTGAATGAGAGCTGGGGCGCGCGGGAGATCGCGACGGACGAAAGACAGAAGGCCTTTGCCCGTTCGCTGTATTTTCTTACGAAGTCGCTCGACCCTACGCGGCTCATCTCCACGAACGACGGGTTTGAGGTCGTAAATCCTACGGATATCCTCGGCGTACACGATTACGATGCGGAAAAGGCGGAGGACTTTGCAAAGTATGCAAACGGATACGACGGCATGCACCCGCAGGGATTCGCCCTGTTTGCGGAGGGGGAGAAGTATGCGGGTGAACCTGTCCTTCTGACGGAGTTCGGCGGCAGGGCGTTTCAGACGGACGCCAAGGGCGAAGCGTGGGGGTACAGCGGCGCGGCGCAAAATGAAGAAGCGTTCTTAAAACAGCTCGGATCCATCATGCAAGGCGTGTACTCCTGC
>CAJFRT010000014.1 GCA_904419525.1 Candidatus Gallimonas merdae
GCCACTAACAAGAAGAGCAAGCTCTCCTTGTCCGTTCGACTTGCATGTGTTAAGCACGCCGCCAGCGTTCATCCTGAGCCAGAATCAAACTCTTGAGTTCAATTGATTAAAGCCGATACGGGGCTTAAACCGTACCGACGGCTCTAACGAAATTCGTTATCTTGCTGACTTTGTTTTGAGTACTTTGATGCTCAAAAAAATTGACAGAAACTGCTTTTTGTGTTACAAAAAATCGTTTCTTTCTTATTCGATTTTTAATCTGCGTAAACCGAACAACAGTCCGGCGCTGTCCCCTTTCGCGGAGAGAGCTTGCCTATTATAACACACTCTTATTCCCCGCGTCAAGCATTTTGATACACTTTTTTCAGATTTTTCAGAATTTTTTTTCTGATCTTCCGAAGAGGTATCTCTCGCTCAGACAGCTTGCTTATTCTATCATATAAAAAACGGAAAGTCAACTGTTTTTCGCGATTTTTTTCGCTTTTTTTCGGATTTTTTTGGCATAATTTTTTTGCCACAACCCATTGTATTTTTGCTGTTAGTATGCTACAATAGATACGATTTTATTCCTGTTTGGGAGAATTATTTTATGAAAGCTCTTCCATTTATATTCTGCCTGCTGACCTGTTTCTGCATTGCCGCGGCCGTTATGGTCGCTCTCATGATCGGCTTCTGGTATGCGTGCATCCCCGGCGTGTTCGTCATCATATTCGGCGTGCTTACCGTCGTCGTCACGAGAAAAAACCAGATGTCCGGAAAAAAGAACGCTTCCGTCCGCACAGGCGCCCCCGCCTCCGCCGAAAAGTGAGTTCGCGGATCGCCTCGCGGTATTCTGTATTATATATAATGTAATAGAGATTGCGGCCGCACGGCATTCAGGCTGTGCGGCCGCATATTTTCAGATCGCCCTCATGCGAAAACCTGTGCGGCGATGAGTTGTATTTTTTTCGCCCGTATGCTACAATAGGACAGAACTTTTACGGAGGGATCCCATGCGGACTGTTCAGATCATCTGTTGTATCCTTGCCTGCATCTGCGTTGCGGCTGCAGCGATCGTCGGCGCCTTTTTGCAAAATCTGGTGGCTGTGATCTGTCTGATGCTCGGCGCGGTCATCTGCGGGGGTGCGATGTTCTTATTGCGCAACGCCGCCAACGAGAAGGAGGAACAGCAGGCCAGAAAGAACCGGCCCGACTTTATGAACCCGCCCAAGGAAGAGGACAAGACCGAACCGCAGGACAAAGATCTCTGAAAACACGCCGCCGCGCAGGAAATGCGCGGCGGCGTTTCTTTGGCCGGATTCAGATCCGGTTCGTGCTGTTCATGATGAGCGCCATGCCGCTGCGCCGCCCCATCGCCGTGACGGTCAGCCCGGCGACGCCCTGATCTTCCAGCCAGGCGGGCATGACGACGCCGAGGAACTCATCGCCCTGCGTCTGAACGGAAATGCAGCGTGCGCCGTACATCTTCCAGCTGCCCTTATACGCGCCGTCGAGACTTCCGTCCTTGCGCAAAGCGACGCGCTTTGCCGTGAGCGTCTCCACGCCCTGACGGAATATGACGGCCTCGAACTTGCCTGCGGAGACATTGAGCAGCTCGTCGTCCGTCACGTCCTGCAACTCCTCGCCCGCATAGCGGTTGGCGTTCATGACGGGCCAGCCGTCCGAATTGAAATCGTATTGCGCCAGACGCAGGTAATGGAAATTGTTGGAGCGCGACAGCTTTTTCTCGATAAAATAATTTGTCCGGTAATGAAATGCGATCAGCCGTGTTCCGCCTGACGTCGTGAACATATCGTTATGTCCGGGACAGAAACAGTCGACGGGATCCCCTTCCCAGCGGAATGAACCGAGCATCTTGTTTCCGGTGCCGATGTCGGTGGAGCAGACGAGCGGGTTTCCGTTGACGTCCGTATAGGGCCCCTCCGGACGTTCGCTGCGCGCACAGCGCATGTTGTAGGCGGAAGAGAGCGAACCGAACGAGCACATCAGATAGTACCAGCTCTTTTTCGTCCACTGTCCGTTTTCAAAAACGGGCACGTCCTTTTCATAGTGCAGCACGCCGCCTTCGAGGGATCCGCTTGCAAGGTGCGTGCCGTAATAATCCCCGAACGATGCCTGCCCGGAGGCAAAGTCGGCATAGCAGAGGCCGTCTTTGCGCAGCCCGGTCGCCCGATCGAGTTCGAGAAGATACAGGCCCAGGCCGTAGGAACCGTAGACGAGCCACAGCCTGCCTTCGGCGAAAAGCACCTGCGGATCGATGGCGTTGGGCGTGCGCCAGCCCGCGGGTGACTGGACGATCAACCCTTCGCAGACGAACGGCCCGAGCGGGTCTTCCGCCTTGGCCAGCCCGATACAGGACTTGGAGCCGCCGAAATAGCCGGTCAGACAAAAGTACAGCCAGAATTTTCCGTCCGTCCCCCGCACACAGTGGGGCGCCCAGAAGGACATGTTGCCGTCCGTCCGCGTACAGATCCCGTAGCCCACTTCCCGCTGATCGGTGACGCACCAGTCGAAAGCCGCCTGCAGACCGGACGGGCCGCCCTGCCCCTTTTTATAGCCGGCAGCCGAACCTTCGAGCGAAAATGCCGAACCCGCATATTCCCAGTGCATGAGATCGTCGCTCACGCGGATCTGATAGCCGTTCGGCGCACCGAAGGTGTCCGTGGAATAGGCATAATATTTCCCCTCCCATTCCAGGACGGAGGGATCGTGCGCGCAGCCCTCCTGCCATGCCGTGTAGTCGGGCGAGCGCATCTGCAATTTGTTGAATCTCGGATTTTTCGGGTATTTGAGCGCCATGTTTTCCACTCCCCTTGTTCAATTCTCTTGTCCGTGTCCGATGAAAAGGGCGGGCTTCCGCCCGCCCCTCCGTCTTTGAAGCTGTTACTGCGCCGCAAACGTGCCGACCGCCCACAGGCTGCGCCCCGCATCGGACACCGCCGTGAACGCAAACGCCGCATGAGCCTCGGTTTCGGGATCGTTCACGTACATGCTGTCCCAGCCGGGTGCGGCGACACCCTTGTAGGTGCCCGCCCAGTCGCCGTCCGACAGCGTGATCTCCACATAGTATCCGTCCAGCGTCCAGGTCCCGACGCTTGCCGACGCATCGTCGGTCACGGTCCCGTCCGCGCGGAACGTGTAGGGAACTGATTCGACAAAGGTCGCCGAACCGGAATCCGTTCCCCGGGAATGCACGACGACGTCGTACTTGCCCGCAAGTTTTTCGGCCGTCATGCCGGCGCCGATCTTTTCATTTGCGTAGCGGTTGGGATTCATGACGGGCCAGCCGTCCTCATTGAAGAAGAGCTGGAACACGTACAGGTTATGGCCTCCGGACACATGATCGGCCTCGCCGGAGGACTGACGGCGAACGTGCGCCACGACAAAGAACTCGCCGTCCTTTTCCACGACGGAGTTGTGTCCGATGGCCGCATAGCCGTTTGCGTCGCCCATGACGAAGTTGCCGGCGATCTTGTTGCCGAATGCATCGCTGTACGCAGACTCCATCTGATTGCCCGCGACGTCCTCATAGGGGCCGTCGGGATTTTTGCTGCGCGCGACGCGCATGTTATAGGAATAGTTCAGATCGCCGTACGTCACCATGAGGTAATAGTAATCGGTCTCTGCGTTATAGAAGACGAAGGGACCTTCGACGACCTGGCCGCCGCTCGTTCCGGCGCCGCCGACCCAGAGCAGCGTGCCGTAGTCCTGCCCCTCTTTGGGCAGGCCCCAGTTTTCGCCCTCGTTTTCAAGTTCAAGCACATAGATGCCGCCATAGAAGGAGCCGTAGACCATCCACAGCCCGCCGTCCTTATCGTAGAACAGTTCGGGGTCGATGCAGTTGGCCTTTCCGTCGCCGGTGCTGGAGATGATGACCTGTTCATCGGCATAGGGATCGCCCTGCTTTGCGCCGAGCGGCTTGGTGGAAGAGACACGGCTGATGACCGATCTGCTGCTGCCGAACCCCTGCGTCAGCGAGACGTACATATAATAGGTGCCGTCGTGCTCGACGACGTCGGGCGCCCAGGTGGAGGGCATTCCGGCGCCGGCGATCGACACGCTCTCGGCGAGCACATTGCGCCAGTTCACGCCGTCGCCGTACAGCTCCTGCGAGACCCGCTGTCCGGTCGCCTCCGTGCTGCCGTCGCCGACTTCCTGCGTCCAGTTGATGAGGTCGGACGAGGACGCGACCGCAAAGTGCGAACCGAACGCATAGTAAGTTTTGCTCGCTTCGTCATAGAAGACGGACGGGTCGTGCACGGCGACCTCCGTCGAAGCCCCCGTCCCCTCGTTCGTGTTGCCGCTCCAGGTCGGCATGACATAGTTCTGCGGCTCGCTCGGCTTGTTGCCGTCGTCGTCGCCGGGCGTCTGGGGCGCGCATGCGCCCAGAAGTCCCGCCGACAGCGCGATCACTGCGGCAAGCGAGATCCCGAAAATTCTCTTTTTCATGATAAAATCTCCCCTCTTTGTTTTGTTTTTGCCCGTATGGTTCCGGACGCCGGCCCTGCAAAAGCCGGAAAGACACGGAAACGGAGCACAAGGCTCCGTTTCGCCGTCTGTTTACTCCTTGGAGCCTGTCAGCATGAGCGAGCCGATGATCATCTTCTGGAAGACCGCGAAGAGAATGATCACGGGCAGGACGCACATGACTGCCGCGGCCATCACGGGGCCAACGTTGTTGGTGTAGTTGCCGTTCATCAGCGTCATCGCGTGCGGCAGGTTGACCCACAGCGACGTGTTCGGAATGAAGATGAGCGAACCCATGTAGTTGTTCCAGCAGCCCATGAAGGAAAGAAGCCCCTGCGCCACGATGGCGGGCATCGCAAGCGGAAGGATAAAGCTGCAGAAGATGCGGAAATATCCCGCGCCGTCGATCTTGGCCGCTTCCACAATGGAGGTCGGCAGGCCGAACAGGAACTGACGGATAAAGAACGCCGTCATGATCGAGCCGAACAGACCGGGAATGGTCAGCGTCATCCAGGCATTCGGATAGGCGGGCGCATCGGCCAGCCAGCCGAACGACACATACATGGCGTACTGCGTCGTCATGATCGAAGGGCCGGGGACCATGATCGCTGCAAGCAGGAACATGAACACCGCATTGCGGCCCACCCAGTTGATCTTGGCGAATGCGAACGCGGCGGATGCGGAGGTGATCACGCCCACCACGACGGGCACGACCGAATAAATCAGGTTGTTGAGCACGGCGCGCCAGTAGGTGTAGCCGGCGGCAAGGCTGTTGGTGCCCGTGCCGAGCATTCCTTCCGTGAAGAGGATATGGTAGTTATAGAACAGCCCCATCTCTCTGCCGTCTCCGGTCGTTGCCGGAAGCGGGTTCGCCGGCCACCAGATCATGGAGGCGACCTGCCCGGAAAGCGAAACTTCCGACGTGTTCGAGAACGAGGACGCAACCATCCACCAGAACGGATAGACCATGAGGAACGCGCCGATCAAAAGCACGATATAGGTGAAGATATCGCCCACGAGTTTTGCACGCTTCTTGCTGCCGCGGTGCGTCTTGGAGGAGAACCCGAAGAACGCGAGCACCGCCCCCACCGCATAGCGGAAAGAGGAATACTGCTTTTCTTCTGCGGGATGAGAATTCGTCTGAACGTTTTCCATATTTCCCACCTCCTCAGTTATTGTTGCGCTTGTCCAGCCAGAACTGGAAGAGCGTCAGAACAAGAATGATCACCGCAAGCACCATACCATACGCCGCGCCGAGACTCTGATAGGACAGCGTCTGACCGGCCGACTGCGGTCCGAGGTCGATCGTGGAGCTTCCGGGCGAAGTCTGTGCCTGCAGTCCCCAGAACCAGATCAGGGCGACATAGCCCGACGTGAACAGGTTGGGACGGTTAAGATAGTTGGACGTCGCCGATCCTGCCGCCGGCGTCGGGAAGAGCAGTTCGGGCTCCGCATAGATCTGCATGCCGCCGATGATGGACGTGACGACATTGTAGAAAATCACGGGATACAGATCGGGCATGGTGACTTTCCAGAAGATCTTCCAGCCGTTTGCGCCGTCGATCTGCGCGGCCTCCTTGGTGGAGGCGTTGACGCCCGAAAGACCCGCTATGTACAGAATGATCGTACCGCCAAGGCCCTTCCAGACGTTCATGATGACGATGATACATTTGTTGATCGTTCCCAGCGTCCAATAGGGATCTATGCCGTTTTCATATCCGGGCGGGAACGCGTTGCCCGTCACGCCGAACCACGGAATGCTGGTATTGAGCAGTTCGTTGATGACGCCGTTCGTCGAAAACAGATTGCTGAACGTGTACACGATGGAGACCGTGCTGGCCACGCAGGGCAGATAGTACACCACGCGGAAAACATTCGCCCCCTTGATGTCCCGCGACATGCAGACCGCAAGGAACATGGACAGGATCATGCCGATGGGAATGCCGATGAGATAGAACACCGTGTTGAAGAGGGTCGCCCCCATCGTGCTCAGCTGGGAGACGCCCATCGTCGAGGCAAGTTCCCCCGAATACATCTTGTCCGTAAAGACGAACTGATACCATCTCCAGGGATTGGTGCGGTATTCGCCGTTGACCGTATCCATAAAGACGGTAAATCCGAAACGGTCGGTCTCGCCCGTGAACATTCTGCCCAGGAATTCCCAGACATTGCCGTGGACCTGCGCGCTGTATGTCGTGAACGACAGCAGCAGTGCCATGACGAGTGCGATATAGATAAAGAGCACCGTGCCCACAATGAGCGGAAGACTGAACAGCCAGCCCCAGAGGTTATCCTGCAGTTTCTGCTGATTGACATGCCGCTTTTTCTTGCGCGGCCCGACCGCCTCGGCTGCAACCGTGCCGGCTTCCGCCTCCTGCTGCACGAGAGCGGTATTGTTTTCCGTCATACCGATTTTTCCTCCTTCTCTCAGATTCCGTGCGTCCTCCCGCCGCACGGCGGGAGGACTGCTCCGGAAATCAGGTACCGTCTGTCAGATAGTTCTGCGACGTCAGGGACTGCCTGGTGCAATACACCGCAGGCGTCATGAACGACTTGCCGCCGCCGACGCCGAGCTGCGATTCGCTGAGCGCGGTCGACTGCAAAATGGCTTGTTCCGTTCCCTCAAGTGTTTCCTGGTTGATATAGGCGAGGAACATTGCGCTGTTCGTCGTTGCGTTGAGCGCGCCGATCCAACCGGTGCTGGCCGTGTAGAGCGTCTGATCGTGCACGGCGTTCATACCCGTGACCATTCTGATGAGGATATCGCGCTCGACGCGGGTATAGCTGTTCATGCGCAGGACGCGCATGGCATAGGCGATCCTGGTCTGGCTCGTCACTGCCGTCGTGAAATCGGACAGGCGGACGTTTGCGTACTGTTCGTCATACTTGACCGGCGTTTCTTCACCGCCGATCGTGATCGTCTCCCCTGCAAGGAACTCGGAAACCGTCTGCGTGCTGCCGTTCATGCCGGCGGACGCCATTCTTCTGGCAATTTCATAGTACTGATCCCAGACATCGTTGCCCTGCGCGTCGCCCTCCGGCGTGATCATATCCTTGAAAGCGCCGTCTTCGTACCCTTCCTGATCGTAGTTGAGATATTCATCGCACTGAGAGATGACGTTGGGGATCTGCGCGCCGCCGTAGGTAAGGGTGACCTGCGCCTCTTCGCCGAGCGTCAGCTCCATGACAAGGGAGACTGCTGCGTTTGCGACCCAGTCGGCATCGTTCTCGACCGCGGCGCTCACGCCGTAACCGACGGAGTCAAGTCTGCCTGCCCACTTGTCCTGACGGAGGATCTGGTTCTGCCTGATCTCCGTCTCGTCATAGACCTGCAGCCCCGAACTCATCGGATCGCGCTGCGTATAATCGCCCTTGGAGCCCGTTGCGGTGCCCGCGTCGCTGCCCGTTCCCTTGACCGTTGCACCGTTGGAATAGGTGATCACCTGCGCCGCGCCCGATTCGTCCGCGTAGTAAGCGCTGCGACCCTGCGCATACAGGGAGAGCTTGTTGGAGACCGCCGTGGGCATGATGCCGAGGTCGAGGACTTCCAGATCGACTTCCTGATACTCGGAGATGTCCCAGGTACCCAGCCCGTAGAACAGGCTGGCGCCCATGATGAACGCGGTCTGTCCGTTGATGTTCTTGTCTTCGGCCGAATTCACGACGTCGCCCGCCTGGCCTACGTCAGCGTTCCACGTTGCGATGTGTTCATGGAACGCGCCGTACGTTTCGATGAAGTTTTCGCTGTTGATGCCGTACTGCACCTTGGCGGTACGGGTGGTGCCGTCGAGGTTGATCTTGGAGACGTCCTCCGTCGCATCGCCGACGCGGTTTCTCACGTTGGTATTGTCCGTAGCGTCCCCCGTCCAGACCCAGTCTCCGCTGCCGTTCTGTTCGGCAATGGCCTTGCCGTCCTTGGTCTCGTTGATGGACTTGGTGTAATCGGTATTGATATACGTCGCGTCGTTGGAGAACAGCCAGGGCAGCACATACAGGTTGCCGCCGTCGCCGTTTTCATACTGCTGGCCGCCGTACACATTGTGGTATCCGGCAGTCGTATAGACGCCGCCTTCGCCGCTGAACCACTCCGAATAGTCGCTCTCCTGCGAGCCGTCGTTCGCGGCTTCCTTCATGCCGGACGCGCTGTCCCAGGCAAAGGAATTGAGCATATACGTGCACGCCCAGGTAAGCGCACCGTATTCCGCCCAGGTGAGCACGATGTTGCCGCGCGTCGCGTCGTAGGGCGCTTCTTCGTTGACCGAGTTTGCATAGATCTCGGAGCCGTCTTCTCCGACGGTGTCGAAGTACTCGCCGGGGAATCCGGGGATCGTAATGACGTATCCATTTCCGCCCGTGAACTGCCGCGTGCTGAGCGCAAGCGGATCGCCCTTGGAAAGCGCGTCTTCATACGTGGCGTACTTGTAGAAATTGAACGGCTTGTACCGCGTGGGAATGCCGATGTTGATGAAGGGCGCGGGATCGCCTGCCTTCGCCGTGATCGCCTTCCCCGTATATTCGTTGGTCACGTTGTCGCTGCTGTTGACCGCGATCGCATAGGTGATGGACGTCTCATCCTTGCCTTCATGCAGCGCGGCCCCTTCCGTCACGACTTTTTTGTTATTATACAGGTGCGCGCGCACGGAGCGATCGCCCGACGAAGGTTTGAGCGTCGTGTACGCCGCCTTGAACGCATCGGAGAAATAGTTGCGGTTGTAGCCGAGGCCGAACGTCGAATAGTCCTTGGGCAGGCCGTAGATGTCGACCGCTTCCTTATTCTCCGTCGTGGGATCGTAGAATCCCGTCCCCTGCTCATAGGCAATGCCGCCCGCGCGCTTCATGTTCAGAAGATTTCCGCTCGTGGCATAGAAACCGAGGCTGTTCTGCCAGATTCCGCTGACGCGGTCGATCGTTTCCTGCGAGGCAGTGATATAGTCGGTCAGATTGAGGATATGACCGCTTGCCGCATAGGAGACCACCTGCGAGGGCGACACATAGATGATATCAGGGAAATCGCTCGTCCCGAGCTGATTGCCGAGCTGCCTGTAATACTCATCCGACTTGGGCTCCGACTGGAAATCGACCGTGATCTTGTTCCCGCCCAGTTCGTCGGCATGCTCCCGGGAATACTTTTCCGCCCAGCTGTTGCAGATCGCCTCGTTTGTGTCCGCGTCGGCAGTGCTGCAGAAGATGTAGACGCTCAGTTCATAGTCCGATCTTCCGCCGCCCGAACCGCCGCAGGCAGTGAACGCCAGAGCCGCGCCGCCCACCATCAGACCGGAGAGGGCGACAAGGCCTGCGTTCTTCCAGAACCTCTTCTTTTTCATAAAACCACACCTCTTAATATAGTTTTCGCACGAAATACGCCGGAATGCTTTTGTGCCGCACCGCGCGCCGTCATTGGGGGGAACGGCCGGGAAAGAACACAAAAAGCGCCCGACGGCAGTTTTGCCGAAAGGTCGCCAAAATGAAAAACGACGGAAAAACTCCGCCCCGCTTTTTCACCCGGCCTCATATCAAACCGAAATGAAAAAGGGCGCGCGAAAGTTTTACCGTTCGCTCCTCACAATCATGACTTCCCCCCGATGTCACTGCTTGTACTATCCCTAATATACCATGTGAGGAAAACTTTGTCAATGGGGTTTTGAAAATTTTTTTGTGAAAACTTCATCTTTTTTTACGTTTTTTTTGGGCGATTTCACCGAAAAAGCAGACCTTTTCCACAAATGTGCAGTTTTTATGCCTCCTGTTCCCCCACATCTTGTATCCGGATACAATCGTGCCGCTTTTTGTCGGAAAATTTCTGTCCGTTCTTCACACGGCGGAGCGCAAAGGAAGCGGCCGGAGGAATATGCTCCTCCGGCCGCTGTCTGCGTTTTTATGGCCATCACATCTTCGGCGTCTTTTCATAATAGACGTAGGTTTCGTCCTCGCCCGTCCTGCGCATACCGGCCAGGGAAAGCGTCCTGCCCGAACGCGCGTTCTCATGGAAATGCTTTGCCTCCACGCGCTCCAGTTCGAGCTTTGAAAAGGCGTATTCGCAGACGGCGCTCACCGCCTCGGCGGCATAGCCGTTCCCCTCCGCTTCGGGCAGCAGCCTGACGCCGATCTCCGCCTCCGCATGGTAGCCGAACCGGTGCAGCACGACTTCGCCCGCGAGCGCACCGTCCGCATAGATCCCGAGCGGAAGTTCCATCTTCTCGCGGAACAGACTGCGCGCGAACGTCAGAAACCAGCCGGCCTGCGGCGCGTCGCCGGGGGCGTCTTCGTGCCAGTCATATCCCCACCAGCGGTTGCGCTCTGTGTCCGACGCAAGGCGCGCATAAACGTCGGCGTCCTCGTCCCGCACGGGGGAAAGTTTCAGCCTTGGAGTCTCGAGGACGGGCAGGTGCGCAACGCCGTCGATCGCGCGGCGGGGCGTGATGTTGTACTTGCCCACGACCTCGCAGGGAAGGTACTGCAATTTGGACTTACGCAGCCCCATGTCCCCCGCATCGTCCATACGGTTGAGGTATTTCACGTCCCCGCCCGTAAAGGCGAGCGCAAACTGCTGTGCGACCATGGGATAGGCGCCGTCGTATCCGCGCAGGGCCTTTTCCACATGGACGACGACCATATCCCCGCACCGCTCGCCGATCGAGCAGGCGACGATCTTCCCGCCGACGCGCAGCAGGCCGCACAGAAGGCCGAACCGGCCGATCTTGGGCACCAGTTCATAGACTTCGTCCATCTCCTCGTCCGCGAGATAGCTCCCCTTGGCGCGCTGGACGGCGTCGTACTCCCGCAAAAAGGCGATGAGCGCACCCTCGTCCTCCGGGCGGCAGACGTCGAAGCGCCAGTCCGGATACTGTTTTCTGAATTTGTTGACGTGGTTCCGCTGCCCGGAATATTTCCCGCCCGCATACGTGCGGAAAGATTCCGCCTCGTACAGATAGTCCCGCCAGCGGCGGATATTCGTCACGGAGACGTCCTGCCCGTACCGCAGCACCAGCCACGGCACATTCTTCCGGGCGACGTTGGTAAAATGCAGACGGATCTCCCTGTCGCGGCAGTACTCCTCGATGAGGGCGACGGCGCGCCGTTCGGCGGCCTCGTCCCCCGTGCGCGAGAGCGGATAGTGAAACCAGTCTTTCCCGGCATAGACCTCTTTGAGCACGAGGCAGTCCTCGACGATCGCGTAGTCGGGCGTGAAATGCTTGTGCCACATGAACTGAAAGCACAGCGAAAAATCCGAAACGTGCGTCATCTGTTCCGCAAAAAAGGGTGCGAAACGGACGACGTCCTCCTTGTCTGTCTTCTGAAATGTAAGCATACGTTTGCCCTCCGGTCCGTGCGGATCGTCGGGCATTCAGATCTCCTTTCCCGCCCCCATGTCCGTGGGGAAGCGGCGTATCCGAACGGGAGCATGTCCGCAGATCGGGCTCAGCCCGCAGACATGCCCCCGTGTTTTGGCTCCGGGCGCAACGGCCTTGCCCGTTCACTCCATTCTGTCGATGATGTCCAGAAGCTCGCTGATGCGCTCCAGATCGTCGCGGGTATAGTAGTCGATGTAGATGCGGCCCTTTTTGTCCGTTCCGATGAGCGACACCTTCGTTTTGAGCGTCGAACGCAGCCGCTCGACCAGGTGTTTGAGTTCCGCATTTGCAAGGGCGTTCTTCTTTTCCTTGTCCTTTGCGAGCACTTCGGGCGGATTGAGATACTGTTTGACGGCGCGCTCCATCTCCCGGACGGACCAGGAATTTTTCACGCACTCTTTGGCGAGATAGGTCTGTGCCTCCTTCGCGACGGGCACCAGCGTGCGGGCATGTCCCGAGGAGAGCTTTCCGTCGCGCACAAGGTCGATGACCTCCTCTGCAAGCGAGAGAAGGCGCAGCGTGTTCGCGATCGCGGGCCGCGACTTCCCGAGCCGCTCCGCGAGCTGTTCCTGCGTGAGGCCGAATTCGTCCATCAGCCGCTTCATGCCCGTTGCCGCTTCGATCGGGTTGAGGTCCTCGCGCTGCAGGTTCTCGATGAGGGAGATCTCCTGGATCTCCTTTTCCCCGAGCTCCTTGACGATCGCGGGAACCTTTGTCAGGCCCGCCTTGATCGCCGCACGGTATCTGCGTTCCCCGGCGATGATCATATATTTTCCGTCGCCGCTCTTGTTGACGACGATCGGGCTGATGATGCCGTGTTCCCTGATCGAATTGGCAAGATCGTTCATGGCGTTCTCGTCGAACGTCTTGCGCGGCTGGTGGGGATTGGGGAAGATGTCCTCTACGGCGATCTCCGCCGCGCCGCCTTCCGCCGCTTCGCCGAGTTCGGTGCGCGCGTTTTCGTATGCCTCTTCCGTGTCGCTGAACAGCGCCGAAAGCCCTCTGCCGAGTCCTTTCACCATAGCTTATTCTCCCTTTCCTTCCGTTTTCTTCAAAAATTCTTCAGTCAGCGCGGCGTACGCCCGCGCACCCATGCATTTGGGATCGTGCAGCAAAATGGGTTTTCCGTGGCTGGGAGCTTCGGAGAGCCGCACATTGCGGGGAATGACGATCTCATAGAGTTTCTTGGAAAAATATTTCTTGATCTCCGCCGCGATCTGCCTGGAGATGAGCGACCGGCCGTCGTACATGGTCAGCACCACCCCTTCCACCTTCAGAGAGCGGTTGAGATGCTGCCGCACGAGCGAGATCGTGTTCATGAGCTGCGAGAGCCCCTCCAGCGCATAGTACTCGCTCTGAATGGGAATGATCGCACTGTCCGCCGCGGAAAGGGCGTTGATCGTGAGCAGTCCGAGCGAGGGCGGGCAGTCGATCAGGATAAAATCGAATTCCGCCTTCACCTTTTCAAGCGCCGCGCGCAGCACCCTGTCGCGGTTCTTCTTGTAGACGAGATCCACTTCCGCCCCGGCAAGATCGATGTTCGAAGGGAGCAGGAACAGTCCCTCCAGTTCGGTCGGAAGAATGTTGTTTTTCACTTCCTCCCCTTCGATCACGACATTGTAGACGGACTTTTTGAGCGTTCCCTTGGAAAAGCCCAGCCCGGTCGTGGCGTTCCCCTGCGGGTCAAGATCAATGAGAAGCACCTTCTTTCCCGCCCGCGCAAGATATGCAGCCATGTTGACGCAGGTCGTCGTCTTGCCTACTCCCCCCTTCTGATTGGAGAAGGAAATCACTTTTCCCATATCTCTCACTCCTTATCGGATTTCTCGTCTGTATCGGGCTTCGCCTCTTCTGCGGGCTCCTGTGCAGCCTCCTGTCCGGACACCGGTTCGGGAACCGACGCTTCCGTCTCCGCGGAACCGGAAGTTTTCATGCCGAACGGGTCGTCGGGCATGCCCTTGTCGTGCCTTTCCATATATTCAAGCACTTCGGAATAGGACGAGCCGCGCATCAGCATATCCACTTCCGCCGTGTAAATGGTCTCGCGCTCAACGAGCACGCGCGCCATATTGTCAAGAATCGAACGGTTTTCTTTGAGCAGAGTACGCGCACGCTCATACTGCTTTTCCACGATCGCGCGCACTTCGCTGTCGATGATGGCCGCCGTCTGTTCACTGTAAGAGTTCCGCTCTTCAAAATCCCGCCCGAGGAACACGGGGCCGTCGCTGCCGTAACAGATCGGGCCGACCTTGTCGCTCATGCCCCATTCGGTGACCATCTTGCGGGCCATCTGCGTGACCTTCTGGATATCGTTGGACGCGCCCGCCGATACGTCGTGAATGACCAGCTCTTCGGCGACCCGTCCACCCAGCGCCATGCAGATAAAATCGTTAAGTTTATTAACAGTCATGTCGTTGTCGTCTGTTTCGGGACGGGTAAGCGTGTAACCGGCAGCCATTCCGCGGGGAATGATGGACACCTCGTGTACGTTGTCGGTATGTTCGCAGAGTTTTGCAAGAATTGCATGGCCGGCTTCATGGTAGGCCGTACATTTCTTGTCCGCCTCGGTCACGACACGGCTCTTTTTCTGGGGCCCCATGATGACCTTGTTGATCCCTTCGTACAATTCAAGGTTTCCGATCATCTGCTTTCCCGCTCTTGCGGCCAGAATCGCGGCCTCGTTGAGAAGGTTTGCAAGATCCGCTCCGGAGAATCCGCTCGTCATGCGGGCGATCACCTTGAAATTGACATCGGGAGCCAGTGGCTTATTGCGGGCGTGGACTTTGAGAATCGCCTCTCTCCCCTTGACGTCGGGAAGATTGACATAGATCTGCCTGTCAAACCGTCCGGGACGAAGCAAAGCACTGTCGAGGATATCCGCACGGTTGGTCGCCGCCATGACGATAACGCCTTCGTTGGTCTCAAAGCCGTCCATCTGGACAAGGATCTGGTTCAGGGTCTGTTCACGCTCATCGTGTCCGCCACCGAGCCCGGCCCCTCTCTGACGGCCGACGGCGTCGATCTCATCGATAAAAATAATGCACGGCTGGTTGCGTTTTGCCATATCAAACAGGTCACGCACACGCGAAGCACCGACACCGACGTACATTTCCACGAAATCGGAACCGCTGACCGAGAAGAACGGGACACCCGCTTCCCCGGCAACCGCCTTGGCAAACAGCGTTTTACCCGTTCCGGGAGGGCCGACCAGCAGGACCCCCTTGGGGATCTTGGCCCCGAGGTCGGAGAACTTCTTGGGACTCTTCAGGAAGTCAACCACTTCCTTGAGTTCCTCTTTCTCCTCCTCCGCTCCGGCAACATCGGAAAAGCGGACCTTGATATTGGTCGACACCCTTGCCTTGGTCTTGCCGAAGTTCATGACCTTGCCGCTTCCGCCGCTCATCGAACGAAGGATCAGGAAGAAAGCGACGATCCCGACGACAAGAACGGCAATGTAGAGGACATTTCCCCATCCGGAGCCCGCATTCGGATCTTCAAACGAGATCTGAATGCCCATTTCCATCCACTTCTGCAGCTTCCCGCTGTCGGACAGGTCGCCATACAGGCTGGGGCCCACGGAAGAATACGCGTACGTATTGCTCGTGACGTCCGTATACCCATACAGATTGTATCCGCTCACAACGATTTTATCGATCTGCAGATCGTCCGCGATGGAACCCGGCTCCCCCTCCCTGTCTGCACGGGAGTCTTCTATCAAATCAACAAACTGATCATAAGTACGCACTTTTTGTGCGTTGATCTGCGACGTTATCACGAAGTAGGCCGCAATTCCGAGAACCGCAACCAGCACAACGATGATAATCGTTTTGACTGTCTTACTCAAGTTTCTTCTCCTTTTTGAAATTGTCTTCATTACGCAGTATGAGCAATGAATCTGTCCCTATTGTACCATGAAGCATGGATAATATCAAGTCTTTCGCGGCAATTCTTTCCGATTTTTCAAAAATATCACTTTTTGCCCGAAAAATGCCGATTTTGTGTGCTGCGTCACCCAAAAATCGGCCGAAAATGTTTCATGTGAAACACTCCGCCGAATTTTTTCGCTTTTTTCGTGTTTCACGTGAAACATTGAACGCGAAAATATCAGCGAAGTGCAAAATTTTGTAACGCAAAGAAGAAAAAAGACGCAAAATCAGCCGAAAATACCTCTCTTTGCCCTTTTGGAGACAGCATCCCGGGTCGATGCGCGTCACGAAATTATCCTTCCCGTCCATAAGCCCGTCCGGGCCAAATTTAAGGAAATTTTTTTCACTATCAGCCGTCTTTGTGCCCTTATTTTGTTTTTTATCCGATTTCGGAACAAATCATCGGATTTATTGACCTTCAGAACCGTAAAAATCGGATTTTTGGGGTCAAAAAAACGCTCCTACGTTGTCTGAGAGCGATTTTTGAGCTTGATTTTCCTGTTTTCCCGGGTCAAAAACGGAGTCTTTTTCTGATCAAACTGCATTTTTCATGATTTTTCTTTCTTTGGACAGCCGATTTGCAGAAAAACCTTTCAAAAACAGGAATTCCACGATCAAATACTCCGGATTGTGGATAAGGTTTCTTCCCCAAGCGGAAATTTATCTGCAAAGTACAGAAAGGGGGTTCCATACGAAGTAATCCGAAAAAAGGATCGGGCTTTTCAGGGAAAGCGGCATTTTATGTCCATATCATGCCCACATAACCCGAAATTATTTATCTGCATCTCTATGGGCTTTATCCACCGACTGATTCAGATCATACGGTATCCGCCGGAAAAGGAATTTTTACGCCCTGTCATTGCGTCCTGAAAACACTGCACTTTCAATCAATAAAAGCGCACGAAAACCGTGCGCTTTTAAAATATCATGGTGCATTGATTTTATGCGCCATCGATCAGATCGGGTGCATAAAAAATCTGCGCCCCCTGATGACAGGGGGCGCAGATTTTTCGTCCGTTATTTCAAAAAATTGAATTGAGCGGCCCACTGGAACCATTCCCATTCATAGATCGCCTTCACAATGCTGCTTTGTCCGATGAAGGTATTCACGGACTCCGCTCCGACCCAATAGCAGATCGTAAGGATCAGGAAAATCAGAAGAAGCGCTTGAACAAGGCCGAGGATCCCGCCAAGGATCCGGTTGATCAGGCGGAAGAAACCCACTTTATTGACAAGAGCCGTTCCGAGTTTTCCCAAAAGCCAGGCGCCCAGCTTGACAATGATGAACAGCAGGACGAACGAGATCGCAATGCTCAGCCAGTTGGCAACCGTCTCTCCGACGCCGGCGGCAATGGCCGATGTCAGCCCGAATGCGCTTTCCAAAGAATTTTTGAATGCATTACAGAACGTAAACGCCACAAAAATCGCAAAAATCGTGCCTGCAAGTTTACATACGCCCTTGACAAACCCGCGCCAGGTTCCGAACAGGATCCCAAAGAGCAGAATGACGATAAAGGCAACGTCAAGGACCCAGGCAGAAGAAGCGAGAAGATTCACTTTCATTCCTCCTTCATATTCTTTGTACATCGTTTCCGATTGCGAGATGATTATACCACACTCCGACGAAAATGTCACGCTTTCCGCAGCAATTGTTATAAAATCGTACAAATCGGGGAAGAATCAATCCATTCTATGGAGGACACCCGATGGAATATGCCTTTCACTTCAACAATTCTATGGCGGAAACAGGTTTGTACATGGCTTTGAAAAAGTGCCTCGGCCCGCTTGAACGGCCGCCCGTGGTGCTGTGTATCGGAAGCGACCTTGCGGTGGGGGACAGCCTCGGCCCGATCGCGGGAACCATGCTGCGCCGCCGCGCCTTCAACGGATATGTCTACGGCACTCTGAAAAATCCCGTGACTGCGAAGGAGGCAAAATACCTGGGGGAATTTCTCAAAAAGACGCATCCCCGCAGCAAGATCATCGCCGTGGACGCAGCGGTAGGGGAGGAACCGGACATCGGCCTTTTGAAGGTTCTTTCCGGCGCTCTGCGCCCCGGAGCAGGCGCAAACAAGCGCCTTCCGAAGTGGGGGACGTCTCTGTGCTCGGGATCGTTGCAAAAAAAACAGCGCTCTCCTATCCGCTCTTTCATCTGACCCGCCTCGGTGCCGTCTATTCGATGGCCGAAGTCGTTGCGGCGGCAGTCTCCGATCTTCTCCTCGATGAAAATGTGAACAATTCACAAAAATGCGTTTGATTGCGGGCATAGCTTGTCCGAAACAGAATTTTACTAAATTTTTTCAACATTATTTTTGGAATCATTGACAAATTTTTCTGTACGGCGTACAATATTGTCAAATCAATAAAAGGAGATAACGGCAATGATCAAGACGACAAAGACAAAGACTTACAATACCGAGACGGCAACGGTCGTAAAGAAAGTCGCATGCGGCGCGTTCGGCGATCCCACCGGCTATGAAATGACGATGTACATGACACCTGAAGGAGACTACTTCCTGTACACCAACGGCGGCGCCGAGTCGGCTTACAAGCAGGAAAAGATCACTTCTTACACCAAGGCAAACGCCAAAAAGTGGTTGGAAGAGAACTGAACAAAACAAGAAGCCTCACCCATGATACGGGTGAGGCTTTTTTATTCCGAATCGCCGACAAAACAGGCATGCAGCCTTCTTCCCGACGGCCGAAGTTCTGAATTGATCCCTTTGAACGGTCCGCAATTCGGAGACAAAAGACCTGCTTAACGCAGGCCTTTTTGCATGTTTTCTTTCATACGCATCGCATTTTTCAGGACATTTCGGCTTTTTTCGGAAAGCGGCGTTTTCCCGTGATCCTGTCGCAGACGACCTTGCAGACCTCCACAACAGGAAGTGCGGCACACGCTTGGGCGGAATAATCCGTAAATCCCGTATGTTCCAACAACAGACGGATCCCGCGGACTTTCTCTTCTCCTTGGCAAAGACTTGCTCTTCCGAACGCGATGACGCTCTCATAGTCCGCCGTCACGGAATGTCCCGTCTCGACGTACCCGGCAAGCGCGTCCCATTCAAGGCAGACGCGGTTGTCCCGTGCAATCAGATCGATCTTTTTCCCCTGCGCAGCGCAGTGAAAGTATACGATCAACGTTCCGTCTCTTTGCTCGTAACCAAAGGAGAGGGGAACGACATACGGATAGTCCTCCGCAAACAGCCCCAGACGCACGACCTGGCTCTTGGCAACGATCGCAAGGATCTGCGAAAAATCCCCGATCTCCCTGTCCTTTTTTCTCATAGACGTGTCCTCTCTATAAATTACTCTGATCTGATCTTATTACAACTGACGGTCAATTGTTGGTGCACCAACTACATTATTTTTACCGCTTTCCTATACTGATACTGTTGGCACACCAATTGCCGGGGCAGGTATTTCATGAGATTGGTAGATGCAGTCTACGAAAGGGTCATTGAATTGGTAAAAGAGCGCCGGATCACCGTCAATGCTCTGGCGAACTTAAGCGGCGTTCCCCGTCCCACCATTGGTACCATGACAAAAAGCAGCACCGTGAAACTTTCAACGGTTTACGGGATCTGCGCCGGGCTGAAAATCACGCTGCAACAATTTTTTGATTCTCCGTTGTTCGATCCCGAAAATATCACCGATTGATCGATAAACCCCGACCTTACGCACTCTGCAAGGTCGGGGTTTTCATGTCGTCTGCAAAGGGCGTGCTCTGCGCTGTTCTCACGCTCCGCGTTCATTATTCCGGGCAGTCATTTTGATCGGACAGGAAAAGCCGCGGCCTTTTCTCCGCGGCTCTCTCTTGATTTAAGCGGCGAGCCTTTCCGGCTTCCTGTGAAAGCTGCGGGAACTCCGCCTCGATTTTATTTCTCGTCTCCCGAACCCGTTTCGGTGGGGGAGACGACGGGCGTTTCAGCCGCGTTCTCCTCGGTATCCTTGCCGAGATAGGTGCCGAAGAATCCCGAAAAGCTCCCTTTCCGATAGCCGCTGGAAGCGCCTCCGTCCCGTTTGAAGCTCGTCCCGGAGGATTCGGGCGTCCCTTCGGCGGGAAGCTCACGCTTGGGATAGGGCTTTCTCTCGCCGTATTTGCCGTGATCGCGGTCATTTCTGTTCCCGCGGTAGCCGCCCTCGCGGTTGTCACGGTTGAACTTTCCGCGGCTGCCTCCGCGATCGTTTCTGCCGCCGCGGAAATCCCCGCGGTCGTTTCTTCTTTCGTAGGGTTTGAGGTTCTTGGGGATAATGACCACAAAGCGCTGAGGTTCCTTTCCCTCGCTCTTGGTCGTCACGTCGGGATGATCGACGAGCGCCGCGTGAATGATCCTTCTTTCATAGGGGTTCATCGGCTCCAGGCGCACCCGCTTTCCGAGGCGCACCGCCTTTGCCGCCAGCTTGTTTGCGACCCGCTTCAGCGTCTCTTCCCGGTCCTCGCGGTAGTTCTCGCAGTCAACGACGACGCGCTTGTAGTCCTTTCTGCCCGTATTGGCAACGGCTCCCGCAAGCGTCTGCACGGCGTCGATGATCTCGCCGCGTCTGCCGATCACGTTCTTTGCGGAGGGGGCCGTCAGTTCGATGACGATCTTTTCTTCCTCTCCCTTGAGCGTTGCAACCGCATCGATGCCCAGAAGGGGAAGCAGCCCTTCCAGAAAGGCGACGGCGCGCTCGCCGTCCGTTTTCTTTTCCCTGACGGTCAGTTTTACCTGCGCGGGCTTGGATCCGATGATGCGCTTTTTTCCCTCGTCGAGCACTTCCACGTCGACGTCCTCTGCGGTCAGCCCGAGCTCCTCGAGCCCCGCGTTGACGGCCTCTTCCACCGTCTTCCCTGTAAAGATGTTTTCCATACCCTTATTCCTTCTTATATTTCCGGATCGTCAGCGATCCTTGTTTTTCTTCTTTTTATTTTCTTCTTTTTCGCGCGCCTCGCGCTCGATCAGCCACTTGGGTTTGTTGGTATTGATCTCAATGACCTGTTTTTCTTCCTTCTTCTTGAAGATCCTGCCGAGGATGAAGTTGGAAGCAAGCGTCACAATCAGCGAGAACAAGCTGGAAATCAACATGTAGATCGTGAAGGCCGCACTGTACATGAATGCGAAGATCGCATAGATGAGCGGCATCATGATCAGCATGATCTTCTGCGTCCTGGCGCCCTGGCCGTCCACCGTCTGATACTGGCTGCTCTCTTTCTGGGACTTCATCATGACGAACTGCGAGAGCACCATGAGTCCGATCGAGAGAATGATGAGGCCGAAGTAGCCGTTGGGTTCCTCTTTTTCCTGCGCAAGTCCCGCCGTCAGATCGTTGTAGTTCTGCTCGCTGAAGATGTTCTGAAGGGGAGCGGTCGTCCCGTCCGAAAGAGTGACCTGCGTGTTGCCGAAGTTCTGCCGGAAGGTCGCATAATCCTGCGGAATGGGGTGATTGTAGGAGACGTCCGGATACCAGACGTTTTCCACCCACAGAAAGTTCGCGCGGTGTCCTTCGTACCAGTTCTTTGCGGCCGTTGCGCCGATGCCTTTCACATAGTCAAGGCACGCGCTGTCAAAGTTCTCGGCCGAGGAAATGCTCTCATAGGCCTCCGCGTCGTTTGCCTGCAACCAGGCGGAAAGGCGGTCCGTATCCACGGAATACGCCTTGGATACGCTCGTCGCCTCCAGGGAATAGCCGTAGAAGATATATTTGTCCGTATTCTCGGGGACGACAGTCAGATAGTACTTGACGTTCCCGACCTCGGACATGGTATAGGTGCAGCCGTTTTCGGTGAAGCTCTCATTCTGCCTGACGGTGCGCTGCTGTTCTTCGCCCGCTTCGTCCGTCCAGACAAAGGTGACGCTTCCGTCCTCGCCGACGAGAATGTTCCCATCCTCCCCGCGCGCGAGCAGGTAGTCGATGCCCTGTTCGCCGTTGGCAAGGATCGCGGCGTTGTAGTCCCCCGACATCTCCACGAAAAAGTTGAGGTTTGCATAGCGCGAATAGGCGTTGAAACCCTGGAACGCGACGATGATGACGACAAACGAGATGATCATCGGCAGACATGCGCCGAACATGCTGTAACCGTTCTTCTTGTACAGCTCCATCATCTTCTGATTGTACATGGTCTTGTCGTTCGCGTACTGCTGCTGGAGCTTGTCGAGATCCTCGCGCATGCCGCGCATGATGAGCGTCTGCTTGCGCGTCTTGACGCGCTGATAGACGTCAAAGGGGAGGGTGATCGCCTTAAGAATGAGCGTAAAGCAGATGATCCCGACGCCGATAATGCCGACGCTTTCGATGATCGCCCGCACAAACTGACCGAGCCAGTCCAGCCCGATCTGATATCCCTCTTGCAGCAGGGAGATCCCCACGCTGTTTAATAACGTCATGAACGATTGCATAGTTTCTCGCTTTTTAAATCAGCCATCTCTTTTTGAAATAGGCTTCGGGCGCGGGATCTTCCCCGCCCTTGGAGAGGGGATTGCACCGCAGAATGCGCCACATTCCGCACAGGATCCCCGGAATGACGCCGAGATTGTTGATGCACCGCTTGGTATATTCCGAACAGGTGGGCCGGTACAGGCAGGTCCCGTGCGAAAGATACTTCTGATAAAAACAGATCATGCGGATGCACAGCCCCTTGATCCGGGGCTTAAACACCTTCTTTTTCAGATACTTCCGGAGAAACGCCGCATTCTCCGCCCACAGGCTTTTCATCGTGACCGGCGGTAAGTTTCTCCCGTTTGAAAATTTTTCCGACGTCCCTTGCGAATGCGGCATATGAATATTCCTTCGCCGCCCTGGGAATGAGAAGGACGGAACAAGGTATGCTTAAACATTCCGCATTGGAGCGGAATGCTTCGCGCAAAAGACGTTTGAGACGATTGCGCACAACGCTCTTGCCGTACTTCTTTCCGACGCACACCGCAAACCTCGTCTGATCGGACGGCGCCCAAACGATAGTCAGGCTCTGGGCATGCGCACGCTTTCCGACCCGCAGAATTCTCGTAAAATCTTTCTTTTTCTTGATCCGCAGGTATTTCATGACGCTTGGTTCAAGCGGAAATGTGCTTTCTGCCCTTGTTTCTTCTTCTCTTGAGCGTCTTTCTTCCGCCCTGCGTCGCCATGCGCTTTCTGAATCCGTGCACCTTGCTTCTCTGACGCTTCTTGGGCTGATACGTTCTCTTCATATTATAACTCCTTTCCGATGTTCTAAGGTATGATTTTTTTGATTATATGCGATTTCCGCCCGTCCGTCAAGCGATTATGCGGCGTTTCTGACGGGCAATATGAGATACAGGCTCTCTTTTGTGCTTTCGTTCTGCAAAATAAACGGCGAAACAGGGCCGTTGAAGGAGAGCACGACCCTCTCTTCCCCCAGCGCGCGGAGCGCGTCGAGAAGGTACTTTGCGTTCATCGAAATGGTCATCTCCATTCCCGCGATCTGCGCCTTTACCACTTCCGCCACGTTGCCGAAATCGGACACCGACGAAATTTTCACGCTGTCCGTTCCGATCTCCAGCGTCACAAGATTGTTCTTGTCGCCGCGGATCAGAATGGCCGCACGCTCCACCGAGGCGATGAGCTCTTCCTTTTCCAGTGTGACCGTCGTGGAGAAGTTGGAAGGCACGACGTTTTCCTTGCGGATAAAATCTCCCTGATAGAGGCGGGAAACGACGGTCGTTCCCTCCGACTGCACCAAAAGCATGCCGCCCTGCGTGTAGAGGGTGATCTCCTCCTCGTCCTTTTCCAGCATACGCGAAATTTCCGCAAGCGTCCTTGCAGGGCAGATGATGCTCTTTTCCCCGCTCTTTGCAAGGATCTGCGCCGACGCGATCGCCAGACGGTAGCCGTCCAAAGCGGTCATTTCCAGTTTTTCCCCGAATTCCATCAGGCAGCCTTTGAGCACGGGGCGGGAATCGTCCTGCGCACAGCAGAACGTCGTCTCCGCAATGATCTTTTTCAGGGACGACTGCTGCATCGTAAAGGAATTTTCGCCGACGGAAAAGTCGATCTTCGGGAATTCCTCGGCGGGAAGACTCTGCATAAAGGTGCCGGCATCGCGGTAGCGGATCTCCACGCCCTTTTCACCCGTCGCAATGGAAATTTCCTCGCCGGAAAGTTTGACGATAAAGTCAGAGAACAGTTTTCCGGGAACACAGATCTCCCCTTCCTCAAAGATCTCCGCCTTTACGCTCTTGCGGATGGAGAGTTCGCCGTCCGTCGCAAGCAGCGTAACTTCTTCGCCGAATGCCGACAGTTTGATGCACTCCATGACGGGCGCCGTCGTACGGACGGCGCATGCCTTGCTGACCTTGATGACTGCTTCCGAAAGGGAGAGTCCGTCACACACGAATTTCATCGTCTTCCTCCTTATGGGATATAAAAGAAAATAAAAATAGTATTAGTAATAATAGTGTCGGTGGAAATGTGGACAAGTTGTTTTCCGGTTGGAAACTTGTCCGCACGATATCCATATTATAGCGAAAAACGGCAGAAAATTCAAGCGATTTGCCCTTGTTTTGAAAAACAGGAAAATTTTCACACCGTGGAAAACGATGTGGACAGGCTGTTTGCCGCGTGTTGAGAAAAAAGAGGGTGTGGACAGAAAAAAACAGGCTTTCGGCGGCAGAGAAAGAGGAGAAGAAAAAGGCGGACGACCTTTCCACAAAAAAGAAAAAGTGTGGAAAAAAAGATCAACAATTCCGACAGGGAGTTGAAAACAAAGAAAAGGTATGATATAATCGGACTATGAATGAAAAAAACCCCGATTTTACAAGGATTTGCGGCCGATTGCGGGAATACGGCGAAAAATTTGAGGAATTTTACAGGCTGCTCGTTATGTACAATGCGGCGTTCAATCTGACGGCCATCACCCAAAGAGAGGAAGTTATCCACAAACATTTCCTCGATTCTCTTGCCGGAGAAGCGTTTTTGGAAGAAGGGGCGTCCGTTGTGGAAGTCGGATCGGGGGCGGGGTTTCCCTCCGTCCCGCTTGCGATCGTCCGAAAGGACCTTTCTTTCACGCTGATCGAGAGTACGGGAAAGAAATGCGATTTTTTGCGCACGGTCGCAAGGGAGCTGGATCTTCCGCTGAACGTGTGCCAGATGCGCGCCGAGGAAGCGGGGAGATCTCCCGAATTCCGCGAACGGGCGGACATCGTCATGGCAAGGGCGGTCGCGCCGCTCCCGTCCCTTGCGGAATACTGTCTGCCGCTCGTAAGGGTAGGCGGCCGCATGATCGCATGGAAGGGCAGCGAGGACGAGACGGCGGCCGCGGCGCACGCAGTCGGCGTTCTGGGCGGAAAAAATATGCACGTTGTCCGGTATGATCTTCCGGAAGGCTACGGAGCGCGCATGCTCGTCATTGCGGAAAAGGCGAAACCGACGCCCCCGAAGTATCCGCGCGGGCACGGAAAGGAGAGAAAGGATCCTATTTTGTAGAGAATGGATTATCGTGACGGGAACGGGCGGCAACTGTTAAAATTCCGGAAGACGTTGCCCGGGGTGACGGCTGTGATTTTCTTCACAGAACGGAAACGGAAGGGAGAGTATGAGAAAGACCTGCGCTCTGACGGGACACCGAGAACTGTCCCCGGATTTTGATAAAAATACGCTCTACGACAGACTGGAAGAGATGATCCGTTCGGGGTGCGACCGCTTTTTGTGCGGCATGGCCGCGGGATTCGATCTCGCCGCACTGGAATGTCTCGTCGATCTGCGCGAAAAGTACCGGATCACGCTCGTTGCCTGTGTGCCCTATCTCGGACAGGAACGTGGTTTTCCGGAGCCGGAAAAGGAGCGCTACCGCAGGCTGATGGGCATGTGCGATGAAAAAGTCATTCTTGCAGGGCGGTATGAAGCGGGCTGTCTGCTTCTGCGCAACCGCTACATGGCGGTCAGGGCGGACGTCGTGCTCGCCTACTGCGAGCGCGGCCACGGGGGAACGGCATACACGGTGCGATACGCGCAGCAGCACGGCGTGCCCGTGGAGTTCGTAAAATTTCATCAAAAAAAGGAGGACTGACAGCAGTCCTCCTTTTTTTGGGTCGGAAATTTATTTGTGGTGACGGACGAGATCGAACGCCTTTGCGATCTCCATGACGATGATGGGAACGATGGAGAGGGCGACGCCGATGACGTACATTTCCCAACGCATATACTCGGTGCCGAAGCCGAACACGCTCATGACGCCGGGCGTGAACAGCACAAATGCGATGAGCGCGATCGCCAGCAGCGTGACCCAGTTGAGCACCTTGTTGGAGAAGGGGCCGATCTTGAACAGGGAGTGCCCGGAGCGCATGTTGTATGCGTGCAGGGACTGCGAGAGGGCGAGCACAAGGAAGGTCGCCGCGCTGCACTGTTCGGGGGTCAGCCCGAAGCCGTAGCGCGCAATGCAGTAGCTTGCCAGGGAAAGGGCGGCGAACATACAGCCCTGAAGCACGATCTGAATGCCGTAACCGTGTGCAAAGATACTCTCTTTTTTGGAACGGGGCCTGTGATCCATGACGTCGGGTTCGAGTTTTTCCATGCCAAGAGCAACGGCGGGCAGCGAGTCGCCGATCAGGTTGATCCAGAGCAGCTGGATGGAAATGAACGGGGAGATCTGCCAGATGCACATCGCAAGGAACACGACGATGACTTCCGAAATGTTGGTGCCCAGCAGGAAGCCGACGACCTTTTTGATGTTGGAGTAGATGCCTCTGCCTTCCTTGACGGCGTCGACGATGGTGGCAAAGTTGTCATCGGTCAGGGTCATGTCGGCGGCGCCCTTGGCAACGTCGGTGCCGGTGATGCCCATGGCGCAGCCGATGTCGGCGGCCTTGAGGGCGGGAGCGTCGTTGACGCCGTCGCCGGTCATGGATACGACCTGACCCTTTTTCTGCCAGGCCTTGACGATGCGGATCTTGTTTTCGGGGGAGACGCGCGCATAGACGGAGATGTTTTCGACTTCTTTGTCGAGTTCTTCGTCGGACATGGCGTCCAGCTGAACGCCCGTGATGGCCTTGTCGCCTTCGAGCAGAATGCCGAGTTCCTTCGCGATGGCGGAAGCGGTGACGACGTGATCTCCCGTGATCATGACGGGCTTGATGCCCGCCTTGCGGCAGACGGCAACGGCCTCCTTTGCCTCGGGTCTGGGCGGATCGATCATGCCGACGAGTCCGAGGAAGGTGAGCCCGCATTCCAGATCTTCGCTGGTGGGCTCGGCGGGAAGGGAGTCGATGTATTTGTAGCCGACGGCAAGGACGCGCAGGGCGTCCGCGCTCATCTCATCGTTGGCCTTTCTTGCAGATTCGATGTCGCCGGCAATGCATTTCTGAGCCATGACGTCGAATGCGCCCTTGACGATGACGACAAGTTTTCCGTCGATGCGGTTGACGGTGGTCATAAGTTTCCTGTCCGAATCGAAGGGAAGCTCCGCAAGGCGGGGATATTCCTCGTTGAGGGCGTCTTTGGTGCTGCCTGCCTTGTAGGAGGCGAACACGATGGCGGTCTCGGTGGGATCGCCCAGGTGGACTTCCTTGCCGTCCTCGAATTCGACGGAACCGTCGCAGCACAGGGTGCCCCAGTCAAGCAGCCGCCGCGTTTCCGGCGTGACGGAGGAGGGTTCAAAGGCCGTGACGCTTCCGCCGTCAAGATAGGTCCTGACAAGGGTCATGCGGTTCTGG
The DNA here is from genome assembly GCA_904419525.1 of Candidatus Gallimonas merdae. Taxonomy (GTDB): domain Bacteria; phylum Bacillota; class Clostridia; order Christensenellales; family Borkfalkiaceae; genus Gallimonas; species Gallimonas merdae. The sequence continues at coordinate 27,394 of CAJFRT010000014.1, forward strand.
GTGAGTGTACCGGTCTTATCCGAGCAGATGACGGAGGCGGAGCCGAGCGTCTCGACGGCGGGCAGGCGCTTGATGATGGCGTTCTTTCTGACCATGCGCGTGACGCCGATAGACAGGACGATGGTGACGACGGCGGGAAGCCCCTCCGGAATGGCGGAGACGGCGAGCGATACGGCCGTCATGAAGATCTCCAGCCAGTCCGCATTGGGCATACACGCGCCGATGATGAAGATGACGGCGCAAGCCGCAAGCGCGACGATGCCGAGGTACTTTCCGAGCTGCGCCAGTTTCTGCTGCAGGGGGGTGCGCGTTTCCTTTTCCCCCGCAAGGAGCCCCGCGATCTTGCCCATTTCCGTCTGCATGCCCGTGCCCGTGACGACGGCTTTTGCTGTGCCGTAAGTGATCGAACAGCCCGAAAACACCATGTTGTCCCGGTCGCCGATGGGGGCGTTTTCCGCCACTTCCGCGCGGGCGTCCTTTTCGGAGGGGACGCTCTCCCCCGTCAGGGCGGATTCCTCCGACTTTAAGTTCGTGCTGGTCAGAAGGCGGGCGTCTGCGGGAACAAAGTCGCCCGCTTCCAGAAAGATGATATCCCCGGGAACCAGGTCGGCCGCCTGAATGAACTGTTCTTTTCCGTCGCGTATGACGCGCGCGTGGGGCGCGGACATGTTTTTGAGCGCTTCAAGCGCCTTTTCCGCCTTGCTCTCCTGCACCAGGCCCATGATCGCGTTGAGAATGACGATGAACACGATGAGCGCGGGTTCCACGAATTCAAGGGCCTCTCCCTCGCCCGTGCCGAATACTTCATAGCAGATGATGCCGAAGGAGACGCACGCCGCGATGAGCAGAATGATGATCATCACGTCCTTGAACTGCTCCAGAAAGCGCACGATGAGCGGCTTTTTCTTTTTTTCCGCCAGCTTGTTCGCGCCGTATTTTGTGCGGAGCTCCGCGATCTGCGCCTGGGAAAGACCGCAATCGGCGTCTGTGCCGAGTTCGCGGATAACGTCCCCGACGGGTTGATTGTGATAGGTCACTGAAAATCCTCCGTTATAGAAATCCTCTATTTTCACGCCGGACGGCGTATTTTTCGGACGTTCTGTCTTTATAATGTGTGTTTTTTCACCGTTTTTTCTCGAGAAAGTAAAAAAACGGTCTGCGAGAAACTCTCCCGCGAACCGTTCTTGGAGGCGCCACCCGGATTTGAACCGGGGAGTCAGGGTTTTGCAGACCCTTGCCTTACCACTTGGCTATGGCGCCGGTTTCCCCATCCATCGGGGAAAATAAAAAACAGCGCGGAAATCGTGTTTGGAGCGGGAAACGAGACTCGAACCCGCGACATTCACCTTGGCAAGGTGACGCTCTACCACTGAGCTATTCCCGCATTTAATATGATTCCGCGCTGTGTTGGTGGAAACAACAGGGCTCGAACCTGTGACCCTCTGCTTGTAAGGCAGATGCTCTCCCAGCTGAGCTATGCTTCCGAAACTAGCCTGACTACTATACCATATCCCGCGGGGAATTGCAAGCGATTTTTCCGGGTAATCCGCAATTTTTTCGCAAAAAATTTTTATGTTCCGGACGGACGGCCGCAGGGAGCCGATCGCGGGTTTTATTCCAAAAAAGAAAAGGTTGCCCTTTTTCCGGGGGAAGCGGGGGGATTTTCCCGAAAATTCGCGGCGGTTTTACAAAAAACAACACGATCCGCGCGCGGAGAACGGCTATGATTTTTTAAGAGGTGACGTATGGCTTACGAAAAACGTGTCTGCGTGCTGCGCCAGGTGCGCAAGGGATTTTCCGCGGACGGCAGCGCTCTTACGGGGGCGGTCTATGCCGAGCGGCTGGGAACGGAGCTCACGCTCACGCCGCGCATTGCGGCGCTCTCGCCCCTGAAGGACGGGCGGTACGCCCTCTTTATATGGGTGGACGGAAAGACGTACTGCCTGGAACTTCGCGGCGGCGCGCCCATCCGCGTGGAAGATGCGCCTTCGCTTGCGGCGGGGTTTGCCGCGCTCCTTTGTTTTGTCAAGGGGGAGCCGGAGCCCGTCGCGTTCGGACGCTGCGGCGCCGCGCCCGAAAAGTATTCGGCGCTTTTGGAGGAAGTCCCTCCGCGCAAACGGCCCATTCCCGTGCCGCTTCCGCCCACGCAGGTGCCCGTGCCCAACGCGCCCAATGTCCCGCTTGCGCCGACGATCCCCGTGCCCGATCCGCTTCCGGAGCAATCGCCCGCCCCACAGGACGGGCGCGCCGCCGCGCGCTATGACGACGAGGCGATCGCCGCAAGCGACTACTTCGCTGACGCGGGCGATGGCAATGAAAAAACTGCTTCTGCGCCTGCGGGCAAGGACGGGGCGGCGGCTCCCGATGATGCGGGCGATCTTCTCCTGCGCCCGCGCGGCTCGCTTACATATTACTACGAAATAAAGGAAAAGCTCGACAGGGCGTTTGCGGAGGGGGAAAAGGACGGGCAGCTGCTCGCCGTCTTTCCGCGTTCCGAGTGGGTGCGCCGCGGGAGTGCGATGCTGGGCATCGTCTATGAAGAGGGGATCCCGCGCTGGCTGTGCGTTGCCGCCGCAGGCGAAAGACCCGCGGCCATGGGGGAGCACGCCGTATTCGTGCCGAAATCGCATTTTGACGACAGCGACGGGTTCTGGGTCGTCTTTCAGGACGCAGACACGGGGGAATATGTCAGACCGGGGGAAAGCTGAAGAGAAGGTGGGGCGGCATCTTTGCAGATGACGCCCCACCTTCTCTATGATAATTTCCCAAAAATTTTACAGGCCACACCGTCAATCACACAAACGGAAGGGGAACAGTGAACGAAGCGATCGGCATTCTTGAAAGGAATTGATTTTTCCGATTCCGGGAATCGGAAATTCGGCAAGGCGCCTCCGCGCAAATTTTTGCGCGGAGGCGCTCTATTTTCTTTACAAGTTGATTTCTTCGTGCTATAATGTATCGTGGGACGCGAGCGGCATATTTGTGCGGCCGTTCGCTCACCCTTACAAAAGAATTCTTTTGCAGGAGGAAAAATATATGGCATACCCCACCAAGAACAAGAAAGTCATTGCGTTCGTCGAAGAGAGCGCCAAGCTCGCCTGCCCGGACAACATCGTCTGGATCGACGGAAGCGAAGAGCAGCTTGCCGCACTGCGCAAGGAAGCGTGCGCCACGGGCGAGATGATCGAACTCAACCAGGAAAAACTCCCCGGCTGCTATTATCACCGCACCGCGCAGAACGACGTCGCCCGCGTCGAGGACCGCACGTTCATCTGCTGCCGCGAAAAGGAGAACGCAGGCCCCACCAATAACTGGATGGATCCCAAGGAGGCGTATGCAATGTGCGCCGACATCGCCCGCGGCAAGATGAAGGGCAGGACGATGTATGTCATTCCCTATTCCATGGGCGTGGTCGGTTCGCCCTTCTCCAAGATCGGCGTCGAGGTAACGGACTCCATCTACGTCGTGCTCAACATGGCGATCATGACCCGCGTCGGGCTCAACTGCTATGAGCAGCTCGGCGAAGACGGCGACTTCATCAAGGGCTTCCACGCAAAGTGCGACGTCGATCCCGAAAAGCGCTACATCATGCATTTCCCCGAGGACGACACGATCATTTCCGTCAACTCTGCTTACGGCGGAAACGTGCTTCTGGGCAAAAAGTGCTTCGCGCTGCGCATCGCTTCCTACCTCGGCAAGACGGAGGGCTGGATGGCGGAGCACATGCTCATTCTGGGCGTGACCTTCCCCGACGGCAAAAAGAAGTACCTTGCGGCGGCGTTCCCGTCCGCTTGCGGCAAGACCAACCTTGCCATGCTCATTCCGCCCAAGCACTACCTGGAAAAGGGATATAAGGTGGAGTGCGTCGGCGACGATATCGCATGGATCCGCGTCGGCGAGGACGGCCGTCTCTGGGCGGTCAACCCCGAGAACGGATTCTTCGGCGTTGCGCCCGGCACCAACGAAAAGAGCAACCCCAATGCGCTCGCCGCAACGAGAAAGAACACCATCTTCACAAACGTTGCGATCAACCCCGCGGACAACACCGTGTGGTGGGAGGGGCTTACCAAACCCGCGCCCGACAAGCTCATCGACTGGCTGGGGAATGACTGGACGCCCGCATCGGGCACCAAGGCGGCGCACCCCAACTCCCGCTTCACCGCTCCGGCCGTGAACTGCCCCTGCCTTTCCGACGCATTCAATTCCAAGGAAGGCGTGCCGCTCGACGCGATCGTCTTCGGCGGACGCCGTGCAACCACCACGCCCCTTGTCTATCAGTCCCGCGACTGGGATCACGGCGTGTTCGTCGGCTCCATCATGTCCTCCGAGACGACGGCGGCCGCAACGGGCGCAACGGGCGTTCTCAGGCACGACCCCATGGCCATGAAGCCTTTCTGCGGCTATGACATGGGCGACTATTTCGCACACTGGATCGAAATGGGCAAAAAGGCGAAGAACCCGCCCAAGATCTTCAATGTCAACTGGTTCCGTCAGGACGAGAACGGCGAATTCCTGTGGCCGGGCTTCGGCGACAACATGCGCGTTCTGGAGTGGATCCTCGGCCGCTGCGACGATGCGGTGGACGCACAGGAGACGGCGATCGGCTATGTTCCCTATGCGAAGGATATCGACCTCGACGGCCTGGATTATTCCCGCGAGACGCTCGAGAGCATTCTCTACGTCGACAAGGCGCGCTGGAGCGCCGAGGCGGACGAGATCGCCCAGTTCTACAAGCAGTTCGGCGACAAACTTCCCAAGGAACTTTCCGACTGCCTTGCGGCCCTCAAAAAGAACTGCGAAGCATAACCGAACATGTAAAAAAACGGTGCCTCGTGCGCCGTTTTTTCATGCAAAAAAACAATTTTTCTGAAAAGCCGTGTAAAAAAGCCGTTGCTTATATGTAAAAAAGTCGATACAAACAAATGGATCATTTTACAATTTCATTACAATTAAATGTATATTATTTTACAACGGTGTGTTAGACTGATAATTAGTTAATAATATTCAATTTGGAGTATATCAGATGAAAGTTAAAAAATCTATTGCTGTTTTTATTACCGCATTTTTACTCACTGTCACTGCCCTGTTAAGTTTTGCGGGGTGCAAGCAAAAAGATCCGACGTATGACGTAGCCATAAAAGTGTCGAACAACTACGGCAAGGAATGGGTATTTGAACCCGGGGTAGACGAACTTTTCTATGAGTTCGAGTATACGGGCGAAGAAATGACGTTTGGCATCGATGAGTATTACGTTTACGGTGATCCGCACGGCGGCGACAGGTGGCTCGATTGCGCGGGAGTAGCTATAAATTGGTTTGGAGGGAGCAGTCCATTATATACTAGTCCAACAGGTGAACAATACAACACAGAAATAATTAAAGAAAAAGGTGAATACTCAATTGCCTTTCATACAAACAAATCAGCTTGGAATTTTAGGAGTATTCGTTTATTTGTCACGATAAAATAAAGGAGGAAAAACATATGACAAAGACAAAAAAGTGGAGCTTGGCAGTCGGCATTTTGCTGATCGGAATGATCGTATTGTTCTTGGCAGGATTCTTTCCGAGAGCCGCTGAAGCACATGCGGAAGCAACGGACAACAAGCTCGATGTTGCGCTCTCCGTCAACGGGGAGAAGGCGTTTTCGTATGACGGGATGCTCCATCGCGATGCCGAGATCGAAGGCGTGCGTTATCTCTGGAATATTTCTTCGAGCGTCGATACGGTCGTCCTTTCCGATCTTGTGAAAGAGTAACGGACAATCCAAGCGGAAAACACCCCTTGCCGGGGTGTTTTTTCGTGGAAGAAAGTGGACATCGGCCGGAAAGTCTGGTATAATAGCGCAAAAGGAGGCCGCTATGACGGAAGATGAAAAGATCGCCGCACAGTTCTCGTTTCTCACCGAGCGGGGGTTTGTCTTTGAGCGCGATTACAGCAAGGGAACGGATTCAACGTGCACGCAGATCTACCGGTTCCGCAGGGACGGTGCGAATTATCTGGAATACCGCGTGCTGAGCGATTTTGAGCGGACGCTCCTCGTCTGCGTGCAGGGGGAAAAGAAGTTTCCCTCCCCGGAGCGGAAATATGCCGGGTTCGTGCGGCGCCGGAAGTGGAAGCTCCTGTTCTCGCCGGAGCGGCGTGACCGGTGGAAGCTCGCCGCCGACCTGTGCCGCCACGAGCTGGAGGTCACGGGCAAGGTGTTCGGCATCACAGTCTGAAACAATGAACGCCCGCCGCGCGCAAAATTGCGCGCGGCGGGCGTTTCCGATTGCAAGATCCAAAAAAGGCGTACGGCCGGAGCCGTGCGCCTTTTCCGTGAACAGCAAGCAACAATCTTAATATGGGGGGAAGACTTTGTCTTTTGTTCACTGCTTATGCCGATCAGATGCATAAGGTACTTCTATTGTAATCATCTAATGTACGATTGTCAAGCAAAATATCACATAATGTGCGATATTTTTTATGAGATAATCAAATCAGGTGACGAATATGGAACTCAAAGACATTCAGGGCAGGCTCAGAAAGTGCATTGCGGAGAGCGGGCTCCCGCAAAAAGAGATCGCGAGGCTGGTGGGGGTCTCCCCGCAGACGATCTCCAAGTACATGAAAAAGGACATCTTCCCCGCGCTCGATACATTTGCGAAGCTGTGCCGCGTCCTCGACGTGACGAGCGATTTTATTCTGGGGATCAACCTGTACTGACCGCACGGCAAGCTTCGCCGCTTTGGCGCAGGGGGGCAAAAAAAGACGCACGGGCTGTGCCGTGCGCCTTTCGGGTGTCTTTTTTACATGACGACGATGTCTTTCTGCGTGAACATTGCTTTCAGGTCGGCGGGGAAGTTGTCGTCCGTGATGAGCACGTCGATGTCTTCGATGTGCGCAAAGGTATAGGGCATGATCTTTCCGATCTTGGAGCTGTCGAGCATCATGTACGTTGCCTTTGCCTTAGCGCGCACGAGTTTCAGAAGATCCGCTTCGATCTGCGCCCCGCACGAGAACCCGTTTTCGGGCGTGAATGCCGAGGCTGAAATGATGGCAAGTTCGAAATTGGTGTTGTCGAAGTATGCCTTGGCCACGGGGGAGGCGGTGGAAAGGTTGTCCTTCATCACCTGTCCGCCCAGCATGGTCACGTGGAAATTCTTTTTCTGCGCCAGCTCGATCGCGACCGCCAGTCCGTTCGTGAAGATGTGCAGGTTCTTGTCCGGCATCTCCTTGGCAAGGTACATTGCCGTCGTGCCGCCGTCCATAAACAGCGAGCAGTTCTCGTCGATCAGGCTTGCCGCCTTCTGCGCGATCTTGATCTTTTCGTCCGTGTGAATGGTCGTCTTTTTGGTGTAGGGCTCGCCCGAAACTTTCTGCACTTCTTTGACGGACATCGCGCCGCCGCGCACGCGGATGATGCGTCCTTCCTGCTCCAGCTGGAACAGATCCCGCCGGAGTGTCATCTGTGAGACGTTGGGGAATTGTTCGTCGAGCTGTTCGAGGGTGAGTTTGCCGCGCTTGTCAAGTAGTTCCGCAATTTCTTCAATCCGTTCCCGTTTCATGTACAATCCTCCGTATTTTCTTCTTTGTAAAATTTTAACATATCTTTCGGGAAAAGGCAAGCAAAAACGGCGGTATTTTCGCGGAAATTTCTTTGTTTCAAAACTTTGATTGTCATTCAAGTTCAAAATTTTGACCGAACATATATTTTCATGAGATTTATATTCACATTGTTTCCAAATTCTATGCACGGCCGGGCGATGCGCGCCGCGCAAGAATGCTTGCTTTTTTCGGCGCGGTGTGGTATCATCGCGGCATGAGAAACGAATACCTCCGCGCGCTGGACGAATATTTCTGCGCGCTCTATTCCGACTATGTGCGCCTGAGCGCCATCGAGGGCTATGCCATGCCCGATGTGCTTTATGTGGCGGAGGACGGCAACGTCGCCCGCCGCGATTCCTCCTGCATGCGTCTGTGCAATCAGAAGGACTGCGAGGGCCTGCTCAGAAAGCTCAAGGATACGCTTGCCGACACCACCTTCACCTTTTCGTTCGCCTTTCCCACCCTGCGCGAGCGCATTTCCGATCATTTCCGCAAGAACACGTTTGCCCGGCTGCTGCCCGAGACGCTGCGCCACTGCGGCGAGACGGCGGAGAGCGCGGGCGAAAAGCTGGACATCGAGCCGCGCTTCTGGAAACGCATCGTCAAGGGGACCCTTTACCCGGAAAAGAACACCGTGCTCGCCCTTGCGCTCGTGTGCGGCATGCAGTGGCAGGACGTGCTCAACCTGCTGGCGGTGTGCGGGTTTGAATTCCGCGGCGACGAGGTGCGCGACGTCGTCGTGCGCTATCTCATCGAGAACAGCATTTTCAACGAACGCATGAGGGACGACTGCCTTGCAGAGTACTCCGTCACCAACCTGCCCATCAGAAGAACGGGCGAAAGCGCCTGAACGTCCGCGCGTTGTATCGTCTGAAAGATTTCCGGAAAACATTGACAAAAGTCGCTAAATCGCGTATACTGTATACGCAAGGTGAAACTTGCATTGACTGTGGTATGAATAATACCTACGTAGGGCTCTTGCTTCTGCAAGAGCCTTTTATCTGTCTGATTATCGAATAATAGCCAATGAGAGAGTTCGCCGAAAACTATTGACAAACCAGTGTGAATTACATATAATGATAGAGCAAGGGCAGAAGCCTTTGCACATTGACGTGGCTCTCATGTGTGAAAGCATATGGGAGAGTGCGGGCTTCTGTTACGGCGGAAGCCCGATTTTTTATATTGCAAGCCGGGCAAGCACGGTGAAAAAACCTGACGGAACGCGGCGCGCAAAACGCTTGACTTTTGCGGCGCTTTTCCTGTACAATAGAGACGATATCGACAGCCGAGAACGGGAAGATTACTCCGAGTCTGTTTGCTCGCAGAGAGGGCGGTGTTTGCTGAAAGCCGCCTGCAAAGAGCCGGAAGAACGTGCGCCCGTTTGCCTGAGGCCGGGGCAATGCCCGCGGCAGTCCGCCGTTACCGGACGCAACGAGGGGAATTTTTCCCGAAGTAGAGTGGAACCGCGCCGAATGCGCCTTTACAAAGTCACGTGCCGTGACCGAGGAAGGGCGCTTTTTTGTTGCAGACATCTGCGGACGCGCCACACTTCGCGGCCGGCGCGCATAGGATAAGAGAGGAAAGGGGGTACAAGGGCTTGTTTTTTTCAAGACTGAGAAAGGACATCGCCGCGGCGAAGAAAAACGACCCCGCCGCGCGCAATAAGTTTGAGATCTGGCTCACCTATTCGGGCGTGCACGCGCTGTCCTGGCACAGGTGGGCGAACCGGCTGTACCGCATGCATCTGAAGCTCCTTGCGCGCATGACGTCGCAGTTTGCCAAATTCCTCACGGGCATCGAGATCCACCCCGCGGCCAGGATCGCGCCCGGCGTGTTCATCGATCACGGCGCGGGCGTCGTCATCGGCGAGACGGCCGAAGTGGAGGAAGGCGTCGTCATCTACCAGGGCGTGACGCTTGGCGGCACGGGCAAGGAAAAGGGCAAGCGCCACCCCACGATCCGAAAAAACGCCGTCATTTCGTGCGGGGCAAAGGTGCTCGGCGGCTTCACGGTCGGCGAGGGCGCCCGCATCGGCGCAGGCGCCGTCGTGCTCAAAGAGGTGCCGCCGTACGCGACCGTCGTCGGCGTGCCGGGGCGCGTCGTCCGCATCAACGGCGAAAAGACGCAGGATCTCCTGCCCGACAAGGACGATCCCATTCTGCGCGAGGTGTGTTCTCTCCGGGAGCGCATCTATGAACTGGAGGACCGCCTTGAAACGGTGTGCGGCCGCCTTTCGCGGGACGAGGACGCGGCAAAACGGGAGGACGCCGCAGATCATGCGGACGTTGCCGGAATATCAGAACAGAACGAGGTAAAACCCGATGAAAATCTATAATTCACTGACAAGACGCAAGGAAGAGTTCGTGCCGCTCGAAGCGGGAAAAGTCAGAATGTACGCCTGCGGGATCACGGTCTCCGGCGAGGCGCACATCGGACACGCCTTTCAGGCGATCCTCTACGATATTTTCCGTAAGTTCCTCGAAAAGAAGGGGTACGAGGTGGTCTACGCCCGCAACTATACGGACGTGGACGACAAGATCATCGCCCGCTCGCGCGAGACGGGGATCCCCGCCGACGAATACGCGAAAATGATGATCGCAAAAATCGACGCGGCGATGAAGCGCGCCGACGTGGGCGAGCCCACGCTCTGGCTGAAAGCGACCGAAAACATCGGCAACATCATCTCCTTTATCGAAGGGCTCATTGCGGGCGGACACGCCTATCCCGCCGCAAACGGCGACGTGTACTTCGATGTGGACACCTTCCCCGCCTACGGGCAGCTGTCGGGCAGGGACAAAGAGGACATGCTCGACGGCGTCCGCGTCGAAAACGACGGCGAAAAGAAGAATCCCTACGATTTCGCGCTCTGGAAATCGGCCAAGGCGGGGGAGATCAGCTGGGATTCCCCCTGGGGCAGGGGACGCCCCGGCTGGCACATCGAGTGCTCGGCCATGATCCGCGCCGCGTTCGGGGATCAGATCGATATCCACGGCGGCGGCAGGGACCTTATTTTCCCGCACCATGAAAACGAGATCGCCCAGAGCGAGGCCCTGACGGGCAAACGTTTCGTCAGATACTGGACGCACAACGGGCTCATCAAGGTGAACGGACAGAAGATGAGCAAGTCCCTCGGCAACAGCCTGCTTCTGGACGACCTGATGGACAAATTTTCGCCGGACGCCCTCAAATTTGCGCTGCTTTCCTCCAACTACCGCAACGACGTCAACGTGACGGACGACCTGTTCCCCGCCGCGGAAGCGCACGTCACGCGCTTTTACAAGCTCATCGGGCGGGCGGAACGGGCGTTCCCCGACGAAGCGGGAAAGGAGACGGAGATCGACCGGAAATTCGACGCTGCCATGGAGGACGACTTCAACGCCGCGCTTGCGCTCGCCGATCTGTACGGGTACTTCCGGGAGGTCGCCCGCCTGCTGGACGCGGGCGATGCAAGGGCGCGCCGCATGACCAATCAGATCCGGGAAACGTATGCGCTGCTGGGGCTGTTCCGGCAGGAGCCCGCGGCCTATCTCGCGCGGTATGCGAAGGAGGAGGAGATCCCCGCCGAGGTGACGGCGCTCGCCGAGGAACGCAGGGCGGCGCGCGCGGCGAAGGACTGGGCGAAGTCGGACGAACTGCGCGAAAAACTCCGCGCAATGGGCTATGCCGTCAAGGACGGCAAGGACGGCTACACGCTCTCCAGGCTCTGATCGGTGCCGCCTCGCTGCGGAGCGCGGAAACCCGCGGAACACACATGCCCAAATCATTTGACAATTTGCAAACGGCAAAGTAAAATTGTCTCCGATACCATATAAGGACAGAAACATTATGAAAATCACTTCCAAACAGCTCCGCGAGAGCTGGCTGAAATTCTATGAGAGCAAGGGGCACGTCAACGTCGGCGGGGTGTCTCTCATCGGCGACGGCACGACGGGCGTCATGTTCAACGTGGCCGGCATGCAGCCGCTCATGCCCTATCTTCTGGGCAAGCCGCACCCCCTGGGCAAGCGCCTGTGCAACGTGCAGGGGTGCGTCCGGACGGTGGACATCGAGTCCGTGGGCGACGCTTCCCACTTCACGTTCTTTGAAATGATGGGGAACTGGTCGCTCGGCGACTACTTCAAAAAGGAAAAAACTGCATGGACGTATGAACTCCTCACCACCGTCTACGGCCTCGACGGGGACAAGCTGTGCTCCACCGTGTTCGAGGGCAACGACGCCGCTCCCCGCGACGAGGAGACGGCCTCCCTGCTCCGCTCCCTCGGCATCAGAGAGGAACACATCTTCTATCTGCCCAAGTCGGACAACTGGTGGGAGCTGGAGGGGACGGTCGGCACGCCCTGCGGCCCGGACAACGAGTGGTTCTATCCCATTGACCCCGAAAAGAAGGATCCCGTCTTCCCCGACGACTATGTGGAGATCGGCAACGACGTGTACATGCAGTACCGCAAGACGGAGTCGGGGTACGTTCCGCTCGAAAACAAGAACGTGGACACGGGCTTCGGCCTGGACAGAATGCTGCTCTTTCTCAACGGCCTGCACGACGGCTACAAGACCGACCTCTTTGCCGGCGCCGTCGCGAAGCTCGAGGCCCTGACGGGGAAGCAGTATGATGCGGACGCGTCCGCGCGCAAGGCGATGCGCATCGTCGCCGACCACACCCGCACCACGGTCATGCTCATCGGCGACGAAAACGGCATTCTGCCCTCCAACACGGGGGCGGGCTATATCCTGCGCCGGCTCATGCGCCGCGCCATCCGCTACTGCCGCCAGCTCGGCGTGGAACCCGCGGCGACCATGTGCGCCGTCGCGGAGGTCTTTATCGACGACGTGTACGGCGAAGCGTATCCGCTGCTCGTACAAAAGAAGGCGTATATTCTCGACGAGATCAGAAAGGAGGCCGACCGCTTCGAGACGATGCTCGAAAAGGGCATGGCGGAATTTGAAAAATGCGTCGCGGGGATCGCCCGCAAGAATGCGTTCATGGCGCAGAGCGATCCCTCTTATGTCGCGGAGACCGTCATCGGCGGCAAGCAGGCCTTCCGGCTGTATGATACCTACGGGTTCCCGCTCGAGCTGACCGAGGAGATGGCGGCGGAGCGCGGCCTCACGGTGGACAAGCAGGGCTTCGACGCGGCGTTCAGAGAGCATCAGGAAAAGAGCCGCGGCGACGTCCACGCGGGCGAAGCGAAGGGCGGGCTGGAAAGCCATTCGCAGCAGGCCGTGCGCTATCATACCGCGACCCATCTTCTGAATGCGGCGCTGAAAGTCGTGCTCTCCTCCGACGTCAATCAGAAGGGGAGCAACATCACGGACGAGCGCATGCGCTTTGACTTCAATTTCCCCCGCGCCATGACGCCGGAAGAGGTGAAGGCGGTCGAGGATCTCGTCAACGAAAAGATCGGGGAAGATCTCCCCGTCGTCTATCGGGAGATGTCCCTGGACGAAGCGCGCGCGCAGAATTTCGTGGGCGTGTTCGATTCCAAGTACGGCGACGTCGTCAAGACGTACTCCATCGGCGATTTCTCCAAAGAGATGTGCGGCGGACCTCACGCCGCGCGCACGGGCGAGCTGGGGCATTTCCGCATCGTCAAGGAGCAGTCCTCCTCGGCGGGGGTGCGCCGGATCAAGGCGGTTCTGGAATAAGCAGCGCACAAGGGCAGAGATCTTTGCCGCGAATTTCGGGGAAAACACCGCCGCGGCATGCGCAAAGCGCCGGCTGCGGCCCGTTTTCTTAATTCAGAATCACAGAAAGGAACGGACCATGACCGAACTTGAAAAGATGAAGGCGGGCGAGATGTATGACTATTCCGACCCCGAGGTGCGCGCCGCACACGTGCGCGCGGTGCAGCTGTGCGACGAATACAACGACACGAAGCGCACGGAGACGGCGCGCCGTGAAGAGATCCTGCGCGAGCTGTTCGGCTCGCTCGGGGAAAACGTCCTCGTCGAAAAAAATATCCGCGCCGACTGCGGGTTCAACCTGCACGCGGGGGACAATTTCTTCGTGAACTATGACTGCGTGTTCCTGGACGTCGCGCCCATCACGTTCGGGAACAATGTCCTGATCGGGCCGCAGTGCGGATTTTATGCCGTCAACCACCCGCTCGACGCCGCCCTGCGCAGCACGAGCGTGGAGCGCGGATACCCCATCACGGTGGGGGACGATGTCTGGTTCGGCGGCGTCAAGGTGATGCCGGGCGTCACGATCGGCTCGAACGTCGTCATCGGCGGCGGGAGCGTGGTCGTCATGGATATCCCGGACGACTGCCTGGCCGCCGGCAATCCCGCGCGCGTGATCAGAAAACTTCCGCCCCGCCGGAAGCCGTAAAGCGGCGCCCCGCACCCGTTTGCGGGGCGTTTTTTTGTTCTTTGCGGGCCCGAAAAAATTTTCCCGATTTGCGAAAAAATCTTGTTTTGGTCATGCAAAACAGCTTGACGGAATTTTTCGGAAAGCCTATAATGATGAAGTAATCGGTCGGAAAGGGGGTTTTCCCCGTCCGCTTCCCCGTTTTGCGGAGCGTCCGAGAGCGGTTCCGGTAAGGATCGGAAGGTTATTGCAAACAAGGAGTCAAGGACTTATGAAAACCTACATGGCAAACGCCCAGACGGTCGAAAGAAAGTGGTACGTCGTCGATGCGACGAATGTTCCGCTCGGCAGACTTGCTTCCAAAGTCGCCTCCGTTCTGCGCGGCAAAAACAAGCCTACGTTCACGCCCAACGTGGACACGGGCGATTTCGTCATCATTCTCAACAGTGACAAGGTGCTTCTTACGGGCAAGAAGCTGGAAAACAAGTTCTACCGCTACCACACGGGCTACATCGGCGGGCTGAAAGAGGTGTCTTACGGCAAGCTGATGGCGGAGCGGAGCGACCTGGCCGTCTACGAGGCGGTGCGGGGCATGCTTCCCAAGAACTCCCTCGGCAGGCAGATGATCAAAAAGCTGCGCGTCTACAAGGGCGCGGAGCACAACCACGCGGCGCAGAAACCCGAGGCGCTGAAAATTTTCTGAGGTGAGGTAAGCATATGGCTAAGGCAAACGCGAAGAAGAAATTGCAGTTCTGGGGCACGGGCCGCCGCAAGAAAGCGATCGCCCGCGTCAGGCTCATTCCCTCGGGAAGCGGCGCCATCGTCATCAACGACCGTGCGCTCGAGGATTACTTCCCCATGGGCACCAACCAGTTCGTCGTCAAGCAGCCCCTCGTGGAAGTTTCGGCGGAGGGCAAGTACGACGTGTTCGTCAACGTGATCGGCGGCGGTTATACCGGTCAGGCGGGTGCGATCCGTCTGGGCATTGCGCGCGCACTGCTTCAGGCTGAGCCCGAAACGCGTCCCGCGCTCAAAAAAGCGGGCTTCCTGACCCGCGATCCCCGCGTCAAGGAACGCAAAAAGTACGGCCTCAAAAAGGCACGCCGCGCTCCTCAGTTCTCCAAGAGATGATTTCAGAAAATCCCGGACTTCGGTCCGGGATTTTTTTGCGCGCGGACGCGCCGCGGCGGGGCGCCTATTTTTTGATGCGCCTGCTGATGGCGTCATGGCGCGCGAGAAAGGCGGAGAGCGCGTCCTCTTCCGCCGTGCGCGGCTCCGGCCGTTCTCCGGGCGGGGGAGCGCTCTGTGCGGGCTCCGGCGCCTCCGGCGGCGCGGGCGCGTCCGATTGCGCCGAAGTGAGGGCGGAGAGCGCGTCCAGCAGTTCAAAAATCCCGAATTTTTCCATACTTTTATCCTCTTTTCCGCAAATTTTCTCAAAGAAAAGCGCATGCGGCGCGGGTTTTTGATTGCAAAAAGCCCTGTTTTAGTATATAATGAAAAGCGTATCGTTAGAACGAAAAATCCCGATGGGGATTTGAGGAAAAAGTTCATGCGCAATCTATTCAAAAAATTCTGTGTATTCACCGCTGCGGCGACGCTGGCGGTCTCGGCTGCGGCGATGACTGCCTGCGGCTATGAGTTCACCCCGCTTTCGGACAATCCCCCGGCAGATGCCGAGGTCGTCTCCCAGGGCGGGTTCGTCGTGCAGAAGGGGGACTATGTCTACTTCATCAACGGCGTGGAGACGTACACCTCGGACAACACGTACGGCACGCCCGTAAAGGGTTCGCTCATGCGGGCAAAGATGTCCGACATCAAGGCGGGCGTCAACAATGTCGAGACGGTCATTCCCTCGCTGATGGTCGCGGCGGACTATACGTCGGGTATCTACATCTACGGCGACCGCATCTATTATGCAACGCCCAACAACGTCGGCAATACGGCGGGCACGGTGGACAATACCTACCTCGATTTCAAGAGCGTCTCGCTCGACGGCTCCGATGTGCGCGACTATTTCCGTATTTCGGACAACGCCGCGCTCTACCGCTTTGTGCAGACGGATAATACAGTGTATGTCGTCTATGAAATGAATGACACGCTGACCTCCTACAACACGGAAACCGGCACGAGCGTCGACCTCGCCCGCAGCGTCACGGCCTATGCCGTCAACAGCTCGGACAAGACCGATCCCTACATCTACTACACGATGGACGTGACGGACAAGGCGGACAGCGATTCCTCCCGCGCGTACAACTACAATCAGATCTACCGCGTGCGCGTCGACGAGACGGAAGCGCCCTACGAATACACCTGGGATCAGGAGTGGCTGGACGAGAACAACGACGGCGAAGTGCCCTACTGGAACCTCGGCGAGATCGTGCTCGACGGCATCAGCATCAACGACAACGTCACGCAGTTCAACCACGACGTGGATTCCGAGACGGAGAACCGTTCCGTCTGGAGATACAATTACACGTTGCAGTCCTATGCCAACGGCGGGATCTACTTCACCCGCACGTCGGAGCCCACTTCCGGGTCGTCCGTCGGCACTTCGGGGGAATTGTATTATCTCTCCACGGAGGACATCGACGCCTCCGGCTGGAATTCCGTGACGGGCAACGAGGTCTGCGGCACGGGCGAGGGCCAGAGCACGGACGCGGCGCTCGAAGTCGTCGCCGCTTCTACGGACACGACCAACGCCTCCGCTTCCGCATACTTCTACATCGAGGATTTCACCTCGGATGAAGGCGCAGGCAGACATCACTATCTTTACGTCAACGATACGGGTGAGATCCGCCGCGTGGACGTCGTCAACGACGGGCAGGGCACCAAGGCGCGCATCGGTTCGGAGAGCGATCCCACGAGCCTGCGCATTGCGACGGGTGCAACGAGCGGGGTGCTGATCGCACTTGATTCCACCTCGGACGAGACGTACGACTATGTCTACTACACCTCGACGACGGACAACGGTCTCTCGATCGAGCGCGCCGTGTACAACGGCACGGTGGAGAACTACCGCACGCTGACGCCCGCGGATGCCGATTACGCGGCATACAAGCCCGTGCGCGTGCTGGAAGCCGAGCACGTCTCCGGCTGGTACAACTACGAAGTGATCGACGGCGTCGTGTTCTACGCCAACGCCGGGACGTTTAACTCCACCGTCTACAGTTACGTCTGGACGATCGACCTGAACGGGGAAAACGGACTGAAGAACAATGCCGAGCTGGAAGAGGTCAACGACCTGTACGGCGCCATGATGGACGACGAGGACGGCTACCTTGCACAGCTCATAGACGAGAACAACACCAAGCTTTCGACGGCGCTGCGGTACTTCTTCTACACGGGTGAGACGCAGCAGTTCTACGACAACATCGCCGAAGCCGAGGGCTTCGGCAAGCGCAACACCTATCTTTACAGCGAGGCCGAGCAGGAAGCGTTCAAGGCGTTCACCGACGGCACGAGCGAGGACGCGATCGCCGCACTCGGCGAGGACTATCTCACCACGTCCAAGCTCAGCTACTACACCAACCTTCTCGGAAAGATGACGGAGGACGACGAGGAGTCCTATGCCGAGTACTGGCAGACGACGCTCGAGCGGTACACCGAGGACGAGGAGGAGACGGGCCTTCCCGCATGGGCATGGGCGCTCATCGGCGTCGCGATCGGCGTGGTCGTCATCGGCGCGGGTCTTGCGGTCTTCTTCATCGTGCGCGCAAAACGGAAAAAG
The DNA here is from genome assembly GCA_904419525.1 of Candidatus Gallimonas merdae. Classification (GTDB taxonomy): domain Bacteria; phylum Bacillota; class Clostridia; order Christensenellales; family Borkfalkiaceae; genus Gallimonas; species Gallimonas merdae. The sequence continues at coordinate 45,011 of CAJFRT010000014.1, forward strand.
ACGCACGGCCCCGAGGAGCCGCTCATGGCAGTCGACACCACGGACGACCGCGATGTGGACGTGTACACGCAGGCAGAGGGCGTGAAGGAAGAGCTGACGCCCGAGCAGACGGAGGAGGCGACCGAGGCCCCGGCCGAGGAAGCGGAGCAGTTCGTCGAAGGAGTCCCCGCCGAAGAGGAAGTTCCTGCGGAAGAGCCCGCCGCGGCGCCTTTACAGGAAGCGGAAAGCGCACCTGCGGAAGAGGGCGCACAGCCGGACGCCGGATCGACGGAAAACAACGACTAAAAACCAAAAGTCCCGCTGCGGCGGGACTTTTTTTGTATAAAGAAAACCCCCAGATAGTCCGGGGGTTCAGGAATAGGCTAGTGCCGATGTGGTATTGAAAAAAGGACTCCATTCGTATATAATGGAGGTGCGACCTGCCAGTTGCACACAAAACGAATGGAGGACATTGAGAAATGAATCACAATGACAATAAGATTTTATCACCCAAAATATAGGCGAAAAATATTCAAGTATGATATAATGATTCTGCTCACATTAATCATTAGGAGGCAGGAATGAGGCGATCAATTATTGGTTTTATTGGGGTAGTGTTGTTGTGCGGGATTGGGGGTATTCTGGTTGCCTGCGCGTCGGGCTTGAGGGATTCTTCGCAGCAGACGACATACTATGAAGTCCAGTTTTTGGCATCGGAAGGCGGACGAATTGTCGGAAGACAGATACAGACTATTCCGGAAGGCGGGACATCCGAACCGGTTACGGCGGTTGCAGACGAAGGGTACTACTTTGTTGGTTGGTCAGACCATATTACGGCTGAGAATGTCGATGAATCGATTACGCAGTCGATAAGGGTCTTGGAGAATGTATCAGAAGGGCGCGGCTATCTTGCGATCTTTGAGAAAATCACATTGCACCTTTCTTATTCTTTGGAGGGGAACGGCTGGCTCGATGGGGAAACGGTGCAAAGTCTGAAATACGGAGATGATGCAAGCACAGTCACGGCGATTCCGGACGAGGGATGTCAGTTTAACGGATGGTCGGATGGTGTGAAAGAGGCGAGCAGAACAGATTTGGATGTCCAGGAATCAATTACCGTTACGGCTCTATTTGGTCCGTTGACCAAAACATATGAGTATGATTATAAGTATGCCACGGGTGGCGACATGGCACAGGAGGAGGTGTCGCTTATATACGGAGCATTGGATACGGTCACATTGCCTGTTCCGACGAGGGAACATTGTACTTTTGACGGATGGTACTCTGATGATACATTTACGCAGAGGGTATCGGATGAAACGGGTAGGATTGTTGTTCAGGAGGATGTTCTGCTGTATGGAAACGGAACGAAGCTCTTTGCAAATTGGATTTCGGACAATCAAAGGGAATACAAAATACTTTTCGTCTATGTCACAGAAGTGAATGCATACATTCCGGAAAAGACAATGTCTTGGTGGGGGCGTGTACAATATAGTATGACAGATACGGAAAAACAAATCTGTCATATGATAACACAAAAGATAGCATTTGAACTGAACGATATGCGCGTAGCCAACTTTATCGTAGATGAATATTTTACGAAAGAAACAATTACGGAGGAGCATATCACACAGGGCGGTGCAAGCGGATATAAAGTAAGTGACCTAGATGCGCGCAATATCCCGGAAATTGCGGACATGCTGGACGATTATCAGAGCATTTTAGTTTCATTTTCCATGAATGATTGGGAAAATAATTTTCGTACATCAGCAGGAGCAGCAGGCCCAAAGTATGGCTGGGTTCATTGGGAATCGACTGTTTCTGAGTTATTTGCCCATGGAGAGCCTTTAGAGGTATTGTTGGATGAAAATTCTATTTATTGGAATGGCGCAATTGGCACGTATATACATGAACTGACACATACGATCGAAGGACAGATCCATGCATTTGAATACCATGTTGCGATTGCCGGACACTGGTCGATGGGGGGAGATAGAATTGAGATAACGAAATTGTATTTGATGGGACGGGTAGATGTAGACGGTGAGAATGTCGGGATCCCGTATGGGTTCTGGACGGGGGATACGATTTCGGTGAAATACAATGTGACAAGCGGAGGACATATTGAACGAGGGGAGGTGGAGAATGTTTCCTTGATGGGACTAGCAAGTGAGCAGACGGTGGTCAGAGGATACGATGCCTTACCGGTGGTTGCGGTTGCTAATTCCGGTTATGAGTTTGTGGGATGGTCGGATGGCGTGAAGACGGCACAGCGGCATGACATAAATGTGCAATCGGAGATTTCCGTCACCGCTATTTTCAGAAAAATCGAGGAATGAAAGAGGAGGAGGTAATTATGGGTTATCATGCGGAGAAAGCGCATAAAAAGCTCTGCAAAGATATTCCGAGGAGCAGAAGAAACTCGAAGCGGAAATAGCGGAGCTTGAAGAGCGGCTTACCGAAACGACGAACACGATACAGAGCGCGGATGAGTTTATACGGAGCATAAAGAAATATCTTGAAGCGCCCGAGCTTACCCGCGAAATGTGCTATGAGCTTTTAGACCGTGTAGTCGTAGGAGGGCATCCGAAGCATACGGGTAAAGAGCGCGTGATAGATATTGTCTATAAAGTCAATATCGCTTCCGTTCTGCGCTATAAGCTCAATAATCCCAATAAATAATGACAAAGCGTATGGGTTTACCGAACTCATACGCTTTACTCATGCCTGTTTCTGTCCCTTTACCGATAGTGTCCATAAAGTTATGTTACAACGACAGGGAAAAATACAGAGGCAATCAAAAAGTATATAGCAAATCAGTTAAAGCACGATAAGGAAGCAATGCAGCTGAGTATAGATTACCCGGACGACCCGTTTACGGGTAGCAAGTAACAGACGCGCTGACTGGCAGGTCGTTCTATGTGCGC
>CAJFRT010000015.1 GCA_904419525.1 Candidatus Gallimonas merdae
TGAACGCTCAAAATTAGATAGAGATACAAATATCGAATTAGTACAAACGATGTGGGAACAATTTTGCAATCTTGGAATATACGAGAAAAATGTCGTAGACACTACTAATTTTTCGATTAGCGATACCGTTCTTGCAGTAAAAGAAAAAATTACAAATAAAACCTGTCTGTTACATAAATAAATTCGGTAACATATGAAAATAAGAGCCTAAATCGAATATTCGATTTAGGCTCTTATTGGTGCACTTTCAGGGACTCGAACCCTGGGCCCATTGATTAAGAGTCAATTGCTCTACCAACTGAGCTAAAAGTGCATATGTGCGGATGATCCGCAAAGGGGGCTCTGACAGAGCCGCTCTTTTTGTCGAGGTGGTGGTCCATCCGAGATTCGAACTCGGGACACCTTGATTAAAAGTCAAGTGCTCTGCCAACTGAGCTAATGGGCCGTGTGGCTGGGGTGGCTGGATTTGAACCAGCGAATGCCGGAATCAAAATCCGGTGCCTTAACCTCTTGGCGACACCCCATTGAAAAATCAAATTGGGGCGGGCGACGAGAATCGAACTCACGACCTCCAGGGCCACAATCTGGCGCTCTAACCAACTGAGCTACACCCGCCATATAATGGTGCGCCTGAAGAGATTCGAACTCCTGACACACGGCTTAGAAGGCCGTTGCTCTATCCGACTGAGCTACAAGCGCATTTTGCTCACGCCTTTTCACGCAAGCGGACGCACTTTGCTTGTTTCGAAAATGGAGCGGGTGATGGGAATCGGACCCACGCAACCAGCTTGGAAGGCTGGGATTCTACCATTGAACTACACCCGCATTCGTCAGCGCTTGTATATTCTACCAAAGATCAAAAAGAAAGTCAAATGTTTTTCTGATTTTTTCCCCACTTTTTTTATAAAATTACGCAATTTTATCCGTCAGATTCCTACCTTTCCGGATCGCCGTTGTTTTTCCGGAATCCTTGATTTTACGATCGTTTTCTGTCATAATCGAACATTTTTGTGCGGCAGTCGAATTTCAGCGAGGAATTACGAACTTTGACGTGTCGTTGTGGTATAATATGATTGAGAAAGAATATCGAGAGCAAATAATTATGAATACATTGTTCGTGTCCGATCTGGACGGCACGCTCCTTACGAAAGAGGAGAGAGTCTCTGAATATAGCAGAGAACATCTCAATGCGTTGCTCGCAAAAGGAATTCGGTTCACATATGCGACGGCGCGCTCGGTCGGAAGTGCTGCGCGTGCTCTGCAGGGACTGAATATATCGCTTCCGGCCGTCTATTATAACGGAGGACTCATTTACGACCGCGTGACGCGGGAGACGCTTCGTTATAATTGCTTTGAAGAACAGCTTAAGTCCTATGTCCTTTCTGTTCTGAAAGAATACGGGATCATGCCATTTGTCTATGGGGCAACGGAACAGCGGGAGTTTGTCGCCTGGCGGTCGGGCTTCGAATCGTTCGGCATGAAGCGGTATCTTGTGCGCAGGAAAGGGGATGATCGGTTGCTTGCCGCGTCCTCGGATGAAGAACTGCTTGGCGGATACGTTTTTTATTTCAAGTGTATCGGCCCCAAGGAGCAGATCGAGCGGGCCTGGAATTTTCTGAAGTACGATCAGCGGATCATCTGTATTTTTCATCAGGAAATGTATCAGAACGATTTCTGGATGGAGATCTCCCCGCGGGAAGCGACGAAGGCAAAGGCGGTTGCCTATCTTAAGACGTTGCTCGGCTGCGAAAAACTTGTCTGTTTCGGGGATACTTCCAATGATTCGGATATGTTTGATGTGTGTGATGAGAAATATGCGGTGATGAATGCCGACGATTGGCTGAAGGAGAAAGCGACAGGGGTGATCGGCTATTGCGAAGAGGACGGCGTCGCCAAATGGCTGGACGCCAATGCCTTCCGGGCGTGATCACCAGATAAGAAAAATGCCTCGGAAACCGAGATAAAAGCAGTACACATTGATCACGGCCAGCAGGGGAAGCGCAAGCATCAGAATACAGCTTTCAAGGCGGTATCTGAGTGCAAACATCGTGGCGTAAATCGCGATCGCACCGCCGAGCGCGGCGGCAAGGAGAAGTTTCCCGTCGCCTTCGCCCGCTCTTTTTTCGCCTGATTCAAAGCCGTCCCGCTGTGTTTTCAGCAGGCGAAAGGCGTAAAAATTGACGGCCAGAATGTAGACTGACAGAAGGATTACAAGAAGGATCATACCGCAAACAGTATGTGCGGTTTAAAATATTTTCAGGCGGAATGACTATGAAAGCAAAGAAAAGAGCGTATGTGAGCGTCTACAACAAGGAGCGCATCGTTGAATTCTGTCAATATCTTGTGGAATACGGCTACGAGATCATTGCGACGGACGGTACGTGCAAAGTGCTCCGCGAGGCGGGCATCGATGCGCTTTCCGCGCATGAGCTGACGGGGTATCCCGAGCCGCTCGGCGGCAAAGTGCGCGCCATGCATCCCGCCGTCTATACGGGAATTATTGCCAATCAGCTGACGCCGGCACAGTTCAAAGAGCTCGGCAGGGCCAAGGCAAAAGTATTTCCCATTGAACTGGTCGTCATCAATCTCTATCCGTTCCGCGAGGACATGGAAGCCGGCGTGCCGTTTGAAGAGGCGGCAGAACATATCGACGTGGGCGGCGTGGCGCTGCTCGACGCCGCGGCACGCAATTTCATGCATACCGTTGCGGTCTGCGATCCGGACGATTACGACAGGGTCCTGTGCGATCTTGCGGCAGGGGCGATCCCTGAAGATGAGCGCAGATATCTCATGTACAAGGCGTTTTCCTATACGGCTTCCTATGATGCTCTGGTGGCACAGTATCTTTCCTATCGTCTGAAGATCGCTTTCCCCAAGACGCTCACGGTCACTTATGAAAAGACGCAGGATATGCTCTATGGCGAGAACCCTCATCAGCGCGCCGCGGTCTACCGCGAGCCGCTTCTGAAGGAGGGGTCGATCGCCCGTGCAAAGCAGCTCACCGGCGCGACGCTCACTTACAATAATATCCATGATGCAAATGCGGCGCTGGAGCTGATCAAGGAATTCGACGAGCCTGCCGTTGTCGCCTGCAAGCATGCAGTTCCGTGCAGTGCGGGAACGGGTTCGGATCTTTTTGAGGCATTTGGGCGTGCCTCGGATGCGGATCCGCTCAGGTTCCGCGGCGGGATCCTTGCGATCAACGGCGTTGTGGACGCGCGCATTGCGGCCAAGTTCCGTGATCTGGGCGTCGAAGCGGTCGTGGCCGTCGGTTTCACTCCGGAAGCGATGGCGGAACTTCGGTTCAACAAGGCGCTTATTTTGCTCGAGATGCCCGATATCCGCAGTAAAGTGCAGTTCTCGACGTTCGATATGAAGAAGATCTACGGCGGTCTGTTGGTGCAGACCTATGACACTTCTTTGTTCGAGAACGCCGTGTGTGTGACATCGCGCAAACCTTCCGAAGAGGAGATGCGTGCGCTTGCATTCAACTATAAGGTGGCGAAACACGCGCATTCGAGTGCGGTTGTGATCGGAACGGAGAATGCCACCTGCGGCATCGGGACGGGACAGACCAACCGCATGGTCGCTCTGCGCTTTGCGCTTTCGCTTGCGGGAGAGCGGGCTAAAGGGGCGGTTCTGGCTTCCGATGCGGGTTTGCTCACTTTGGAAAGCCTGGAAGAGTGCAGGGAGGCAGGGATCACGGCCATTGTACAGACGGGGATTCCCGACAATAAGATCATCAGGCTGTGCGACCGGTACGGGATCGCCGTGCTCTGTTCGGAGGAGCGGCATTTCAAGGCGTAACGATGCAATCTCTCAGGGAACTTTACAAGATCGGCAGGGGGCCTTCCAGTTCGCATACAATGGGACCCGAACGCGCTGCCCGTGATTTTATGGCGCGGTATCCCGCAGCGGCGGAATACCGCGTCGTCCTGTACGGATCGCTTGCCCGGACGGGGAAAGGACACCTGACGGACCGCGCCCTGCTCGGCGTGCTTCCTGCGGACAGGACAAAGATCGTCTTTGACTGTTCCGACCGCCCGCTTCCTCACCCCAATACGCTGGAGATCGGCGCATACAGAGAGGACGGGGAACCGCTCGGCTCCGTCGTATATCTCTCCGTCGGGGGCGGGACGATCCGTGAGGCGGGGGCTCCCGTCTGTCCGGCAGACGAAATTTATCCGTTCCGGAGTTTCGCGGAGATCCGCGCCTACTGTGAATTGGAACAAATAAGCCTCGGAGACGCGGCGTTCCGCTTTGAGCGCCCGGACTTCGGAGCATATCTGGCACAGATCTGGAAGAGCATGAAGGAGACGGCGCGCCGCGGACTCACCCGGGAGGGGATGCTGCCCGGAGAGCTGCACATCGAGCGCAAGGCGCCCACGCTGTACCGTGCGTACTGCAAGGACAGGACGGACAGCAAGCGGCTGATCTGCAGCTATGCCTATGCGACGGCGGAAGAAAACGCCAGCGGCGGTGTGATCGTGACCGCTCCGACGTGCGGCGCCAGCGGCGTACTGCCGGCAGTACTGCTCTATCTGCAGGAACAGGGCGGGCTTTCCGATGAAACGATCCTCAGGGCGCTTGCCGCTGCCGGAATGGTCGGAAACGTTGTCAAGACCAATGCGACGGTCAGCGGGGCGGAGGCGGGCTGCCAGGCGGAGATCGGCACGGCGACCTCCATGGCGGCCGCTGCGGCGTGCAGCATCTTCGGCGCATCTCTGGAGACGACGGAGTATGCGGCGGAGATCGCTCTTGAGCATCAGCTCGGACTGACGTGCGATCCTGTCTGCGGGTATGTTCAGATCCCCTGCATCGAACGCAATGCCGTCGCCGCACTGCGTGCGCTCGACAGTGCGGATCTTGCCGACGTCCTTTCTGGGACACGCAAAATTTCTTTCGATCTGATCGTCCGCACCATGTATGAAACAGGGAAAGATCTGGACGCCCGCTACCGCGAAACGGGGGAGGGCGGACTCGCTTCCGGTTACAAGATCTGCTGAAAGCAAAATAAAAGGGCCGACAGGCCCTTTTTTCATGTTAAAGAGAGTTTATGCGTTTGTTTTGACGCGCGCGGACTCCGTATAGGGTTCAAGCGCCTGTGCAAGCTGATCGGGACAGGATGTGTTCTGTTTGCACCGGATCCCTTTCAGAAGGGACACCACCTCGTCGGGGGTCTTTCCCTCCACAAGGCGGCTGATGCCCTGAAGGTTGCCGCTGCACCCGCCGATAAATTTGACGTTGTGGATCTTGTTGTTGTCGTCCAGTTCAAAGATGATCTGTTTTGAGCACGTTCCCTTTGTCGAATAAGTGACCATATATTACCTCGTTTTGTCCGTTTCTTCAATCTACAAGCGTCTCGTATACAACGGAATAGAGATCGGACGCCTTGTCCTCCCATTTCTTGTAAATCATATTGGCGGTTTTTTTGTCCGGGACGACAAATTTAAGCTCCAGCATGGGCTGGACTGCCGCCAGGATCTTCAGATTGACGGTGTAAGTGCCGTCCTTGTTCTGATAGTAGTCCGATTTGCATTCCTGACGCGTGCGGAACTTTGCGCCGTTGCTCTTGATATAGCGGGAAATTTCCTCGCGTGCGCTCCGCGGAATGCTGATATAGTAGTTGGCGAGCGCTTCGCGCCCTTCTGTCGTAATGGCATAAAGGGGGTCGTCGCCGCTCGGAATGTCGCAGATGAAGCCGTCTTTTTTCAGTTTATGGATCAGCACGGTGCAGTCCATGTAGTTGAGCCAGTCGTTGGACGACGTGCACATATCCACGAGCGTCCGCTCTGAAAGAGGACTCTCCATTTTATCGAACACGAACAGCAATATGAGTTTGTTGACCGATGTTTCACCTTTGACCTGCATGGTGCGTCGTCCTTTTCCCAGAGTAATACTTACAGGATAGACAAAGAAGCCGCTCTCAAAATGCGAGCGGCTCTGCATTGTCCGATCGTCGGAAGTTACTTCGCGAATTTTGCGAGCTTGGCGATGACGTCCTCGCAGTTGTCGCCGTAAATCTCCACCGTAAGGGGCTGGGAAAGGTCAAGGCTGAAAATGCCGAGAATGGATTTTGCGTCGACCACGTATTTTCCGCTCTTGAGCAGGATCTCGCAGTCGCAGTTCTGCGTGACGGCAACGAACTCTTTCACGCGCTGAGCCATTTCCAAGGAGATCGTCATGGATTTCATATTGTAATACCCTCCAAATCAATTCGTTTCTCATATTATACATAAAAACGGGGATAAAATCAAGATATTTCCGAAAAATTTCTTTAACTATTTTTTATTTTATGATATAATGGAGTACGAAAACGATAAAGATGCGCACCGCGAGGGAGGGGCAACATGGATATGACGGATAAAATTGAGAGGATCCGGCGCTTTTTGTCGGTATGCGATGAACTCATCGAGGGCTCGTATATGAATGCCGAAGGAAAGATCTCGGAGGCGCTCAAGCATATCGCAGGCTGCAGGGAACTGACCAATCTCTTTGCCGCCGTCACGGACGGATATGACTATCCGGCGGCAAAACGCGCCTATCTGCGCCCGCGTACGGGCAGCGGGACGGCGGGACGCGTCGGTGCCTTTCTGCCATCGGAGCGGCAGGACGTTCTTGCCTTTGTATTCTGTCTGTTTGTGGAGATCGATGCGGGGACCGTGCACCTGAACGACCTGCTCCTGCGCTATTTTTATGTGGACGGAAGTTATACGGCAAGTTATTCCGTGTTTGCCGGCCGCATGATCAAGCCGTTCCGCGATATTGTGCGGGAATGCTTCCCGGAGGTCGGTAAGCGCGGACAGATCGCTGCGATGCAGAAAAAGAGGGAGGAAGCGCTTTCGGCGTTTGCGCAGTCGCTTCCGGTCGAGCGCAACCGCGTCATGAGCCGTGCGTTGCGGGAGGAGGAAAAGACGGCCGGGGAGGAAATTTTCAGCGAACTTGCCGCCGCGGCCGCGCGCAGAGATGTCGCCGAGGTAAGGGCCCTGCTTGCCGGGTATCGCTATTTCCTGCGCTACATCGGCGCGGAGAGCGACGAGAGCAGCGCTTTATTCGCGCTCTCGCAGGAAATGTAGGAGGGGAGTATGCAGCTTGAGGAAAAGACGGTCAGAAAAAACTATCTCTATCGCGGAAAGATCATAAATGTCCGCTGCGATGACGCACAGCTTCCGGACGGGCGGCCCTGCCGCAGGGAAGTCGTAGAACACCCGGGCGGCGCGGCGGTTCTGTGTGTGAAGGAAGGATGCGTTGCCCTTGTAAAACAGTTCCGCTATGCTTACGGGGAGGCGATCTATGAGATCCCTGCCGGCAAATTGAACGAAGGAGAAGACCCGGCCCTTGCCGCGGAGCGTGAGCTCGGAGAGGAGACGGGGCTCGCAGCCGATGAGCTTGTCCTCCGGTTCGTGCTCTATCCGACGCCCGGCTATACCAACGAAAAGATTTACATTTACGAGGCCGTCGGAATCCGGGAAGGGAAACAGCACCTCGACGAGGGTGAGTTCCTGAATGTGGAATACGTTCCCGTAAAAACGGCACTCGGCTGGATTGAAAAAGGGACATTGCGCGATGCAAAGACGATCGTTGCGCTGCAGCGTTATGCGCTGGAACACACGGAGATATCACTGTGAGAACGGACGTCCGCATGTTTGCGGACGTCCGTTTTTTCTGCGCGATCGGATTCAAAACATGCCTGCGGCTTATGCCGCGATCGGGTCAGTTGCAGCCGCAGCCGCAGTTGTCGCCCGAACCGCACACGCTGTTCACAAGCGATTGCAGCGTTCCGTTCTTGCACATGCAGTACGCGAGAGCGGCAAGGAGCGGCCAGCCGCAGCCCTTGAACGCGCTCGAAGAGAATACGTTTCCGCACGTTCCGAGAATGAGCAGGATAATGAGAATCCAGAGACAGCGATTGCCGCCAAAACAGCAATTCATAGTTTTTCCTCCTATAGCTTTCCCGCAAACGGGCGTTTGACGGGAGATCGCCGCAGAGTATGTAGCTTTTGTTTTTCTGCGGCCCTTTGTTATATCGTATGCCCGTGCGGGGAAATGTGTTCTCAAAACGCGCGCTTTGACAGTCCGAAGGCGGAATTTTTCCCGAATTGCGTTCATTTAGTTGCCAAAACGGGCGACGTTTGCTATAATTGCATTTGAAATCCTTGACAGCGGAACGGTACGCGCGCGGCCGTATCCGTTTTGGGAAATCGAATACATCTTTTTCTGCGGATACCCGTTCCGGGATCCGATGGAGGCAAAAATGAAAAAGCAGAAGTTCTTTTCGGCAAAGAACGTGGCGTATCTTGCGGTATTGCTGGCGCTCGTCATCGTACTGCAGGTGTTTGCAAGCATGATCCCCGTGGGCGGGGCCCAGCTGAATTTTTCGCTGATCCCCATTGTGCTCGGCGCGATCCTTCTCGGCCCCGCGGGCGGGGCGTTTCTGGGACTGTGCTGCGGGATCGTCGTACTTGTCCAGGTCATCGCGCTCCCGTCCGTGCCCTTTTATGCGGTCATCTGGACGTACAGTCCTGTCGTTACGACGCTGACCTGTCTCGTCAAGACGACGGTCGCGGGCCTTGTTGCCGGCATTGCGTACCGCGTGATCGCCCGGAAAAACAGCCTTGCGGCGGTCTTTACGGCGGCAGCGATTGTTCCCGTTCTCAACACGGCTCTTTTTATCCTTGGCTGTCTTTGCATGAGCGGTGCAATTTCCGGACATATGGATCTGGGCGGCATGAACATCTTTGTGTTCATCCTTGTGGGGCTTGTGACGTTCAATTTCTTTATTGAACTCGGTTTGAATCTTGTGATCGCTCCCGCGATCCACAGGGTGATCCTTCTGGTGGAGCACCGTGTGTCAGGGGGAAGAAAGAAGACGGAGGTGCCTCAGACGGAGGCGAGCGGCGATGATCATCTGCATTGACGTCGGCAATTCCAATATCAAATATGCGGTCTACGACGGCGGGGAGCGCAAAATTTCCTTCCGCGTTTCCACTGATCTCAAGCGCACCTCGGACGAATACGGCGCGCAGCTTGCCGAGATGCTCAATTTCAATTCGATCGCCGCAGAAGATATTACGGGCGGAATTTTTTCTTCCGTCGTCCCGTCGCTCGACTATACGATCGAGCATATGTTGCGCGTCTATCTGCATATCATACCTAAACAGATCGCGCCCGGACTGAAAACCGGACTGAGAATGCGCGCGGACAACGCGCATGAAGTCGGCGCGGACCGCATCGTCAACAACGTTGCCGCGATCAGAGAGTATGGCTGCGGGAAGCCCATGATCGTCGTGGATTTCGGCACGGCGACGACGTTTAACATTCTGAGCGCGGACGGCGAATTTATCGGCGGGGTCATTGCGCCGGGGATCAAGGGGTCGCTTGAAAGCCTTGTTTCCGGGACTGCAAAACTGCCGCGCGTCGAGATCGAAGCGCCGAAGAGCGTGATCGCGACGAATACGGTCACCAATATGCAGGCCGGCATCGTGTTCGGGTTTGCGGGGCTTGTGGAATTTATTGTCAGAAAGATCAAAAAAGAACTCAGGGCGAGCGACGTCATGACGATCGCAACGGGAGGTTTTTCCGAGACGATCGCCAAAGAGACGGGCTGCATCGATGTCATCGACAAGATGCTCACGCTCGACGGCCTCAAGTACTTGTATGATCTGAACAGTTCGGAGGAAAGTTTATGAAGAAAGTCGGTGTTGCCATTCTCGGTCTTGGTGTTGTAGGCGGAGGGACATATCAGATCCTCACGGAGCACAGGGAGTTTTATCAGCGTACGCAGAACGTGGATATCGTGGTGGAGAGCGTGCTCGAACTCAACCGCGAGCGGGCGCGCGCTCTGGGTGTTCCCTCTGAAAAGATCGCTTCCAACATCGCGGAGATCGTCTCCGACCCCGATGTCAACATCGTCGTGGAGGTGATCGGCGGCGTAGAGGCCGCGCGCGAGTACGTGCTTGCGGCGCTGAATGCGGGAAAGACGGTCGTCACTTCCAACAAGGAATTGTTCTGCAAATATTCGCACGAGCTGGAGCGTGCGGCAAAGCGTCAGAATGCGGGGCTCTATTTCGAGGCGAGCTGCGTGGGCGGCGTTCCGATCATCCGTACGCTTCTTGACGGCGTTCAGGCCAATGAGATCACCTCGATGATCGGTATCATCAACGGGACGACGAACTATATCCTCACCAAGATGAATCAAGAGGGCACTTCCTATGAGGAGAGCCTGAAAGAGGCGCAGCGTCTCGGCTATGCCGAGGCGGATCCGACGGCAGATGTCGAAGGATACGATGCGGCATACAAACTTTCCATTCTCTCTTCGCTCGCGTTCCACACCAAGGTACCGTTCGGAAAAATCTTCCGCGAGGGGATTTCCGGCATCTCGGAAGAGGACATTGCGGACGGCAAAGCGCTGGGATATGTGCTCAAGCTGCTTGCGATCGGAAAACAGTCGGATGCGGGCATCGAGGTGCGCGTGCATCCTGCCTTTGTGCGCAAGGGACACCCGCTCGCCTCCGTCAACGACAGTTTCAATGCGGTCTTTCTGACCGGCGATTCGGTGGGCGACGTCATGCTGTACGGCAGGGGCGCAGGGGCGCTTCCCACGGGCAGCGCGATCGTCTCGGACATCATCTATGCCGCCACGCACAGCGAGAATAAGTATTCCACATTCAAGAACACGGCGGGCGCCGACAAGGATACCAAGTTTGTCAGCGATTTCAAGAGCGCATACTATATGCGCCTTACCGTGGAGGACAAGCCGGGATTCCTTGCCAAGATCGCAACGGTTTTCGGGAAACACAATATCTCCATTGTGGAGCTCATGCAAAAGCCTGCGCGCGAGGACGGCAAGGCGCCGCTCGTGATCGTCACGCACGAGACGCACGAAATGTCCGTGCGCGCGGCGGTGGCAAAGATCAATTCGCTGGAAGGCGTTGCGCACGTGGATACGGTGCTGCGCGTCGTTTCCTGATCGGGTCATGGATGAAAAGACGGGTTGGTGCCCGTCTTTTTTCTATGCCGCAGCGGCACGTGCTCTTTGTCAGACGGCATTTTGCATGGCTCGTCCGCATACAATAGCGGTATGAAAACATTTCTGCGACGGCACCGTGTTCTTTTGGGGTTTCTTGCGATCGTCCTCTCCATTGCCTTGACGGCGGGCGTCTGTCTGTACGCGCTCGTTCAGACGGCGGCGGGAAGTTCGCGCCTGACGATCGTGATCGATGCGGGGCACGGCGGGATCGACGGCGGAGTCGTCGGTCGGACGACGGGAACCAAGGAGAGCGACATCAATCTTGCGCTCTCACGGGCATTGCAGACGGAGTTCGAAGAGGCGGGGTTTCTCGTCGTGCAGACGCGCCCCACGGAGGCGGGACTGTATGGCGCTGCGACGGCAGGCTATAAAAAGCGGGATATGAAGCGTCGCGCCGAGATCATTGCGGAAAGCGCACCCGCGGCCGTTATTTCCGTGCATCAGAATTTCTTTTCCCTCTCTTCCAGAAGGGGCGCGCAGGTATTCTTCCGCGAGGACAGCTCTTCCTCCCGTACGCTCGCATGCGCCATTCAGACGGCTCTCAACTCGATGCCGGAATGTGTGCGCACGAGCGAAGCGCTCAAAGGGGACTATTATGTCCTGAACTGTTCCGACTATGCGTCCGTCATCGTGGAGTGCGGCTTTTTGTCCAACGCCGAGGACGAGGCCATGCTTGTTACCGAGGGGTACCGGCAGCGCCTTGCGGAGACGATCTGTGCGGGGACGCTTGCATTTCTGGCGGCGGCTTCTTCTTCCTGAACGGCGCAATTTATTGACTTTCCCGCGCGCGCGTGATATACTTCTGAATGCTATGAGCGTTTATTCCCACAGAAAAACATACGAACTGCGCTATTCGGATTTTGATTTCAAAGATGAGCTTCGTTTTTCGTCGCTCCTCGGAGTGACGCAGGAGTCCGCATGTATGAGTGCCGATGAGCTGGGATTCGGCTACGATGATCTCCGGCCGCAGTCGCTCGGATTCATCATTGTCAATTCGTATTGCAAGCTCAACCGCCCCGTGCGGCTCGGCGAGGCCGTCACCGTCGAAACCTGGCCGCTTCCGCCGCGGCATGTTTTTTTTGAGCGCGATTACCGTATTTCTGTCGGGCGGGAAGAGGTCGCTTCCGTGGCTTCGCGCTGGTGCCTCGTCGATCTGAACAACTTCTCGCTGCTGACGCCGGAACGCATGGGGGAGGCACATGCGCGCTGTCCGTACCGGGCCGAAAAGGCGACGGAACCGCCGTCCTGGAAGATCCCGCGTATCCGGAATGCGCGGGAGATGTACCGCATGACCGTTGCAAACAGCCATTGCGATCACTATTTCCATGCAAACAATGCCCGCTATGCCGATTTCTTTTTTGACTGCTTTACCATGGACGAGCTCTCCGGCCTTGAGGTGAGTGCTTTCCAGATCGCCTATCTGAAGCAGGCAAAGGAAGGAACGGAGCTCTTGCTTGTCCGCGAGGATACCGATGACGGCGCCCTGTGCGAAGTGCGCTGCGGGGAGGAAACGCTCTCACAGTTCCGCGTCTGGTTCCGGAAGAAAGGGGAACAGGCATGAAGGAACAGCCCGCCGTCGTACGCTATGTGCGGCTGATGAAAAAATGCTTTGTGATTTTAAGCTGTATCGTCATTCCGGCGATCATGGTCTGTGCCGTGTTCGCGTTTGCGGGCTACATCGGGTTCTGGATCGTCACGCCTGCCGTGCTGATCGTCTATCTTGCGGTCTATGCGTGGTATGCGCTGCATGTTTCCATGGGAACGGTGATCGGACTCGAAGTCACAAGCGAAGTGATCCATGTCAAAACGAAGCGCGGGACATATACCTATGACGTGAAAACGGGCTGTGCCGGCGTCCGGCGCAAAAAGCGCCGGCTGATCGCCACGTTCCGCACGCAGACTTCGCAGGATTCCTTTACGTTCTATCTTCGGGCACCTTTTTCCAAACCGTATGAAGAGGCTTTTACGGAACGCGATCTTGCTCCGTTCTGGAACGGTGAAGAGTCGGAAGAAATGTAAATATTCATTTATTTTTGCATAAAATATGCATAATTACAAATTCAATTCAATAATATGCAAAAAATATAAAAAATCTTTCGGAAACGGGGGCGCAATCGCTTGACTTGCGCTCCCGCAGTCTGTATAATGGCATGTGAAAAAATCAAGAGAGGAAATTTCTATGGAAAAGAAAATCAAAAAGGTTGTTCTTGCATATTCGGGCGGGCTGGATACTTCCATCATCATTCCGTGGCTGAAAGAAAATTATGACAACTGCGAAGTGATCGCCGTTTCCGGCGACGTCGGGCAGGGGACCGAGCTGGACGGACTGGAAGAGAAGGCAAAAAAGACGGGCGCTTCCAAGCTGTATGTGCTCGATCTCAAAAAGGAGTTTGTCGAAGATTACATTTTCCCGACCATGCAGGCGGGCGCCGTGTATGAGGATAAATATCTGCTCGGCACGTCCTTTGCGCGTCCCGTCATCGCCAAGGCGATCGTGGATATTGCCAAGAAAGAGGGCGCGGACGCGATCTGCCACGGCTGCACGGGCAAGGGCAACGATCAGGTGCGTTTTGAACTGACGATCAAGGCGTTTGCGCCTGAAATGACCATCATCGCCCCCTGGCGGATCTGGAATATCAAGAGCCGTGAAGAGGAGATCGAGTATGCGGAGGCGCACAATATCCCGCTCAAGATCAATCGCGAGACCAATTATTCCAAGGATAAAAACCTGTGGCATCTTTCGCACGAAGGGCTGGATCTCGAGGATCCTGCCAACGAGCCGCAGTATGAAAAAGAGGGCTTCCTTGAAATGGGTGTTTCTCCCGTCAAGGCTCCCGATCAGGTGAGCTACGTCACCATTCATTTTGAAAAAGGCGTTCCCACTGCCGTGAACGGGAAGGAAATGGGGGCGGTCGAGCTGGTCGAAACGCTGAATAAAATCGGCGGCGAGAACGGCGTCGGGCTCGCCGACCTTGTGGAAAACCGCCTTGTGGGAATGAAGTCGCGCGGGGTCTATGAGACGCCCGGCGGCACGATCCTGTACGAGGCGCACCGCCTTCTTGAAACGGTCTGCCTGGACAAGGCGACCATGCACTACAAGCAGCTCGTCGCCGTCAAGTTCGGCGAAATGGTCTATGACGGGCAGTGGTTCACGCCCCTGAGAGAGGCGCTCTCGGCGTTCGTTTCCAAGACGCAGGAGACGGTGACGGGCGACGTGAAACTGCGGATCTATAAGGGGAACGTCACGAATGCAGGGATCTCTTCTCCCTATTCCCTGTACAGCGAAGACATTGCGACCTTCTCGGACGACGGCGGCGCTTATTCGCAGAAAGATGCCGAAGGGTTCATCAACCTGTTCGGACTTCCCCTCAAAGTCAAGGCGATGCTCGATCAGAAGAAACTCAAATAAACCGGGCGGATATGTTCAAAGTATTTATTGACGGGAGTGCGGGGACCACAGGTCTCCGCATTCGTGGAATGTTGGAAAAAAGAGAAGATGTGCAGCTGATCGCGCTTCCGGAGGCGCAGCGCAAGGATCCTGCGGCGCGAAAAGATGCGCTGAGCAGAGCGGATGTCGTCTTTTTGTGCCTCCCGGACGATGCGGCGCGCGAGGCTGTTGCCCTGGTGGAGAATCCTGACACGATCGTGATCGACGCTTCCACGGCGCACCGCACTTCTCCCGGCTGGGCATACGGCTTTCCGGAGCTCTCCGAACAGCATCGGGCGGCCGTCGCACACGGCCGGCGCATCGCCAATCCCGGCTGTTATGCAAGCGGTTTCATTGCAATCGTCTATCCGCTCGTGAAAGCGGGGATCGTATCTTCGGACTATCCCTTTGTCTGCCATGCCGTCAGCGGATATTCCGGAGCAGGGAAAAAGGGGATCGCGGAGTATGAGGCCGAGGGGCGTTCCGCAAGCTATGATACGCCGCGCCTGTATGCGCTTTCGCTGCAGCACAAACATCTTCCTGAAATGAAAGCGGTGTGCGGGCTCACCCGGACACCTGTGTTCAATCCGTATGTGTGCGACTATTACTGCGGCATGACGGTCAGTGTTCCGCTGTTTGCCGATCTTCTGAACAAGCCCGTAAGTTTGGCGCAGCTGGAAGAGCTCTACCGTTCCCATTATGCGGGGCAGCGCTTTGTACGGCTCGGAATGGAACCGGGCGGCTTTGTTTCGGCCAATGTGCTGAACGGGACCAATGAGCTCGAAATCCTCGTCAACGGGAACGAAGAGCGGTTTCTTCTGACCGCGCGGCTGGACAATCTCGGAAAAGGTGCGTCCGGAGCGGCGATTCAGAATATGAATATCGCGCTCGGACTTGACGAAGGCGTTTCGTTGTGATATAATAGACAGGATAAAAACGAAGACATGAAACTTACGGAAATTTCGGGCGGCGTATGTGCGCCCAAGGGATTCAAAGCAAACGGAATCCACTGCGGGATCCGCAAAAACAAGATCAAAAAAGATCTGGCGCTCATCGTTTCCGATGTGCGCTGCAATGTCGCATGCGTCTATACGACCAACCTTGTGAAGGGTGCTCCCATTCTCGTCACGAAAAAGAACGTGGCGGACGGCTACGCGCAGGCGGTCATCGTCAACAGCGGGAACGCCAATACCTGTAACGAGGGCGGTGTGGAGATCGCCGAAAAAATGTGCGGTCTCGTGGAACAGTATACCGGCGTTCCGGCGGGGGACGTCGTTGTGGCGTCGACGGGCGTCATCGGACAGCCCCTGTCCCTGGAACCGATCGCGGGCGGCATGGCCGATCTTGTCGCGGGGCTGGGGGACAACAGCGATGCGGCGGCAGAAGCCATCATGACGACGGATACGGTCAGAAAGCAGATCGCTTTTTCCTTTACGGCCGGCGGCAGGACGTGCAGGATCGGCGCCGTGTGCAAGGGCGTCGGCATGATCTGTCCCAACATGGCGACCATGCTCATGTTTGTTACGACGGACGCGGCGATCTCTTCCGAGATGCTGCAGAGGGCACTTTCGGCAGATGTGAAGAAGTCGCTCAATATGCTCTCCGTGGATCGGGATACCTCCACCAACGACACCTTCTGCGTCATGGCAAGCGGACTTGCGGGCAATCGTCAGATCACAAAGCCCGATGCTGACTATCGTGCATTCTGCAAGGCGCTGAACGCTGTGACGACGGCCATGTGCAGAAAACTTGCCGCGGACGGCGAAGGGGCCACCAAGCTGATCGAGTGCCGTGTACGCGGCGCAAAGAGCCTGAAAGACGCGCGGCTGTGCGCAAAGGCCGTCGTTTCGTCCGATCTCGTCAAGGCCGCGATGTTCGGCTCGGACGCCAACTGGGGGCGGGTGCTCTGCGCGCTCGGGTATTCCGGCGCGAAGATCGATCCCGATGCTGTTGACGTCGTATTCCGTTCTTCGGCGGGCGAGGTGGAAGTCTGCAGACAGGGGCGCGGCGTCGCCTTTTCGGAAGAGACGGCAAAGCGCGTGCTTTCGGAGCAGGAGATCGACATTTGTGTGACGCTCGGCAACGGGCATTACTGCGCAACGGCGTGGGGCTGCGATCTCACTTATGATTATGTTAAGATCAACGGAGACTACAGAACGTGATCGGGAAAGAAGCTCAGGCAGAATTTCTCCTGGAGGCAATGCCCTACATCGAGAAATATCAGAATAAGATCCTGGTCGTCAAATATGGCGGAAATGCCATGACGGACGACGAACTCAAACAGCTCGTCATGCGCGACATGACGCTTTTGCGATTTGTCGGGATCAAGGTCGTTCTCGTGCACGGCGGCGGCCCCGAAATATCCCAGACGCTCAAACGGATGGGCATCGAGTCCCGCTTTGTGAACGGGCTCCGCTACACGGACGAGGAGACGGCAGAGGTCGTCAGAATGGTGCTCGCCGGGAAAGTCAACAAGAGCCTTGTGCATATGCTTGGCGCCATGGGTGCACGGGCAGTCGGTGTTTCCGGCATCGACGGGAATATGCTCAAATGCAGCAAGGAGAGCGAAGATCTCGGTTTTGTCGGTAAGATCGAACGGGTCGACACGCATATTCTGACCAGCTGCCTTGACGCCGGCTATCTTCCCGTCGTTTCCACCGTCGGTTATGACGACGACGGCAATATTTACAATGTCAACGCCGACACGGCGGCTTCCGCGATCGCCGGCGCGCTCAAGGCGGAGAGCCTGATCCTCATGACAGACGTGCGCGGCCTGCTCCGCTCCCGTGACGATGAGAATTCGCTCATTAAAAAAGTGTATGTTTCGGACATTCCGTCGCTCATCAAAGAGGGCGTGATTTCCGGGGGAATGATCCCCAAGGTACATTGCTGCCGCGATGCGATCCGCAACGGGGTCGGGCGTGTGTTCATTACGGACGGCAGAGTCAAACATTCCATATTGCTCGAGCTTCTCTCAGACGAGGGGCTGGGTACGATGTTCGTAAAAGGTGACTGATTGATTTTTGGTCACCCATTTTTACGATTTAGGGGAGTATCATGGATTTTCAGAAAATAAAGGAACTGGACAGCGAGTACCTTGCCAAAACGTATGCGCGTTATCCCGTTGCACTGGTCGGCGGGAAAAACGCCACGCTTGCGGACAGCGAGGGAAAAGAGTACATCGATTTCGGGGCCGGGATCGCCGTCAATATTTTCGGCGCAAACGATGAAGCCTGGAAAGCGGCGGTCATCGAACAGCTCGGAAAGATCCAGCATGTGAGCAACTATTACTATGCCGAACCGCAGGTACGGCTCGCGGAGATGCTCTGCGGCCGGACGGGTGCGAAGCGTGTGTTCTTCTCCAATTCGGGCGGCGAAGCCAATGAATGCGCATTGAAGGCCGCGCGCAAGTATTCGTACATGAAGTACGGCGAGGGCAGAAGCCGCATCGTTTCGCTGAAAGACAGCTTTCACGGGCGGACGCTGTTCACGCTGACGGCAACGGGGCAGGACGAATTCCACCGCTATTTCGGGCCGTTTGTTCCGGGTGTTTCCTATGCGGCGCCGGAGATGGACGACGTGATACGTGCCGCAGGAAAAAATACCTGCGCCGTGATCATCGAATGTGTGCAGGGGGAAAGCGGCGTCAACGCGCTGACGAAGCCCTTTGTTTCGGAGCTTCGCCGCTGGTGTACCGAACACGATGTGCTGCTCATCTGCGATGAAGTGCAGTGCGGAAACGGCAGAACGGGCACCCTGTACGCCTATGAACAGTACGGCATCGTACCGGACATCATGACGACCGCCAAAGGTCTTGCCGGGGGGCTTCCCATCGGCGCATGTCTCTTTTTCGAGCGCGCGGAAAATGCGTTTTCGGCGGGCGACCACGGATCGACGTTCGGCGGAAATCCCGTTTCCTGTGCGGCCGCGGTCAATGTGATCGGTCGTCTTACGAATGAGTTTTTGCTGGAAGTACAGGGCAAAGCCGCCTATATGCGGGCCAAACTCAAGGGGTTTGACGGCGTGAAGGCAGTCACGGGACTCGGACTGATGATCGGCCTGGAGCTTGAACAAAATTCCAAGGCAGTTGCTGCGGCCTGCCTTGAAAAGGGACTGCTTGTCCTTACGGCGCATGAGCGGCTGCGCATTGTTCCGCCGCTCACGATCACAAAGACGGAAATGGACGAAGGGCTGTCCATTCTCAGGGAGGTACTCGGATGAAACATCTCTTAAAGCTCGCTGATCTGACGCGCGAGGAAATTCTTTCCATTCTCAATCTTGCCGATCAGCTCAAATATGAGCGCAAGCACGGCATTTTCAAGGACTATCTGAAAGGGAAAAAGCTCGGCATGATCTTTCAGAAATCCTCCACGCGCACGCGTGTGTCGTTTGAGGTCGGCATGTATGAGCTGGGCGGCAATGCGCTCTTCCTGTCCAACCGCGATCTTCAGATCGGACGCGGCGAGCCCGTGCAGGACACCGCGCGGGTCCTTTCGCGCTATCTCGATGCGATCATGATCCGTACGTTCGCGCAGAGCGAGGTGGAGGATCTTGCCAGATACGGTTCCATTCCCGTCATCAACGGTCTTACGGATTACTGTCATCCCTGCCAGGTACTTGCCGATCTCATGACGATCCGTGAGAGGAAAGGCGCGTTCAAAGGGCTGAAGATGTGCTTTATCGGGGACGGCAACAACATGGCGAATTCGCTGATGGTGGGCGCTGTCAAAACGGGAATGGCCTTTTCGATCGCCTGTCCAGAAGGGTATGAGCCGGACGCGCAGCTCATGGCGTGGGCGAAGGAGAACGGCACGTTTACGCTGACGCGCAGCGTGCAGGAAGCGGCCGAGGATGCCGACGTTCTCTATACCGACGTCTGGGCGTCTATGGGTCAGGAAGAGGAGAAGGCAAAGCGCGAAAAGGCGTTTGCGGGATATCAGGTGAACGAGGAGACGATGCGTGCCGCAAAGCCGGACGCCATGGTGCTCCATTGCCTGCCTGCCCACCGCGGCGAAGAGATCACCGCGGATGTGTTCGAAGCGCATGCTGATGAAATTTTTGAAGAGGCAGAAAACAGACTTCACGCACAGAAAGCGGTTCTGTGTAAGGTCATGAAATAAAGCGGAAGGAGAACATATGTACAAGAAAGTCTATCTCACGCTGGAGAACGGCAAAGTGTTTGAAGGGTATTCCTTCGGCGCGGACAGGGAGGTGATCGGCGAGCTCGTGTTCACGACGGGCATGACCGGCTATATTGAGACGCTCACCGACCCGAGTTATTACGGGCAGATCGTCACGCAGACGTTTCCGCTCATCGGCAATTACGGGGTCATTCTGTCCGACCGGGAGAGCAAAAAGTGCTGGCTGACGGCGTATGTCGTCCGCGAAAAGTGCGACGCTCCCTCCAACTTCCGCTGTGAGATGACCCTCGAAGCGTTTCTGAAAGAGCAGGGGATCCCCGCCGTATTCGGCGTGGATACGCGAGAACTGACGCGCATCGTCCGTGAGGCGGGCGTCATGAACGCGGCCATTACCTATCGCCCGCTTGACGATCTGTCTGCACTCAAGGCCTATCGCGTCAGAGATGCGGTCAGGTCTGTGACTTCCGGGGGAGTGCGCGAGTCCGGCGAAGAGGGCGGCCCGCGCGTCGTGCTCTATGATTTCGGCGCCAAGCAGAATATCGTGCGCGAACTCGTGCGCCGCGGCTGCCGCGTCATCGAGGTCCCCGCAGATTATACGGCGGAACAGGCGTTGGCGTTTGAACCGGACGGGATCATGCTGACGAACGGCCCCGGCGACCCCGCTGAGAATGTGGAAGTCGTGAAGAATATCCGCGCGCTGATCGGCAAGAAACCGATTTTCGGCATCTGTCTGGGGCACCAGCTCTTTGCGCTTGCAATGGGCGGACAGACGCGCAAAATGAAGTACGGACACAGGGGAGCCAACCAGCCCGTCAAAGAACTTGCGACGGGCCGGGTCTTTATCTCCTCGCAGAACCACGGTTACGAGGTCGTGAGCGATTCCGTCAAAGGGATGGGGAACCTTACTTTCATTAATGCCAACGACGGCACCTGCGAGGGCGTCGATTATCCCGATGTGAACGCGTTCACGGTGCAGTTCCATCCAGAAGCATGCGGCGGACCGCACGACGCCAACTTCCTGTTTGACCGCTTCATTGCCAATATGCACAAGGAGAAGAGAAATGCCGAAGAGAAGTGACATCAAAAAAGTTCTGGTGATCGGTTCCGGACCGATCGTGATCGGACAGGCGGCGGAATTCGACTATGCGGGCGCGCAGGCCTGCCGCGTTCTCAAAGATGCGGGCGTCAACGTTGTCCTTTGCAATTCCAATCCCGCGACGATCATGACCGATAAGATGCTCGCCGACGAGATCTATCTCGAACCGCTGACCGAGGACAGCCTGAAACGAATCATCATCAAGGAGCGCCCCGACTCTCTGCTTGCTTCTCTGGGCGGACAGACGGGGCTCACAATGGGCTGTAAGCTCGCTAAGGAGGGCTTCCTGGACGAGTGGGGCGTCAAACTCATCGGCACCAAGCTGGACGCCATTGACCGCGCGGAGGACCGTGAGCTGTTCAAGGAGACGATGGAAAAGATCGGACAGCCCGTCGTTCCCTCCGACATTGCTTATACGGTGGACGAATGCGTCGCGATCGCGGATAAACTCGGCTATCCCGTCATTGTCCGGCCGGCTTTCACGCTGGGCGGCGCGGGCGGCGGTGTGGCGCACGATGAAGAGGAGCTCCGGCTCATCTCGCACAACGGGCTCATGCTTTCGCCCATCACGCAGGTGCTCATCGAAAAATATATCGGCGGCTGGAAGGAGATCGAGTTCGAGGTGCTGCGCGACAGCGCCGGGAACGTGATTACCGTCTGTTCGATGGAAAATTTTGACCCGGTCGGCATTCATACGGGCGACTCCATCGTCATTGCACCTGCCGTCACGCTCTCCGATAAAGAGTATCAGATGCTGCGCACGGCGTCCCTGGATATCATCACCGAACTCGGGATCGAGGGAGGCTGCAACTGTCAGTTTGCGCTCTATCCGGACAGTTTTGAATATGCCGTCATCGAAGTCAATCCCCGCGTCTCGCGTTCCTCTGCGCTCGCGAGTAAGGCGACGGGGTATCCCATCGCCAAAGTGGCGACCAAAATCGCACTCGGTTACACGCTGGACGAGATCAGGAACGACGTGACGGGCAAAACATACGCCTGTTTTGAGCCGGCGATCGATTATGTCGTTGTCAAACTTCCCAAATGGCCCTTCGATAAATTCCTGTATGCAAAGCGGGAACTCGGTTCGCGTATGAAGGCGACGGGCGAGGTCATGGCGATCGGCACGTCGTTCGAGCAGGCGATCATGAAAGCGGTCCGCGGGGCCGAAATCGGCCTTGACACGCTGAATCATGCAAAATTTGAACCGATGTCGGCAGACGAACTCCGCACGGAGATCGGGAAGATGACGGACGAACGCCTGTTCGCCGTCTATGCTGCCCTCAAAAAAGGGATCCCGGTAGAGGAGATCTATGCGGTCACGAAGATCGACGAATGGTTCCTCTGCAAATTGAAGAATCTTGTCGACTATGAAGCGGCGATCACGGGCCAAAAGCTGTCCCGCACGCAGTATCTGGAAGGGAAGCGACTGGGTTATCCCGATAAGGCGCTCGCCCGTTTTTCGGGGGAGAAACTTCCTTCCCACCGTCGGGCGGTCTTCAAAATGGTCGACACCTGCGCTGCGGAGTTTGCGGCCAAGACGCCATATTTCTATTCGACCTATGACGAGCCCGATCATGACGAGGCGCTGCCGTTTGTAAAAAACAGCAAGAAAAAGCGCATTGTCGTCATCGGATCGGGGCCGATCCGCATCGGGCAGGGCATCGAATTCGACTATTCTTCCGTTCACTGCGTCTGGACGCTGAAAGAGCTCGGATACGAAGTCGTCATCATCAACAACAATCCGGAGACGGTATCCACCGACTTTGACACGGCGGACAGGCTGTACTTTGAGCCGCTTACGCCCGAGGACGTTCAGAATGTGCTCGACGTGGAAAAACCGTACGGCGTCGTCATTACGTTCGGCGGTCAGACGGCGATCAAGCTCTGCGGATATCTGGACAAAACGGGAACGCGGATCCTCGGTACGAGCGCGGATTCCGTCGATATGGCAGAGGACAGAGAGCGCTTTGACGAGCTTCTGGAGACCTTCCACATCGCCCGCCCGAAGGGCCTGACGGTCATGACCAAGGAAGAGGCGATTTCGGCTGCAGAAACGCTCGGCTATCCCGTGCTGCTGCGCCCGTCCTATGTCATCGGCGGGCAGAATATGACGATCGCTTTTACGGAGAACGATATCTCCCGCTATATGGACGTCATTCTTGCGCAGCACATCGAGAATCCCGTTCTCTGCGACAAGTATCTCATGGGCAGCGAGCTGGAAGTGGACGCCATTTCGGACGGAACGGATGTCCTGATCCCCGGCATCATGCAGCATATCGAACGCGCCGGCGTTCATTCGGGCGATTCCATCGCCGTCTATCCGCCCTATCATCTGAGCGATGCCATGCTGGAGAAGATCGTGGATATCTCCACCAAACTTGCGCTCTCTCTGAAGACGAAAGGGCTGATCAACATTCAGTATCTCATCTATCAGAACCAGCTCTATGTCATCGAAGTCAATCCGCGCGCATCGCGTACCATTCCGTACATTTCCAAGGTGACGGGGGTGCCCATGGTGGAGCTCGCGACAAAGATCATGGCGGGAGCGAAACTGAAAAAACTCGGCTTCGGGACGGGACTGTATCCCAATTCTCCCTACGTGGCGGTCAAGGTTCCCGTTTTCAGTTTTGAGAAGCTCAACGACGTCAATTCTCAGCTCGGTCCTGAAATGAAGTCCACCGGCGAAGTGCTCGGCATCGGCAAGACATTTGAAGAGGCGCTCTTCAAGGGCCTCGTCTCTGCCGGGTTCAAGATGTGCCACCCCACAAAGGAAAAGCCGGTCGGCGTCTATTTTACCGTCAACGATCAGGACAAATTTGAGATCGTCTCCATTGCAAAGAAGTTTGCCGATCTCGGCTGCAATCTGTATGCGACGGCGGGAACGGCAAAGGTGATTTCGGAGCTTGGGATCGATGTCACGGTGGTCGATCGTCTGAAAGCCACAAAACAGGTCTCCGGCCTCATGGACGAGGGGAAGATCGACTATATCATTTATACGGGAAAGACGGACGTCGATTCCATCAACGACTATATCGAACTGCATCACCACGCCATTCTGCTCGGGATCACGGTGCTCACTTCGCTCGATACGGCCAATGCGCTCTGCGATATCATTGCAAGTAAATTTACGGAATACAATACCGAGCTTGTGGATATCAATCATCTGCGGACCAAAAAGACGGAACTTGCATTCACCAAGATGCAGTCCTGCGGAAACGACTATATCTACTTTGAAGACCTTGACGGAAAAATCACCTGTCCGGAATCGCTCGCGGTCAACTTTGTGGATCGCCATTACGGGATCGGCGGAGACGGGATTGTCCTTATCGAGCGTTCGGAGATCGCAGATGCCAAGATGCGCATCTTCAATCAGGACGGCAGCGAGGGACAGATGGCCGGAAATGCGATCCGATGCGTCGCAAAGTATCTCTATGAGAACGGCATCGTGAAGGACACGAGCATGACCATTGAGACCATGAGCGGCGTCCGGGAAGTCAAAGTGTATTCGTTCGGCGGAGTGGTCACCTCGGCGAGTGCGGATCTGGGGGTCGTGGAGCTGCGCGGCGAGCGGATCCCTTCCGTTTGGAAAGGGGATAAGATCGTCAATCAGCCGATGGAGATCGACGGCACGAGCTATCATGTGACGCTGGTCAATCTCGGAAACCCGCACTGCGTGATCTTCTGCGATAAAGTGGACGATGTTCCGGTGCAGACGCTTGGACCGCGCATCGAAAACAGCGAATATTTCCCTGCCAAGACGAATGTGGAATTTATTCGCGTCGTCAACGAGAGCACGGTGAAAATGCGCGTATGGGAGCGCGGGAACGGCGAAACATGGGCCTGCGGAACGGGAGCGGCCGCCGCAGCGGTTGCCTGCGTGCTCAACGGCCTGTGCAAGGCGGATACCGACATCACCGTCAAGGTAAAGGGCGGCGATCTCATGGTGCGCTATCATTCGCAGGACGGTCACGTTACTCTGACCGGGAATGTCGAAAAAATTTATGAGGGAACGGTGGAGTTCTGATGGCCCGCTCTGCATTCTATGAAGAGAGCGCCATTTCGACACGGGAACGTCAGGAACGGCGCATGTATCAGGTCTTTCATATTGCAAGCATCATTGTGCTTGTGATCGCGGCGCTGCTTGTGCTTTTTTCGCTGACTTCGGTTCCGGCAATTCTCTCCAATGAAGAACTCGACGGAACGGGAAAGGCGATCAGCATTATTTTCTGGTTTCTGCCCATTCTCTCGCTGGTCGGATTCTTTTTCCTGTTCCGATATGTCAAACGGCGCAATAATGTCAGTTTTGACTACACGTTTGTAGAGGACGAACTGCGTGTAACCAAAGTATTTAACGGAAAGTCCCGCAAGCATATCCGCACGTTCAAGGCGGATCAGATCCTGAAGATCGGATATGTGGACAGTGCTTCGTTTGATCGCACGATTGCCGGATTGCAGGGAAAAAAGGCGATCCCGCTGACTCCGAACAGGGAGCCGGCGGAGGGGAAAGAGTTCATCTATCTGCTCTATTCCACCTCTTCCGAAAAGAAAGTGTACGTCATTGAGTGCAGACAGGAACTTCTGGAGTATCTCGTCTTTGCGGCGGGAAGAAGCAAATTTGAACGCAAATGATTTATCTGGACAATGCAGCGACAACGCGCCCCTCTGACGGGGCGCTTGCGCGTGCACAGCATTTTTTGACGGAATGTTATTATAATCCCTCCGCGCTCTACGGCGGCGGGGCGGAGGCGGGTCGCCTTCTGACGGAGGCCCGTTCTTTTCTTGTGTCCCGGATCGCGGATCCCGCACAGTTTTCGCTGGTATTCACTTCCTGCGGAACGGAAGCGGACAACCAGGCGATCTTTTCTGCGGCAAGGCGCGGAAATGCTGTCACGACGCAGGGGGAACATGCTGCGGTCTACGAGAGCTTCAAAGAGCTGAAAAACCGCGGCGTGGAACCGCGTTTTGCTCCTGTACGCGCGGACGGCAGTGTCGACGCCGATGCGCTCATTGAGATGGTGGACGCGGAGACGTCGCTCGTTTCCGTCATACATGTCTCCAACGAGACGGGTGCAATCAACGATATTGCGCAGATCGCGCGCCGTGTCAAACAAAAAAATCCCCGCGCGGTGTTCATGAGCGACGGGGTGCAGGCCTTCGGAAAAATTGACGTCCGGCTGACGAAAGAGATCGATCTGTACACGGTCAGCGCGCACAAGATCGGCGGATTAAAGGGAACGGGCGCGCTTCTGCGGCGGAAAAGCTATACGGCCATCAGCCCTTATCTTCATGGCGGAGGCCAGGAAAACGGGCTCAGAAGCGGCACGGAAAACGTATTCGGGATCGCATGCTTTTATTATGCCGCGCAGGAAAAGTTTTCCTCGATGGCGGAAGACGGGGTACGGCTCGCTCAGGCGAAGGAACGGCTTTGGGAGCTGCTCGATAAAAAGATTTACAGCCGCATTTCGCCGCAGGATGGGTCTCCCTGTATTCTGACTGTTTCGGCCGCAGGGAGGCGCGGCGAGACGCTTCAGCGTATGCTCTGGGATATGGGGATCGCCGTCGGAACGGGAAGTGCCTGCAATTCCAAAAAGCCGCACAGCCGCGTTCTTCAGGCGTGCGGGCTGGATCAGCGTATGCTGGACGGCGTGCTGCGCGTCAGTTTTTCGCCTTCCAATACGGCAGAAGATGCGAAGGCTGCGGCGCTTGCCATGAACGAAGCGGCGCGGGCATTC
This sequence comes from Candidatus Gallimonas merdae, assembly GCA_904419525.1. Lineage (GTDB taxonomy): Bacteria > Bacillota > Clostridia > Christensenellales > Borkfalkiaceae > Gallimonas > Gallimonas merdae. Next base: position 26,426 of record CAJFRT010000015.1, read on the forward strand.
GGAGGAAACTGAAGTGGAGAATCTGGAGAAAGTTATCATTGTCCGCTATGCGGAAATTCATCTCAAGGGAAAGAACCGCGGATATTTTGAGCGGGTATTTACCGTCAATCTTGAAAAGGCACTCAAAGGGCTTCGGCACGAACTCCGTCGGACGAGCGGGCGCTACCTGGTAGCGGCCTTCGATGAACGTGATGCAGATGAGATCTGCGCGCGGATTTCCCGGGTGTTCGGCGTCCATTCTTATTCGGTCGGGTACCGTGTTCCCAATGACCTGGAACATCTTTTTACGGCGGCAAAAGTCATCTGTCCTCAGGACGGGACATTCAAAGTGGATACGCACCGTGCCGATAAAAAGTATCCGCTCACTTCTCCCGAACTCAATGCGGAGATCGGCGCGCGCCTGCTGGCGGAGTATCCGGGGCTGAAAGTCGATATCCGTTCGCCGCAGAGCACGGTCTGCCTCGATATCCGCGAGGACGGTTCCGCGCTTGTGTTCGGAAGTTTTGAAGAAGGCGTCGGGGGAATGCCCGTCGGCACCTCGTCGAAGGGTCTTCTTCTGATCTCCGGCGGCATCGATTCGCCGGTGGCGGGGTATATGATGGCAAAGCGCGGAATGGACGTGAATTTTCTGCATTTTCACAGCTATCCGTATACCAACGAGCAGGCAAAGGACAAGGTGGTCGAACTGGCGCGCATTCTTTCGCGCTATACCGGGGGAGAAGAGGTCTCCACGGTCAAAGTGACCCATATTCAGGAGGAGATCCACAAAAAGTGTGCGGCGGAACTCAACGTGACGCTTCTGCGCAGATTCATGTTCCGCATCGCTGAACGGGTCGCGCAGATGCGCGGCGCGAAGTGCCTGATCACCGGGGAAAGCCTCGGACAGGTCGCATCGCAGACCATCGAGGGGATCACGTCGTCCAATGCTGTTGTGACGCTCCCCGTTCTGCGGCCCCTGATCGGATTTGACAAAGAGGAGATCATCGTCCGTGCCAAAAAGATCGGCACATTTGAGACTTCGGTTCTTCCGTACGAGGATTGCTGCACGGTCTTTCTTCCGGAATTCCCCGCAATCAAACCCAAGCTTCCCTATATCGAAGAAGAGGAAAAGAAACTGGATATTGAAGCGCTCGTGCAGGAGGCGATCGGAACGCTTGAAAGGATCCCGCTTCGCTGAATATCCCACCAGTCATCGGGGAGTTTGCTCTTCGCCGGAAGGGTGACGGAGGGGAGAACGACGGGGTTTCCCGTGTGTTCCTTGTACTTCGGCAAAACGGTATAGACATAGGTCTCTCCCGCCCTGACGGAATTGTCGCATATGGTATTCCTGTATTTTCCGCTGTAAATCGTGGCTTTTTGGCCGCGATTTTCTCGTATTATCTCATAATCATAGTACTCTGTCTGACATAATACTATTTTGACCGTTCCGTTTTGCAGGCTGATCTCCGGTGTTTTGATGCTTGGAAGAGAGTATCTCGTACTGACCTGCAGGGGCTGGGAACACTTTCTGAAATATTCTTCCGGGTCGGTACAGGGCGGGGCCGCCGGGTCCCCGAGCAAGACGGCATGATCGGCCTCATATGCCTCCTTGTCGTAGTGCAGGCGGACAATTTCATCGCATGCGGGGAAGGGCGCGGGAGAGGTGTTTTTATAGAGTGCGCGATTGATCCGAAGAGCTTCGTTTGCGGGGAGCCCGCCGCCGGTCGCTTCAATGGGCGAATGGTCCGCATTCCCGAACCAGACGGCGACGACATGATCGGTCGTATAACTGATGCAGTATGCATCCGTATTCCCGCTGTCGGTCCCCGCGGTTCCTGTCTTTGCGCAGATCGGAAAGGGAAGTGATTTCAGCCTTTTTGCCGTTCCTTCCTGCGCGGCGGTCATCAGCATATCGTTTGTCAGCCAGCAGACATCTTCGGAAAAGACTTTGCGGTGGCGGACTTCACGTTGGTACAGCGTTCTGTTTTTTCCGTCTGTCACGCGTTCAATCGTGGCGGAGGGGGTGAATGAACCCCCGCACGCGAGCGTTGCATACCCGTCCGCAAGTTCGGGCAGGCGGAATCCGGTGCTCATGCCGCCAAGGGCAAGGGCGAGCGACTTGTCTTCGTCCGGAACATCGAGATCCATGCCGGCAAGGTAGTCGGTGCCTCGTGCGACGCCGAGTTCGTTCAGGATCCTGACGGCCGGAATGTTGACGCTGTGGGCGAGCGCATAGCGGACGCTCATATATTTTCCAGACGCACCGTTGTAATCGTCCGGAGCGTACCCTCCGAAATCCGTCCGCGTGTCAAGGACGGGCGTTGCGGGACAGATTAGGTTTTCTTCGAGGGCGGGAGCGTAGACGAGCAGCGGCTTGATGGTGGACGCGGGCGAGCGCGCCGGCGTTCCCGCGGTGGAGGAGAGCGCGATCAGAGCGTCTTTCCGGTTGTCGCGGATGAGTGCACAGTAGTCGCTGTCGCAGTCTGCTTCGTCGAGTTCGGACTGTAATTCCGGGTCATAATAGGTATAGACTTCGAGTGCTCCCCAATCTCCCGATTTTGCGTCCGGGAACAGTTCGGCAAGTTCGTCCCAGACGCGCGAGAGATAGGCGTTCTGAAGGTGTTCCTTTGCGGGTTCTTCGGGGAGAGGTTTTTGGGTGGCGGAACGATATGTTTCTTCGTCCAGGTAGCCCTGCGCCTTCATGAGAGAAAGTACAAGGTTGCGCCGGTTCAGGCAGCTCTCCGCGTCCCGGAAGGGGGAATATCGGTTCGGAGAGCGGACGATCGCGGCCAGCATCGCGCTCTCTGCGACGTCGAGCTGCGCGGCATGTTTTCCGAAATAGAATTGCGCCGCGTTCTCGATTCCGAATGCGCTGTGTCCGAAATAGATGGAGTTGAGGTAGAGCGTCAGGATCTCTTCTTTGCTGTAATGCTTTTCCAGGGTGCGGGCAAGTTTGAATTCTTTGAGTTTGCGTTCAATGGTTTTTTCGCTGGTGAGGTGGGTGTTTTTGATGAGTTGCTGTGAGATCGTTGAGGCGCCTTCCTTGAAGGAGAAGCTGGTAAGGTTGTGCCAGAGTGCGGCAAACACGCGCTTTGTGTCGATGCCGTGGTGTTCGTAAAAGCGCTTGTCCTCGACGGCGACAAAGGCCTGTCCGACGTGCGGAGGAAGCGTTTCAAGCGTTGCATCTGCCTGAACGGCGGCAGGGATCTCGTTGCCGTTCCGGTCAAACAGTCTGACATAGGCGGTGGGCATGGTAAGTTTGTCCCGCTCCAGGCGGACGCCTGCCGTCACGCCGAGATAGTAGAGCAGAAAAGCGAGCAGGATGACGAGGAGAAGCCCCGTGACGACTCCTGCAATGGTAAGTGCGCGTTTCATCTGTTTCAGTATGTGTCGTGCGCGGAAAAATTCTCCGAATCCGCCCGCTTTTGTTGAAAAAATCGGGGTTTTGTGTTATAATAAGGACTCGGAAAAATCGGAGAACATTATGACACTTGCGGAAATAGTGGAAAAGAGCCGCAGGATCGTATTCTTCGGCGGGGCAGGTGTTTCGACGGAGAGCGGGATCCCGGACTTTCGCAGCGCCGACGGGCTCTATCGGCAGAATTACGACGTGCCGCCCGAAACCATTCTGAGCGCGTCCTATTTTTATGCGCACACCGAGGAATTTTATCGGTTTTATCGCGACAGAATGCTTCCCTTGCAGGCGAAGCCGAATGCCGCACATCATAAACTTGCGCAATGGGAGCGTGCGGGCAAACTGCTTGCCGTTGTCACGCAGAACATTGACGGTCTGCATCAGGCGGCCGGCAGTAAGCGGGTGTATGAGCTGCACGGAAGTATCCATGTCAATCGCTGTCTTTCGTGCGGGAAAAGCTATCCCGCATCATGGATCGCGCAGACCACAGGGATCCCGCGCTGTACCTGCGGGGGGATCGTAAAGCCCGCGGTCGTGCTCTATGAGGAGCCGCTCGACGCATCGGTCATAGACGGTGCGCTCCGCGCGATCTCGTCTGCCGATACGCTCATTGTGGCGGGAACCTCGCTGACGGTCTACCCCGCTGCCTCCTTTGTCAATTATTTCAGAGGGGATCATCTTGTGCTGATCAACCGGGATCCGACTCCGCTTGACGGAAAATGTACGCTTGTCCTGCATGAAAAGGTGGGGGAAGCGCTCGGCAAACTGCCTTCATGGCTTTCAGAGGACACTCCATGAAATATCATATCGTTACTTACGGCTGCCAGATGAACGTCCATGAATCGGAAAAGATCGCCGGACTTCTGCGCAGCGCGGGCTACTCGGAAGAGGCCCCTGTGGAAGAGGCGGATATCGTCGTATTCAATACCTGCTGCATCCGCGAAAATGCTGAAAATCATGCGTTCGGCAATATCGGCGCCTTAAAAAAACTCAAACGGCAGAAAAAAGGCATGCTGATCGCCGTGGGCGGCTGTATGGCGCAGGAAGCGGGGAAAGCCGAACTGCTCGTCCGGAAATTTCCGTTCATCGATATCGTTTTCGGCACGCACAACGTTGCGGAACTTCCTTCGCTGATCGAACGCAAGCGGCGGGAGAAAAAAGTCGTATCCCTGCTGCCTGACCGCGCCGCGACGGAGGACGGGGCGGAGGCATACCGCACGAGTTATCCGAATGCGTGGGTCAACATTACGTATGGATGCAATAATTTCTGCACTTATTGCATCGTGCCCTATGTGCGCGGCCGGGAAAAGAGCCGCTCGGCGGATCGGATCATAGAAGAAGTCCGCGCATTGGTCGCGGCCGGATACAAGGAGATCACGCTGCTCGGACAGAACGTCAATTCTTACCGGGACGGGGAGACGGATTTTCCCGCGCTCCTTGACCGGGTGGCTTCCGTCGACGGAAAATTCCGCGTCAGGTTCATGACGTCGCACCCGAAGGACTTTTCCGCGCGTCTTGTCGAGGTCATGAAGAAGCACGATAAGATCTGCAATCTTCTGCATCTGCCGGCGCAGTCGGGATCCAGCCGCATTCTCTCCCTGATGAACCGACGCTATACGCGTGAGCAGTATCTTGAAAAGGTCGCTCTCCTTCGTCGGGAAATTCCGGAAGCCGAAATTACGACAGATCTGATCGTCGGGTTTCCGACGGAGACGGAAGAGGACTTTGCCGGGACGCTTTCCCTCGTGGAAGAGGCGGATTTTTCCTCGGCGTTCACCTTTGTATACTCTCCCAGAACGGGAACAAAGGCTGCGACGATGGAGGGGCAGATCCCGGAGGAGGTGTCCAAAGAGCGTATTGCAAGGCTGATCGGGCGGGTCAACGAGAACACGCGAAGAAAGAGCGAGCGCTATGTCGGAAAGACGATCGAAATCCTGTGCGAAGATTTTGATGCGAAAAAGGGGCTCTATCTCGGGCGGGAACCGCTCGGAAGAATGGGGTATTTTGCAAGCGCAGAAAATTGCGTGGGTAAATTTGTACAGATGAAAGTGACGCGCGCCAACGGGGTGTCGCTCTACGGGGAATTGATTTAACGGAGGAAATACGATGGGGCTTTCGCCGATGATGGAGCACTATCTCTCCATGAAGGAAAAGTATAAAGACTGTGTGCTCTTTTATCGTCTCGGTGACTTTTATGAAATGTTTTTCGATGACGCGGTGCGCGTCTCGAAACTGCTTGACCTCACTCTGACGGGCAGGGACTGCGGACTGAAGGAGCGCGCTCCCATGTGCGGGATCCCGTATCACGCCGCAGACGGGTACATCGCAAAACTCGTCTCGCTCGGGGAGCGCGTGGCGATCTGCGAGCAGCTCACTGAGCCCACCGCGGGCAGGGGAATGGTGGAGCGCGATGTGATCCGCGTCGTTTCGGCGGGGACGGTCATCGAGGAAAACCAGCTGGACGAAAAGCGCAACAATTACATTGCTTGTGCCTGCAAGACGGAAAACGGCTATGCGGTCGCCTGGGCGGATATCACGACCGGCGAACTCTGTGCGGCGGAAGAAGAGGGGAAAGAGGGCGTTTTGTCGGCGCTTCTCAATCTTTCCGTTGCGGAAGTCATCTGTAACGATCAGCTTCTGGTGGAGATCAGGGACGACGCGGAGGCGCAGCGGGGTGCGCTTCCGCCCTTTTCCTGCTATCTGCCGCAGGCCTTCTTCTATCCTGCCGCGGAGCGGAGCGTTCTCGATCAGCTGAAGGCGGCTTCCCTGGACGCGCTCGGGATATCAGGCCGTTCCGCCGTCGTGTGCGCGGTCGGCGCTCTGCTGGAATATCTGCGCGAGACGCAAAAGCACGCGCTTTCCAATATCAACCGCCTGCGCCTTGTCGACGCGAAAAAGAATATGTCGCTCGACGCAACGGCCGTGCGCAACCTTGAGATCCTGAAAAACAACGCGGAGGGCAAGAAATACGGTTCCCTTCTGTGGCTGCTGGACAAGACGAAGACGGGAATGGGGGCGCGTAAACTGGTGGCGATGCTCTCTGCGCCGCTTCTTGAAAAGAGCGAGATCGAGCGTCGTCTGGACGCGGTGGAAGAGCTTTACAAGGGAACGGTCGTGCGCATGGGGATTGCGGACATGCTGGGCGGCGTGCGCGATATCGAGCGACTGACCGGCCGCGTCTCGAACGGCAATATCCAGCCGCGGGACTGTCTTTTGCTTGCAAGTTCCCTTGCCGTCGTGCCCAATCTGAAATTTCAGCTCACGGGATTTTCCTCTGCGATGCTTCGGGAAATTTCTTCGGAACTGATCGATACGGCGTCGGTCTGTAAACTTCTGGAAAGTGCGATCGCGCCCGAAGCGACGACGCTGAAAGAGGGAAATTATATCCGCCGCGGGTATAATGCTCAGCTCGACGAGCTCCGTGCCGTCAAAGATGACGGAAAGTCTCTCGTGCTTGAACTTGAAACGCGGGAACGCGAGCGGACGGGGATCCGCACGCTGAAAGTCGGATTCAACCGTGTGTTCGGTTACTATATTGAGATCAGCAATTCTTTCAAGGACAAGGTCCCGTATTCCTATGTGCCGCGCCAGACGCTGGCAAACGGCGTCCGGTACACGACGGAGGAACTGAAGGAACTGGAAGCAAAAATTCTTGGCAGCAACGATGCGGCGGGCCGCCTCGAAGAGCACCTGTTCGGGGAGATCGTACAGATGCTCGCCAAAAACATTCCCGTCTTTCAGCGCATCGCGGGGGCGATCGCCTCACTTGACTGCCTGGTGTCGCTTGCAGCTGTCGCCAAAGAAAACAAATACTGCCGCCCTGAGATCGCCGACGAGGGCGCGCTCGAGATCGAAGAGGGACGTCATCCCGTTGTGGAAGCGATTTCCAAAGAGCGGTTTGTTCCGAACGACTGTACGCTTGACAACGGCGAATCGCGCACGATGATCATCACGGGGCCCAATATGGCAGGAAAGAGCACTTATCTGCGGCAGGTGGCGCTCATCACGTTCATGGCGCAGATCGGGTCGTTTGTGCCGGCAAAGCGGGCCCGCATTCCGCTGACGGACAGGATCTTTACGCGGATCGGGGCGAACGATAATCTGATTCTTGACAGAAGCACGTTCATGGTGGAGATGACGGAAGTCGCGAATATTCTCAGGAATGCCACGTCGCGCAGTCTGCTCATTCTCGATGAGGTCGGGCGCGGAACGAGCACTTTCGACGGTCTTTCGATCGCATGGTCGGTCATTGAATATCTCACGCAGAATGTGCGCGCCAAGACGCTGTTTGCCACGCACTATCACGAACTTACCGAGCTGGAGGGGAAACTCGACGGCGTCAAAAACTATAAAATCAGTGTCCGTGAGATCGCGGGAAGCATTGTCTTTCTCAGAAAGATCGTGCGCGGAGGGGCGTCCCGTTCGTTCGGCGTGGAGGTCGCCGCGCTCGCCGGCGTCCCCGAAGAGGTGACTTCCCGTGCCAAGGTCATTCTGAAAGAACTCGAACGCGGCGAGAAGAAGCGCATTCGCGAACACGGTCAGATTCCCGAAGAGGATGAACCGTCCGCACCGGAGCCGGATTCCGGTCTTGCGGAGGAGCTTCGGGAGATCGATGTCAATCTGCTCACGCCGATGCAGGCGCTTGCGCTCATATCGGAGTGGAAGGAGAAATATAAGTGAAGATCAATGTTCTTGCGCCCGGCGTCTATAATAAGATCGCGGCGGGAGAGGTCGTCGACCGTCCCTATTCGGTCGTCAAGGAGCTCGTCGAAAATGCGATCGACGCCGGCGCTACAGAAATTTCCGTTGAGATAGAAAAAGGCGGAAAAAAGCGGATCTGCGTGACGGACAACGGCAGCGGGATCGACCGCGACGACCTTGCGCTTGCCTATTCCTCGCATGCGACAAGCAAGCTGATGACGGCGGACGATCTGTTTTCCATTCATACGCTTGGCTTCCGCGGGGAGGCGATCGCTTCCATTGCGGCGGTTTCACACATGGAAATTGTATCACGGACGGCGTCCGCAGACGCCTATGCGCTCTCCTGCGACGGAGGGATCCTGGGTGTTGTGCGGCCTGCGGCCGGGGCCGGGGGAACCGTCGTCACGGTGGAAGATCTCTTTTTCAATGTGCCCGCGCGGCTGAAATTTCTGAAATCCGACGCACAGGAGGAGGCAGACATCGGGAGCGTCATGGCCCGGTTTCTGCTTTCCCGCCCTGAAATTTCGTTTACCTATATTGCGGACGGAAAGAAGAAGTACCGTTCGTTCGGGGACGGCCTTCCGGCCGCATTGGTCGCGGTGTACGGAGCGGACGTCCTTGCCAACTGTACGCAGATCCGTGCGGAGAAGCACGGCGTTCGTCTGTACGGCTTTCTCGGGAACCGGAACTTTTACAAGGCAAACCGCACATATCAGAGCCTGTTTGTCAACGGACGGTATGTCGTGAATCAGACGGTCGGCGCGGCGGTCACCAACGCCTATGCGAGCTACCTGATGAAGCGGCAGTATCCGTTTTATGTGCTCTTTCTCGATGTTCCGCCGGAGATCGTGGACGTCAATGTGCATCCCAACAAAGCCGATGTGAGATTTGCGGACAATCAGGTCATTTACGGCTGCGTGTACTCGGTCGTCTCTGCGGTGCTGGACGGAAATTCGCGTGCGCTCGAATACCTTGTCGCGCCGCCGGAAGAGACAAAAATCCCCGTGCGGGTCAGGGAAACGGCGGAAATTCATCAGGAAATTCCGGCAAAAAAACCGGCGGGCGAGGGCATGAGTTATGCCGAGGCGAGAGAGGCGCTTGCGTTTGATCTGACCATTCCCAAAGAACAGGAGCCGCGTTTTCTGGAAGAGAAGCCCGTCCGCATGGAGGTGCGTCAGCCTGTCGCGGCGCCCGCCGAAGACGTCTTTGCGGAAAATCAGCGCTATCTGAAGGAACAGGCGGCGCGTGCGCGACAGGAACGGATCGATCCTGCGGCGCTGGTCTATAAGGGAGAGCTGTTCCGGACGTATCTGATCTATGAATCGGGCGACTGCGCATATCTGATCGATCAGCATGCCGCGCATGAGCGCATTCTTTTTGACCGACTGAAAGCTTCGTGGGAAACGCGGTCCGTCGTGTCTCAGCCGATGCTGGTCCCGTTCGTCCTGTCGCTCAACGGCCAGGAATTTGCCTTTCTTGAGAAAAATTTCTCCGTTCTGCGGGAAATCGGGTTTGAGATCGAGGAATTCGGCGACACAAGCGTGCGCGTTTCGGCGATTCCGGCGGATTTGATGGGAATGGATCTGCAGGCGTTTTTCGGAGACGTTCTGTCGTCGATGGAGAGTCTGCGCGCCATTCGCCTTGCGGACATACTGAAGGATAAACTGGCGACCGCGGCCTGCAAAGCGGCGGTCAAGGGCGGCGAACAGCTCACGCAGGATGAAGTGCGCGCCCTGGTCGAACAGATGGACGGTGATATCGGCATGAAGTGTCCGCACGGCAGGCCCGCCGTCGTCAGAATGAAAAAGAGCGAGATTGAAAAGCTCTTCAAACGGATCGTATGAAATTGCTTGCCATCTGCGGTGCGACCGCAACGGGAAAAACGGCGCTGGCGGTCGAATGTGCAAAGCGGCTTGACGGGGAGGTCGTCTCCTGCGATGCGCTTCTTGTCTACCGCGGGCTGAATATCGGGACCGCAAAGCCGACTGCGGAGGAAATGGGCGGGATCGTGCATCATCTCATCGATGTTGCGGATCCGCGTCAGTCCTTCTCCGTCCATGATTTTGAGATGCTGGCGATCCCTGTCGTGGAGGATATCCTTGCGCGCGGGAAAGTGCCGGTGCTCTGCGGCGGAACGGGATTTTATATGAATGCAATTTTGTTTTGCAGCGGGTTCGGGCACGTGGCCGCCGATGCCTCGGTGCGCGCGAAGTATGAGGCGATCGTGCGGGAAAAGGGGAACGAGATGCTCCATGCCATGTTGGCGGAGCGCGATCCGGAGAGCGCGGAAAAGCTGCATCCGAACGATGTCCGCCGCGTGATCCGTGCGCTTGAAATTTACGAGCTGACGGGGAAGAAAAAATCTGATCAGGCAGACACGCAGAGGCCGCGGTTTCCGTACGAGGCGTTTGCGTTCGATTATCCGCGCGAAGAACTGTATGAGCGGATCGCCCGCCGCACGCAGTCCATGCTGGATGCCGGACTTGTCCGGGAAGTCGAAGGGCTTCTGGCTGCAGGCATTCCGGAAGATGCACAGTGCATGCAGGGGATAGGGTACAAAGAAGTGGCCGAATGTCTTAAAAATAATGATTTACAAAGTACTATGTATGACATAATATTTAAAAACACGAGGAATTACGCCAAACGCCAGCTCACATTTTTCAAAAAACTGCCGGGTTTGCATTGGCTTGCACCGACCGACTGTCAGACGGCGGCAAAGGAGATTGAACTGATTTATGACCGTTGACGAAAGAATTGCTGCGGCAGAAAACAAACTTGCGCCGATGTTTGCCCGCATTGACGAGATTGCGCTCGGGAACCAGGAAAAAGTTCTTTCTGCGTTCCGGGAAGAGCGCATTGCACTCCGCCATTTTGTTCCTACGACGGGGTATGGGTACGGAGATGAGGGGCGGGAAGCGCTCGGCCGGGTATATGCCCGTGCATTCGGGGCGGAACGTGCAGTCGTTTCGCCTGCGTTTCTGAGCGGAACGCATGCGCTCACGGTTGCGCTGTTCGGGGTCTTGCGGCCGGGAGACCGCGTCCTGTGCATCAGCGGGGTACCGTACGATACCCTTCGCGGCGTCGTTTGGGGAGAGGGAAACGGATCTCTTGCCGATTTCGGGATCGGCTTTGATACGGTGCCGCTGGACGGAACCGGAAAGGTTGATTTTCCCGCAGTTCGCGCAAAGCTCGGCGCCGGCGCCTATAAAATGGTCTATCTTCAGCGTTCCCGCGGATATGAACTGCGCGATTCCTTTACGATAAAAGAGATCGGCGAAGCGTGTGGATTTGTCCGGGAATGCGGTTTTTCTGGCTGCATCTTCGTGGACAACTGCTATGGGGAATTTGTGGAGCCGCAGGAGCCGACGCAGGTCGGCGCAGATCTGATCGTTGGCTCGCTGATCAAAAATCCGGGCGGGGGGCTCGCCCCGACGGGCGGGTACATTGCGGGGCGCGCCTGCTATGTCGAACAGTGTGAAAACCGTCTTACGGCGCCGTCTGTCGGCGGCGAGATCGGCTCCTATGCCTATGGGTATCAGCTGTACTATCAGGGATTTTTCCTTGCGCCGCACGTCGTGGCGCAGAGTCTGAAGGGGGCGCTTCTGATCGGACAGTGTATGGCGGAGCTCGGGTATGAAAATTTTCCGTCTCTCGACCGGCTCCCGCCGGACATCACCCGCGCCGTCCGCTTTGATACGGAAAAACAGCTGACGGACTTTATCCAATCCGTTCAGGACGTCTCTCCGGTCGATTCGTTTGTCACGCTGGAGGCGTGGGACATGCCGGGGTACGATTGCAAGGTGATCATGGCGGCAGGTACGTTCAATTCCGGTGCGAGCATCGAACTCTCCGCCGACGCACCCATCCGCGAGCCGTATGTTGCCTATTTCCAGGGCGGACTGACGTATGAACACTGCAAGCTTGCGGTCCGTGAGATTTTGAAAAAGCTGATATAAAAAACGCGCCTGCGGGCGCGTTTTTTGATATATCGGTCATGCCAGGTATGCGGAAACGTCGTCTCCCCGTACGCGTTCGGCGTTGTTTTCGCGGAGCCGATCCCGGAACGAAAGGGGGTTATCGCGTTTTTTCAGCCGTTCGGTGAACTTTGCAGAATAGGCGAGGAAGATCACATAGATATAGGGCATTCCGAGGTTGGTCTCCAAAAGCGAGTTTGTGACGAGCGTCAGGAGCTTGTCCGAGAAATTTTCAAATCCGGCGCTGCGGATCCCTCCAAGCAAAAGTCCGGTTTCCCAGCCGAATTGCACCAGGATCCCGATCGCGAGGATCCATAGAAGGTTGACGCGGAGAGTTTTGTCTTTCTGAAACAGATTCCAGGCGATTGCCAGAGCATAGCCGACAAAGAGAATGAGCGCCATCCAGCCGTGATATCCGCCCGTTGTGCGCTGAATGGTGATGAGATTTTCTCCCGATCCGAATGTCGCCGCGAGCATCGGACAGCACAGCCACCAGAACAGGATGAGAAGCGACCATTCCAACAGGTGTTTATCCTTGGAGATCCAAAGCCATATCCAGACAAAATTCGTGAAGCCATAGCTCATTGACATCCACAGCAACACCCAGAACAGACTGCCGCCGGTGATCGATCTTGCGTGAAACACAAGGTGAAACAGCCCGTAGTCCACGGCAAAGTAAATAAAACCGAATGCGATTCCGACCAGCACCGTCATGTATTTCTTTTTCCAGATCAGAAGTGCGGCAAACAACACCAGAAAGGCAATATCCAGCCAGATATAGAGCGGGTCGAACTGCCTTCGCGCAATGATTTCCATGATGACCCCTTGTCATATGTTTTTGTTACATTATATACCGGACAAGGCAGATTGTCAACAGGAAAATAAAAAAGGCTCATTTGTTTTTGCATATTGACAAAGTTTTTTCATTATGTTATGATATTGATAATAAAATCGGTATCTGTTCGGAGGAGGCTATGGAAAAAGAAATCAATGAAAAACGCGCAAGGGAAAAGAACGGCTGGGTCATGCTTGCCGTGGAGATCCTTCTGATCGCGGCGGGGATCGCCATGTTTGCATTCGGTGCGATCTATGTCAACGATATTCCCGCATTTGCAGTCCTGATGGTGGGCGGAATGGTGGTGCTGATCATTTCGATCATCATGCTTTGCGGGTTCAAAACGCTTCAGCCCAATGAATCCTATGTGTTTACTCTGTTCGGGAAATATTACGGTTCTTTGAAGCGGGACGGTTTTTTCTGGGTCAATCCCTTCTGCTCGGCGGTCAATCCCGCGCGCGCGACGATGGGGGTCGCAAAGAAAATTTCGCTGAAAGCGATGACGCTCAACAACGAAAAGCAAAAGGTCAATGACGAAGAGGGAAATCCGATCGAGATCTCCGTCGTCGTCATCTGGCGCATCACGAACACGGCGCGCGCCGTATTCAATGTGGATAACTATATGGCTTATCTTTCCACGCAGTGCGACGCGGCGATCCGCCAGGTCGCGCGGCAGTATCCTTATGACGTCTCGTCCAACGGCGATGAAAAGTCTCTGCGCGGCTCCGCGCAGGAAGTTGCGGATATCCTGAAAGGGGAAATCCAGACGCGGGCGGAAATGGCGGGGATCGAAATTCTCGAAGCACGCATTTCGCACCTTGCCTACGCGCCGGAGATCGCGGCGGCGATGCTGCAGCGGCAGCAGGCTTCGGCGATCATTGCCGCAAGACAGAAGATCGTGGAGGGCGCGGTCTCCATGGTGAAGATGGCGCTCGATAAACTTTCGGACGAAGAGATCGTCACGCTGGACGACGAGAAGAAGGCGCAGATGGTGAGCAACCTCCTTGTCGTGCTGTGCGGGAACAAAGACGCGCAGCCCGTTGTCAACAGCGGAAGCATCGGCTGAACCGGGAAGTTTTCCGGAACGAGAGAAAATGAGGGGTAGAATTGTGGATGAGAACTTCGGGTTCGCTGAATCCGGAATGACGGGTCATGCGGGGCAGGCTGAACCGACGTTCCGTTCGGAGGAGGCGGCAAAGCGGTATATTCTGGAGTGCCGCGGACTGGTGAAGTCGTACGGAAACATGGTTGCGCTTCAGGGAATCGATCTGCGGATCGAAGAAGGCGGGATCGTCGGACTTCTCGGCCCGAACGGAAGCGGAAAATCCACGTTGATCAAACTTGCGATGGGGATGCTGCAGCCGACGGTGGGCGAGATCCTTGTCGCGGAACAGCGTCCGTCCCCGGCGACAAAATCGCTGACGGCATACCTTCCCGACGTCAGCTTTCTTCCTGAGTGGATGACGGTTGAACAGGTCTTTCGGTATATAGCGGATTTCTTTCCGGACTTCCGCCGTGATCGGGCGGAGGCTATGATTTCCCGCCTCGGAGTCGGTCTGAAACAGCGGTTCAAGGCGCTTTCCAAGGGCAACAAGGAAAAAGTCGGGCTCATTGTGACGATGGCCCGGGAGGCAAAACTCTATATCCTGGACGAACCGATCGCCGGCGTCGATCCCGCTGCCAGGGACTTTATTCTGGATATCATCTTTTCGCAGAAACCGGAGGGATCGACGATCATTCTGTGCACCCATCTGATTGCCGACATCGAGCCGGTTCTGACGCATGCAGTGTTTCTTTCCAACGGGAAAGTCGTGCTCGACCGCTCTGTGCAGGAAGTGCATGATGAGGGAAAGACGCTGGACGGAATTTTCCGGGAGGTGTTCCGATGGTAGGAAAGATCATGAAGCATGAGTTGCATGCGCTCTTCCGTAAGCTGGTCATTCTCTATGCGATCGTCATTCTGTTTGCCGTATTGCTTCGGATCGTGGCAGCGGTCAACGTTCCTGCTTTGGACGGGGATACTTATTTCGGTCTGATCGTCGTCCTTGTGATGTTTTATTCTTACTCTTTGATCGCCGCCTGTGTCGCGGCCACGGTGCTCGGCATTTCCCGTTTCTTCAAAACGATGTTCACGGGAGAAGGGTACCTGACACTTGCCCTGCCGGCTACGCCGGCTCAGCTGATCTGGGCAAAACTGCTGTCGGCGCTCATTGCATCGTTTTCCTCGATCATAGTCTGTCTGCTCTCCGCGTGTATTTTTTATATCGGTCTTGATGCGTCGATCGGAGCTGTCTTTTCCGATATCTTTGCAACATTGGACGCTTATTTTGCCACCGATCCTCTGCTCGCTACCGAGCTGATAGTGCTGCTTATTTCTGTGATCCCTATGAGCATGCTGGAATTTTATCTGATCGCTTCCGTCGGACAGCTCTTTACGAAATCCAGGAAAGGAATGACGGCTCTGCTTGCGATCGGCGGTATATTTGTGCTTTCGCTGCTCTCTGTGCTGGTCTATCAGCCTATTTTGGAAGCCTGTGAGGGAGTATCGCCGCACCTTCCGATCTGGATCATGATCATTGTCAACTTTGCGGTCGATGTGGGGTGTTTCCTCATTGTGCGCTATATCTTGTCGCATAAGGTCAATCTGATCGTATGAAATTCAAGGAATATATTGCCTCAGAACGGTTTCAGCGGGAAATGTCCGATCTGGGAAAGGGAAAGAAGTGGAACAAGCTGATCATTGTCGGATGGCTCATCGGGGTCGCGTTCCTTGTGGGGGCATTGGTCTGTCTGGAGTTGCTTCCGGAGGAGTTGCGGACGGATGGGCTTGGTGTTTTAGGCATAGTTCTTGGGGCGATCGGGGTCGTTGTTCTCATCGCACTTTCCTTTTTCGGTGCGAAATTCAGCGGCAGAGATGACAACGGGCGGCGAAAGCCCGTATATGCGGTCGCGATGTTGTTGTATGCACGGGAAAATCTTGCGGACGGCTGGCGTGTCGATAACGGATTAATTGCATTCAGTATTTCCGTTACAACGGAGGAAAAGGGCAAGGAACTGAAATCGGTCACGTTGGAACGGGGAGGCGAGAGGACGGAAGTCGATCTTGCAGCATTCAACGGGTCGCTCGAAGTGCTTGATATCACCGGATTGATTTTATGCGGACTGTTTACCTTTCTGGAGCGCAGTCCGGTCCCGGTGACGGCGATCCGATCTACGTTCCGCCTGAATGAGCGGGAGGGGAAGCCGATCTTTCTGTACCGCAACGGAAAGTGGACGCTGACGGGAAAACTGCAAAAAGGGGAATACCAAAGCATAGAACGCTATGCACGCAAAAAGGGAATTTATGAAGAATAAAAAAAGAACGGGCCATGATATGCACCCCAAAAGTTGGACAGACTTTTGGAGGTGCATATTTTTATGGCAAAAAAAGGAAACAAGCAGAAAAAGTATAGCGCGGAGTTCAAGGAA
>CAJFRT010000016.1 GCA_904419525.1 Candidatus Gallimonas merdae
ATTAACGCCAGGCCTAAGAAAGTTTTGCATTACCATACACCACAAGATTTGTTCATTGAAAATCTCTCTTTGTGTTGCACTTAGTTTGACAATTCATCCAGTGCAGAGAGATGTTCTGCGGCTGCGCCTTGAAAGCGTCGGCAGCGGAAGGGGTTGCGGAGGAGGGCGGGGAAGAAAAGGCCCGCTGCCTCGCACGACCTCCGGAGAATGCCGGATTTCTCACCCCCTCTCAGCGCAGCAAAAAAGCCCGCACAAGGCGGGCCTTTGCTGGCGCAGAGAAGAGGATTCGAACCTCCGGACGAGTCACCCCCGTCACACGATTTCCAATCGTGCTCCTTAAACCACTCAGACATCTCTGCATGGAACAAAAGCCATTTTACAACAATTCCGGGAAAAATGCAACTTCTTTTCGGCCGCTTTCGTGACTTTTTCGGCGCAAAATATATTTTTCTTTCCGCGTCGGGAAAGCCATGCCGTCAATGGGAGGGAATATATCGTAAAAAGGTAAATTTTAGCGAAAACTGAAACATTTGAAAAAAAAGTAAAAATATTTTTGCTGAGACTATTGCCGAATGCAAAAAAATGTGCTATAATACAGATGCTTGGGAAAGCGGAAGGGGGGAAGAAAGATGAAAAAGAGGATTTCCGCGCTGGTTGTTTCCGGAGTGATGGGAATGGCGATGCTTCTCGGCGCCTGTGCGCCGAAGGAGGCACCCTTTGTCCCTGAAACGCCGGACGCCGAAGCGCCCGCGTTTGCGAATGCAGACGCCACACTTTCACTGACAGGCGCGATCGATAAGTCGGGTGAGGCAAACCGCATCTCTTCCGATCTGTTCGGCCTGTTTCTGGAAGATATCAACTATGCTTCTTTTGCGCTCGATGACAATCTGCTGATCAACAGCTCGTTTGAAAATACGATAACGGCCTATACGGGTACTTACGGGGAGCCGACGTACGGCTGGACGGCCGGCGGCGGGGCTTCGATCTCCGTAACGAGCGGTCAGGGCGGCGTGCTTTCGGATAATTCCGATTTCGGAAACGTGAACAACAGCTATCTCTCCGTCTCGCAGCAGGGCGGCGGCACGCTTCAGAACAGCGGCCACTCCGCAGTGCCCATGGCGGTGGAGCAGGGCGTCGGCTACGTCTTTTCCGCCTTCATCAAGGGGTATTCCGGAAAGATCACGCTTGAGATCAGAGACGCGAACACGGTCTATGCGTCGGGGGAAGTCAATCCGAGCGGTTCCGGTTGGGTGAAATATCAGACGACGCTGACGGCCAATGCCTCTGCGGACAGCGGTCTGCGCTTTGTCATGACCTTTGAAAGCGGCGGAACGGTCTGTCTGGACAACGTCATGCTCGAAACGCAGGACAAAAACGAAGCGACCGGCATCAAGAGTTATCTCTATGACGCGATTGCGGCGCTCTCGCCCAAGTTCTTCCGGTTCCCCGGCGGATGCATCATCGAGGGCCTGGACGATACAAGTTATTATGATTGGAAAAATTCGATCGGCGCGGTGGCAAAGGACGGCGACGATACCGTCCCCGCGTTCACGTACACACGGAACGTGGACGGCCGGGAAGAGGAGGTCACCACGTACGGCGAGCAGGCGACGCGCACGCCGAACACCAATCTCTGGGGCTATGACAATGTGGGCAGGCGCGCAACGGCCTATTATCAGATGGAGTACGGCCTCGGATTTTACGAGTATTTCCTTCTGTGCGAAGAGCTCGGCGCCAAGGCGATCCCCATCGTCAACTGCGGCCTGAGCTGCATGGTGCGCACGTCGCAGGCGCTCAACGGCCGCCACGGGGGAAAGATCGACGATTTCATTCAGGATGCGTTCGATCTGGTGGCGTTTGCCAAGGGCGACCCGAACTCCTCCGATCCCGATGAGGCCTACTGGGCGCAAGTTCGCGTGAACATGGGGCATGCCGAGCCGTTCGAGATGGATTATCTCGGCATCGGCAACGAGCAGTGCGGCTACTATTACGAGGACTATTACGAAAAGTTCGTCGAGGCCTTCACCGAAAAAGCAAAGGAGAACAGCCTTTACGGAAGCGTGCGTCTGATCGTCGGCAACTGCACGATGTTCACGCACTGTGAAAATCCGAACGATCCCGATGCACCCAACGGACACAGAAAGGGCGCCGCGCAGACGGCTGCCGAGGCCTATGTGAACGACGACAATGCCGCGGGGCTGTACCGCGTTGCCGATTATGGCGTCGTCGATCAGCACTATTACGTCAATTATACCGATCTGTTCTATCATCACGATCTGTATGACGGCTATGCCCGTCCCGACGATTCTCCTTTCGGATACTATGATGTGTTCGTCGGCGAGTACGCCGCGAATACCGATATCGTGCGTTCGCCGGGCGGGGATAACATCGTCTATGAATCGACGAACGATACCGCGAACACGCGGTTTGACGACGGCGACACGAGCAACTGGCTGAACGCGCTCGCGGAAGCGGCGATGATGACGGGCTTTGAGCGGAACGGCGACATTGTAAAACTTGCCGCGTATGCACCCATGTTCGGAAATCTGCGCGGGACCCGCCAGTGGGCTGTGGATATGATGTATTATACCAACACCGCGCTCGTCCGTACGCCGAGCTACTATGTCCAGCAGCTCTTCATGCAGAACAGCGGCGATTACAAGGTGCAGTCCGAACTGACGTTTGCGTCCGGCAGCGCGCCCACCCTGACGTTTGAGGGAAGCGGTACGCGGGGGGACGCCTCCCGCACGGTGGATCAGATCTACTATGTGGTGAGCGCGGACGAGGAGACCGGCGACATTCTGATCAAGATCGTCAATGCAGGGGAAAGTTCCGTCAGATTCAATTTCTCGCTTGCGGGAATGGAGGGGATCCAGCTCGCAGATATCGCGGGAGTGCGCGAAGTCCTGGGCTATGACTATACGGACGAGAACGCGCTCGATGCGGAGAACGTCATGGCGCAGCCGGCACATACGATCGGCGCGTTTACGGACGGAAATACATTCGGGTATGAGATCAAAGCGCTGAGCGTCACGGCGATCCGTGTGCGCACGCGCTGATCCTTTGCCAAGGCATAAAGCGTAACACTTTATGCAAACTATATGGGGGGAGACCCGCGCATTCCGTCGAATGCGCGGGTCTTGCTGTATCTGCGGCCCGCGGTCGGGCGTGCTTCAAAAAAATATTTTTCCGCGCGGAGAAACGGGCAAGAATGATTGACGAAGCGCGCGCATTCGTGTATAATAACTTATGCGGATCACGGCGCGGAAGAGGGGAATGAGGAGCGCCGTGCAAGAGGTTTGCGGCAGAAAATTCGCGCTGCTCCGACTGCCCGGCATGGGCGGCGGCTGCGCAGAAAATACAGGAGATGGCATGATCACACACGGTAACGAAATCAAACTGTTTGCTGGCAACTCAAACAGACCCCTCGCGGAGGCGATCGCGGCCAAGCTGAATACGGCGCTCGGCGCGATCGAAGTGGGCAAGTTCTCGGACGGGGAAACAAGCGTGCATATCGCGGAGACGGTGCGCGGGCGCGACCTGTTCATCATTCAGTCCACATCGACGCCCGTCAACGACAATCTGATGGAACTTCTCATCATGATCGACGCGGCAAAGCGCGCTTCGGCGGGCCGTATCACGGCAGTCATGCCCTATTTCGGCTATGCGCGTCAGGACAGAAAGGCGCGTTCGCGCGATCCCATCACGGCGAAGCTCGTTGCCGATCTTCTGACGTCTGCCGGCGCAGACCGCGTGCTCACGATGGACCTGCACGCCGCGCAGATCCAGGGATTTTTTAACATTCCCGTGGACAATCTTCTCGGCGGGCCCACGCTCTACAACTATTTTGCGGAGCACATGGACGAAAACTTCATCGTCGTTTCGCCCGACGTGGGCAGCGTCAACCGCGCGCGCAAGGTGGCGGAACGCCTCGGCTGTCCGATGGCGATCATCGATAAGCGCCGTCCCCGTGCCAACGTGATGGAAGTCATGAACATCATCGGCAATGTGGAGGGGAAAAAGTGTCTGCTTGTGGACGACATGATCGACACGGGCGGCACCATTGTACAGGGCGCTCAGGCGCTCGTGGACGCGGGTGCGACCAATATCTACGCATGTTGTACGCACGCGGTGCTCTCCGGCCCCGCCATCGAGCGCATTGAAAAATCTCCCATCGAGGAGCTCGTGATGCTCGATACCATTCATCTTCCTGAGGAGAAGATGCTGCCAAAGATGAAGATCATCACGACGGCGGACATCTTTGCCGCGGCGATCGAGAACGTCTATCTCGACAAGCCGATGAGCAAGATCTACGACTGAACCTTTCCCGCCGCGCACGGATTGTGCGCGGCGGTCTTTTTCGGAACGCGCCTGCGGGCGGCGGACTATTACGGAGTGTCTATGTTTCTCATTGTCGGGCTCGGAAATCCAGAGGAAAAATATGCCAGGACCTTCCACAATATGGGGTTCCTCGCCGCAGCCGATGCGGCGGAGCTGCTTGGCGTCAGATTCAGAAAAAAGGAATGCGAAGCGAGCATCGCCGAGGCGTTTATCGGGGGCGAAAAGGTGATCATTGCCCGTCCGCTCACCTACATGAACGCTTCGGGCCGCGCCGTAAAGCAGCTGATGGCGCGCTATAAAGTGTCGCCTTCGGAACTGGTCGTCATTTACGACGATTACGACCTGCCCAAGGGGCATGTCCGGATCCGTCCGTCCGGCAGCGCGGGCACGCACAACGGCATGCGTTCCGTGATCGCGGAGACGGGGATCTCCGACTTTGCGCGGATCCGCATCGGGATCCGCGATGAGAGCGTGAACATTCCGATCATCAACTATGTGTTGTGCGATGTCAGAAAAGAGGACTACGATCTCTTTGCCTCCGCTTGCCGCAGGGCGGCCGAGGCGGCCGTCTGCCTGGCGCGCGGGGAGCGCATGGATCTTGTGATGGGCAGGTACAACGGATGAGCATGAGAGGTTTTTTTTCGTTCGATGCCCTGAACGGCGATTATCCGCTGCTCGGCGCCGCGGTCTCGAACGAAATTCCCGTGGCGGTGTCCGGCGTATCCGATGCCCAGAAATATTTTATAGCCTCGCTGTTTGCGGGGCGTATTGTCTATTTGACGGCGGACGCGCTCGCGGCGCAGCGGGCGGCGGAGGCGATCCGCGCGCTTTCCGGGAAACGGGTGGCTCTGCTCGCCCCCAAGGACGAGGTGCTCACCTATCGGAAAGCGGGCTCCAAGGATGCGCTCTACAAGCGCCTCACCGCTCTTGCCGAATGGCAGGCCGGGGCGGACGTGCTGGTTGCGGACATCGAAGCGGCGGCGCAGCTCGTCCCCGCGCGCCTTCCCGTCTTTCATCTTGAAACGGGCAAGGAACGCGAAATGCAAACCCTGATCGGGGAACTGACTGCGGCCGGATATGTGCGCGAGTATTCTCCCGAGAGCCGCGGCGCGTTTGCCGTCCGCGGGGACGTGCTGGATATCTGGCCCGTCAACGCCGAACATCCCGTGCGCATTGATTTTTTCGGGGACGAAGTCGAGAGCATCAAGCCGTACGACGAGGTCACGGGCGAGCGGTATGAAAAGTGTTCCGCCATCGACATCGCCGCGGCAACGGACGTCGTGTTTGCCGCGGGGGAACGGGAGCGCGTCCTGGCGGCGCTTCGCGCCGAGTGCAGACGGGCGGAATCTTCGGCGGCCTTTTCGCGCCTGCAGACGATCGCAGAGGACATCGAGGCGGGGAACGTCACGGACTTTATTCTGCCGCTTCTGGAAAATTCACGCGATCTTTTTTCCGTACTGCCCAGGGACACCCTGCTCGTGCTGGACGAATGTAAACTCATGCGCGACAAGCTGGAAGGGCTTTACAAGGAGCATTTTGAACGGTTCGGCGAACTGCGGAAGGGCGGCGAGGTCATGTCGTTCTCGTCCGGACAGCTTGCACCGGCCGAACGCATGGAAAATTTTTCCGATTTCCGCACGGTCGCGCTCCAGACGTTTTCGGGAAACACCTACTTTTTTCAGCCGCTCAGGCTGTTCAGTTTTACGTCAACGCCTGCGCGCAGGTATCTCGGTTCGCTTCCCGATCTCATCACCGATCTGAAGGCGTGGAAACGGACGGGATACCGCGTCATGCTCTGGTGCGGAACGCCGGAGCGCGCGCAGAAGATGTGCGAGACGCTTTCGGAGGAATATCTCCCCGTCCGTCCGCTCCCTGCAAAATTGCAGGAGCTTGCGGACATCGCCGTGCTGGAAGAACCGCTCGAAAAGGGCTTCGTCCTGCACGAAAACAAGCTGGCCGTCATCGGCTCTGCGGACATCTTTCCGAAAGCGGCCGGAGCAAGGCGCATCAGGCGCAAGCGGGGCGATCTCTTCTTTGCCCCGGAGATCGGCGATTATGCCGTGCATGAGACGTACGGCGTGGGCAAGGTCACGGGCGTAGAGCGCATCGAGACGACGGACGGCACCAAGGAATATGTCTCGCTCGTCTATAAGGGGGGCGATGTTCTGCATGTCCCCGTCGAGCAGATGGACGTGCTGTCCAAGTACATGGGGGGAGACGATCCGGCGCTCTCCAAAATCGGCGGCGGCGAGTTCGAGCGCGTCAAGGCGCGCGTCAGGGCCTCGCTGAAAAAACTTGCCTTTGACCTGAAAGCGCTCTACGCCGAACGGCAGGAGAAAAAGGGCTACGTCTTTCCCGACTATTCTGAGGAGATGGACGAGTTCATCGCGGCATTTCCGTATGAGGATACGCCCGATCAGGCGGCCTCCACGCAGGAGATCCTGGCGGACATGCGCTCCGGAAAAGTCATGGACAGACTTTTGTGCGGCGACGTCGGGTTCGGAAAGACGGAAGTCGCGCTGCGCGCGGTCTATCTGTGCGTGCTCGCAGGCAGACAGGCGGCGCTCATGTGTCCGTCTACCGTGCTCTCCGAACAGCATTTTACGACCGCGACCGAACGCATGAAGGAGTTCGGCGTGCGCGTTGCGTGTCTCAACCGGTTCCGCACGGATAAGGAGACGGCGGAGATCCTCCGCGGTCTGGAAAACGGCACGGTGGATCTGGTGGTGGGAACGCACAGGCTTCTCTCTTCCGACGTAAAGTTCCGCGATCTCGGTTTGCTTGTTCTCGACGAAGAGCAGAGGTTCGGCGTCGAACACAAGGAAAAGATCAAAAATTACAAGCGGGACGTCGACTGCCTGACCATGACGGCGACGCCCATTCCGCGCACACTGCATCTGTCCCTTTCGGGCATTCGCGATATCTCCACCATACAGACGCCGCCGCATGCCCGTCTGCCCGTACAGACCTACGTCGCGGAGGAGACGGAGACGCTCGTGCGGGACGCGATCGTGCGCGAGATCGCCCGCGGCGGGCAGGTCTTTGTGCTGTACAATCGCGTGGAGAGCATCTACAATTACGCAAAACGCCTGTCCGAGATCGTTCCCGAAGCGCGCATCTGTGTGGCGCACGGACGCATGGACAAGGCCGCGCTCGAAAAAAACGTCTTCGGTTTCTATCGCGGGGAGTATGACGTGCTCGTCACGACGACGATCATCGAAAACGGGATCGACCTGCCCAACGCGAATACGCTCGTCGTCATCGATGCGGACCGGCTTGGCATTTCTCAGCTCTATCAGCTCCGGGGCAGGGTGGGGCGCGGAACGCGGCTCGCGCATGCCTATTTCACCTATAAGCCGGAGCGCGTGATGACTTCGGCTGCGGCCGAACGGCTGAAAGCCATCATGCAGTTCACGGAACTCGGTTCGGGGTACAAGATCGCCATGCGCGATCTTGAGATCCGCGGCGCGGGAAACGTTCTCGGTGCCGAACAGCACGGACACATGGATAAGGTGGGCTATGAGCTCTATGCCAAGATCCTCAAAGAGGAGCTCACGGGCGAGCGCCAGGAGAGCGTCGATCTCGACATCAAGGCAACGGCTTATATTCCGGAACAGTACGTGGAATCGGGCGCAGGGCGCATGGACTGCTACAAGCAGATCGCGGATATCCGCACGCTTGCCGACTACAAGCGCGTCTGCCGTTCGATGGAAGAAACGTACGGCCCGCTTCCGCCCGAGACGCTCAATCTGCTCGTTATCGCCGTTCTGAAGAGCTATGCCGCTCCGTTCGGCGTCAGAAAGATCACGGTGGGCAGAAAGGGGGGTGCGCTGGAATTTCCGTCGCTCTCCTCGCTCGGCGACAAGGGATTGGCTGCCGCGATGGAAAAGTTCGCGGGCAGTGTCGGGCTGGATATGACGAGCGCGCCCGTCATCACCTTCCGTCCGCAGGCCGACGGCGGAAAAACGATGATCCTCATGACAAAATTTTTGAAGTTTGCGCGAAGTTTTGCCTGATTTTCACCGCGAAATCATTGCGAAAATTAAGGAAATAAGCTATAATAGACGAGTATACGAGAAAAACGCGGGAAGTGCCCCGCGGAAACTGTCCGGAGTAAAAGATGAAGAAAACGACGAAAGTGGCGGCGGCTGTCCTCGCTGCGGCGCTGAGCGCAAGCGCTCTTGCCGGGTGCGGACTCGTCACGACGAACATCAGCAAGGATTATGCGCAGGTCATCGCAGAGGTCAACATCACCAACAGCGAGAATTTCGCAAACAGCGAATATGCGGAATACGCAGACGTCATTGAGACGGCTGAGATCACCAAGCGCGACATGGTCGCTTACTTTGTATCGACGGGATATTCCATGATGCAGAGCTACGGCTGGACGTATCACGATACGTTCACCATGATCAGCGAGACGCTCGTCAACCGCCAGATCTATATTCAGTACGCGATGCTCTATCTGCTGGAAAACGGCGAAAACTATTCGGCGGACGATCTTCGGGCGGAGATCGATCAGGCGGCCGACGGGGAGGAATCCCTTGCCGCACTCGGCTATTTCCTCACCACTGAGGAAAAGGCAAAGGCGCTCTACGATACGCGCGTGCTCTTCAACAATTCTCTCGATTCGCAGGAAACAAATTATATTGATGCCGGCGACGAGGAAACGAGCAGCGAAACGGCGCGCACGACACCCACGGGCATCGATACCGAAAACGAGGATTATTACAACGATCGCTACAAAGTCTACACGGGCGCCAATGCCGCGGCAGATTGTGCGGGCTACACGCCTCAGGACGGTTCCACGGCCACCACGCGGCGCAAGGCGTACAGCGCGTTCCTTGCAAGCCTGCGCTCGAACGATCTGATCTCTTCGGGCGAGGACACGACGAATATCGAAAATCTTTCCTACTTCAAGCTGGAGCTTGAGAACGCCTACGAGAGCGCGATCATCAACAAGATGACGGACATGTTTGAAGACCTCATCCGGGCTTCCATCACGGAGGCAGATGCGCGCGACGTGTATAACACGACCTACCTGAGACAGGAGCAGGCATTCGCCGCGGACACTTCGTCCTTTGAGTCGGCGCTCGACGGAGTTTCGGATACGTCGTTTGTGCTGACCGCACCCGAAGCGAATTACGGGTTCGTCGTCAATATCCTCATTCCGTTCAGCACCTCTCAGTCGCAGCAGCTTTCCAACGCAAGCGCCGACTATGGCGACGCCAAGGGCAATAAATTCAATGCCCGCGCCGATCTCCTGAATAAGATCAGGGGCACCGATCAGCGCGGTACCTGGTTCACGGGTGCGGAGGATTATTCCTTCCGTGCGAACGCGGACATAGATGACCCGTCCGATGACGTCGGCGAGATCTATTCCGGTAGCGATGTGACCCGCGATTATCTGTTCTTCAAGGACAGCATTCTCGACAACACGCAGTACGAGCGCGTGCCCAACTATTACGGCAGATACACCTATAACGGCTCTGTGGAAAAGAATGACGACGATGAGTATGTGCTCACGCCCAATCGCATCGACATCAACGAGTTCATCGCCGAAATGGAAGGGTATCTTGAGTTCGCTCAGGACGGTGTGACGAGCGGCACGGCCTATACGCTGGAAAACGGCACCTATGTGAACGGGATCGTCGATGACAGCGTCGCTGCGGCGGCAAATTCCACCGATTATTTCAACCGCAGCGTGTCCGACTACTACAACAGCGACAACACGGTCGATTACAGCAAGTTCATCTATTATGCGGGACAGGTGAGCTTCCCGGACGGCTTCGACGCCAACAGAATGTTCGTGGAAGGCTCCCCCGAAAATGTTGCTTACTCTGTGATGAACGAGCTCTCGTTCGCATATAATACGGATACGGCGGGACTGAACAGCTATCTCGGCTATGCCATTTCGACGGGCAAGACGGACTACGTTTCCGAATTCGAGTATGCGGCACAGTATGTCTGCCGCAAGGGTGCGGGCAACTACGTCGTGGTCGCGACCGACTATGGCTGGCATATCATTTACTGCACGTTCTCCTTTGTCTCGGACGGCGAAGGCGGCGTCACGGCGCCCTATACGTTCAACTGGAGCGAGATCGAAGAGGAGGGGACGTTCTCGTATCTCTTCTATGAGGCGCTCTGCTCCGATCTCGTAAGTGAGTATGCGAACAATATGCAGACCGATGCGATCGATGCATATCTGGATTGCGCGGTCGTCTACGAAGACCGTTACGCCGACCTTCTGGGGCTGGATACGGCGTCGTAAGGAGTATTTATGGGACTTTGGGAAGCCGTCTGGAAATCGGGCGTCCTGGGAGCGGTGCAGGGACTCACGGAGTTCCTGCCCGTTTCGTCTAGCGGACATCTGACATTTTTACAGAAGATTCTTGGCTATGATCTGGGCGGCGGAAGCATGACGTTCATCAACGTCATGATGCATCTCGGGACGCTCATTGCCGTGATCGTCGTTTTCTGGCGCGACATTGTTGCGCTCTTCAGAAAACCGTTCAGGACGCTGTTCATGCTGATCGTGGCAACGATCCCGGCGGGCGTGGTCGGGCTGCTGTTCAGTGACCAGATCGATGCGCTCTTTGACGGGCCGAAAGGGCTGTTGTATCTTGCCGTCTGTTTTGCGTTTACGGGGCTTTTGCTGCTTGTCTGCGAGCTCGTCGCCAAACGGCAGAAAAAGCCGCATGCGCTCGGCTGGGGCAGTTCGGTTTCCATGGGGCTCATGCAGGCAGTCGCGCTCTTTCCCGGGATCTCCCGCAGCGGATCGACTATTGTTGCGGGTACGCTCACGGGAGCAAAGCGGGAAGATGTTGCAAAATTTTCCTTCCTGATGAGCATCCCCGTCATTCTGGGCAGCTTTGCCGTGGAAGTATACGGTCTGATCAAGGAACCCGCGGCAGTCACGGAGATCGGCGCCAACGGTTTTATCGGAATGGCGGTCGGGGTCGTTCTTGCCGTCATATTCGGATTCCTCGCCATCAAGCTCATGCTCCGCGTCATTCGCAAGGCCAACTATATGTGGTTCAGCGTCTATCTCGTTTGCATATCGCTGACCTGCTTCTGGCTGAACGCATTGGGGATTTTCTGATTTCCGATCGGGTTGCATAAAAATTTCCGGACTCCGCAAGATAGGAGTATCGGAGGTGAATTATGAGACTCAATTGCGGTGATACCTGCCCTAAGACGGGTTCCTACAACGTTGTGGATTCCCAGGGCAATGTGATCAACACCATCTACGTGGGCGAGGGCGAGACGATGCCCCCTACGCAGCGTTCCGACTGTTATTACGAGTCGAACGACTGAGCAGCAGAATACCAAAGATAACGGAAAACGGAGCGCATCGGCGTTCCGTTTTTCCGTAAATAATTCGGGAATGCACGATCTTTCGGGAGCATACAATGGTATGTGAAGTATCGTTCGCGCAAAAACCGGATCGTACGGCGCATTGTGTTTTCCGTTGCCGCATTGCTGCTTGTCGGCCTCATTATCCTTGTTTATACCAGCGTGACGAGCGTCATGATCGCCGTCACGGAAGAGACGATGCGCGCCCGTACGGCGACGGCCGTCAACGAAGCGGTGTTTGAAACGCTCACCGACAGCGTGCGCTATGAAGACTTGGTGACCGTCGAACGGGATTCTGCGGGCGAGATCCGCGCACTGACGTCCAATGCCTACGAGATCAATCGCATTGCACGGGACACAGCCTATCTCTCCCAGAAAAAATTACAGGCAATGGGGGAGGACGGCATCGGGATCCCGCTCGGCGCCTTTACGGGGATCGAAGCGCTGGCCGGATTCGGGCCGACTGTCACGATCGAGCTCATTCCCGTCGCCGTCGTGACCTGTCGGTTTTCGTCCGATTTTTCAAGCGCCGGGATCAATCAGACGAGACACTGCGTCTACATCGATGTCACCGCGGAGATCTCCGTCGTGCTTCCGGGCCGCAAGACGAATTTCTCCACGTCGTCGGAGATCCTCATCGCCGAAAGCGTTCTTCTCGGCGATGTGCCGGAGATCTATATTCAGGGGGATATTTTCGGTGACGGCTATGTCAGCCGATGACTTCCCGGATGACGCCGATGATTGCATCTGTGCCGTTTTGGGAAGAATAACATTTCAGAGAGGTACGCACGCTGGCATTCCCGTAGAGGCAGAGCAGGGCGGAGGGAAGATCGTCGAGTTCCTGTTCGCGAAGTACCGCGCACAGCCCTTTTTCGGCAAAATAACGTGCGTTTTCTGCCTGATCGCCGCGTGACGCGTGTTCAAGGGGAACCAGGAGTGCAGGTTTACCGAGCGTCAGAAGTTCAAATACCGTGTTGCTGCCCGCCCGTGAGAGGACAAGATCGGCGCAGGCGTAGGCGCTCGCCATGTCGCGTTCAAATTCACGTTGGACATACCCGCGCGGAGTATTTGGCATGACGTTTCCCTTTCCGCACAGGTGCAGAATATCAAACCGCAGCAGAAGGGTATTCAGTGAATCCCGGACGGCCGCATTGAGGGCGCGGCTTCCGCTTCCTCCTCCGAGGACAAGCAGAACAGGCCTGGTGCCAAAGCCGTATTTTGAAAGGGCTTCGCTCTTGTTCCGGCCGAGCAGAGAGCGCCTGATCGGGGATCCGACGCATCTCCCGTTCGGAAACCTTTTTGCCGTCTCCGGAAAGGAAGTCAGCACATAGCGGCACTTTTTGGCGACCATGCGCGTACACAGTCCGGGAGAGAGATCGCTCTCATGCGTCAGGACGGGAATTCCGAGCTTCTGCGCGGCCCACACGGCGGGAAAACTTGCATAGCCGCCCTTGGAAAAGACAAGATCCGGGCGGGATTTTTCCATCATGCCGAGCGCCTTTCGTTCCGCCGAAATAAGCCGGAACGGGATCGTCAGATTTTTCGGGGTCAGAGATCGTACGAGCTTGGGACAATTGACAAGGAAATAGGGGCATCCGAACGGGGAGAGCAGGCCTTGTTCAATGCCGTCCGTGCCCATGTATGCAAGCTCATATGAACCTTTGAGCTCCTGCATTACGGCAAGGTTGGGAATGACATGCCCCGCACTTCCGCCGCCGGTAAAAAGAATACGTTTCACGGAAACAGTATATGCCCCCGCCCGATTTTTATTGATTGCAGGGCAGGGGCGGACGGCGCAGTTCTGCAAAAAAACTTACGCCGATTTCAGGGAATGCGGGAAAAATCGCTTGACGAAATACCCGCTTTTTATTATACTGTTTAAGTGTTGTGTGTGACACACAGATACTCCATTTGCTGTTATGGCTCAGTAGGTAGAGCACGTCCTTGGTAAGGAATAACAAGGTGCGTGAGCGAGCCCTGAAAAGACGGAGTAATATCCAACAAATTGAATATGCTGATATGGCTCAGGAGGTAGAGCACGTCCTTGGTAAGGACGAGGTCGCGGGTTCAAATCCCGCTATCAGCTCCAGCGAAAAACCACAAGATATTGTGGTTTTTCTTTGTATTTTGGGTCTAAAACCACAACGAAGGAAAAACAGGAAAAACAGTAGCAAACACAATAGCAAACATTTTCGGCGCTTTTTTGTCCGTTATCGGTATTGGGCACGAAAGGCAGAAAAAATATTTTTCGGACTGTCAAAAACGCCCTGAAACTGCCTTGTTCGGGTGCGGTAGCAAACAATAGCAAACAGAGTTTTCGCAGAGTCATAAAGCAGCCGTCATGTGACGGCTGCTTTATGATAAAAATTTATTTGTTTGATTTCGGTCGTTCGCCGTCCATCGCTTTCATCAGTTCGTTCAGAGAGGAAACATTGTATTCTCCCAGTAGCCGTGAGATGTTCTGCAGCAATTCGTTGCCACTGTTTTCTTTATTTTCGCCTGCGACCGCCGCGGAGGGCTTTTCCGCGGGCTGCGGCGCGGGCACCGGCTCACTCGGTGCGTAGCGTTCGTCAAACACATCGACTGCCTTCTGTAAATACTTGTTTGTGGTGGCGGTGTTGTAGATCATCGTCGTTTCAACCTTCTTATGTCCCATGAGCATCTGAATGACTTTCGGGTTTTCCTGTGCCTCGAAGAGCGTATTGGAAAAGGTATGCCGTAGCCTATAAAAATGAATTCCCATCTCTTCCATCCCATGTTTTTTCAAGAGACGGTTGAACATTGTCCGTGTGCCATAATAGGAGCGCATTTTCCCTTGATTGTTGGCGAAGATAAAATCGTCCGATTTGCTTACAGGCGCTTTTGTCATGAGTTCCTGCAGAACGCGGAGGGTTTTCCATTCATGGAGAATGTTTACCAACAGATCGGGAATGGGGATGACGCGTGTGCTTCCCGCAGTCTTTGTCTTTCCGACCATGTATTCCCGTTTGGTGACATTTCCGTTTTCATCGAAGGTCGGCTCTACCGTCTGGGCGCGGACAACGGAAAGTGTTTTATTCTTTTCGTCAAAATCTTTCCATTTAAGACCAAGCACTTCGCCGATCCGCAATCCCGCAAACATAGAGGTCAGGCAAAGCGGTTTGAATAGTACGCTCGTACCGACTGCTTGTAAAAAGCGATCGCGCAGCTCTTCGGGAATTGCCTTGTATTCCTGTTGCTCGGCGGCTTGTCCTGTCTTTCGTTCTTTTGTTTGCAGGCGCACTTTGCCCATGGGATTTTTGTCTATGATCTCTTCATCAATGCAATATTCAAAATACTGCCGGAGTTGATATTTGATGTGTTTGACGGTATCGAGCGCATAGCCCTTATCGAGCATACCGCCGAGGAAATCCTGTAATAAATTTGTCGTAATGTTTTGCGGCAGATAGCCGCCCATGTAAGGGTAGATATAGCGTTTTGCATTCCCGATATACCGTTCAAATGTGCGCGCGGCAATCGTGCGTTTTTTGTATTTCATCAACCAAAACTGCATATGTGATCTCATGGGCATATCCTGAAAGATCAGTTGTTTGCGTGCTCCGTTTTTGGGAAGGTAGGGGGCAAGGTTGACAATGGCGTCCGAACGCGTTTTCCCGGATACAGCTTTTCGTATTTGTTTGCCGTTTTCATCATAACCGATCGTCGCCTGCGCGATCCAAAGGCCTTTTTTATTCCGGTAGACGCTGCCCTCATTATTTGCCCGTTTTGATGCTGATTTTTTATGCGGCATAGTAATTTCCTCCTGTATTTTCATTGATTTGCCAAGTAACAAAGTTCAGAATGCTTACGACCTGCCGTTTTCCCACTTTTACAACGGGGAAACGGCGGCTGCGCATGAGCGCGCGCACATTGTCCCTGCCCAAGCCCGTCAGGCTGATGATGTCCTCACAGTCGAGAAAACTCTTGCCGAATTGCAAAGAAAGACGTTTTACTTCATCTGCTACAAGTTGTTCGATATTGATCGATGAATTGTTTCTTATCATTCTCATCTGACTTCCTCCTTTGTTGCGATGAGAACGCGCTTGCCCATAAGGTTGAACTTCGTGCGCCGCGCAAGAAAATGCGCGGGCGAGCCCAGCACGGAAGGGGACGCGACGATGATGTTCTCGGCAGAATGACAGGCAAGTTTTCTGATCGCGGGGAAGCTGCCTGTCTGACAGACGACGCGCACGGCACGGTAGCCGTTGCATTTTGCAAACAGTTTGCAGATGGCGATCTGCTCTTGCAGCCTGCCGCGCTTTCTGCCTCGTGCATAGATGATGGCTTGTTTCATAAATACCTCCGAAGTTGAATTGTGAGGTCAGCATAGCACAGACGAAAAGAAAATGTTACGGACTGTATTCCGAAGGTTTCCCGCAGGAACACGGACAAAACCAGACCGCAGACGCAATTTTTCCCGCCTGTTTCCGACCTTTTCCACCCACCCGGACAGCAGAAAAAGGCAAGCCGTCAAGGAAGAGGGGGAGGCAGAAAACGGCATATCGTGTGCCGCAGAAAAAATCATTGCGTTTAGGGCATGAAAAAAGCCGAGCGCATGGCTTGGCTGAAAGTTTTCGGCGATGATTTTTCCCCTTGACGGCGCAAACGCTTTTCTGCTACCATCTTTTCCCTGAAACAGAAAAAGGCAGGGCTTAAATGAGGGATGTGCCGGGAAATATCTGTATTGTTTTTGCTTGAAGTGGTAAAGGCGATCTGAAAAATACGATGCATTTTGATTTTATCAATTTGAGTAAACGGTGATGCTGCAAGCCTTGTCAATGAAATGTTTGCAAAACAAAAAAGCCATGAAAAACAAACGTGTTTTTCATGGCTTTTTTGTTGTTATAAAAGACAACTACTCGCAGAGCGATTGAACAATAAAAAATCCGGAATACAATCGGTACGAGCGACAATCGCAAAAAGGTAAAACGGGAGGTCAGAAAAAAGGACATGATTTGTATGCCTTGTCGGCGGCGGTTTCCGATTGTTTCAGCTGTTTTTCTCTGTGTCGCGATGCTCTTTGATATATTTTGCCAGCGTAGTGTAGGAATGACGGATAAACAGCGCGTTCAATGCAGCCTGATTTTCATATCCGCAGCGTAAGATGATCTCGTCGATAGGCAGAGTTGTCTCACAGATGAGCGATTTTGCCAGGGCAATTTTCCGGTGCAGAATATATTCTTTCAGAGAAAATCCCGTAATGTTTTTGAATTTCCGGAACAGGGATGACGGATGGTAGCCAAAGTAAAATGCAATGCTATTGACGGTGAGGGGGGTGGCAAGATTGTCGTCGATATATTTCGTAATGTTATTTACAAGCAATTTATCGCGTGATTCGGTACTGTTGCGGGGGGGGGTGGCTTTTATACAGTTTGCAAGGATCTCAAAGAAGCACGAATAGATGTTGAGAAGGGAGGTGTCGGCATTGTCGCGGGAATTCCGCAAGGTAATAAAACACTTTTTTACGGCGTTCAGATCTTTTACATGCAGCAGATACGGGTTATCCTTGATGTTGAATTTCTGCGTAAAGAAGTCCGCATATTCTCCCGACCATGAGATCCATGCGCGGGTAGTGGGGAAGACGGCGTCCGATTCATACCAATGGGGAATGCCTGCGGGCAAAAAGAACGCTTCGCCCTTCTGAACAGTGAAAGGCTTCCCGTCGCCGATGCAGACAGTGGCGATTCCGTCATAGACGATCTGAAGCAGATGGTTTTTGCGCGTTTCGGTAAAACGCCATTTTGGAGTACAGATGCCGTATCCCGTTTCTTCTACATAAAAATCGTGACCGATGTGGTTCGGATTATAGAAGATCCAGAAGCGCAGATTTTTATCTTCGGGAGATTCCATGCCGTAAGTATATGATAAATTTCACGGAATGTCAAGAGAGATGTGCACGATTTGTTAAAGTTTCTGCATGGATAGCGTATTGCAGTGATTTGATAAATAATGTAAAATTGAAGCAACGTATGATCAGGAGGATGTATGAAAAATTCTTTTGAAGATAAATTTTTGTTAGGATTTTGGGGATATCGTTCATTCGGCGAGCAGGATACGCCGGAAACGGTGGCCATGTGGAAAGATGCGGGGTTTAATACGGCGCTGTCTTTCATCTATCATATAGACGACGATAAGCCGCAGGAAATGCTTCGGATGCTCGATTTATGTAAAGAAAACGGCTTGAAAGTGATCTTGTATGATGACCGCATTCACTGTCACCGTCTGCGTGAAATGAGCGAAGAGATGTATGAAAAAGCAGTCTTGCGTTCGGTGAACGAGTTCGGGCGACATCCCGCCGCCGCAGCTTTTTTCGTCAGCGATGAGCCAAATGCGGCGACGTTGCCCCTGGCGGAAAAGGCGGTGCGGATCGTGCAGAAACATTCTCCCATTCCGGCTTTTGTCAACTTTTATCCGATGTGGCGCTCGAAGGACTATGTTGATCTGATGGGTGTTCCGGGCGAGAAAATCGGGGAGCTTTATTCGGAATTTTTGAAAAAGAGCGGCGCAGCGTGCATTGCCTACGATTGTTATTCCCAGATGGACGCGAGGGAGCCGGAGGCGGGACTCAACGGTTATTTTGACAATCTGAATACTTATCATACGATCGCGAAACAGGCGGGGGTACCGATGATTCCGTCCCTGCTGTGCACGGGGCACTGGGCGTTCCGTCAGCCTGCGCTGATCGATCTGCGCTGGCAGCTTTCAACGGCCGTCGCGCACGGGGCCAAGGGAGCGCTTTGGTTCATGCTGTACGACAACGACGACGGCCTGGGAAACAGTCCGATCGATATTTCCAATGAAAAGCAGCCTTCCTATTATGACCTCCGCAAGGCAAACCGTGAGTTTATGCGGCAGGCGGGGGAGCTTGTTGCCGATCTGGAACTGGAGGAAGTGTATCACTACTGTCATTCTTACGGCGGGGTGCAATGTTATGCGGAAGGGTATGACGTGTTCCTGAAATCATTTGCCGAAAAATACAGGGACGATGCTGTTATCAGCCGTTTTCGGAATCGAAAGACGGGAAGATATTGGTATATGTTCGTCAATGCGAGCCGTGCGGCCGGGAACCAGTTTTCCTTCCGTTTCGATGCGCCATACACGGCGTGCAGCGGAAAGAAGTGGGTCGAGGCCGGAGGCTTTGTGTTTGTCGAACTGAAGGAGGAAACGAAATGATTGCAGAAGAAGAGCACGGATTGTCCGGCCCGGAAACTTCGGCTCGGGAAAAACCGACTGTTCCGAAAAAAAGACTTCGCGGAACGAAGAGACGGGATATCGGCCGCACGGTGTTTATTGTGTCCATGCTTGCGATCCCGATCGTCAGTTGGCTCGTCTTTTGGCTGTACACCAATTCGAGCATGATCATTATGGCTTTCCAGTCGCCGATGGGAGAGTGGACGTTCCAGAATTTTGTCACTTTCTGGCACGAATTGACGGCTCCGAAAAGCGATATCGGCATTTCGCTGCGGAATACGTTTCTGTATTTCGGACTGAACAACCTGATCATGCTTCCCCTTGGAACACTGGTGGCGTATTTTATTTACAAGAAAGTGTGGGGATACAAGTTCTTCCGCGTTGCGATTTTCCTGACGTCCATCATTCCCGGTGTCGTCATGATCACCTGTTTCAAGGAAATGATCAAGCCGTGGGGGCCGCTGGCGTCCCTCGGCGTTCCATTCCCGGAGACGGGACTTCTTGCAAACAACGCGACCGCGACGCCTATGGTCATGTTCTACTGTTTCTGGACGGGATATGCAAGTACGATGCTGCTCATGTGCGGGGCGATGTCGCGGATCCCGACGGAAGTATTTGAAGCGCTGAAGCTGGACGGATGCGGCCCGTTCCGTGAATTTACATCTTTTGTCGTTCCGCTTATCTGGCCGACCCTGTCCATGCAGATCATCTTCAATCTGACGGGATTGTTCAATTCCAGCGGCCCCATTCTTCTGATGACGGGCGGCGCATACGAGACATCGACGCTGAATTATTGGATCTTTATCAACACCTATCGCGGGACGGCGGCAAGCGGCGCGTATAACACGGTTTCCGCAACCGGACTTGTATTTACGGTCGTGGCGCTTCCGCTGATCCTGCTGGTGCGTTGGCTGACCGAAAAAGTGGAGGCGGTGGAGTACTGATCATGGAAGAGATCTTGAATGAACGCGATCCGGGCGTGGAAGAGACCGCCGGATCTGCCAAACAACATCAGAACCGCCGGGGCAAGGGCCATCTCTCTACCAGAAGGACGGGCGGCGAACTGGTCATTTTCATCATTGTCTTTATTCTTTTTACCGTATATGCCATCAGCCTTATCATGCCGCTTTTGTGGATGCTGATGAATTCCTTTAAGGACGGGACGGAGTATGCCATCGACGTCGTAATGGCGGATACGTTGCGCCTGCCCACAAAGTGGAAGTTTTCCAATTACGTCGAAGTTTTCTCCCGGATCGTGTATAACGACGTCACATTCTTCGGCATGATGCTCAACAGCCTCTATTACATCTTTATCGAACAGGGGCTTCGACTGTTTTTCGTCGCCGTTACGGGTTATATTCTCTCGAAGTATACCTTCAAGGGGAGAAACGCCATCTATGCAATTGCCATCTTTGCGATGACGCTTCCCATCATCGGAAACACGGCGGCGGGCGTCAGCTTGCGCGCTTCGCTGGGGATCTATGACAATCTGCTTGCGGTGTTCTTCACGGCGGGCTCCGGTGCATGGGGCTTTGAGTTTCTGCTGATGTACGCCTTTTTCAAGAGCGTTCCGTGGGATTATGCCGAAGCCGCGTTTATCGACGGAGCCAATCATTATGAAGTGTTCTTCCGCATCATGCTTCCCATGGGAATGCCCATGCTCAGCACGCTCTTCATTCTCGCGGCCATCGGCAGCTGGAACGATTATACGTCGCCCATGCTCTATTTCCCGTCGTTCCCCAATCTTGCAATGGGGCTTTACCAGGTGTCCGGGGAGCTTACGCGCGGGGATATGAGCGTCTATTACGCGGCGCTTGTCATTACAACGCTGCCCGTTCTCATTGTATTCACGCTGTTCTCGGATAAGATCATGAAGAATTATTCGGTCGGCGGATTAAAAGGATAAACATGAAATTTATATCAAACAGGAGGAAAATAAGATGAAAAAAGGTATGAGATGCGCGGCGGTCCTGCTGTCCGGAGTTGCAATGCTTGCCGCCACGGCATGTACGCCCGAGGCGCCGGATACGGAGGACACGTTGGAGATCTATGTTCAGGATCTCGGATTCGGCACGCAGTGGCTCAGAGACGAGATCGAACTGTTCAAAGAACAGGATTGGGTGAAGGAGAAGTATCCCAATCTGAACATCCCTGCGCCGAAGTACAATTCCCAATACGGTTACGGGACCAATCTCATCAAGGCGGGAGCGCAGGCGAACAGCATCGATCTGTTCTTTATTTCCGCCGATTACGAATTCCAGGGCCTTCTGGATTCTTCGGGCAATCATTATGTCGCCGATCTCAACGACGTTTTCAATTCGCAGGTTCCCGGCGAGGAGATCGACTATAAGGACAAAATGTTCGATGAGTACGAAAGGATGAGCAGATACAATAATACATATTGGTCAACTCTCTGGAGCGCTCCTTATTCGGGACTTCTTTATAATGCAGACCGTTTTGAAGAACTCGGGCTGGAAGTTCCGGTCACGACGAACGATCTTCTTGCGCTGTGTAAAGAGGTGAAAGAAACCAAACATTACACAGTCGGACAGGAAGAAAAAGATTATACCGTCATGTTCTCCACGCAGCGGACGGAAGCGATGTACTGGCAGTATCTGGCGTTCCCGGCATGGTGGATGCAGTATGAAGGGCTGGACCACTACTACGACTTTTACCGCGGGATCGATTACAGAACGGGCACGCGGGACAGCCGTGACATATACAGGCAGCCCGGCAGAAAGGCCGCTCTCGACGTGCTGTACCCGCTCATTCACGATTATTCCTTCTCCGGGGCGGGCAGCATCGACTTCATTGAGGCGCAGACGCGCTTCCTGATGGGGGACGGCCTGATCATGGCGAACGGGGACTGGTTCTACAACGAGATGCGCCAGACGGTGGACGGACTGAAAGTGCAGGGATACGATTACGATATCCGCTTCATGAAGATGCCCATCATCAGCAGTGTCGTCAACAACCTTGACACCGTGAAGAAAGAGAGCCAGCTGAAGGCGGTCATTCAGGCGATCGACGACGGGGCGACTTCCAAGGCCGAGCTTTCCGCCGAGCTCGACTATGTGTCGGAAGAGGATTTCGAGCATCTGTATGAGGTGCGGACCACAATTCCTTCAAATTCCCTGCATCAGGCATTTATCCCCGCATACGCCACGGCAACCGATCTCGCCAAGGATTTCCTGCGGTTCCTTGCGACGGACATCGCCATCAACCAATATATGAAGTCTACGCGCGGCGCCGCGGTTCCGTTCGATTACAACGTCACGGAGAAAGATCCGGAACTGTATGCTACGTTTGACGGGATTCAGCAGTACAGGCACGATATCTTCTACGCAACGGCGGAAAGGCCCAAGTTTGTGTTGTCGGAACGCGATGAAGAATTCCCGCTCTTCTACCTCGGCGGGATGAAGGCGGTGCCGTCCAACTACATCGATTCCGCGTTCACTGTGGGCGGCGGAATGAATGCGGAACAATTCAACAACGAAATGATCGAATACTATGCCGGCTCACGTTGGGATGACGTCCTGCGGAATGCAGGCAGAAAATAAGCAGGAAACCATAAGGAGGGAAAACAAGGTGGCAAACAGAAATTTCAAAAAACAGGCAGGAGCAGTTGTGTTGTCGCTTGCCCTGCTGCTGCCCGTCGGGTGCACGCAGACGCCGTCCGACACGCAGACGGAAACGCAGAAGCCGGATTCTTCGCCGGCCGCGGTGTGGTATGCGCCCGGTACGCAGAAGATCCGTCCCGACATCGACGCGTCCAATTACAGCGACGTAAAGATGGATTCGCTGAAGGTTTCCGCGGGCAGGTACGAATACGAGAGCGCGCAGATCATCATGAGCGCTACGCAGGACATCGCAAGCTATGATCTGACGATCTCGGATCTGACCCTTTCGGGCGATTCGTCCGTCAAGTATTCCGCTGACAATATCGAAGTATATAATCAGCATTACATCAACGTGACAAAGGTCGTCGAGCAGAGCCCGCTCTCCACGATAGGTCTGTATCCCGATGCGCTCATTCCTTTTGACGCCGCCAAGGAGTATGACGAAAATACCGCAAAGGCGGGGAGCAGTCAGGGGATCTGGGTAGAATTTTATGTTCCGGAAGGGCAGGCCGCGGGGACTTATACGGGAACGTTCACCCTGTCGATGGACGGCTGGGAAGAATCTGTCCCCGTCAGTCTGCGGGTGCGGGATTATGACTTTGCAGGCAATTATACCGCCAGAAGCGAATTCGCGATTGATTCTTCGACCATGGCGTATGCCGAACTCGATTCGTCGCAGGACATGCTGGACGCCTATGCCGAGGCTTTGCTGGACTATCGCCTCAATCCGGGGATTCTGATGATCGACTATGACAGTGCCGACCCCGACGATATGAAGCTTTACGCCCGGAAAGCGTTCGAGTTCGCGCAGGATGAGCGCGTGACGACGGTGTTTATGCCCTATGTCATCGACAACGGCAGGGGCGATACCTATCTTGTGCTCGACAAGACGGGGGACTGGATGCGCAGCTTCATTGACGTCAGCCTGGAAAGCTACGGGACGGACGAGCAGCTCAATCTTGTCGCAAAGACGATGTTCTACTTTACGTTCGTCGACGAGCCTACCATGAATCCCTATCTGATCCCGCGTGCCAACAGGGCGCAGTCTGATCTGGCGAAAATTCGCGATACCGTTCATGCGGAATACACGGAAGCGCTCGAAGCAGAAAAAGATACCCTTTCGGAGGAGGAGTACGCCTTCCGCAAAGAAGTGATCGACAGCGTTCTCAACATCCGCAATGTCCTGACGGGGCCGCACGACGAGCGCTTTGACGACAGCATCGAGGTGTATTGCCCGCAGGTGGACATGTATGACAGCGAACAGCACCGTGAGGAGTATGTGAACGACGTCGAGCGGTGGTGGTACCTGGCGGTCGGTCCGCACTATCCCTATCCGACCTACCACATCGACGATACCAATCTTTTGAGTGCGCGGCTTCTTTCCTGGATGCAGGCGGATTACGGCGTCGTCGGAAACCTGTACTGGGTAGCGGACAACTACAACGCGTACAGCACGGAGGAATTCCTGGAAGATCCTTATGACAACGCCATGCGCTATCAGAGCGCCGGCGGTGCGAACGGTGACGGATTCCTGTTCTATCCCGGCAATAAATACGGCGTGTACGGGCCGATCGGCACCATCCGTCTGCAGGCGATCCGCGACGGCCTGGAAGAGTACGAGATCCTCACCGCCATTCAGAACATATACGGGGAGATCAACGCTGCGCTTGCGGAAGCAGGTTCGGGTATTGTTGCGGATTTTGACAAAGTTTATTCGCTGATGAGCGAGAATCTGTATAGCGGAACGACCGTCTATACGACGCAGAACTATTTCGACGAGGCATACGAACTTCTGGGCAACCTTGCGGAACTTGCTTCCATCGGCGGCATCGTCTCTTCCGTGGACATCACGGATGAGAACGCCGTCATTCAGCTCATACTTCCCGACGGATGCACCGTGGTGTACGATCAGGAGAAGGGTTCCGTGACTTCCTCCTCGCTGGCGGACGGCTACAAACTGTACACGTTCACGCAGAAGCTCTCCGCGGATGCAAACGTGTTCGTGTGTGACGTCAAGCAGGGCGACAGGACGATCTCGTTCAACATGAACCTGGGCGGCGAGATCCGTTCACATTCGATGGAACAGCTGACGCCTTACATCACGTTCGGCGTTGACGAGATGCAGACGGCGAGCGAAGCGAACTATGTTGCGGCGAATACCGTCGATACGACGGCGGCAGAGGGGATCAAGTGGCTGCAGCTCGGTCTGCCTGCGGCGGACGGCTGGCTGAGCCAGTCGATGGTCCTCGGCGGCGATCTGTTGATGAGCGAGATCGGAAAGGAGACGCAGAAAGTCGTCATCAAGATCTACAACAACCGCGACGCCTCGGGCGAGGACGAGGGCAAGTATACCTACCGGCTGCAATTCCGCTATGAGGGCAGCGAGTATTATACCGAGATCCGTCAGGATACGCTGAAAGCGGGGTACAACGAGATCACCATCGGCAACATCTTCGGCTACGACTGGGACGAGACGGGTGCGCTCACCAATATCCGTTTCTACTTCGGCGAATCGGATTCGCCTGCGTGCGACGACCTGTACTTCATCGGCGTCGATGTGTACTTTGTATAAGGAGGATAGAATGATGAAAAAAGCAATCGCGGTAGCCGTTGCTCTGTCCGCAGTCATGTGCGTGGGGCTTGCGGGCTGCGACAAGGGACAGGAGACCGAACAGCAGCAGTCCGAAGAAGTTCTTCTGTACGACTTTGAGGACTATGACCGCAACTTCCAGCTGATGCGCGTGATGAATTCTTTCGGCGCGGTCGATGTGAACAGGGATGCGCAGTATGTCAGAAGCGGGGAGACCTCCGCGCATCTGCGCCCGCTCGGCCCCAATTCGACCATGATCACGAACTCGTTCCAGCGCACGAAGTCGGAGAGCTGTCTGTATATTCCCTTCGCATCGGCGACATACGAATTCGATTACACCGATCTGACCAAGATCGAGGAGATCTCTTTCGCGATGTACAACGCGGAGGAGACCGACCTCTCCCTCTATCTCGGTTTCATTTTCGAGAAGAACGCGGTGGAAGTTTCGTCTCTGACGAAATTCACCCTGACTCCCGGCTGGAACGACGTGTTCTTCCTGCTCGATCATAACGTGCTTGCGCTCGATAACGATATTTCCTCCTGCTTCGGGCTTGCCATGACCTTCGACAGAGTCGGTTCGCGGGAGCTGAAGGATGCGCCCGATCTCTATCTCGACGACATCAGTCTGCATACCACAGCGGAACCCGTGCAGCCGGAGAACATCATCGAGCTGGACGAAGGAGAGATCTGCGACTTTGAAAAGTCCTATCAGAAATATATGATCGGGCTGCAGGTTCACGATAAG
The DNA here is from genome assembly GCA_904419525.1 of Candidatus Gallimonas merdae. Taxonomy (GTDB): domain Bacteria; phylum Bacillota; class Clostridia; order Christensenellales; family Borkfalkiaceae; genus Gallimonas; species Gallimonas merdae. The sequence continues at coordinate 25,862 of CAJFRT010000016.1, forward strand.
ATCCGCAACCCCGACGTCGCCATCGTGGAAGCGGCGGACTACGGGCTTGAGGCGCCTTCCGGAAACAAGATCCTGCGCGTCGCCACAAAGCCGAGCAGTGTGATCGACGGCACGATCTATAACGGGATCTATCTGAAGCAGTCCCTTCTGGAGGCGGTGGGCCTTACCGAAGCGTCGCCTTCCGCCCGGCTCGTGTTCTGGATCCGCAGCGAAGCGGAGGTCGGGCTCGATATGACGGTCGTGGCGGTGCACGCGCTTCAGAGCAGTGTGTTCAACGTGGCCCATATCTATCCGAGTCCGGGCGGTTGGCTGAAAGTCAGCATTCCGCTTTCCTACATCGATGATCATTGGGGCGAGGGCGAGGAATCGTTCAGCGCCAATCCCGGACAGATCCGCATCGTGTGGGGCGAATTTACGGGCGATGAGGACCGCGTGCTCTATTTCGATCATTTCCATATCGAGCAATGAAATTGAGGAGGAGATATGATGAGTTTCATCGGGAAAAAATTCAGATCGCTCGCGATCGCGTGCCTTGCCGTGCTGGCGTCGCTTGCGCTGCTGTTCGGTCTGGCTGCCTGCAAGCCCGCCGAAACGCAGAAGGAAGTGTCGCTTGTCAACTGGAAGGACGAGACCATCGAAGTCGAATGGAACGCCGAAGTGGCCGTTTCCAATTCTGCGGCGTATGATACCGACGGAAATGCCTATGCCGTCATTGCCCAGGTCACGCAGGCGGACGGCGCGCCCGTTCAGGTGCTGGGCAGCGTGTTCCGCGCGGAATATGCCGGCGGTTACGTTATCGAATATTCGCTTGCCGATCCGTCTGTTTCCGCACCGACAAGGAAGGTGACCGTCAATATCAAGGGGAGCGATACGCCCCGGCCCTATTTCACCGAGACGATGCTCACGGTGTATGAGAATGAGGCGTTCGACGTTCCGGACTATGAGATCGTGCTCAACGGAACGCCGCAGTCCGAGGACCTGAAGCTCTACCGTGTGGAAGGGGAAAACCGCACCGAAGTCACTTTCGACGCCGACGGACAGCTCACGCTTCCGCAGGGGCAGTATGTGTTCACCCTTCAGGTGACGGCAGAAGGCGGCAAGACGGGCGACGCCGAACTCTCCTTCCGTGTGCGCGACATCGGTGAAAAGAACGCCATCGCCGCCCTGAACGATGCAAACGGCAATGTGATCGGGGTCAGCTCGTGGGTGAATTCCCTGAACGGTTTCCGCATGGAGACGTCCTCGTTCACGTCCGACGTATTCCGCAACGAATATGTTTCTTACGGCTCCGTCAAGACGGAACTTCCGGGTGATTCCGCCGTCGGCACCGTGCGCGTCCATCCTGAAATTTCCCAAGAGGCGTTCATCGAACAGCTTGGCAAGGACAACGCCGTCATTTCCATGTGGCTGCGCGTCGATACGTCCGATCATGCCGCCCGCAGTGTTACGTGGGGCTCCAGGTCGGCTGCGTTGGAGGACGGCGTCTGGACGAATATCCGCATGTCGGCGGCCGATCTCGGCTATGCAAACGACCTTGCGGGGCTGTATACAAAGTTCAACAACGGCAGCTCCCTGTTCAATGTGCAGAATCTCACCAACAAGGCGTACACCCTGTATATCGACAGTATCTATATCGCCGTCCCGCTCACGGCGACCCTGAACGGGGCGTCGGTGGCCTACGGCGAGGAGCTGACCCTTACGGCGTCGAGCGAACAGACGGACGACTTCTACTATGAACTCTACGACGTCGCTTCGCCGGACGGACAGCCGCAGATGAGCGGCGACGGCAGCTTTACGCCCCGCGTCGCCGGCACGATCCGCGCGTGCGCCTGGCCTGCAAGCAACGCCTGGCTTCCCGCGGCGGCGGAAGCAGCGGTCACGGTCACGGGGCAGAATGCGTTCGCGTTCGCGCAGGCCGAATATTCCCTTCCCTACGGCGAGAGCGACATTCCCTCTGTCGGCGAAGGGTTTGAAGATGTGGAGTACAACCTGATGACGGCGGACGGTTCCGCATGCTATTCCTATGTGAACGGAGACAAGATCCGCATGTTCGAGGGGGAACACCGCCTCTATGCGTTCGCGCAGAAGGACGATATTTCCTACACGGCGTTTACGACCGTGACGGGCGGCGCGGCCCCCGTTGACAAGGGCGACCTTGAAAATTTCGACAGTCCCGAAAGCCTGCTGAACGTGACCAATGCACATTTGTTCACGTATGTGGGGGATTTTGAAGGAGCGAGCGGCGTCGTAAAGTTTTTGCCCACTTCTGCAAACGTCTGGGCGAACTTCACGCTGACGTCGCCGATGCACGACGTCGAGCAGCTCCTCGCAAGCGGGTTTGACGAAAACGACCTGATCGAACTGCGCGTGTATGCGGAAAACATTCCGGTACATTATTCCATCTACTATACCCCGGATTACGGCTCGAGTGACGACCGCAGCATCGGGTGGTTTGCTTCCGAAACGTGGCAGTCCTTCTACATTCCGCTGAAAGACGTCAAGGAGAAATGGGATCTGATGTTCTCGGAGGGGGCATTCTGTTTCACGAACAACACGGCGCCCTACGACGACACGGCGGTCTATTTCGACTACATCCGCGTGATCAAGGCAAACCGCACGCAGGTGGCGGAGACGGAGACGACCGTCGAATACCAGAATTTCGACAGCCCGGCGGAGGTCGCGCCCATCGCCGCGAACGGCGCTCAGGCGGGAATGTCCGTCGAATGGCTTGCTTCTTATCAGGATGCGACGGGCGTTCTGAAGATGACCACCGCCACGCAGGAAACGTGGCCCTCGCTCACAAACTTTGTGCCCCGGCTGACGCAGGCGGAGTACATGGAGAAGGGCGTGACGGAGGATGCCAAACTCATCGTCCGTGTGTATAATCCGAAGAGCGCGGGCTACATCTTCAGTTGGCAGCTGAACGGGAATCATGATATCCGTATGGAAACGGGCTGGAACGAGATCGAAATCCCCGCTTCCGTGATCTTCAGCAATTTTGATTCGCTTGCCTCGAATCTCAAACTTGTGTTCACCACGAACGCGGCGATGTACCACGAAGTCTACATCGACAGCATGTATTTCGTAAAGGCCGCCGAAGCCGGGTTCGAGTACACGGTTTCGGATGACGGCATGCTCACCATCACCCCGCCGCAGGGGGACACGAGCACCTACGAAGTAAAGGTCGGCAACGAGACCGTGTACGCGGTGGAGGGCGTCTACAACCTTGCGGAAAAGGATCCTCAAAAGGACGATCCCGCGGCGCACGACGTCACCTTCACCATCACGCGCAAGGGCGCGGACGGGGAAACCATCGAAACGGCGGAGGACGTCTGGTCTGTCCTCGGATACGCCAACGAGCTGAGTGTATTCAGCATCCGGAAGGGACGCGACGCGCTGCTTGCGGCGTATGAAAAGGATTCCGGCTCGCAGGATGCCATAAGGCCCACGTTCGAGGATTCCGTCAGCGACGGCGTCGTGACTAAGCACAACGTCGCCAAATTCGATCTGACCAACAACACGTATTCGGCATACCCGCGCTTTGCGTTCGGGACGCCGCTCTGCCAGAAACCCGCAGACGGGCTGTATACGCACGTCGTGTTCACCATCTACGCTGCGGGAGACCTGAACAACGTCATTTTTGAATGGTACGATGGAACGAACAATAAGGCGCTGTCCGAGTCCTTCAAGTTTGTTTCCGGCTGGCACGATTACTATGTCCCCATCAGCGTGTTTGACTACGGCAGTTATGCAGACGGCTCCCATCGGATCATGCTCTGGAAGAACGATAAAATTGTCGATAATATCACCGTCTACGTGGAAGGCGTCCGCTATGCTGTCGGGTATGAGATGTCGGATGAAAACGTTCTGACCGTCGCGAACGTACCGGACGTGCAGTTCACCGTTCAGGCGGACGGCGCTCCGGTCTCCGCATCGGAGAGCGGCTACGATATCGGCGCGATTCTCTCCGGCGGCGAGGGCGCGCGGGATGTGACGGTCGAGATCCTCTACACCGTAAACGGCAGACCGGGCAGAACGGCGTTCGTCATTTCCACGCCTCCCGCGGCGGACGAGGTCAACTTCTTCGGCAGCGCCGAGGGCAGAAGCCGCCTGACTCCCAATTCCGGCTCCGCCATCAAGATCACTTTTGTAGAGGAAGCGGATAAGCCCAACGAGATCAAACACGATGTCGCAAAACTTGTTCTTTCCGGTGCATATCCGGGCGTCAGATTAGGCGCGCCTCTGCACGAGGCTGCGGCGGACAGCGGCTTCAAGTACGTCGTTTTCACCGTGTTCATCGACGGCGACAGATCGAATCTGCGCGTGTTTTGGAAGGACGAGACGATAAATGAAGAAACCACGCTGCAGGACGGATTCAGTGCCGTTTGGACGGATCTGTATCTGCCGATCGAAAAGTTCGATTCCGAGCTGGTTGCCTCTGGAAAGCAGTTTCTTTTCTTCGATTATAACTGGGGCAACAATACGAACGGGATCACTGTCTGGCTGGACGGGATCCGTTATGCGACGGAGAAACCGGCGGAATGACCGGCTGACAACAAAGGGGGCGGCTGTGCGCTCTGCGCGCAGCCGCCTAAATCTTACTTAATTCACTTTCAGAGAGGCTGTCTTATGAATATCTGTTTTGATGAAGTGACGAAGATATTCTATCTCGATACGCGGCATACGACATACGCGTTCTTCGTCAACGAACTCTTCACGCTCGAACATCTCTATTACGGCGCGAGCATCCCGCACGACGATCTGCGCGGCATTTGCTTCCGGAGACCATACAGCTTTGCTCCCTACGAGCGCATGGTGGGGGACTGTGTCTCGCCCGATATTTTCCTGCAGGAGCTTCCCGCGGCAAACGCGGGGGACTATCGCGCGTACGCGCTCTCGCTTCTGGATGAAAACGGAAAGTACGGCTGCCGCATGCACTATGTTTCGCATGCGGTGTACGCGGGCAGAAGAGACATGGCGGAGCTTCCCTGCGCGCGCGGCGAAGGCGCCGACAGCCTTGAGATTGTTCTGAAAAACAAGGCGGAGACGGTTGAAGTCCGTCTGATCTATGTGGTCTGGGCGGAGGAGGACGTCATCGCCAAGCACATCGAGATCAAAAACTGCTGCGACAGGGAGATCCACGTCCTGAAGGCCGCCGCAGGCGTGGACCTGTGGGGGAGCGACTTCGATCTCATCGAACTGTACGGCACCTATCACTGCGAACGTGCCGACGTACAGCGCACGCCCGTCAAGCGGGGGCTGCAGGGCAGCTTTTCCAACAAGGGCGCAAGCGGGCACGAGAGCAATCCGTTCTTTGCGCTGTGCGCGCACAACGCCGATGAAAATCGGGGTGAAGTGTACGGCTTCAACCTCATGTACAGCGGAAATTTCAAGAATGAGGTGCAGCGTGACAAGAACGGTAACATCCGCATCGTCTCCGGCGTCTCCGACTACGAGTTCGACTGGCTGCTCGCTCCCGATGAAACTTTCTGCGCTCCGGAAGTGGTCATGACGTTTTCAGAAAGCGGACTCGGCGGCATGAGCCGCAATTTTCATGATTTCATCCGCCGTCATGTGATCGATCCGCGGTTTGCCTTTTCCTCCCGTCCGATCCTGCTCAACACCTGGGAGGCGTTCGGTTTCGATATCGACGAAGAAAAGATCCTTTCACTTGTCGACAGGGCAAAGGAGATCGGCGCGGAACTGCTCGTTGTGGATGACGGCTGGTTCCGCAGCTCGGAAACGGAGGGGCTTGGGGATTTCTGTGTCTGCCGGGAAAAGTTTCCTTCGGGGCTCGGCGTGCTTGCGGAAAAGGTGCGCGCGAAAGGACTTCGGTTCGGGCTCTGGGTGGAACCGGAGATGGTGAGCCGTAGCAGCAATCTGTATCAGACGCACCGCGAATGGGTGATATGCTCGGATGATGTAAAATATCTTGGGCGCAGTCAGCTCGTCCTTGATATGGGCAATCCCGCCGTGATAGAGTATCTGTACGACAGACTGTGCCTGATCCTTGACGAGGCGCGTCCCGATTATCTGAAATGGGACATGAACCGCTATATTTCCGAGGCAGGAAGTCTCCTGCCCGTCCATCAGGGCGAGGTGATGCATCGGTACGTACTCGGCGTCTACCGGCTGTTCCGTCTGATCACGGCGCGGTATCCCAATCTGCTCATTGAAACGTGCGCCGGGGGAGGCGGAAGGTTCGACCTCGGAATGCTGTATTTTTCTCCGCAGATTTGGACGTCCGACAACACCGATCCCTTTACCCGCACGGATATCCAGCTGGGCACGAGCCTTGCGTATCCGCCCTCCTGCATGGGCAGCCATCTGACGAGGGCGCGCGTAACGGGACTGGACGCATCGGAGGACTTCCGCTATACGGCCGCGTCGTTCGGCCTTTACGGGTACGAGCTGGATCCGATCGGGCTCTCCGCCCGGGAGTGCAGGCGGCTTTCGGAATTTTCGCGGCAGTACCGCAAGGAGGAAGCGTTCGTCTTAAAAGGCGATTTCTATCGCCTGATCGGTCACAGATCGGGGAACTTCGTGGCCTATCTTCAGGTTACAAAGGACAAGTCAAGGGCGCTGTTTACGCTCATCCAGTTCCTGTTTGTGGAGGAGGAACGGAGCAAGATCGTCCGCATGCGCGGACTTGATACGCGGGCGCGTTACCGCTGTTCTCTGGACGGGAAAATATACAGCGGCAGCGTTCTGATGAATCTGGGCCTGCGGATCGGCGATATGGAATATCAGAGCGGGAAGGCGGTGCGGATCCTGTTTGAACGGGTCTGACGGGCCTGCGCGAGTGAAAACGAATATGGATCGGAATACGGCGAGGGAACATCTATGAAACTTCGTATCATGGGAACTGCGGCGGCGGAAGGGATCCCCGCCATGTACTGTAACTGCGGATTATGTCAAAAGGCACTTGCTTTGGGCGGGAAAAATATCCGCACCCGCCAGCAGGCGCTCATAGACGGTGAGCTGCTTGTGGACTTCGGGCCGGAGACATACGCCCATCTTCTTGCGGCGGGAATGAATATGGCGGGGATAGGGCATATCCTCGTCACGCATTCCGACTGGGATCATCTCGTGGCGGACAACTTCTACAGCCGCCGTCCCGGATTCGCGTACGCCCCTCGATATGACAAAATACACGTTTGGGCGAGCGGCGCGGTCTGTGCAAAGATCGCTTCCTCCGTCCTGCGTGAGGAGCTGGAGGCGGGCTACGTTTTGGAAAGCATGGAGCCGTACCGGACGTATCTGGTCGGCGGCCACCGCGTGACGGGATTTCCCGCGGTGCACATGCGGCCGGAGGACGAGGCGCGCATATATCTCATCGAAAAGGACGGCGCGGCGCTTCTGTACTGCCTCGATACGGGGATCCTGCGCGACGAAATATTTTACGGCTGGTTTGCGGAACACGGCACGGCGCTGGGCGCCATTGTCTTTGACTGCACAAAGGGCGACCGTCCGCAGGATTACTATATCCATATGGGCATGGAGGAAAATAAGGAAATGCTGGAGCGCCTGATCGCCGTCGGTGCGGCGTCATGCGATACGCCCTGCATCTGTACGCATTTTTCCCATAATTGCCGCGCGACGCACGAGGAGCTTGTTTCCGCCGCGCAAAAGTACGGCTTTACCGTCGCCTATGACGGCTTTGAAACGGAGATACGGCCGACGAACGCATAGATCCGCCGATCGGCGCATGAACGGCCGGGCTTCGGAAACGCCGTCCGGCCGCCGTGTTTGTAAACAATTCAGATACAGGAGATATGATCATGAAAAATACGATGAAAGCCGCCGTATTTTACGGCAGGCACGACATGCGGATCGAGCAGGTTGAAATGCCGCGGATCGGTGAGGACGAGGTCCTTGTCAAAGTGGCATATTGCGGCGTATGCGGCACGGACGTACATATTTTCGAGGGAGACAAGGGCTGCGCGGAGGTTCATCCGCCCATCATTCTTGGACACGAATTTTCCGGCGTGATCGCAGAGGTCGGCGCCCGCGTGCGGAACAGAAAGGCGGGGGACAGGGTCAATGTGGACCCCAACGTGCTGTGCGGCAGGTGTGAATACTGCCTTTCGGCAAAGGGGCATTTCTGTGAACACATGACCGGCATCGGAACCATGGTCAACGGCGGATTTGCGGAATACGTTGCGGTGCCCGTCGGGCAGACCCGCCTCGTATCGGAAAAGACGGATCTGCAGGCCGCCGCAATGACGGAGCCGCTCGCGTGCTGTCTGCACGGCATGGATCTGTGTGAAATAAAGCCGGGGGACAGGGTACTGGTCATCGGGGCAGGCATGATCGGGCTGCTGATGCTGCAGCTGTCGCGGCTTTCCGGCGCTTCGTTCGTCGCGGTATCCGAGCCGGTCGCGGAAAAAAGAGAGGAGGCGCAAAGGCTGGGAGCAGACCTGTGTATCGATCCCGTTCCGATGTCCGCAGACCAATTTGAAACATTGTGCCGGGGGTATGATTTTAACTGCGTGATCGAATGCGCGGGACTTACGCGCACGATCGGACAGGCGGTCGCCGCCGCCGGGAAAAAGGCGACGGTGATGATGTTCGGGCTGACAAAACCGGACGATACGGTCATGTTGAAGCCTTACGACGTCTTTTCCAAAGAGCTCACGCTCCGGTCGTCCTATATCAACCCTTACACGCAGTCGCGGGCGCTGGCGCTTATCGAACAGGGGCGGATAGACGTGAAAAGTATGGCCTGTCCCCCGATCCCGCTTGAAAAACTGCCCGATGTGCTTGCAGATGCGTCCCTTCGCGCCAAAGGGAAATATGTGGTGAAGTTATGATCGGCGCGGTTATCTTTGATATGGACGGCGTGCTTGCGGATACCGAGCCGCTGCACGCCCGCGCAAGGAATCAACTGCTGACGGAGCTCGGGCTGGATGTTGAGGCGATATCTCCCCAGGCGATCGGCCGCGGCAAGCGCGATTTCTGGTCGGATGTGGCAAGGGGGTACGGCCTGCGCGCAACGGCGGACGAGCTTACAAAACGGGAGTTTTCCCTGATCATAGACCTTGCACAAAAAGAGCGCCTTTGTGCCGCGGACGGCTTGAAAGACGCCTTGGAAGCCCTTCGCGAAAAGGGTGTTACGGCTGCAGTGGCGTCGTCCTCTGACAGGGATTATGTGGAGAAGATTCTGGAAATAACCGGCCTGCACGGATATTTCGGCGTTTTGGCGTGCGGGGACGAGGTGGCCGCCGCAAAACCTGCGCCGGACGTCTATCGCAGGGCGATGGAACATTGCGGAGTGAATGCCGAGAATGCGGCTGCGGTGGAGGATTCCGACACGGGCGCAAGGGCAGCCAAGGCGGCCGGACTGTTCTGCGTCGGGTTTCAGGGTTTTTCAGCGGCTGCATCCTGTCAGAAACTTGCCTTATGCGACGTGACGATCGAGCGCATAAGCGAACTTGTGCCGGTATTGTTTCAGATCGGAAGATGACGGAAGTCCGCGGCGGGAAATTTTCGGGATGTGAGAAAAGATGATTATTTGCGCAGGGGAAATTCTTGCCGACATGATCGGCAAGGAGGAAAACGGAACGTTCAGCTACGAAAGATATGCCGGCGGAGCGCCGTTCAACGTGGCTTGCGGATTAAAAAAACTGGGGGTTCCATGCGGCTTTTGCGGTTGCGTCGGAGACGATACGACAGGTGATTTTCTGGCGGAGTTTGCGGAACGGCAGAAGTTCGATTATTGCAGGATCCGGCGCGATCCGTCACGGAATACCACGCTTGCATTTGTGGAGTTGTCCGATTCGGGAGAGCGAAAGTTCCGTTTTTATCGCAAACACACTGCAGATTACTGCCTTCCGCGCGGCGCGGCGGAAGAGATCGCCGGACGTGCAGATATCGTGCATATCGGTTCGCTGCCTCTTTCCAAGCGGGAGGGGCGTGTTTTCGTTGACGAGTTAATCGCGGCGGCGCATGCAAGAGGAAAAAAGGTAAGTTTTGACGTGAATTACCGCACCGACGTTTTTGCGGGTGCCGCGAAGGCGGCGGAGGTAATTGCGAAATATATAGCGCTTGCCGATATCGTCAAACTCTCCGAAGAGGAACTGCCGCTTTTTACGAGCGGGGAAACAATGGAAAACAGGCTCTGTCTTCTTGCGGGAACGAGTAAAATCGTATTCCTCACGCTGGGGGCTCAGGGCAGTATGGCGTGCGTAAAGGGAACGATCTGCAAGGAACCTTCAATAAAAATCCGGGCGGTGGACACGACTGGCGCGGGCGATGCTTTTTTTGCGGGCGTTCTGTCCCTGCTGAACGAGGGGGAAACGGATATGGCCCGTGTTTTACGCCGCGGGAATATCTGCGGCGCGCTTACCACGGCTCAGAAAGGAGCTTATCCGCTGTGGGATAAAGCGGCGGCAGAGTCGGTCGAAACTACGGGTCGGATGCAACAATGAGCGCGGGAAGCGGGTCGGCGTTTTCCGTGAATGAAAAGTTGGCAGAAAGAACGGAGAAAACGGCTGCTTTTGAGATGCGGAGGCCGTCATTGGACGGAATTTGAGAGATGGATATGTGTGAAATGCAAAAGATCATGCAGCGGGTTCACGCACTGATGCGCGATGAACAGGCAAGGACGGAACGAAAACTTCCGTCCGACGCATATTTCCTGAGCGAGGACGACATTGTATGTTTTCCGTGCAGACGCGGAGACAGCCGCTATCCGTATTCGGCGGATGGCATGACGCTGTGGGCGTATTCCTCCGGGAACGTCCGGATCGAGGAAAGCGCGTTCTGTATCCTGCCTGGGTGGGAAAACACGCACGAGCCCAATCTCGCATTCTTTTTCGGGGAAGAGCGTGGCGATGTGTTCTGCCCCGTCTCCGTGACGGGTGCGGCGCGGCAGACGGACGAAGGAACCGTTGTAAGATACACGGTCTTTACGCCTGCTGCTGCATATTATATCGCCGAAGGGGAGAAACTGGACGGCTGCGTAAAGTTATACGTCGATGCGCGGAAGAACGTGCGGATGGCATGTACGGTCATAAACAAGAGCGGACGCCCTCTTCAGACCTATCTTTCCATGTACATGTCGCCTCTTTTCCGTCATGCACAGGCGGAAGGATTCGAGGACAAGTGGTATCGGTCGTGTGTGGTGACGGAGGACGGTTTTTTATTTTCCGTGACGGAGTGCATGGGGCGGGATCTCTGTCTGCATCACTACGGTGCGCTTGTGCGCAGCTGCGGCGGACAGGTGTCCTCGACGGCATCTCCCGTGGATTACAAGGGCGGCGCCATGCGCCAGCTTTACGAGGCGGAGTGTCTGCGGACGGGACGTTTTGCGGAAGAAAAGCACTATTGCGAATTTACGGAGAGCGCGATCGCGGGGGATTTGTGCCGTGCCGCATTGCAGCCGAAGGGGAGTCTTACCATCTCCTATACGTTTTCGGTGTCCGATGTCCGCGAGCAGGCCGTACGCAGCGCGCATGCCGCAGAGAACGAGGCAGACGCGGAGGAAAAACCATACCGCGCGCTTCCGCAGGTGCAGATGACGGCGGAGGGGATCGACGGACAGCTGCTTTCGTATTTTTTGCACAATGTATTCCGCCAGGCGGAATTCTGTTCGCGCGCCAAAAATTACGCGGGCGACCTCATCGGCATCCGCGATATCTTTCAGCAGCTGGAATGTTCTCTTTTCTGGATCCCCGAAGTGTGCCGCCGCAGAATGGTGGAGGCGCTCGGGTTTATCGGGGAGGACGGCAGGGCGCCGCGGCAGTATTCCTATCCGCGCAGCCGGGGACAGCTTCCGCGGATGGATCTGCGGGAATTTATCGACCAGGGTGCGTGGATCATATCCACATTTTACACATATCTTGCAGTCACGGGGGATAAAACCGTTCTGGATGAGGAATGTGGCTATTACAGGTTTGCGGGGAGGGAAGTATCGTTCAGCGATAAACGGGATACGGCGTTGGAGCATCTGCTCCGCATCCTTGATTTTCTGCTGCGCAATCTTGACGAACGGACGCACTGCGTTCATGCTCTTTACGGGGATTGGAACGACGCACTGGACGGACTCGGCAGAACGGACGATCCTGGGAAAGAATTCGGAACGGGAGTTTCCGTTATGGCGACTATGCAGGTCTACCGGAACTGCATACAGATACAAAATATTCTGACGCACATCGGGAAATTCGCGGATAAGGCAAAGGAATATGCGGCAGCAGCAGGGACGATCCTGCAGGGGCTTATGGAACACGCCGTCGTCGATGACGGGAACGGGCAAAAAAAGATCGTCCACGGCTGGGGGGATAAAGGCGCCTTCAGAGTGGGGAGTTTCTGCGACAACGACGGCTGTTCGCGGGACAGCGCCACCTCCAATGCCTTCTGGGTGCTTTCAGGGATCAATGAAAAGTATGACATGCGCAGATATATCCTGCAAGCGTATGCGCGACTGGACAGCAAGTACGGGATCCGCACGTTCCGGCCGTCATTTTCGCCTGAAAACGACAAGGTCGGGCGTATCACGCAGCTGCCGGAGGGAACTGCGGAAAATGCTGCCGTCTATATTCATGCGACGTTGTTTGCAGTATGGTCACTCTATGATCTCGGCGAAGCCGGACTTGCGGAAGAGCAGCTTCTGAAAGTGCTTCCCATCACCCATGAATACATCTCGACAACGCCGTTCGTGATGCCGAATTCGTATATAGAAAACGTGCAGCGCGGTTTTGACGGCGAATCTATGAACGATTGGTTTACGGGAAGCGGCTGCGTTCTCGGGAAAATTCTGATTTTTGAGATCTTCGGGTTTAAGCCGGAGCCGGGCGGTTTTACACTGTGTCCCGCAAAAGGGGTGCGCTTCCGTTCGTTCCATGTAAAGCTGTGTGTAAAGGGCGGAGAGCTGATTGTTGATTATCACAATGAAAACAGCGGAGAACGCAGGTTTTTGCTACGGGATGAAAGTGGGGATGCGCCGGAGCGCATTGTCGCAGCGGATAAACTGTGCTTTCTCGATCGGGACATTTCCGGGAAAAAACTCTTTGTGGCGGTCGTCGATTGAACGGCAGCGAAAAATTTCCGTTCTCAGGTATTGTTATGCGCAGTTCACCGATGTGCAGCAGGATGTCTATGGACTGTTGAAAGAGAACCGCACGCCCAAAGTATCGTTGGAAGAAATCGGAAAGATCAACGGGATTGATGTTTAGTTCGTGGGGAGACATTTATGACGCAGATTAAGGGGAACAAGATCATTGTTGACGGAAAAGAAACGCAAATTTACAGCGGCAGCATCCATTATTTCCGCATCCATCCCGATCAGTGGGAGGACAGGCTGTTAAAGTTAAAGGCGTGCGGCTTCAATACCGTCGAAACGTATATCGCGTGGAATATGCACGAACCGAGAAAGGGAGAATTCTGTTTTTCGGGGATGTGCGACGTCGGGCGGTTTTTGAGCCTTGCGCAAAAGGTCGGGCTGTATGCCATCGTGCGCCCGGGGCCGTACATCTGCGCGGAGTGGGATGCGGGCGGATTTCCCGCCTGGCTGCTCTCCGACGGCTGCGCGATCCGTTGCAGCGACGAGCGCTATCTTTCGCACGTTCGTGACCTCTTTTCCGTTCTGCTGCCTGAACTCAAGCCGCACCTTTTGTCTTGCGGCGGGAATATCATCGCCATGCAGATCGAAAACGAATACGGCAGCTACGGAACGGATAAGCAGTATCTGCGTTTTCTGAAAGGGCTGTACGAGCAGTTCGGCATGGACTGCATCTATTTCACGTCGGACGGCGATCTCGACATGATGATCTCGGGCGGAAGTTTACCCGACGTCTGGAAGACGGTCAACTTCGGTTCCCGCACGCACAATGCCTTCCGCGTTCTCGGGGATTTCCAGACAGATATGCCAAAGTTCTGCGCGGAGTTCTGGTGTGGCTGGTTCGACGCGTGGGGCGAAAAACATCATACGCGCAGCACTGAGAGCGTCAAGGAGGAGGTGGAGGCGCTGCTTGCAGAGGATGCGGGCTTCAACTTTTATATGTTCTGCGGTGGTACCAACTTCGGATTTACCGCGGGAGCGAATTACGACGGAAAATATACGCCTGACATTACAAGTTACGACTATTGTGCCCCGCTCACTGAAAACGGGGACTATACACCGACGTACTTTATGCTGCGTGAGCTTTTGCACGAAAAGCGTGGCATCGCACCCGTGCCCCTGCCGCCCGCGCCCGTCAGTCAGAACGTCGGCAGCGTCCGTCTGACCGAATTTGCGTCGTTGTTTGAAAATCTCGAAGCGGTCGGGGAAAGGCACGTTTCGCCCGTCGCGCGCAGGATGGAGGAGTACGGACAGACGGGCGGCTACATTTTATACCGCACGCGAGCGGAAGGGAAGTATGAGGAGACGCAACTCTCCGTGCGGGACGTACACGACAATGCGTATGTGTACGCGGACGGGGAGCGGATCGCCGCATTTTCCCGTATGGGATACGGTATCTTTGCCTCGCTGTTCGACGGCGCATCTGTCACGTTTTGCGCGTTTGAAGGGAAAAAGCGCATCGACGTACTTGTCGAGGCGCTCGGAAGGGTGAACTACGGCGAGATCATGCCCGATCTCAAAGGAATGTCGGGCGTCTATCTCAACCGCCAGCTCCTGATGGGATATGAAACGTGGCTGCTTCCGATGGACAATTTGCAGAATATCCCCTTCGGCGGGGAGCAAAGGCTTGTCCTGCGTTCCTGAAAGGTACGTTCCGTGCCCATGCGGGACAGGATTGCTTTGTGGACTTTGGCGGCTTTACCAAGGGCTGTATCTTCATCAACGGATTCGCGCTGGGAAGATATTGGAATATCGGTCCGCAGCGGACGCTCTATGTCCCCGGTCCCGTCGTACATGAACAAAACGAGATCGTGATTTTCGAGTTGGAACACTATGAAAGGCCTGAAATTCGTATCACAGACAGCGCAAAGTGGGACAAATGACTGGAAGGTTATGCTCGTTCGGTCAGAATGAAATGAAAGAGTTATGCCGTGAATTTTCATGCAGCGCGGTTTACGAATATTTCCGGGAGGGGTAAATGGAATTAACGGGAAAGAAAGTCGCCTTTCTCGGCGACAGCATCACGGAGGGCGTGGGAGCCTCTTCGCCGAAGACATGCTTTGTCAGGGTATTCGCGCGCAATGAGGGCGCTCTCGCACGCAATTACGGGATCAGTGCAACGCGTATCGCGCGGCAGAAGGACAAGGTCGCTTTCAACGATTTTCAGGATTTTGTGTCACGCGTGGAGACGCTTGAAACCGATGCGGATATCGTCGTCGTATTCGGAGGTACTAACGATTACGGCCATGGTGATGCTCCGTTCGGCAGCCCGGAGGATGCGACTGCGGACACTTTTTGCGGCGCATGCAATGTGTTGTTTGAGCGGCTGAATGAACGGTTTCCACGTGCAGAAAAAGTTGCTTTGACGCCGCTCGGCAGAGCGAGCGAGAGTACGCCTCCGCAGGGCAAGCGTTCGCTGAAAGAATATGCGGCTGTCTTGAAAGAATCTGCGCTGCGGCACGGGTGGCAGGTACTTGATCTGTATGAAAAGTGTAAGAGCGATCCGATCGTCCGCGGCGTGCGGGAGAATCTTAACGACGGACTGCATCCAAACGATCGGGGGCACGCGCTGCTCGCCGAGGCGGTTGCGGCATTTTTGAAACGTCTTTGAACGCGGGCGCGTCTGTATCTTTCAGGGCGCAGGACAGGAATGATGTGGAGCGAAAAGAGGATGTAATATGAACGATGTATTTGATTTTCAAAGCATTGTAACAAAATTTACATGGCCGTAGCGCTCGTAGATTGCGAGCGCTATGGCGAGGGGCGCATCAACGATGTCTTAAATTGGCACCGGAGGAGAACGGTAAAGAGGTACACTTAATTTTGCAACGCATCAACAACAGGCTGTTCCCAGACGTTGCCAAGCTCATGCACAACATCGGGTTTGTGACGGACTTCTGCTGTCGGAGTGTTTGGCGCATGAGGGCGACCCATGCATTTCTTGTTGCTCAACAACAATTACAAATGACATTTTGCAGGCGGCTGCTGGGGGCTCTTGCGGCTTTCGGGCCCAGAGCTCGTTGTGTGTGTGCTCGCCGAGGCGGAGATGCGCGCGGCAGCGCAAAATGTCGCTGACGTATTGAAAAGATCTGTTCTGTAAAAAGATGGGGATGGGTGAGAAGTTGGATGTTTTGGGTGAACTATTTCATTTGCTGAATATCTTGCTCGCAGTCGTGCTTGGCTTTGCTATCGGGTATGAGCGCAAGCTCCGCTATAAGGAGGCGGGCATCCGCACGCACACCATCGTGTTCGCGGGATCTGCGCTTATAATGGTAGTGTCAAAGTACGGCTTCGGCGGCGAGGACGCCGACGCGTCGCGGGTGGCGGCGCAGATTGTTGCGGGCGTCGGTTTTCTTGGCGCGGGCATCATCGTGTATCGGAAACACGAAGTACATGGATTGACGACCGCCGCGGGCGTCTGGGCAACGGCGGGCGTGGGCATGGCGGCAGGTGCGGGATTGTATATCATCGCTGCGGGCGCGACGGTCATCCTCATCGGCGTACAGTGTCTGTTTCACATCAAGTGCAAATTTTTCAGACGAAGAAGTACTTTCAGGTAAAGATCGTATTCACGAGCAGCGGCGGGGAGAACGACGTCATCAAGGAAATTTTTCAGACCGACCGCTTCAACCGCCTTGTCATCGAACGCAAGGGCGGGGAGACGGTGTACCACGCCACGCTCAACACGGACAAGGGCTCACGGAGATTATGGCGCAGTATCCCTTCATCCGCTCCATCGAACGCTGCGACGAGGCATAACCGAACATTTTATAAGAGGCATAACCGAACATTTTATAATAGGAGAAAAGATTATGAACAACCTTCCCGCTTGGCTTGCGGATGCGGTGTTTTATGAAATTTATCCGCAGTCCTTTCAGGATTCCAACGGCGACGGCATCGGCGACATCAACGGCATGATCGCCCGTCTTGACTACATCAAAGAGCTCGGCTGTAACGCAGTCTGGGTGAATCCGTGGTATGATTCGCCCTTTGGTGACGCGGGCTACGACGTACGCGACTACAAAAAGATTGCGCCTCGCTACGGCACGAACGAGGACGCCAAACGTTTCTTTGACGAGGCGCACAGGCGCGGCATGCATGTGCTTATCGACCTCGTCCCGGGGCACACCGCCATCGATCATGAATGGTTTAAAACGTCTATGCGCGCTGATAAAAACGAATATTCCGACCGCTATATCTGGACAAACAGCATTTGGGAGGGGGGCGGCGAATATGCTACGCTGCGTGGCATTTCTGATCGTGACGGCTGTGCGGTCGTTAACTTCTTTTCGCACCAGCCCGCGCTCAACTACGGCTATGCGCATCCCGATCGCCCGTGGAAGATTTCTTCCGATTCGCCAGCCGCCCTTTCAACGCGCGAGGCGATGAAAGATGTCATGCGTTTCTGGCTCGATTTGGGTGCTGACGGCTTCCGTGTCGATATGGCGGCGAGTCTCATCAAAGAGGATGACATCGGACATCCCGCGAACATTCGCTTGTGGCAGGATTTTCGCACCTTTCTCGAAAAAGAATATCCGCAATGCGCCATGGTTTCGGAGTGGGGCGTACCAAAAGAGTCCATTGCAGGGGGCTTCCACATGGATTTCATGTTGCATTTCGGTCCGCCTGCCTATAAGTCTTTGTTTCGCAGCGAGTATCCGTTTTTCTCCAAAGAGGGGAAGGGTGACATCTTCGCCTTTCTCGATACTTATTCTGCCGATCTTGCCGCTACCGAAAGGAAGGGGCTTATTTGTATCCCGTCGGGGAATCACGATATGTCCCGCCTTGCGTGCGGAAGGGATATGCGCGATCTGAAGATCTGCTTTGCGTTTCTTTTGACCATGCCGGGGGCGCCTTTCCTCTATTATGGCGATGAGATCGGCATGCGATGGCTGGAAGGACTCACGTCGGTAGAGGGCGGATATGACCGCACGGGCTCGCGTTCTCCCATGCAATGGGAAAAGAGAACGGGCTTCGGATTTACTTCCTCGGCGAAGCCATATATTCCCTTCGACAAGAGCGCCGATGCGCCCACGGTCGAAGAACAGGCGAAGGACGAAAATTCCCTGCTGAATGCGGTGAAGACATTGCTCGCAGTGAGAAAGACGCACAAGGCGCTGCAGTCGTTCGGCGAATTCAAGCCGCTGTATGCCGAAAAAGGGAAATATCCGTTCGTCTATGGACGCATGGCAGAGGGCGAGCGCATCGTCGTTGCGCTCAATCCCGCGGACAAAGCGGTGGAAGTTCCCTTTCTGTTGAACGGTAAAATTTTGTGGAATGTCGGCGAAGCGCCGAAGGGCAATAAAATGGCGCCCTGCAGCGCTGCCGTGATTCTTAAATAAAAGAAAAACAAATTTGATTTTATAGGAGAGCGGGTATTATGATTTTTAAGACGGAGATATGATTGTTTTTGCGGGCGATTCTATTACGGATGCAGACAAAAATACCACAATGGATAGGATCGGGAACGGATATGTGCGGTTGATGAGGGAAGCGCTTGCAGCATTTTCCGCAGATTGGCTGTCGCACGTTCAATGCGATCGTGAGCGGAGACAATTCACGCAATATTCTGACGCGTTGGGGAAAGGGCATGGATGCAAAAGCGCCTTCTGCGGTGTTTTGTTTGATCGGTGCCAATGGTATTGGCGGAACATCAATTGTTTGGAGTCCGAAAAACCCCTTGTTTCCAAAGAGGAATATGAGTACAATCTGACAGAGATATGCATGAATGCAGAGCGGTATAATCGCTTTATTCTGTGCACGCGGTAGCGCAAATTCAGGTTGCCCGTACTTGACGTGCAGAAAGAGTTTGATACCTATCATGGAGTAACGTTCGGGCATGAGTATTTCGTGGGACTGGCGTACCTGGGTGCGATTGAATCCATACTATTCGTGCGCACGCTCTTGAATGTGAGCGGATGAGATGGGGCTTTATAATAAAAATGAAAAATGATCATGAACAAAGAATATGATTTCAACAATATCATCGCACATTTTCTGATCGACGGAGAGCTTCTGGACTGTGAAAGATACGGCGAGGGGCATATCAACGATACGTTCCGGATAACGGTCGGACAGGGCGAAAAATCCGTGCATTATATCCTTCAGCGTATTAACCACCGTCTGTTCACCGATGTGGACAAACTGATGCACAACATCGGACTTGTGACTGAGTTCTGCCGCAACAGCGTGGAAAGAGAGGGCGGGGACCCCATGCGTGAATGCCTGAACATCGTGCGCACCAGGGAAGGGAAGGCCTATTATTTTGACGGATCGAACTACTTCCGGGTCTATGTGTTCATTGAAAATGCAACGACCCATCAGACGGTGCGCCATTCGCGGGATTTCTATGAAAGCGCGGTTGCATTCGGAAAATTCGTCAGATTGCTTGCGGATTTTGACGCTTCGCAGCTGTATGAGCTTCTTCCCGGCTTCCACAATACGAAAGTCCGGTATGCCGATTTCTTGCGGGCGGTAGAAAAGGACTCCTGCAACAGAAGGGCGGAGATCGCCGGCGAGATCGACTGGGTGATCGCGCACAAAGATCTGTGCGGCAGGATCGTTGATAAGCTCGATTCGGGTGAAATTCCCTTCCGGGTGACGCACAACGACACCAAACTGAACAACGTGATGCTTGACGATGCGACGGGAAAGGGGATCGCCGTCATTGATCTGGACACTGTGATGCCCGGCTCGCTGTGCTACGACTTCGGGGACAGCATTCGCTTCGGGTGCAGCAGCGCCGCCGAAGATGAACCCGACCTGAGCAAAGTATTTTTCCGCTACGAACTGTATGAAACATATCTGCGCGGCTATCTGCATGCGGTCGGGGACTGCATCACAAAGGAGGAGCTGGAAAATCTGCCGATCGGAGCCATCGTGATTACATATGAATGCGGAATGCGGTTTCTGACCGACTATCTGGAGGGGGACATCTATTTCCGCACGACGCGCCCGAAACAGAATCTTGACCGCGCACGGACGCAGTTCAAGCTGGTGGAAGATATGCTGCTGGTCTTTGACAAGATGTGCAAAACCGTGGAAGAGGTCTGTCATGTCACTGGTGCAAGAGAACAAAGTATATTATCTGCGTGAGAACACCACGGGAGCGGAGGATCGCGGCTGTTTGTTCCGCTATCGGACAGACAGCGATGGCTTTGTCTTTTTCTTTGAGGTTCAGGACGAGGACATGATCAGTCCGTTCACCGCGGACAACGAGGATATCTGGAAGGGCGACGCCGTCGAGGTATTTCTTTCCCCCGACGGGAATCTCAGCCGGTACACGGAAATTGAAGTTTCGCCGTTTGGTGTCCGCTTTCATGCGCAGATCACGAACGAAAAGGGGAAACCCCTTCAGGTGTGTAAAACCGGCCCCGATTTTTCCGCCGAAGTATCCGGGACGCAGCAGGGGTATCAGGTGACGATCCGGCTCTCGTATGCTTCCCTGGCCGGCTATGATCGGGAAAAGATGAAAATGAACGCGTTTCGTCTGGACAAAAAGGCGGACGGGCGGCAGCTGCTGTATGCGCTTTTGCCGACGCTGTGCGGTAGTTTCCATCATCCTGAATTTTTTCTGTAAGGTTTTTGTCTGCCGGAGACAGGAACGGGGCGCTTGGGGCATTCGGGACGATATCAGATGTGTCGGTATCGGGATTTTGAAAAAAATTGCCGTTTTCATAAAAACGAAACGGGCCGCAGCGGATTTAATGGATCCATGGAGTCTCTTGGCCTGAAACGGATACATTGAAAATTCGGAAAAGTTTGCATTGAGGTACGGGCAGATGAAACTTATTATTGCTGAGAATTATGACGAAATGTCGCGGGCCGGGGCAAAAATCATGCTGGAAGTCGTGAAGGGCAATCCGTACGCCGTGCTGGGGCTTGCGACGGGCACGACGCCGCTGGGGCTGTACGCATACATGATCGCAGATCATGAAAAGTACGGCACGAGCTACGCCCATGTCCGCACGGTCAATCTGGACGAGTATAAGGGGTTGCCCAAAACGCATGAGCAGAGCTATGCGTATTTCATGCGCAAAAATCTCTTCGACGGGCTGGACATCGATCCCGAAAACACCAACATCGAAAACGGCATGGCGGAGGACGAGGCAAAGGAGTGCGCGCGGTACGATGAGCTTTTGGAACGGTTCCCGCGCGACATTCAGCTGTTGGGTTTGGGCAGCAACGGGCATATCGCATTCAACGAACCGAATACGCCGTTCGGGAGCGGGACGCACGTTGTCACGCTTGCAGAGAGCACGGTGAAGGATAACGCCCGCCTGTTTGACGACATTTCCGAAGTGCCGCGCAAGGCATTCACGATGGGCATCAGACAGATCATGCAGGCAAAGAAAATTCTCATCTTGGCGAGCGGTGCAAACAAGGCGGATGCCGTGCGGAAGATGGTAAAAGGGGAAGTGACGGAAAGCGTTCCCGCGTCCGTTCTGCAACTCCACCCCGACTGTATTCTCATCGCCGATCAAGAGGCGGCGGCAAACTTGTAAGGAGGCAAAAATGCTACTGTATATTCCGGACGGAACGGAGGGAAAAGCGGCAATATCCCGCACAACGCACCTTGCAATCGCGGCGCATCAGGACGACATCGAATTCATGGCGTATGCGCCCATTGCGGAGTGTTTCGGCACGCCCGATAAGTGGTTTGGCGCAATCGTCGTGACGGACGGCGCGGGAAGCCCGAGGAGCGGGCTTTACGCCGACTACACGGACGAGCAGATGAAGGAAGTGCGCATCGTCGAGCAGAAAAAGGCGGCTTGCGTAGGGGAGTACGGTTTTTTAGCAATGCTCGGGCACCCTTCCAAAGAAGTCAAGGACGCGGGCAATCCCAAAATCGTCGAAGAACTTGCCGACCTTATCCGAAGGGCAAAGCCGAAATATCTCTATACGCACAATCTTGCAGACAAGCATGAGACGCACGTTGTAACGGCACTCAAAGTGATTGCTGCATTGCGCATGCTCAAACCCGAGGAGCGCCCCGAACAGGTGTACGGATGCGAAGTGTGGCGCGACCTCGATTGGCTCTGCGACGACGAAAAGGTGTACCTCGACTGCGGAGCGCACCCCAACCTGATGCGCTGTCTTTCGGCGGTGTTCGACAGTCAGATCGCGGGCGGCAAGCGGTACGACCTGGCGGCGGAGGGTCGCAGGCTTGCCAACGCCACGTTCTCCGCAAGCCATGCGTGCGATACTTATTCCGCGCTCAATTACGCGATGGATCTAACGCATTTGATGGACGACACGGTCGAAATTTCCGCATACGTCTCGGGTTTTATCGACCGCTTCAAAGCGCAGGTAAAAAAACCATCGGCAGGCCTCTTTGATGAAAGGGGACATATAAATCTTAATATATAAACGAAGCAGTCCTATAAGGATCAGACTCAAACGGGTTGTATTCTTGTAGGACTGCTTTTGAATACTATACGCTCGATTGCGGTCAGTTTGGTCCGACCGCGGTCGGGCTTTTTTCATATTGCGGCGAAATTCGTCCGATTGCGATTTTTCAAATCACATCGGAGGAATTTTACCATGAAACACATTTACATCAAAGACGCAGACTGCAGAAAAATCATCGTGGAGGTAACGGAAGAAGTCGCTCAGGCATATCGCGAGAGCATGCGTGAGGAGTGGCGCGGGGATGCCAAAGAGAGGTATCATACGATTTCCTTGGGCGCTGTCGCAGACGCAGGACATGAATTTGCGGATGAGAACGCGTGCATTGAAGATGTTCTGATCCGCGAAGAGGACGATGCGGCGCGGCAGGAACATTTGGAAAAGTTGAGTGAAGCGGTGGAGCATCTTACGCCGTTGCAGCGGGCGACGGTATATTAGCTGTATGTGCTTCGTATGTCGCAAAGAGAAATTGCCATAGAGGAAGACGTTACGGAGGCAACAGTATCGGAGCGAATCGCCAATCTTCACAATAAGTTAAAAAAATTTCTGAAAAAAATTTGATTTTTTTCTGAAAAACTACCTAAGTTTTCCCCGCTTTTTCTCTGATAGGTGAAGGGACAACAAAACGAGCCCTTGAAAGGAGAGAAGTATGCAGGCATTGGGAAAGATTAGGTCGGATTTGAGAGCCATCCGCTATTACTATGCGCGGAAACCGTTCTTCGACAGCGCGGGGTATGTGACCGGCGCGCATGAGGTCGTCGGGCTCGCCGCAAGGTATAACGAAGTCATGCGCTCCGCATCGCCGCAGCTCTACGATCTCTACGTCGGGCTGTATGTGCGGAACAGCACGCAGGAG
Organism: Candidatus Gallimonas merdae; assembly: GCA_904419525.1. GTDB lineage: Bacteria > Bacillota > Clostridia > Christensenellales > Borkfalkiaceae > Gallimonas > Gallimonas merdae. The sequence continues at coordinate 49,186 of CAJFRT010000016.1, forward strand.
GCGTTTTCCGAGGAGAGAAGTTACACGCAGGACTACATCCAGCGCCAGAACAAGAGGCTACTGCAATTTTTGCAGGCAAAGGTATGAGGGGGGGAGTATGAACGAAATCGCGGAATTTTTGCGGGGAGCGAGCAATGTGTACCGTACGCGCGACTATATCGTGCGGCAGGTCATTGAACTTCACAGCGATGCGGAGGGAAGTTATCTCGTCAGCAGGGATACTTACTTTCGCTGTACGCCGCGCCATGACAGGGAGTATGAGGAGGCGTTTGCCTCCCGTGCGAATGTGAACGGCAGGCGTATCCCCGCGGCAATGCACACGAGAACGTACCGCGAATAAGTGCGTCACGGGCGGCAGACAAAACACTCTCATGCGGCATCCGCGGCGCCGGGATGCCTGCAGGGACACGGGCGGAATGCCTCAAATGCCGATCCCGTTACCATATTACAACTTCATAGGACTGCTTGGCTAACGGCAAGACGGGCAAAAAGCTGCGTCATCGGCTTATCGGACAAAACAAGATATCAGGAGGAATTATGGCAACCAAAAAGGCGGAACAGCCGTCGGCAAGACCCAACAAGTACCGCGACGGAAGATGGAGCGTTCCCTCGAAGCGTGCGAAGGGATACGCGGCGGACAGAAAGGCGCGCGTGCATACCTACGGCCCCAAAGAGGGCAAGGAACTCACCGATTTCGAGTCGGGCATCCGTTCTGGGTATCTGCAGGCACAGCAGGACCACGCCGGAATGTTCAAGTACAAGCAGGCGCTTGCGGAGGGCAAGAGCAAAGAGGAAGCACGGGAGATCTCGCGCAGACCGTGGAAGAAGAGAACGAACGGAGGTGACGCGGCATGACGGAAGATAAGACGATCTTTGTGGAACGGGATACCTACGAGAAGGACGGGAATACCTACTACGGGTACTTCATCCGCGGCAACGTGCGCGGCAAGGACGTGCGCGTTCTCATCGTCCCGCCCGATAAAGGCGGGTACACGGTGCTGGATGTCGTATTCGGCGAAGAGATGGCGGCAGAACTTGTCTTGAAGCCCTATGAGATCAAAGACGAGGCGACGGGAAAGGTCATTTCGGGGAACAGCTACGCGGTGCGTACGGTGGATGAGGACGGCGTGGTGTACGAATGTCCCGTCAAGCCGTACCGTCAGTCGGACAAAGCGCTGCTCAACATGCTGCTTCGGTAAGGGTAGCAGGAACGGAAGGGCGGCTTGCGGGGAAAACTAAGCCGCATACCTTTCAACAATGATCAATACAGGAGGTAGAGAATGAGCAACTATGAACTTTACGAACACAAGCGTTCAGACACCGTGAAGTGGGTGCTTACGCTTATCGCGTTTATCGTCGTGGGCGTGATGCTCGCGGGCATCATCTGCGGC
>CAJFRT010000017.1 GCA_904419525.1 Candidatus Gallimonas merdae
GTTGCTTTTATTCCTGCGTTTAATACGAGTTACGAAGTCTGACAACGCATGTTTGTGCCATTCATCTGTATATTCTGCAAATCTCAAAGTTGGAACATTAGAGACTCAATTTTATTATAAATTTCCTTAGTGATCGATGCTTATATGATCATCTTTATCTCTCTATTGAAAATAATCTGTTGCTCTATTTTCTTTTTGTAATGAAAGATTTGGTACAATAATCATGGACTGTTTTCAAGGAGGTAAAAAGAACATGGCCAATGAAAAAAACATCCGTCAAATTGCAATTTTATGGCAAGGAGACAAAAGGCAATTCGTGAAAAAGTCAACATTTGCAGTATATTCGCTTATTGTTGAAACTCACTTATTGCCGGCATTCGGTAATCTGAATACGGTTACCGAAAAAGAGGTGCAAGAATTTGTCTTGCAAAAGTTAAACGATGGGCTTTCGCAAAAAACGATTAAGGACATGCTTATCGTTTTGCGCATGATCCTGAAATTCGGAGCAAAGAACAATTATTGTCCCTGTTCTCCCATTGACGTCATATTTCCGACAGATAGGGAGCGACAGGAGCTTGAAGTTTTATCAATTACAAGCCAAAAGAAGATAATGCGCTTTGTTGAAGATAATTTTACATTCCGCAATCTCGGCATTTATATTTGTTTAAGTACTGGAATTCGCATAGGCGAATTATGCGCATTAACTTGGGATGATATAGATACGGAAAGATGCGTAATACATATTCGTAAGACAATTCAGCGCATTTATATCCGAGAAAACGGTATCAAGCATACCGAATTATTGATAGATACTCCTAAAACCGCTACGTCTATACGGGATATACCGATGACGAAAGAATTGTTATCGATAATAAAGCCGTTACGAAAAATAGTAAAAGGGGATTATTACGTTCTGACAAATGATGAGTCTCCGACAGAACCGCGAACTTATCGGAATTACTACAAAAAGCTGCTTGTAAAGTTAGATATACCACCTATCAAATTTCACGGGTTACGTCACAGCTTTGCGACGCGGTGTATAGAAAGTCAATGTGATTATAAAACGGTCAGTGTGATTCTTGGACACTCGAACATCAGCACGACACTTAACTTATATGTTCATCCGAATTTCGATCAAAAGAAAAAATGCATTGACAAGATGCTTAAATCATTAAAATGATTCTTTAAGTAGTTTTTACCAGTGAACGTAAATCACATAGGCGTAATTTACCGAATCTAAAGCTTAACAACTCGTATAAGGTGTTCTTCTTCTAAAAAGATAATATTTTTAATTTTATCTTGTTAGTAAAAAACCTTAGTTTCATTTCTGGAACTAAGGTTTTTTCTCGTTATTTGAAAGTGCAATTCTATAAAATTTTAATTTTTATTCCCTATGGGAATTGCGCATTTGCGTCGCTTTTTTTGTAAAAACTATTTTTCGGACATTTCCGGCCGGGCGCGGACGGCGCCCGGCTTTTTCAATGAAAGGGGAAGCGAAAGTGGTAAAAACTGCCGCCGGAAAATGTGTGCGGGAGGTGACGAAAGCATGTCTTTTTTGGTAAAACAGCATAAAAAGACCCTGATTTCCGAAAAAATCTATGTTACATAATAAAAATACTATTGAAAGCGCGGCGATTTGTTTTACAATATGAAACATAAACCAGGAGAAATATCGGAGAGAGCCCAAATGATGCCGAGAACACAAGCCATGCAAAAAAGAAGAAACGCGACAAAGGCGCTCGATTCCTTTGTCAACTTTCTGCTTGCCTGTCTGCCGCTGATCGGTTTTTTGCTGTTCATGCTGATCCCCATGGTGCTCGGATTCGGCATGAGCTTTATGCAGCTGTATACCCCTGTTTTTTCGGACGGGGTGTTCTGCGGATTTGACAACTATGCCAGACTTCTCTGGGGGGAGGACGCGGCCATGTTTTACCGTGCTTTCCTCAACACCATTATCTTCTGGCTGAATGTTCCCATCTCCATGGCGCTCGGTCTGGGCATTTCCTATCTGCTCAACCGGGAGATCGTTGCCAAAAAGTTTTTCCGCACGGTGTTCTTTATTCCGTATGTGTGTTCCATCGTCGCCTGCACGCTCATGTTCAAGATGATGTATGAGACCAATTTCGGCATCTTCAACACGATGCTCTCCGCATTCGGCATTTCCAACATCGAGTGGATCACCGATCCCGATCTCATCGTCTGGTCGTCGATGTTCATGCAGTCGTGGCGGAACATCGGGTTCTGCGTCATTCTGTTCCAGGCGGCGCTGGCCAATGTGGACAGATCGATGTACGAGGCGGCGGAACTGGACGGCGCCGGAAGCGGAACGATCTTCTTCCGCATCACGTTCCCCGCGGTCAGCCCGACGACCTATTATCTGCTCACCGTGTGTACGATCGGTGCATTTCAGGTCATGGGCGAAGTGCAGGTCATGGCGTCGGGAAACGAGACGTTCCTGGGCGATGCTTACCGGCCGGTCATGCTGTTCATCTACGATATGGCATTCTTTGCGCCCCGGCAGTACGGATTCGGGATCGCCTCGGCGGCAAGCTGGCTGCTTGCGATCTTTATCCTCATTGTGACGCAGATCTCTTCCAAACTCTCGAAAAAGTGGGTGCACTATGAGTTCTGAACAAATTGCACTGAAAAAACACAACAGGCAGGCGGTCGCACTGGGCGCCCTGCGCAATATCGACATCCTTTTCGCGGTTGCGGCAGTGTTCTTTTTCATTCTTGCCATCATGCCGTCCGATCTGGGGGCGCTCTACTGGTCGCTCTTTGCGGGCTGTGCCGTCCTGTGTGCGGCGCTTGTCTATCCCTGCCGGAAATTGTCGGAAAAGGTGCAGACGGGCACGATCGCCGGGGCAAAACGTCCCGCGTTCTGGGGATATGCCGCGCTCATCTTTATGACGCTCGTCATCCTGATTCCCTTCTATGTGCTGGTCATCACGTCGTTCAAGATGCTTGCCGAGGCGAACGACGCCGCGTTTACCTGGTGGCCGCAGATGGGGTTCCAGTTTGACAGCTTCGTATCCGTCTTTACGGACGACTCGATGGGCATCACGCTGCTCGGCGCGTTCGGGAATACGCTCAAGTATTATCTTCCCACCACGCTGATCTGCGTGCTTGTCTCCTCGATCAGCGCCTATTCCTTCTCCAAACTGCACTTCCCCGGAAAGAACTTCGTGTTTTCTTTCCTGCTGTTCACGATGATGGTGCCCGGCTGCGTCACGCTGACGTCGTCGTACCTCATGTTCGATACGGTCGGCCTGACGGGCGGGCCCTGGCCCCTCATTCTGCCCGGCCTGTTCGGAAGCGTCACGATGATCTTCTTTCTGCGCGAATACTATTCCGGGATCCCCGATGAACTTCTGGAGGCGGCGCGCGTGGAGGGCGCGGGCAAGATGACGGTGTATGCCATGATCATCTTCCCGATCGGCATTCCCGCGCTTCTTGCACAGTTTATTCTCGATTTCATCACGCGCTATAACGATTATCTCAACCCGCTCATCTATCTGCGCTGGCCGGAAGATTACACGCTGCAGATCGCGCTGAATCAGTACAGCAGCGCGATCGACAACACGCTGCTTGCGGCAGCCTGCACCATGAGCATTCTGCCGCTTCTCGTGGTCTATCTCATTCTGCAGAAATATATTCTCAAGGGAATCGCAGTCACTTCGGGTCTGAAGGGCTGATTCGGAAAATAAAAAACGGCGCGCCGCTTTCCGCTGCCTGACGGCAGCGGAAAAAACAATTAACGGAAGGCGCCGGGAACAAGGAGGAAGAAGTTATGAAAAAAACCTTTGCAACGATTATGTGCGCGATCCTGTCGCTCGCATGCCTGGCGGGCTGCACGGGCGCAGGCGGCGGCGGAACCAAGCGTATTTCGTTCCTGTATTCGGGCGCGGGTGCAGGCGACGGCAACGTCGGCGATCAGATCAAACTGCTTGTGGATACCTACAATGAAACGCAGGGCAAAGAGGACGGCATCGAGGTGCGCACGGCAACGGTCACGGACGACGGCTATTCCACGAAAATGGAGAGTGAAGTGCTGGCCACCAACGGCGCGTTCGATGTGTTTACCACCCAGGACGAGTATTTCAAGAAATTTGCGGAATACTTTGTGCCGCTCGACGGGTTTGAAGGCGTGGACGAGATCACGGCGGATATTCACGAAAATCTGCTCAGCCGTCTGCGCTATGACACGGAGAACAACACGTCCGACGCCGACGACACGCTGTATGCGCTTCCGCTCGTCAACAGCGTCAGCGTCATGTACTACAACAAGACGCTTCTGGAGCGCGCGGGGATCATCTGCATCAGCGTCGCGGAGGAAGACCTTGCGGCGTTCAATGCGGGCGGCGAGGACGCCAACGGCAACACGAAGGCGGAGCTGGGCATTCCCGACAGCTTTACCGTGCCGGCAAAGGGCTTTTACCGTGAAAACGCATTCGTTGCGCAGGAGGGTGTCTATGACGGCACGGGCTGGACGGCTCCCGCAGGCGATGAGCTGATGATCTTCAACGAAAAGATCGCCATGAACTGGGACGAGACCGAGGACATCGGCATGATCATGACCAAGACCACCAACGCCGCTTCGTCCACGGACTACGGCTACTGGACGGAATGGTGGTTTGCCTACGGCTGGTCGGTCGGCGGCGACTGCATCGAGGACATCAGCGGAAACGGCGACTGGAAGTACACCCTTCCCGACAGCACGCCCAATTTCATCGTCGCCGAAGGGCAGACGTACACGGGCGCCTATACGGGCACCGTCTATCAGGCAGGGGAAACGCTCGATTTCCTTGACAAGCTCGACGTCGATCAGGGCGACACCGTCGTCGCCAATGACGACAACACCTTTACCGTCAACGGCGAGGAGGTGACCGTGCGTCCCGCGGTCGCGCAGGCCGCGGAGGAAGGAACGCTCACCGAGCTTCCCTCCACGCGCGAGGCGTTCTCCCGCTTTGCAATGCTGGTCAAAGGCAAGGACGACGGTCTTGGCATCTGCCCGGCCGCCAAGGACGTCACCAGCAGCGCCGTCACATGGTTCAACGGCGGCAGACTTGCCTTCTGCGTGGAAGAGTACCGCTATGCGGCCGAGGTGGACAAGGCCATGTCCCAGCGCAACAACGAGTGGGGCATTGCGCCTCAGCCCGTCTATAAGACCTATGATTCGGAAGGCAATGTGGAAAAAGAGGGCAAACTCGTCGCGCACTCGCTCGGCTACGGCATCGCCATCAACCAGAATTCGCGGATGAAGGACGAAGCGTGGAAGTTCGTCAGCTGGATGGCGGACGAAGGGCAGGAGATCCTTGCGCAGAACGGCTATTTCTCCTCGCATTCTTCCGATGCGCAGACCTATCTCGAACATACGGCCGATCCGAATGCGGAAGCTCTGAGCGACATCAATGCATATTCGCAGCCGGGTGACTGGTGGTATATGACCGACCGCAGCTGGATCGATGAATGGGCCGAGCCGCTCAACAGCCAGGTGCGCAGCGGGACCATGAGCCTTGCGGATTTCTTTGCAAACTTTACGAAGGCGACCAACGATGCGCTTGCAAAATACTGATCACGGGAGGCATTCATGAGGAAATTTGCGATTGCAGCAGGTGCGCTTGCGCTTTCGCTCGTCTGCTTTGCCGGCTGTGCCGGGGGCAGCGGGATCTCCGAGGGCGTGCGCATAAACTATTCGACGGGCAAAGAGTCGTCGAAAGTGTATGACCGCGATCTGTTCTACAACAACACCAACGAGACGGTCATTGCCGACCCCGGCGTGGTGTATGTCAGTGAGGAAGAGAGCGAAGAATACGGCGGCTGGTACTATATGTACGGCACAGGGTCTTCCGCTTCGTATACCACGGGCGACAGCAACCTGTATGCCTTCCAGTGCTTCCGTTCCAAAAACCTTGTGGACTGGCAGCTTGCGGGTGCGTACGACAAGGGCTACAGCCTGATGTTCACTTCCTCCGACTGGGTGAGCCTCACCTCGGAAAACATCTGGGCGCCGGAGGTCATCTACAACCCTTCGGACGGAAAGTTCTACATGTATTTCAGTGCGGAGGCCAAGTCCTCCGCAACGGAGTCGGGCGCGACGGCGGCGTTCGACAAGCTGTATCTCGGCATCGCCGTGGGCGATACGCCCGTCTCGTTCCGGGTGCTCGGTTCGGAGTCGCCCGTGACGACGGCGGACAACGGCATCATCACGGGCGGGGATATTCCCATCGACTTTGAGCGCGCGTATGACTGCGGGATCTTCTCGGTCATCGATGCAGATCCTTTCCTCGATGACGACGGCGAACTCTATCTGTACTTCAACAAGCACACGGACAGCAACCCGAACACCCCCTCGCTCCAGGGCGTATGGGGCATGAAGATGAAGGACTTCGTGACGCCCGATTACAGCACGCTGAGCCTGATCTGCTCGCCCAACGTCGTGAGCGCGGAAGGCGGCCTCTCGGAAGAGGGCAAGCCCGTGGTGGAAAGCCTCGGCGAATCGTACAGTTTCAGCGAAGGTTCCGTCAACGAAGCGCCTTTCATGGTGAAGTATGACGGCAAATACTACATGACGTATTCGGCAAACGGATATTCTTCGCCCAGCTATTCGGTGCATCAGGCGATTTCTGACGACCCTCTGGAAGGATTCGTCAAGCCCCAGACGACGGACGGGAATCCCGTTCTGGCTTCAAACAACGCATACGTTGCGGGCACGGGACACCACAGCATCGTCAGGGCAGGGGACGATTATATGATCGTCTATGCACGTATGGGAAATCCGTCCAATTATGCGATGGGCTGGATCCGCATCGCGGGCGTCGATCAGCTGCTGTTCACGCAGAACGCGGCGGGGGAGACGGTGCTCACTTCCAACGGGCCTTCGTACACTCTGCAGCCTCTGCCCGAATCGATCAGCGGCTATCAGAACGTCGCCGAGTCCGCAACGATCACCGTTTCGGACGGAGAGGGCGCGGAGTATCTCAACGACGGGCTCATTCCTTATTACGTATTCACGGAAGACCGCATGTATACGGGCAAAACGGGTTCGCAGATCACGCTGTCGTGGGATACGCCCGTTTCGCTCAATGCGATCATGGTCTACAATACGGACAACTACGACGACGCGTTCAAAAATATCAGGAGCGTGCGCATCTATTTTGCGCAGACGCCCTCGTGGGCGAGCCGTGACTATCTGTTCGGCGTCATGGAAAACGTCGCCTTCCCCGAAGAATATCTTGTGGACGGCGCTCTCATGCAGGGCGCGGCGGCGGTCATGAGCTTTGACGAAGTGAAGGTGAACAGGATCGTCATCACGCTCGGCGAAAAATTTGAGGAATACGACGCGATGGGCAATCCCAACGAAACCATTGTGATCCCCGAGATTGTCTGTCTCGGGAAGGAGGGCTGAGCCATGAAGAGAGGAATCGCGCTTGCGGCCGCGTGCTGCATGATGCTTCTTCCGCTTGCGGGCTGCTCGCAGGAAGCGACCATCTACGATGCGGAAAACACGGTCGACAATGACTATCGCGGGAATTACGACCCTGAGACGGAGGGAAGCTGGACGGAGGATATCGTCATCGACGGCAAACTCGACGACGAGCTTTGGCAGAACAAGTCCTACTATACCTGCGGCTATGCGGAGGATCCTGAAAACCTGTATGCGACGTACCGCCTGACGGCGTTCCCCGGCGAGACGGGGGTGTTCATCGGCGGGCAGTCGTACGACACCGATATCCGCAGAACGGACAGCTACGGTTCGTTTGCGCCCGACTATAACACGGGCTGGGAAATTTACTTCTTCTGCCTTGAAAAGGGCACCGATCAGACGATCGAGCAGCCGACGGTCATCCGCGATTACGTCATGGTGGACGCCAATGGCAGCATCGTGTTCATGACGGGCCTGCGCGGCGCGGGCGAAGTGTATGTAGAGGGCGAGATCGGCAGCGGCGAGACGGTCGGCATGTCGTTTGAGCTGTTCATTCCCTACACGGAGCTCGGCGTGAGCACCGAAAACGGCACGCCGGACGTGTTCAACATGCTGCCCATTTACAGGACGTATCTGCCCGGTTCCAGCATGGCGACGCGTATGAGCCTCAACCCGTTCCCCTGGATCTACACGCCCGGCTATTACCGGTTCGATCAGAACGGCTATCAGAATGCCGACGCGGAGGGCGCGGTGGTGGGCGATATGCCCAGCGGCTTTGCCAAATCCGCCAACTGGGACGTCTCGCGCGAGAGCGAGGGCATCGTCGAAAGCAAGGGCGTACAGTGGCAGTTCATCTATTTCAGGGACATCTATGCGGCCAATGCGATCGTCAAGACCAATGTGCGGCTCAAGGGCACGCTCGGCAACGATTCGGACCCCAAGGCGGGGCTCATGGTCATGGATACGTCGCAGAACTATTTTTCGTTCTTCCTGAACGACAACTATTTTGACGACGAAGCGGATGCGTTCACGGGCCTTTCCTATACGACGCTTCTGTCCAGCGGCTGGACCATGCAGGGCGTCGGCACGGACGAAATGCTCGATGAACCGCTTGAAGAGGTGCAGCTCGTCATGGTGAAGCGGGGCGCTTCGTTTGACTTCTACGCCAACGGCAAAAAGGTGTATTCCTGCACACAGACGGCTTTCACGTCCAGCGTGTATGTCGGATTTTACTCTCTGTCCGCCAATGCGGTATACAGCGATTACGCCGCTTCCGCATTTGAGACGGAGGAAGAACTCGCCGCGATCGCGGCTGAAATGGGGATCGAACTTTGAGAGAGTTTCTCAAAGAAATGAGATAAGGAGGATCGAAGTATGAAAAAGTTCAGGCTTTGGCTGGCTGCGCTTCTGACGGCGGCGCTCTCCGCGTTCTTGTTCGCGGCGTGCTCGACGGGCGTCAGCCTCGACAAGACGGAACTCACCCTTCAGGTGGGTCAGAGCGAGACGCTCACGGCAAGCGCACCCGAAGACGCGCTGCTGTCGTGGTCGTCGAGCGACGAAGCGATCGCAACGGTCGACGGCGGCACCGTGACGGCCGTTGCGGAGGGCAGCGCGACCATTACCGTGCGCGCGACGGTGGGGGATTCCGCCTACACCGCGCAGTGTTCGGTCACGGTCACCGCGGCCGACAACGTCACGGTCACTTTCGTGGCGGACGGCACAACGGTGGACACCGTCGAAGTCGTTTACGGCGGGAGCATCGCGCAGGAGGATATCCCCGCGGTCCCCGAAAAGAGCGGCTACGTCGGAACATGGGATAAGACCGCGGACGATCTGACCAACCTGACGGCGGATACCACCGTTACGGCGCAGTATGCGCAGCTGATCGACTATACGGTCACGGTCTATACCCAGCAGAGCGATCTTACGTACACGGCAGGCGAGCCGCAGACGCTCTCCGCGGCGGAGGGCACAACGGTCACGGCCGAGCCGGACGAGGCGGAAGAGGGCTATTTCCTCGATACGGAAAAGAGCGTGCTTTCCGCAACGCTCGAGGAGGGAACGGAGCTTAAGATCTACTATTCGCTGGAGTATGACACCGTCTATGTGCGCCGTGCGGACAGTTCTTCCGCGGAATACCGCGTGTATGCGAGCGGCAATGTTGCCACGACGGAGGGCGAGATCGTCGATGATTTCAGCCAATTCGCGCTCACCGCAGACAGCGACGGCCATTACTACTTCTGGAATATCGGCGGCGTGATCGTCCGTCGCGCGCTGGAAAAGGCGGATTTCGCCTCCGCGGGCAACGAATCCGTCATTAGTGAAAGCTATTCGACGCACTCCCTGCTCAACACCGGAATCACCTATCAGAGCGCAACGCTCAACGAGGACGGAACGGTCACATTCAATCCCACTCCGGAATGGGCGACAGGCGTCACGCCCGGCTATGTGTACTTCACGGGTTCTTCAAATATGTTCTATGCGAAAGTGACCGTGACACATGCTGAGCAAAGAGGGGACACTTCCGTTGGGTTTGTTTTGACAGACGCACAGAATCCCGATAAGAATGTCCAATTCTATATTGAAGGATATGGTTCCGACCGCACTCTGTTCCAGAATAACAGTTGGGGCTGGGACAACAGTATGAATCGCACAGCGTATTCAGATACGAAGGCAGCATTTAATTCCAATTCCAATGTGATAGAGTTTGCAATGGCAAATGGATATTATTACTTCTGGCTGAATGGCAATTTCTTTTATTCGGACACCGTTTCGTCGCTGACCGGTGCAGGACAGGTGGCAGGGCTGTTTGACGATACGACGACGTTTAATCTCGGCATCTGCCAGTGGCGCAAAGACAAGTGTTCCGTGACATTCTCTGAAATGGAATTCTGCTACGGCAGCGAAGCGGCGGAAAAGGTCGAAAGCATGATGTTTGACATCTCCTTTGCCAACGACATGGTCAACGTCGATCTCAGCGACGAATCCACGCTGCAGCTTTCGATCGTCTCCAACTGGGGAACGACCGTCGATCTGAGCGGCGTCAGCTACTCGACCGAAGATACCGACGTCGTCACGGTGGACGCTTCCACGGGCAAACTGACGGTCGTCGGCGCAGGCACGGCAACCGTAAAGGCGACCCTCGTCTATCAGGAGGAGACCTACACGGCGGAATGCAGCGTCGTTGTGGCGGAACACACCGTAACATTTGTTGCGGGAGAGGAACAGGTCAAAACGATCAAGGTCCTCCATGGCGGAGACGTCTCCGCGGAGGATATTCCCGAAGTGCCCGAAACCGTCGGGCAGACGGGCCAATGGGATAAGTCGGCGGCCGATCTTACCGACGTCAAAGGCGATATCACGGTCACGGCGGTCTACTTCGACAATTCGTACACGGTCAATTATTACAGGGAAAACGCCAAAACGGGCGAATATGAACTGTATGACACCACCACGACGCCCACATCGGATCCCACGGTCTCGGTCGACCCCGAAGTGCCCGGAAACTATACGCTCAACAGCGAAAAATCCGTTCTGGAAGCAACGATCGAGGACGGAAAAGCAACGCTTGACGTCTATTTCGACCTGGTCGTCGATGCGGTCACGGTCAGCATCGATCTTGACGGAACGCCCAAGACTTACACCGCGTACTATGCGCTCGGCCTGTATGACGGCGAGACCGAAGTGTCCGATTACAGCCCGTTTGCAAAGGCGGAGGGCTATGTTTGGAATATCAACGGTACCTTTGTTCTTATGAGTTTGGATAAGGCGTACTTCTCTTCCCTTCTCGAGGATGTGACAATCGTACGCAATGTTGCTTCGACGACGATCAGCACGGTTGAAGGCGATACAGAAAAAGTAACAATTCATGAGGACGGCTCCATTGATGCCGTGTCCGGCGGCTGGACGGGGACATGGGCGTATATGACCGGCAGCGGCACAAGCTTCTATGCCCAGACCGTTATTCGTTCCCGTCGGTTTATGGACGGCGGAGCGGTTGACGGCGACATTGCAGCAGGATTTACCGTGCGTGGCTCGGACGGAAGCAGTATTCAGTTCTATATTTCGCCCGAGTTTAATTCGATCCGCGCCAATTACGGGCATCGGTGGGAAGGAAAAGATGGAGTTTTCGGAAATGCGGGTGACGGGATTGGTACCTGGATTATAGACAGCAGAGCGGGCTTGAATATTCCCAAGGATAACTTCATGAATGGTGAAGGCGCCGTTATCGGCCTTTCGTACAATGCTGAAACAGAAACGTTCACGATTTACTATGACGGTGCGCAGATCTTTACTGCCACGCTTGCCCAGCTTCAGTTCGGTACCGGAACTGTCTCTATGGGGACGGGCTGGTCGGTAGGTTTGGCTTCCTGGAATGACCACATGGCATATTTCGAGGACTACTTTGTCGTGTTCGGGCAGGCCACCCCAACCACGGCTCCCGTGACGGAATGATCTGAAACAAAAAACCGCCTGCGCAGAAATGCGCGGGCGGAAAAGGGAGAAAAGGAGTGCCGCCTCCGCATATTTGCGGAGGCGGCATCTTCCTGAATGATCAGTTGTTGTCAACCGTTTTTTCGCTTCTTCCGCGGTACTCCTTCGGGGTGTAGCGGTAGTGCTTTTTGAATGCGTTCGTAAAGGCAAGGGGCGTCATGCCGACGCGCAGGGCGATCTCGCTCACTTTCAGATCGGTCGTCTTGAGCAGAAGGGCGCCGTTCGTCATGCGGATCCCCATCAGATATTTGGAAGGGTTGATGCCCGTACCCCTTGTGAACTGCTCGGAAAAATAAGTGAAGTTCATGTACATATGGCTGCTTACGTCGCGGACGTTGATCCCGTTTTCGTAATTGGCGTTCATGTAGGCGATCGCGCTCTGTACAAAGGCTGAATAATTTTCCGCAAGGGGCATGTCCGAACTCTCAGCGGCGCAGGCAAAGATGCCGTACAGATCGGAGAGAATGCGATAGGTATAGTCGGACTGGTTGGAATGCAGGTTTTTGAAAATGCGCATGAACAGCTTGCGCAGCTCGGGCGAGTCAATGACCCTGAGCGGCGTGCGGTGGCTGAACCCGCAGTTCTGCATGATGGAATCCGCCTTGTTGCCGATGAAGGACACCCAGTAGTATTCATAGGGGTCTTCCAGGTCGGCATAGTACTTGCACGCGGTGTTTGCAGGCAGATAGAACAGGGTGTTCTTTGTCAGGTGCCATTCGTTGGAGCCGATGCGCAGCGTTCCCTGCCCGTCAAGAATGTATTGCAGGACATGATAGTTGTTCGTGTACGGGCCGAAGGAATGATCGACTTTCTTCTGATATCCCGCGTTGATGACGGCGATGTCGGAAGTGTCGTAAAAGTTATTGAAAACGGTTGTATTTCCTGTATTTCCCATAATTTTCCCCTGTTTCCGGCAGGAAATATTGTAACATAAAATACATGCTTTTGTCAAACGGCAAGGACGGAATCTATGATCGTTTATCTTGAAAAGACCCGCACGTTTTATCTGCAGGGCAAACACGTCAGCTACATTTTTGCAGTCGATGCGTACGGGCATCTGCGGCACCTCTATTTCGGCGAACAGCTCGCCGTCGGCGAAGACCTTTCCTTTTGTTTCCGCGACGAGGACAAGGGGTTTTCGGGCAACTTTGACGGCGCAAAGGACAGAACGGCAAGCCTTGACACGGCCTTTCTGGAATTTCCGTCCGCGGGAATGGGGGACTACCGCCGCCCCGCGCTGCTGGTCATGACGCAGGACGGCGCGCGGCAGACCGATCTTCGTTTTTCCTCCTTTGCCGTGCACCGGGAAAAGGTCCCGCCGGAGGGCCTGCCGCATGTGCGCGGCGGCGAGACGCTCGAGGTCATGCTCCGCGACGACATGTACGGGCTGGAGCTGAGCCTCTTTTATACCGTCTTTGACGATCAGGACGCCGTGGTGCGCAGTGCAAAACTCGTCAACCGCTCGGGCGGCGATCTGCGGGTGCAGAAAATTTCCTCGTTCAGCCTGGATTTTCCCGATGCGTCGTACGACACGGTCTGCCTGTACGGAAGACCCTGCTGCGAGCGCATGCCCGTGCGGGAAGCGTGCGGCCCCGGGATCCGCGAATTTTCTTCCGCTCTGCGCGGCAGTTCTTCGCACTACCTCAACCCGTTTTTTGCGCTCGTGCGCAGGGAAACGGACGAGAACGCGGGCGACGCCTACGGGTTCGCGCTCGTCTACAGCGGCGCGTTTTCTCTGAGCGCGGAGA
This sequence comes from Candidatus Gallimonas merdae, assembly GCA_904419525.1. Taxonomy (GTDB): domain Bacteria; phylum Bacillota; class Clostridia; order Christensenellales; family Borkfalkiaceae; genus Gallimonas; species Gallimonas merdae. The sequence continues at coordinate 13,669 of CAJFRT010000017.1, forward strand.
TGACCTCTTACGGCACGCTCCGCGTGCAGGGCGGCATTTCCGACTGCGATTTCAGCTGGCTTCTGAAGGACGGTCAGTCCTTCCGGACGCCCGAAGCCGCGCTCGTGTTTTCCTGCGGCGGTCTGGGCGGCATGTCGCGCGCCTTTCACGCGCTCTGGCGCGAAAAACTGCTGCCGTCCCGCTTTTCGGGGAAACCGCGGCCCGTCGTCGTCAACAGCTGGGAAGCCGCGTACTTTGATTTCAACGCACAAAAACTCTTCGCGCTCATCGATGCGGCGGCAGAGACGGGCGCGGATACATTCGTTCTGGACGACGGCTGGTTCGAGTTCCGCAACAATGACTGCGGCGGGCTCGGCGACTGGTCTGCGGACAGGACCAAACTCCCCGGCGGGCTAGAAGAAATTTCGGCGCACTGCCGCGAACGGGGGCTTGCGTTCGGCCTCTGGTTTGAGCCGGAGATGGTGAGCGAGGACAGCAGGCTCTATCGTGAGCATCCCGACTGGTGCCTGAAAAATCCCCGCCGCGGTCCCGTGCGCGGGCGCGCGCAGCTCGTGCTCGACTTCTGCAACCCCGAAGTCGTCGCCACTGTCTATGATAAGATGGCGCGCGTCATCGAATCGAGCGGGGCAACGTACGTCAAGTGGGACATGAACCGCTATCTGGCCGATCTGTATGCGCCGTCTCTTCCCCCCGAACGGCAACAGGAGGTGCAGCACCGCTATGTCCTGGGCGTATATTCGTTGGCCGAGCGGCTGACGCAAAGATTCCCGGATCTCTTCATGGAGGGCTGCAGCGGCGGCGGCGGAAGGTTCGATGCGGGCATGCTGTTCTATTTCCCGCAGATCTGGACGAGCGACAACACGGACGCTTCTGAACGCGCGGAGATCCAGTACGGCACTTCGCTGTGCTATCCGCCCGTTGCCATGTCGGCGCATGTGTCGGCCTGTCCCAATCATCTGACGGGGCGGACGACGCCGCTTGCGTCCCGTTACAGCGTGGCCTCTCTGTGCGCGTTCGGCTACGAGCTCGATCTTTGCGCGCTGTCGCGGGAGGAGCGCGCCGCGCTTGCGCGGCAGGTTGCGGCGTACCGGGAGATCGAACCGCTCGTGCAGGGCGGCGAGCTGTACCGGCTCGCACAGATGTGCCGTGACGGACTGTATGCCGCCGCCCTTGTCTCTCATGACAAGACGCACGCATATGTGGCGGGAATCACGGGTCAGACAAATGCCAACGTCCTGCAAAAGCGCCTGAAAATATGCGGCCTGGACGATGCGCGGCGCTATCGGGTACGTGAGACGGGGACGGTTGCAAGCGGCCGCGCCCTGCGCACGATGGGGCTCCTGCTGCCGCCGCTGCGGAGCGATTTTATGCCCGTCGAACTGCACCTTGAAGCAGAACCGGAAAAAGCCTGAAAACGTTTTGCTGGATTTTCCGGAAACAGATGGCCGCGGCACTGTGCGCCGCGGTCTTAACTTTGTCGGGCCGCCGCGTCTGCCGTATGCCGTGTTCCGCAAGGACGGCGGGAAATATAAATATATCGAATTGATCCTTTGAAATATTTCAAAATCTTTTTCCCGAAAATCTTGACAGGCCTCCGGGCAGTTTCTATAATGGAACCATTTCAGAGGGAGAGTGGGAAAGATGATGAAGAAAAAAGCGGTATCGGCGATTCTTGCGGCCGGCATGGTCTGTACGGCGGCCGGGGGAGGTGCGGCGCTCGGCGCGGCGGCCGTCACGGACGATCATATGATCGACACGACGATCGTACGGCACAACCTTGCGGGAGCCCCCACGGTCGTGGTGCGGCTGGAAGAGGAAAGCCAGCTCTCGGGATTGGCCGGCAACGCGCCCGCCAGCCTCATCGTCCGCATGGACGCGGAGGGAAACGTTGTGGGTTCGGACGGGGGATCGCTCGGCGCGCTGACAGATCTCTATGCGGACTACATCGCGGGCGTCATGATCCCCGTTGTGGAGATCGGCGGAGACGCCGAAGCGGAAAAGTTCATCGAGATCTGGGAAGAGGAGCTGAGCATCGCCGATATGGCGGTGATGTCGGCAGACGCGCAGGCGCTCCAAAAGGTGCGCACGCGGATCACGGGCATCCGCGGCATCTATGACTGCACGGACGTCCCGCTTGCCGACGAGTCCGCCCTGTACGAACAGGTGCGCCTTTCCACGCTCTCCATGGCGAACGTCGTCCTTTTGACCGAGGAGCAGTCCACGGTGGAGAACGTCGCCTATTTCCAGGGCCGGTTCAAGACGGTCTGGACGCAGCTGGACGGGGAGAGCGAAGGGGATCTGTTCTCCATTCAGAACGTCGTCTCGTCGGGGACTTACGGCATCGTGTGCACCGACTTCAAGAGCGTCTATCAGGCGTACCGCCAGTATCCGGAGCGGTCGGTGGCAAGGATCTCGCGCAATATCGCGCACAGGGGGCTGCCCATGACGGCGGCCGAAAACTCCGTTGCCGGCGCACAGCTGGCCGTGGAGGGCGGCGCGACCCACCTTGAGATCGACGTTCACCTTACGGCGGACGATCAGGTCGTCGTCATGCACGACGGAACGATCGACCGCACCACCAACGGGAGCGGCTCCGTCGCCTCCATGACGCTCGAACAGCTCCGGCAGTATCAGATCGTAAGGACGTACGGCGGGGCAGAGGTCGATCCTGAGCCCATTCCCACGGCGGAGGACATGTTCCGCGCCTTCGACGGAACGGGCGTGGTCATCGTATGCGAGATCAAGACGTCGGACACCGATGTCCTGCAGGCGCTCAGACCTGTCATTGAAAAGTACGATTTCTGGGATCAGCTCGTCTTTATCTCCTTCGATCTGAATATGCTTGCGGCCGCACACGAACAGCTGCCGCAGGTGCCGACGGCGGCGCTGGCGGGCTTCAAGAGCCGTGACTTCGACGCAAACGTCGTGAAATACAACGCCATGAATACCGTGGTGGACGCGACGATCGGCGACATGATCGAAACGGACTACTACGACAGCATGCTCAAGGACCGCGGCTATATGAGCTTCTTCTGGACGTACGGCACCGCGCAGGACTGCGTTGCCGCCATGGCACAGGGGGTCTACGGGCTGACGAACAACGCGGCGGCGACGTTCGGGGAACGCGTGGGCGCGCTGTGGGGGCAGGAGGGCCAGACCATGGCAAGAGATGCGCTGGATTACGACGCGCCCGTTCAGGTGGTCGTTCAGACATATGCGGGCGAGACCAATGTATTCAGCGGAAAGGTGTTCAGCTGGCGCGACTGCGGGACCTATGCGGAAGTGATCGCCCGCTATACGGAGGCGGAGGACGTGCTGTATACAAGGGCGTTCCGCGTCGATTACGCATCGTCGGACGTCGATGACACCGGAAAGGGGGGCTGCGGCTCCGCGATCAACGGGGTCTCCTGTGCGGCTGCGGGCGGCGCCGTCCTGTCCGCGTGCCTGGGCGTGTGCGCATTCAGAAAAAAAAGGAGAAAACAGTGACATGAAAGATCTGTCGGATTATGTGTGCGAGGAATATGTAAGGCCCTTCTGGAAAGGGGATACCGTGCTTGCGGAGAGCGTCTTTGTGCAGGAAAACGCCCTGGGGGAACTCAGGCCCCTGCGCCTTGCCTTTCCCGTGCGCAAGATCCTCTCGGTCAGAAGCCCCGACCTGCGCACGGCGTATCGGGAAAACAGGGACTACCGCGTCAACGAATACGGGGAGCTGGAAATTCTGCGGGAGGGGAAAATTCCCCGCCTTCTGTGGAAGGAATACCGCCTGCCCGCGTTCGACGCCGCGCGCGACGATCAGATGGCGTCGGCGGACGCGCTAGGCGCCTGGCGCACGGGCGACCTGTTTGCGGACCGCGAGGGCATGCGCGCCTGGCAGCTCGCCGTCAGCTATACGCATGCGGAGAGCGGCATATATGACATCACGCAGGGCAAGAGCGAAAAATTCCCCCGCCTTCTGGGACTGCTTCGGGAAAAACAGCCCGTCACCGTGGTGAGCTACGGCGACAGCATCACCTACGGCTGGGCCGCGAGCGGCATGCAGGATATCCGCAAGCCGCCCCATTGCAGGCCGTATGCGCAGATGATCGTCGATGCGCTTGCGGAAAAATACGGCGCGCCGGTCGGGCACGTCAACTGTTCGGTCAGCGGAAAATGCACGGACTGGGCGGAACTGGACGAAAACGTGGCGGGCGTGATCGGGGCAAAGCCCGACCTCGTCGTTCTTGCGTTCGGCATGAACGATGCGGGCGTTTTCCGTCCTGAAGTCTTTGCGGAAAAACTGCGCGGCATCATGCGCAAGATCCGCAATGCCTGTCCGCATACGGAATTTTTGCTCATCTCGCCCATTCTGCCCAATCCGCTGGTCGCATTCACGGCGGGGTCGTCCATACGCCGCTATCACAGGGAATATCCGCGCGCGCTGCTCGCCGTCGAGCGGGAGACGGAAGGGGCCGCCTGCGCGAACGTGACGGCCGTGCACGAGCTGCTGCTGGAGCGCAAGAGCCTGCAGGACACGCTCTCCAACAACGTCAACCACCCCAATGACTTCATGCACCGCGTCTATGCGCAGGTCGCGCTCAAAACGCTCCTCGGCGATGCGTTCGCCTGATCGTGTGAAAACGGATTCGGATAAAAAAGCAGCGGGGCTTCCGGAAAGGAAGCCCCGCTGCTTTTTCGTCAGTAGTTGATGAGCGTTTTGGATTTGGAATTGAGGTTCTTTTTATAGAAAGCGTGCGTGAACGAGGTGTCGTCCAGAAGATAGTCTTCCTCGCTGATGCGGATCGCGATGGAACTGTATTGCGGATTGTCGTAGTCGAGCTCGTCGTTCTGGAACACTTTCCGACAGGCGTTGGGGGACATGCCGACCGTCTTGTTGAATTCGTGCACCATCTGCGCATAGGAGGGGAATCCGACCTGTTTTGCGATCTCGGCGACGGGCAGGCCCGTATCGCGCAGCATGCGCAGGCTCTTGGAAATGCGCAGTTCGTTGACGGTCTGCATGATCGTCTTGCCCGTGTGGCTCTTGAACTGGGCGGCAACGTAGGACTTGTGATAGCCGACCTCCTTGGCGATGTCGTCCAGGGAGATCTTCTGATTGAGGTGATGTTTGATGTAGAGCTGTATCTTTTTGATGTAGTGCGCTCCGTACTGTTCGTATGCGGCAAGGCTCTTGGAGATCTCCATGAACAGCAGCAGAATGTGCGCCCGCAGAATGCACACGTCCTCAAGGTGCATGTTTGTGTTCATCATCGCGTAGATGAGGTCGCGCAGGGAGCTGTCGATCTTGGAAAGGTTGGGGATCACGGTGTAGCCGTCGGGCGAAAAGGCGAGTTTTTTCAGGTTGGTGCGCTCGATCAGGGCGGCGTAACTGACGGCAAACAGCGTGTTGATGTCAAACGCTTCCTCCTTTTCGTCCGCCTGCGGAATGAGCTCTACGTTGTAGATGACGACTTCCTCTTCCTCGATCTGCAGGCGGTGAAACAGGTAGGCGTCCAGAAAAATGAGCTCGCCCTGATGCACGGTGATCGTCTCGATCTTTTCCGGTTCTGCCGACCGCATGATCTCCACGTTGAAGTTGCCCTTGGCGGAGTACATCATTTCAAAATACGAGTGGTTGTGCATGCCCATGTAAAAGGACGGCGTGAATTTTTTGATGTAACACGCCATGGGTTTGAGCTCGCAGTTCCCGATGTCTCTGAAACGGATTTCTTTCATGTTTCTATTTTACCACAAATGTTCCGCAGAATCAACGGCAGATCGGGGAAAAATCCGGCAACTTTCACAAAAATATTTAATACATAATGAAATAAATTTGGATAAAATCAGAAAATAGGCTTGTCAAGCGTGGGGGGGGGTGATATACTTGCCATGCTTTTAATGTTAGAAAATCAAAAATTATATGATTTTCTGACAAAAAATTATAAGGATAAGGAGGAAGTTATGACAAAATTGCGTAAAACAGTGGCAACCGTTACGCTTTCGGCGGCGGCTGTCGCAATGGCGGCGGGCGGCATTGCGGGGCTTGCGCCTCTTTCCGCTGATGCGGAAGTGACGGAAATTGCTCCCATTGCGAAGTATGAGTTCAAGGATGCAACCAACTTCGGCAAGGACAGCATGGGCAACTATGATATGTCTTATCGCAATGCGTGGCAGCAGGGCGGTACGGGGCCTCTTCTGGATAAGGGCACGCTCATCGACGGCGGCGGCGTGCAGTTTGCCGGCGAGTTCTGTGTCGCGCAGGATGCAAACAACAATATTTTCGAGGATGTGACGGCGTTTACGCTCGCCTTTGAGATCAAGACAACCGCCAATCAGGAGTGGCAGCACTATCTCGGAGTTGCAGATCATTCCAAAAATTACTTTGCGATTGTAGGACGTGCAGGGAATGCCGGTTCTGCCGAGGCGAAGCAAGCTGCTCTGAATGTGTATGGAACGGGTGCGGGAACGTTCTGGGACGGCGCATTTCTGAATGATTCCGCAAGCTGGGGCAATGCCGAAAATGAATTCCAGAAAGTCATCATCAGCGCGCAGCCCGGCGGACAGCTCAGGGTGTTTGTCAACGGCACGGAATTTATAAAAGACAGCAAACTTCCCGCAACGCTTGCGGAGGACTGGAGTCCATATGATGCTACGGTTCCGTTCTCGATCGGTGCTCGTTGCAACGGTCCGGCAGACAGAACTTCCAAGGGCGCACTCAAGAACGTGGTGTTCTATGATTTCGCAATGGACGCGGACTGCGCGGCGGCGTACAACACAAACGGTAAAGTCACGCCCGCGGACGTGGACGGCATGACGACCATCACGGGTCTTTCCGTCACGGACGAATCGTTCGGCGAAAACGATCCCACCAAGGTCGCGCTCTATTCGGGCATGTCGTCGGCCGATATGCTCGCACAGATGAACGAGGCCAACGCGACGGTCACGCTCTCCGATAAGACGACGGCGACCGCGCCCGTCACCTGGACGAGCGTCACGGAAACGGACGGGACCTATTACGCAAACGGCACGGTCGACACCACAAAAGTGGGCTACGCGAACGTGTACGGCAACAGCGTCAGCTATGCGCTGAAAGTCGCGGAGATCAAAGGGATCAGCGAACCGAAGTTCTCCGGCGAAGTGACAAAGGGCGAACTGCGTGACAGCATGACGGAAGAGGAGATGCTTGCGCTCATCAACACGGCGACCGTCACCGTCACCCTTCCCGGCAACACTACGCAGGATGTGACCGTCACCTTCTCGCGCATCGAGGGCAATATGGGCGTCTATACCGCTTATGCGGACGTCGTTCTGAACGGCGCAACGGTCGGCACGGTCTCCGTCGTGGTCGAAGTGACCGAAACCAACGAGGGCGACATGCAGGAGCTCCTTCCTGTTGCCAGGTATGAGTTTGAGGACGCGGCAAATCCCGGCAAGGACACCATGGGCAACTACGATCTCGGCCTCGTTGCAAAAGCGGGCGGCGACACGAGCAATCCCTGGAACACGGGTACCATTGAAGACGGCGTGATCTACATGGACGGCACGGATATGCTTGCATGTGGCGCAATGAACGACGTCGGCGACAACCTGAACAACGGCTTTACGCTCAACTTCCAGTACCGTCAGGACGGCGCGCAGCCCGGAGCCTGGGCTACGCCGGTCGGATTCGGGTTCAATGACTGGGCTGTCAGCACGGTCTGCAGCTTCCGCGTGGAAGGCGGCTACAATCACCTGCGCGTTGCCGGACACGGCGGCGTTGCGGAAGGGGACGGAAACACGTTCTACGGCCCCGTTGTCGTACAGGACGGCACGGACAGAATGCACAATGTGACGCTGAGCGTCCGCCCCGGCGAAAAATTCAATGTCTATGTGGACGGCGCGCTTGCCTATTCGACGGACTGCCCCGCAGGCTGGAACGTGTCTGACTCCAACATGGCGTTCGCGATCGGCGGCGAGTGTGTCTGGGGGAACGGCTACAATCCCTTCAAGGGCTGGATCGACAACATCAGCATCTACAATTTCGCGCTCAGCCTCGAACAGTCCAATGCTTACTGGGAAAAGGGCAAACTGACGGTCGGCGACATGAACGGCGAGATCATCACCTCCATTGCTTCGACGCCCAAGTTTGAAAACGACGAAGTGACGAACGGCAAACTGACCGACAGACTGAGCGACACGCAGGCAGTCCGCCGCGTCAATCCCGCCACGGTGGACGCAGTGTTCGAGAACGAAGAGACGATCGCGCTCAACGTCACCTGGCAGCGCCTGGAACAGGACAGCGACGGCAAGTGGTACATCGTGGGCGTCGTCGACCCCAGCGACATCGGCTATGCGACCCTTCTGACGACGGCGCAGGAAGTGCGTCAGGAAGTTGCGGTGGAGCGCGTGGCACGTGCGGTCAGTGTGGCTTCCGGTGTGAAGAACGGTTCCGTCACGGCCGACAAGCAGGAAGCATACCTCGGCGATACGGTCACGTTTACCGTGACGCCCGATGAAGGCTATGAGATCGACACCGTGACGGTCAACGGCGAAACGCTCACGGCGGGCGCAGACGGCAAATATACGTACACGGTGGAAGGCATCGAGGACATCGAAGTCTCCGCAACGTTCAAGGCGGCGTCCTCGCAGGGCGGCGGAGAGGGCACCGATCCGGCGGGCGGCTGCAACAGCGGCTGCAACGGCGGGCTCTGGAGCAGCCTGGGCGCGGGAAGTGCCGTGATCATCGCGGCCGCGGCGGTCGTTGCGATCCTGTTCATCAGGAAGAAGAAGGACGATAAGCACGAATAAGGAGGACTCAAATTGAAACAGGCAACAAAGAATCTGCTCAAGATTATGGGCACGCTGGGCATGACGGCTGCGATCGCGATTCCGATGGCGGCGTGCGGCCCCATGGCGCCCGATGACGACGCGCCCTACGAGCCGCCCGCAGAATGGCACGAGGACGTGGTGGACAACATCACGATGTTCTGCAACGACTGGGAACAGTTCAACAACGCCGCATCTGTCAGAAGCCCCGTCTATAAGGAACTGGTCAAGGCGGCGGGCACCGAGCTGAAAGCAAAATCGACAGGCCTTGAAACATACTACACCCAGCTCGACCTGATGCGCGTCAACCAGCAGCTCCCGGAAATGTTCATCATCGACGGGCCCACCAATCCGGAGCTGTACCGCGGCCTTATCCGCGACGGCGAAATCATTCCCATCACCTACTACGTCAACGAGAACACCAAGGATCAGTATCCCTATCTGTATGAGTATCTGGAGCAGTTCTCGTACATGAAGACCAACCTGACGTATGCAAAGAACGAGATCTGGTTCGTCCCCGTCAAGTGGTCGAACGACAAGTCCCTCTACGTCAGAAGAGACTGGATCCGCAACCTCAACAACAAGATCGACGAAATTCTCGTTGCGGACGGCGTCGTGTCCAGCGCTTCGGAGATCACGGACGATCTGCGCGCGGAGTACCGTTTCAGCGAAGAGGGTCCCGCCGATCTGGGCGAATTCTACCGCCTTGCCCGTGCGTTCACGCTGTACGATCCCGACGGGAACAAACAGAACGATACATACGGCTACGTGACGGAAGAAAACCGCGACATGGATTCCTGGCTGCACGTCGCTTACGACAGCCCCTGGAAGATGTGGGTCGCGGGCGAGGACGGCACTTACCACAACACGGCCACGTCGGACGGCTCCATGCTCGCAACGTCGCTGCTCAACAAGATGATCGCCGAAGGCTACATGAGCCAGGAAGTCGGCATCAAGACGGTCGGCCAGAAACAGGACGACTTCGCAACGGGCAAGGCGGGCATGATGTATGCGCACAACTGGTACAACGTCATCAGCGCCAACATGATGAGCGCGAACGTCGCTTCCTCCATTCCCGACGCACGCGACAAGATCCTCATCTGCGATGCGCCCGCGGGCATCAACGGCAATTACGGCGGCCAGGGCGATGTGTACTACTACCGCGGCTGGTGTATCCGCGAGGGCATGAGCGTCGAGCGTCTGCAGGCCTGCCTCAATCTGATGGAGTTCCTGCACAGCCCCGAAGGGATCGAGCTCGTGACCTACGGCGTGTACGGCGAGCATTGGGAGTGGGTGAACGATGAGGTCGGCGGCGAGCGCGTGACGCTGTGCGAGCCGGACGGACAGGGCTTCGTGCAGGAGCTGCGCTGGACGGACTTTGCGGCATTTGCAAGCTACCTCACCTATACGCCGCCCGAAGCAAAGGCGCTTCTCACCAACGGCGATATCCTGGTCGCACGCGATTCCGCGACTGCGGCGACGATGATCGTCTCCGATTATCCCGACCTGTACACCGATTCGATGATCCGATATCAGGCGGGCGCGTACGATTACTTCGACGAGACCGTCCTCACCATGATCACCAATTCCTCCCTGACGGCGAACTGGGAGTTCGACGCCAAGACGTGGAAGACGGACTGGAAAGAGAAGATGTATTCCGTGAGCGACGCGATGCGCACCGCCTGGAACGACTTCGTCAGCCAGTACATGGGCGTCTATTACGGCACCGTCATGGAGCAGGAGTACAACGAAGCGGTTCAGTCCGGCAACATGGTCAAAGTCGGAAAAATGCCCGAATAGGGCAGGAAAGACAAGCGGGAGCCGGGACTCGTTCCCGGCTCCAACTATAAAAAATAAACTATGATAAGGAGATCAGCATGAGAAAACTTTTAGCGTGCATCTGTTCGGCAGTTTTACTGCTCGGGATCGCCGTGGGCTGCTCGCCCGCGGAGGAAAAACCCGGAGATGAGACAGGAGGAGACGAAGTGATCGACAGAACCAAACTTGCCGAGATCTCGCCCACCGTGTACGATGTCGACGAGATCGTGACGGCGGAAGAGACGGAAGCCGGCGACGTTCAGAGCTGGCAGGCAGAGGTGTTTACCGCCAACGGCGGCAACAACGACATGCCCACCAGGAACGCAGTCATTCACAGTCCCTGGCACACGCTTGAGATCAACGGCACGCAGGTCCCCGTCTACACGGCGCGCTGCGGCAAGAGCTCCCATTCGTTCGCCTGGGTGGACGTCGTCGATCATCAGGACGACTTCATTCTGGAAGTCAAGCTCGCCATGCACAGGACGTATGCGCAGTGCGTCGTTCTGCCCGAAAGCAGAGAGGTAGATGCGACCATCGACGGCAAGAACATCACGTCCTATATCAGGAATTACGGGTCTTTCACGTACACGTTCTCAACGAGCGAGGAAGCGACCGTGACCGATCCCACCATGACGCCTCTCACCATCATGGTGACGAAAGAGGAAAAGCTCGACGTTCCCGCGGGATACGACGTGCAGTACATCGACCCGGGCTACCACGGAAACAACGACCTGGAATTCACCGATGAATACATGTACTACGTGTTCCGTCCCGGCCTGCACGAGATCTGCAGCATCAACGTGCCCGCAAACAGCGTGCTCTGGCTGGAAAAGGGCGCCTATCTGAAGTGCTCCGACCGTCTTCTCAACCCCGACAACCCGAACGGCGGCTACAACACGCAGACGGCCATCCACATGCAGGACTGCGAGAACCCGCAGGTGCGCGGGCGCGGCTTGCTCGACATGGGCGAAGTGCTCGGCGGCGACGGCAAGTATAAGCACGTCGTCAATGCGTCCCGCTGCCAGAGCCCCGTCGTCACAGGGCTTACCATCATCAACGCCAACACCTGGACGATGTGTTTCTACAACAACGACGATGCGCTCATGGAGTACAACCTGCTGCTTGCATACAGAACGTACAGCGACGGCCTCATGATGAGCGAATGCCGCGACAGCGTCGGCAGATACAACTTCGTGCGCACGGGCGACGATGCGATCGAGTTCAAGGGCACGGGCTGGGGCGGCGCGGCCGTCGGCAGCAACTGCGTCTATGAATACAACGACTGCTGGACGGACAAGGGCAGCGGCTACTGCCTGACCTGGGAATCGGCGTGCGACATGGAAAACATGACCTTCCGCAACAATTCCCTCGGCTTTGCACAGCCCACATGGAACAGCGGCAACAACGCGCTCGACTGCCGTCTGGGCACCGATGTGGAATCGCGCTGGGGCGACGTCGTGTTCAGGGATATCGAGATCTATCACGTGATCTCGCCCAACGTCATCATCACGCAGATGTCCGGGATCGGCGCGATCCTTGACAATATCCTGTTTGAAAACATCACCGTGAAATCCACCGAATTCGGCGTCTATGCCTATGCCATGACGCTGAGCGGCAACGGTACGATTTCAAATATCAAGATCAAAAATTACAACTTCTGCGGAAGGCTCATCACTGCTGAAGATATCGACAACCCTGCTGTTATCCGTATCGAGGGGGTGGCTGATCCGAGTCTGACAATTTCGTGATCCTGAAAGGAGGACAAAGCATGGATCGGAATGCAGAACAGGCGCACGCTCGGGCGGGCGATTCTGCTGAAACCGGATTTACGGTAAGTGAAGTACGTACGGGAAAAGTGACCCCGGGAAAGGGGAGGGATCTGTGGCGGCGGATCGTTCGCAGCCGCCACATCTACCTCATGCTGCTCCCCGTCGTGCTCTTTTATATCATCTATTGCTATGTGCCGATGTACGGCGTCGTTCTGGCGTGGAAGGAATGGCGCCCCAAGTACGGCATCTGGGGCAGCCCGTGGATCGGCTGGGAAAATTTTGAAACGCTCTTTGCGCAGCAGCAGCTGACGCGCGCGATCAAAAATACGGTCGTCATCAGCCTTCTGAAACTGCTCATCTGTTTCCCGCTGCCCATTCTGTTTGCGCTGCTGCTCAATGAAATTACCGGAAGACGGTTCAAGAAAGTCATTCAGACGTTCATGTATCTGCCCAATTTCATTTCCTGGGTCATTCTGGGCGGTATTGTCAAGACGCTGCTTGCCATGGACGACGGTCTGATCAACAACATCATCGCCGCATGCGGCGGGGAGAGGATCTCCTTTCTGACCAATCCGGACGCATTTTACTGGATCCTGATTCTGTCGGAGATATGGAAGGGAACAGGATGGGGGACGATCATCTATACCGCGGCGATCGCGGGGATCGACCCCACGCTGTACGAGGCGGCCAAGATCGACGGCTGTACGCGCGGAGGCTGCATTTTCCGCATCACGTTCCCCATGATCCTGCCCGTATGCACGGTCATGTTCATCATGCAGCTGAGCAACATCATGAACGCAGGCTTTGACGCCGTGTACAATCTGTATAACAGAAACGTCTTTGAAACAGCGGATATCCTCGACACCTATGTCTACCGTCTCTTTACGGAGAATTCGGGCGGGAACGGCTATGCGCTGTCCACGGCAGTCAACTTCTTCAAATCTGCGATCAACTTCTGTTTCCTGATCGCGGGGAACATCATCACGAAGAAGATCAACGGCTACAGCATGTTCACGATCGACTGAGGAGGGGCTCTATGAATAAAGCTGAAAATCCCGAATACTACGCCAAGATCGTTGACGGGGAAGTAAAATATGTCAAGAAACACAAGAAGACGGCTTTCGACGTCGTACTCTACATATTTTTCGGGCTGTTCGGACTGCTGTGTATCTTCCCGGTCGTCTATCTGCTGCTTCTGAGCTTTGCCTCCAAGGCGGACTATCTGCAGGCGGGCACGAGCACGGTCATCGTTCTGCCCCTTCATTTCAATTTCGAGAACTACAAGGTCACGCTCTATCAGGACAATATCCTGCAGGCATTCGGCATTTCGATTTTCGTGACGGCGGTCTATGTGATCTATTCGGTGGTGCTCACGTCGCTCGGCGCCTATGCGTTCACGAAAAAGAACGTTCCGGGGCTCAGGATCATCTTCTACCTGATCGTGTTCACGATGTTCTTCGGCGGCGGGCTCGTGCCGCTGTACCTGACCATCGGCGACACGGTGGGAACGGACAATCTGTTCAGCCTCATCATTCCGTTCGGCATCAACACGTTCAACATGATCATTCTGCGCAACTTCTTCAATCAGGTGCCGGAGGACATCATCGACTCCTGCCGCCTTGACGGCGCAGGGGAATGGCGCATTTTGTTCTATTTCGTCATTCCGCTCTCCAAGGCGGGCATTGCAACGATCATGCTGTACTATCTGGTGGCAAAGTGGGACGACTGGTACTGGCCCTCCATTCTGCTTGCCAACAGCAAGGAACTTTCCCCGCTTGCGCTGAAGATCCGCGAAGGGCTCAACAATGCGCGCGGCGAAGGCCAGGGCGGCGGCTGGGATCCCACGCGCGTCTTCGAGCAGGGCTCCAATGCCGCAATGATGATCATCGGACTTATCCCCATCATGGCGATCTATCCGTTCCTGCAAAAGTACTTCTCGCAGGGCGTTATGGTCGGCGCGATCAAAAGCTGATAAAACGGAGTTTGCCGTTCTTTCACGGGCGGCATGAAAATTGATATGGTTGCAATCGACAAAAAACAATTCGCGTTCGGGGATATGGTCGCGGTCTTTGCCACGATCGAGAACATAACGCAGTTCCTGCTCGTGCCCAAGGGGTATGAAAATGCGCTCGTCGATGAAAAACTGGCGGGCGTCAGCCCGCTCGGATGCAGGATCGACAACGAACCGATGATGCATATCGCGCTTTCGGGCGACGGATATGCGCGCGATTTCACTTCCGGCACGACGCTGCGCAATTCGGACACTGCCTTTGCGCTGCGGCTCGTGTCACAGGAACTGTCCGAAACGGACGAGGCGGTCACGCTTGTCTCCCGCTTTGAAAACGGGAAAGGCCTGATCGCAAGACAGCATCTGCGCCTTCTGCGCGGCCGGGCCGCGCTGGAGGCTTACAACGAATTGGAGAACACGGGCGAGGCCGTCACGGTGGAGGCGTTTCCCAGTTTCAACCTGTCCTGCATTTCTCCGTTCAGCCGCTTTCATGATCCGAGCAAGATGGTCCTTCACAAGCTGTTGAGCAACTGGAGCGGAGAAGGGAAGCTGTATTCCGTCACGACCGACCGCCTTGCCTTTGAGCCGTCGTGGTCGGGGCTGGGGATCCGCACGGAAAAATGGAGCCAGACGGGGACCATGCCCGCGCGCGGTCAACTCCCGTTCGTCGCGCTGGAAGACCTTTCGCAGGGGATCTGCTGGGCGGTCGCCATGGAGGCGCCCGCATCGTGGGTCATTGAAACGGTCTTTCGCAACGGAAACCTCTCGGTGGGCGGCGGCATGGGGGATCACCTCACGGCGCACTGGCGCAAAGTCCTCGGCCGCGGGGAGACCATGCGCACCGACAAAGCCTTTCTGACCGTCGTGCACGGCGGACTCAACTGCGCGTGCGACCGTCTGGTCAAGGCCTATGACAACCCGCAGAAATGCAAATCTTCGGAGTACGATCTGCCCATTCTGTACAATGAATACTGCTATTCATGGACGGATCCCCATTTGGACGAACTGCGGAAAATGATCCCCGTGGCCAAGCGCCTGGGCTGCAAGTATTTCGTCATGGACGACGGCTGGTTCCGCGATACGTACGGCTCCTCGACGCATGTGATCGGGGACTGGGACTGCGACGAGACGGTCTTTCCGGAGGGAATGCGCAGGTTCAGCGACGAGCTGCGCGAATCGGGAATGGCGCTCGGTTTATGGTTTGAATTCGAGGGCGTGAGCACGCAGAGCCGCGTCTTCCGCGAACACCCCGAATATATGCTCACCTACGACGGGAAGATCATCGACCACCGCGGGCGGGCATTCCTGGATTTCCGCAAGCCGGAAGTACACGAATATCTGCGGGAAAAGGTGATCCGCATGCTCGCGGAAAACAATGTCGGCTACATGAAGGTCGACTATAACGAAAACGTCGGCCTGGGGGCAGACGGCGCGGAAAGCTACGGCGAAGCGCTGCGCTGCCATATGCAGGGCGTCCTGGAATTTTACCGGGAGATCAAGCGCGAATTGCCCGATCTTGTCCTGGAGATCTGTTCTTCGGGCGGCATGCGGCACGAGCCCGGATTCCTGGGGCTCGCGGACATGGTGTCCTTCTCGGACGCCCACGAGAACGCGGCCGGCGTGAATGTGGCGTGTAACCTGCACCGCTTTATCCCGCCCCGCAAACTGCAGATCTGGGCGACCATCCGGGACGACTATACGGCGGAGGACGTCTGCTTCACCGTCGCAAAGGCCATGCTTGGCCGCTATTGCCTGTCCGGAAACCTTGCCGGAAGGTCGGAGGAGATCACGGCCGCGCTCGAACAGGCGTCCGCGTTCTACCGTTCCGTCGTCCCCATTATCCGGGACGGCGTGACGACGGTGATCGAGGACGGCGACATCGGCTCCTATCTGAACGGTCACGGACGGACGTGGCTGATCCGGGAATCTGCCGACGGGCGCGAAAAACTTGTCTATGCCTATGCGATCGAGGCGCCCGGGGCGGCCTTCTCGGTCGAGGTCGGCGATTTCCGCGTGAAGGATGCGTATCATGCGCCCGCCGACCTGGCTCTGGACGGCGGCCGCCTTACGTTCACTTCGGGCAGATGCCCCATGTGGGGCTGCGTGATCCGCCTGGAAAAGAGGGAAGGAGGCGCCTGAATCATGCGTGCTGAAGATATCAGGATCCGCGATCCGTTTGTCTTTGTGGAAGACGGCATGTATTATCTGCTTGGAACGACGGGGGAGGACTGCTGGAACAAGGGCAGCAATTTTTCCCTGTATGCCTCCCGTGATCTGGAACACTTCGAGTTTGCGGGCAGATTGGTCGCAGACGGAGTGCTTGACGGCTATATGCAGCTCTGGGCGCCCGAACTGCACAAGTTCCGGGGGAAGTACTATCTCATTGTCTCGCTCTTCCGAAAGGAGAAGCGCCGCGGCAGCATGATCCTTGTCTCCGACAGCGTGCGCGGGCCTTTTGTTCCGCTCACGGGCGAATATATCACGCCGCAGGGCTGGCTTTGCCTCGATGCAACGCTGTTCGTCCACGACGGAAAACCCTATCTCTACTTTTCCAACGAATGGGTGGATCCGATCACGGCGGACGGGGACGGTTCGCTGTATGTCGCCGCGCTGTCGGACGATCTGAAAACGCTCGTTTCGAGGCCGAAAAAGATCGTCAGCGGAAAATATTGCGGGTTTTCCAGGGAGATCCGTTCGGGAGAGGCGACGGGATTTGTTGCCGAAGGCCCGTACGCAGTCGAAGAGGGCGGGAAGATCGCGCTGTACTGGTCGACGTTTTCAAAGGACGGCTACTGCGTTGCAAAGAGCGTCGCTTCCGAAGTGTTCGGCGAGTACGCATTCGACAGAATGGTCTTTGAACGGGACGGCGGTCACGCCATGGTGTTCACCGACCTTGCAGGCAAGCGGAAGATCGTGCTGCATCAGCCCAACAGCTCCCCCGACGAGCGCATGAAAGTGTTCGATCTCGCACCCTGAACGATCAAAACGATAAAGCCGCGCATACGGAGAAAGAAAGCAGACAGTGAACAAGCATTCGGCAGACAAAAGCCGGACGGGATCCCGTCCGGCTTTTGTCTATGTGAAAAATAGCTCCCCGTGAGCAAAAATCAGATCGCCTGTTTCATGCCGAGGCGGCGGAAATAATCATAGATATTCAGGCATAAGTCCCGTTCTGCGGCATCGGCGCATCGTTCGGTGATCAGATCAGGCAGTTCGTGAAAGGAAAACAGCCGGTAAGATTTTATCGCATCGCCTGTAAACGGGTTGAAAGTGCAGGAAATGTAATGGCAGATCAACAGGGGAAAGGGCAGGGAACGAAAGCGTGTGTACTCGTCTGAAAAGTGTTCGGTAAATTTTCTGCAGTGGAGCCGCATGGCTTTTTCGCTGTAATGGCAGATCTCTCCGAGCTTTTCATAGGAAAGACGAAAATTTTCGGGATTCAGAAATGTCTGAACAAACGCATGACCCAGAGCGTGGCTGTTGTCACATTTGCTCCAATAATCCAGAGAGGAAAGCATGGCTACAAAGGCAGGGAAATCATCGTAAACGTGTTTTGAGACGGCCGCTTTGCGCATATGTTTCAAAACAGGATCTTTTGATTGTGCCATAGTAAAATTCAATAACGATCTTCCGTTTCTTCTTATTATACAATTCTTTTCCATGAACTTGGCGGTAAAATATTTACCGTATTTGCCTGTTTTGCAGGCGGAACGGCCCCAAAAAGACTTTTTTGTGTATAATGAGCCGGCGTTCTGCCTTCTGAAAAGAGCTCTGCGGCGGCAAAGGGATCCGCGACGGGTCCGTTTGCGTGTGAAGATCAAAAAGGAAGGCTTTTGCTGATCGGTTCAAAAAAATTCAGAAAAATTTTTCACGACCCTATTGACAAAACGGGAAATATGCGGTGTGGCGGCCGTTTGCGGGGCGGTGGTTATTTCAGAATATAAAATACTTTTTTGAAGAAAGGGCAGAAAGAGCGGCGCCGGGGAGTTTCTGATTGTTTTATCGTTGCATAGTTTTACAAAAAATAATGCAGAAACATAGAAATTTTGGATATTTTGTTCGTCAGAAGCCATGATTCCGAAATTTATTATGAAAAGACAAAAAAATATAGGTGATTATTGCCGGATAATGTGTTATTTAATTGGGTAAGTGGATGA
Source organism: Candidatus Gallimonas merdae (assembly GCA_904419525.1). Classification (GTDB taxonomy): domain Bacteria; phylum Bacillota; class Clostridia; order Christensenellales; family Borkfalkiaceae; genus Gallimonas; species Gallimonas merdae. The sequence goes on from CAJFRT010000017.1 coordinate 32,202, forward strand.
TTTTATATTTTACAAAAAATGTAAATTTTGTGATCGATTGATAAGGAGGAAGTTGTGATTAAAAAAGGTATGCGGGTTTTGCAGACAGGCGTCGCCTTGCTTGTCTTTTCAGGCATGGTTCTGATGTCCGGCTGTTCGGAACCGGATGAACAGAGAGATGATCCGTCCGATCAGACCGATATTCCCGACGTAACGGTGGAGCATGTGACGGAAACTGCTCCGCAGGACGGGCTCGCGCTCTCCGCGCTTTCCAACGGAGAGAATGCGGAATCCATCTGGAAGATCGCCCTGAACGAAAGTGCCGCTGAAGTCAGCGTGTGGGTGAAGGATGTGTCCGTCGTATGCGGGGAGACGGAACGGCAGAGCGACGGCGTATGTCTCTACCTTTCCAAGGCTTCCGGGACATGGGGTTATACGGTGGGGAGCAGTTCCCGCATATTTGCGTTCCCCGACGGACGGATAACCGGCTATCAGGCAAAAGACGGGCAGACTATGGAGTCCATGGATTTCGGCGCCTCTGCCAGGGTCTACAGCTGGGCGGAACAGGGAGACGTCGCCTGCGGCTATAAAGTCGTCTTTACGGTGCCGTATTCTTCGATCGGCGCGGATAAGGACAGTCTGGCGATCGCGCCCACGCTGCATAATGTTTCCTTCCCTTCGTTCGACGCGACGGTTCGCGCGTACTCGCTGACAGATTACGGGACTGATCTTTTCAATCAGAATACCTGGCCCGTGGCGCAGGCGGACGGAAGTCTGCGGCTGAATACGGAACCCTATCCCACGGGGGAATTTTCCTATAAGTCGAGCGTAAACGGAACGGAAAATTCGTACTGGGATCTGTCGGAGGATTATCTTTCGTCCGACAGTCGTTATCCGGAGAGGCGGGTGGAACTGACCGACACGCTGGGGAACGGCAACTATAATATCCTGAATTTTTACCGGACCAACGGCCGGCTGTTCTATTGTGAATCGGTGTTTACGCTGCCGGAAGACCCTGTCCATATGTTCGACCCTGCGCCGAAGTTCGGGTTTCGTCTGCTGGACAGCAATTCCAACGGCCTCTATTTCTACATTGATGCATTGGTGAGCAGCTTTACGGGGGATATCGTCGGAACGAGCGCGGGATATTGCCCGGTGACCAACGGGGCGCTCGATTGGAGCAGAGCTTCCTCCAAGAATGTCGGATATTCTGCGGAAAAACCTGTTCAGCTCGCTCTTTTCCGCCATGACGGAGTGGTAAAGCTGATCGTGAACGACGAGGTGATTTTCAGCTTCGACGACGCCGGGATCGATGCAACGGCCGCTATCATGCCGTCCGTTTTCTCGTTCAATCTCGGCCTCATCCTGACGGATTATTGTTCCACAACGGATGAGTCGGATCCGATGATCCGGAAGTATCTGGACAACGATGCCGGGATCAATTAAAGGAGGAAAGGGGAAGCCATGAACGCTGCAAACCGGAAACGTACGCGCAAAATTCTGCTGATCGTACTTGTATTTTTGTTTATTTTTTCAGTGACATTCGCCCTCGGGGGAGTCTCCCGGAATGCGTATGCCGCGAGCGCGGGAAATATTGCGCTCAACAAGCCTGTTTCATCGACGGGCCGCAGCGGTGAAGATACGATCACTGACGGCCGGATGGACGGCTATTGGGAGGCGGAACCCTATCCCGCCATGTATGAAATCGATCTGGAAGCGGTGTATGACGTCACATCTGTCAGGGTCTATCCCTTTTCGGATGGCGGACGGTACTACCATTACTCCATCTATTACAGCCCGAACGGCAGGGACTATTCGCTGTTTGCGCAGAAGAGCGATTCTTCTCCCGAAACTTCGGACGGAACGGCGTACGACGCTCCCGGAGGCAGTGTCGTCGCAAGGTATATCCGGGTGGAGATGACGTACAACATCTCGAACACGGCAGTTCATATGCGGGAGACGGAGGTATTCGGGACTCTGAATGAGACGTATACGGACGAAATTCCGCAGACCGATCCGAACGACCCGCAGAATGTGGCGTACGGAAAGAAGACATACAGCAACTTTACGGGCATGGCTTCCGCGGTACTGACGGACGGCAGCCTGACGTCTGTGTGGATGACGCGGTATGCGCCGATGTATGCCGACATCGACCTTGGGGAGAACTATCTGATCAGCGACATCGTGCTGTTCTTCCCGGAGGGCGAAGGATACTTCAATTATACGGTGTACGGCAGCTGCGACGGGGATCGGTATGAGCGCATTTACCGGAAAAACAACAGCGATATGCCCGCCGCGGATGGGGATGTGATCGACGCGGGGGACAGCGAGTATCGCTTTATCCGTGTGTACATGCAGTATCAGTACGGGTGCAACAATGTCTGCCTGTCCGAGGTCCGCGTTCACGGGACGGCCACGGGCGAGAACACGGGGGAACTCCGTGACGGCGGCATCGAGGAAATTCTCGACGTTCAGCCCTTTGAACAGACGGAGTATGCAAAACCCATTACGCAGGATGAAACGATCGCAAACGTCTACGGGATCATCGAGCGGAATGTCGGAAAGTTGTATTGCGGCTGGTTTGAATTCGAACTGGCGGAGTCGGAAAACGGGAACGATTATTTTGAATTGTCCGATGCGGCAAACGGAAAGATCCACATCAAGGCCAACAGCGGCGTTACGCTTGCGTCGGGCGTGAACTACTATTTCAAGCATTTCGCCAACGTCAACATCACGGAACAGGCAGATCAGACGCTGATGCCGACTTCGATCGTGCGTGTGGGCAGCAAGATCTACCGGGAGACACCCTATTCGGTGCGGTATGCGTTCAACTACTGCACGATGGACTATTCGTTTGCCTTCTATGATGAAGAGGACTGGCAGAAAGAGTATGACTGGCTTGCGCTCAACGGGGTGACGCTTGTCCTCGATCTGACGGGACAGGAAGCGGTCTGGATCAGCTTTCTGATGAATTTCGGCTATTCCTATGACGAGGCCAAGGCATGGCTGTGCGGACCTGCCTACTATGCATGGCAGTTCATGGACAACATGGAGATCTATGGCGGCGGCGTTCCGGACGGCTGGGTCAGGGAGCGGCTGGAATCGGCGCGCTGCATGCAGCGGTGGAGGCTGTCTCTGGGAATGCAGACGTGCCTGCAAGGTTATGCCGGCATTGTGCCCAAGAATTTTTCCGATTACAGTCCGGATACGCCCATTCTCGATCAGGGGACGTGGTGCGGACAGGACCGCCCCGATATGGTGCGCACCGACGGGGCCGAATACGATGAATTCAGCCGGCTGTTTTATGAGGCGCAGGAGTGGGCGTTCGGCGCAACGAGCGACTACTATGCGGTCGATCCTTTCCATGAGGGCGGGATCCGTCCCTCCGACCTGAGCGATAAAGTCATTGCGGAACAGGTGCTCGAATCGCTTCTGGAATACGATGCGGACGGCGTGTGGGTCATTCAGGCATGGCACAGCAATCCGAGCAACGATCTTTTGCACGGGCTCGGCGAAAATAAGGACGATCACGCTCTGATCCTGGATCTCTGCGCGGTCGAAGCGCCGAAATGGAACCGCACCAAGTACGGGGAAGACGGCGAAGGCGGAATGGTGATCGATGAGATCGAATTCAATTCAACGCCCTGGGTGTGGTGCTCGCTGGAAAATTACGGCGGCAATCCTTCCATGGACGGCGAATTGCAGAACATGATCGATCAGCTGACGCTTGCACGCGAGAGTGCGCACTATCTGCGCGGCATCGGCATGATCTCGGAGGCGTCGCTGGATAATCCTGCTGTCTACAATATGCTGTTTGACATGGCTTGGGAATCTTTTACGGCGGAGGAGTGGCTGGAAAGCTATGTGACCGCCCGCTATGGCAGATATTCGGAAGGCGCGCAGGAGGCCTGGAAAATCCTGAACGATACCGTCTATTCCAAACCGGGCTGGTATCGCACATCGCCGCAGGTGATGACCCTGATGCCGGAAACTGCCGCCAAGCAGGAGGTTCCTTACGACAACGCGCAGCTGCAGAAAGCGCTCTGCCTGCTGCTTGAAGATTTCGACGTGCTGTGCGTGAGTGAAGGCTATCGCTACGACCTTGTGGAGCTGATGCGGCAGATTGTCAACAATTACTCGGTGGAAGTGTTCAACGACATGCTGACCGCCTATGAAACCCTCTCTGTCGGACAGTTCAAAAATCTGAAAACCCGGTTTTTGAGCACGTTTGATCTGATGGACGCGGTGCTCGGGTGCCGTCCCGAATGGCTTGCCGGAGAATGGATCGGCAAAGCACAGGATTGGGGTGAGGCGATCGGCAATGATTTTGCAGCAGATATGTTCGCCGAAAATGCCATGACGCTGATTACATCGTGGGCGGATCTGATGACGATGCGGGCGATCACGGATTATGCGCAGCGGACCTATCAGGGGATGCTGATCGACGTCTACAAATCGCGCTGGGAAGTGTATCTCGATAAACTTGAAAACAACCTTGAAACGGGGGCCGATGTCGTCGGACTGAGCACGGACGATTATTACCATCTCTACCGGCAGTGGGTCATGAGCGGAAAGGAATATACGCGCGAGGCCGATGAAGGGTATGAGCATCTCTGGAACATTGCGGAGCGGGTGCTGACGGAGACGGAGTCTGAAACGGCCGCCAGGGCGAATTCCCACGGCAACGTGCTCCTCGAAGAGCTGATCGCGCGCGCAGAACTGGCCGACAGGACGCTGTATTCCGAGGAACAGCTTGCCCGCCTCGACGCCGCGGTGGCGCAGGCAAGGGAGCTGGCCGGAAAGACGCTTACCCGTTCGGAATACCTTGCGGCCGTAGAAAGTCTGCACGGAGCGATCACGGCGGAAATTGCGAATTCGTCCGAGGAAGCTACGGTTGTGCCTCCCGGACAGGACGATCCCGCCCCGTCCGCACCTTCGGGAAACAATGGTCTTGTGATCGGGCTGAGCGTCGGGGGCGCCGTTCTGGTGCTTGCAGCGGTCGGGATCATTCTTGTGATCGTGCGCAGGAAAAAGAAAAACTGAGCCGGCGTCGCTGCATAAGCGGGAGGAAAAATGATGAAAAGAAAGAGATCTGTTTTGCTGTTGGTGCTGATCGCGGTCTGCATGCTTGCATTTTCGGCCTGTACCCCGGAGGACCCTGCAGACAACGCAGAAAAGACGATAAGTTATACAGTGGAAACCTATCGCCAGAATGAGGACCTCACCTATGATAAGACGGGCAGCGAGACCTTTTCGGCGGAGCCCGGAAGCGTCGTGGAGGCCGAATATGAGCCGGCCGAAGAGGGATATTATGTCGATACGGAATTGAGCGTTCTTTCCGCCACGCTGACGGAGGAAACTGTGCTCAGTGTGTATTATTCCCTGAACCATGCGCGCGTCAGCGTCGAGCGCGTCAACGGCGATCTTACGGGATACCGCGTGTACGGCAACGGCACCGTTGCCGACAGCGAAGGGGAAAGGGTGGAGGACTTTGAAGCGCTTTTCACCCTCACGGCGGACGAACCGGGAAAGTACTATTTCTGGGATATCGACGGAACCAAAGCAAAGCGTGCTCTGACCGCGGAAGATTTCCGGGGGTTGGAGGACGGGACGTCCATCGTGGAAAAGTACAGCCGGGATACCCTCTTCAATACGGCGAAATTCAATAATGCCGTTCGCTTGAACGGCGACGGGACGTATACCGTCACGCCGACCGATCAATGGAGCACGGATACTGCGGCATATCTGTTCTTTACGGAGTCGTCGGATACGCTTTACGCCAAGGTCAAAATCACGGCCGCGGCGGATCAGGCGGACATCTCCGCGGGATTCGTTCTGGTCGATTCCGGGAATATGGACAAAAATGCACAGTTCTATCTCGGATGCAGCGGCGGGGACAGGATCCTTTGGCAAAACAATTCCTTCAACTGGGGAGACGGTACGAACAGAAGAGTGTATCAGGATTCGGCGGCGGCCGTGGCGCCGCGTGAAAACGTGTTTGAAGTCGCCGTATCGGACGGCATCATCCGGTTCTGGCTGAACGGCAGATATTTTTGCGAGGAAGAACTTTCGGCTCTGACCGGACCTGGCAATGTGGCGGGCATGTTTTCCGGGACGCAGTCCTTCGACCTCGGGATCGCACAGTGGCGGTTCAATAAGCCGGAAACCGTATTCAGCGAAGTCGAATTCCTCTATGGCGATGCGGCGGCGCAGAAGATCGTATCCCGTATGCTGACGCTGGACAAGAGCGAAACGGTCATCGACGTCAGCGATCCTTCCAGCATGCAGCTGTTGGCGCAGACGGCAGAGGGCATGGGCCCGGTCACGTGGACGAGCAGCGACGAGAGCATCGTGAAAGTGTCGGACGGCGCTCTTACGCCTGTTGGCGGCGGCGTCGCCACGGTTACGGCGGAGGCGACGATGGACGGAAGGACGTATACGGCATCGTGTACCGTCACGGTGGATCTTTGGACGGTCTCCTTTGTCGCACAAAACGAGACGGTCAAAACGATCTCCGTTTTCAACGGCGGCAGTGTGAACAGCGCGGATATCCCGGAGATCCGGTTCGGCGATCCGTATATCTATGCGGAATGGGATAAGACCGCGGAGGATCTGCGATCGATCCGATCGGACGTCACGGCAACGGCAATTTACTACGCCTATCAATATGAAGTGACCTATTACCGCCAGAACGCAAAGACGGGCGAATATCAGTCCTATGATCAGACAACGCACTATGCGCAGAATGCCGACATCGATATTGCCCCGCAGTCTTACGGCAATTATCGGGTGAACGACGAAAGATCCGTCCTTCACGGGACGGCGGCCCCGGGCGAGACATTGCAGCTCTCCGTGTATTACGATCTGGTCGTCAGATCTGTCGAGGTATCGGTGGAACTTGGCAGCGAGCAGAAAATCTATACGGCGTATTACGGGCTCGGGCTCTATGACGGCGAAAACAAGGTGGATGATTACAGTATCTTCCGTCAGGAAGGCTATGTGTGGGAGGTCAACGGAAAGCTCAACAAAGCAGACCTGAACGAAGCATATTTCAGCGATCTCACGGAGGAACTCACCATCGTGCGGCATGCCGGTTCCGTGGAATTCGGTTCGGATATGAGGGGCGCGACAGTCAACGATGACGGTTCTGTCGATACGGTTTCAAGCGGCTGGACGGGCGCACATGCTTATTTCACGGGCAGCGGCACAAGTTTCTATGTACAGACGACTCTGCGTTCCCGGGAACAGATGAACGGCGGGGAAGCGGATCAGGATATCTCTGCCGGCTTCACCGTGCGTGGGTCGGACGGCAGCAGCTTCCAGATCTATCTTTCGTTTGCCTATAACAGCATCAGGATCAATTACGGGCATCTGTGGAGCGGCGGTGACGGGGAATTCGGTGACGCATCGGCGGGTTCATGGATCGTAAGCACGCCGATCCCGTCAGAGAACTTTGTCAGCGGAAAGGGCGCGGTCGTGGGTCTTTCTTATGACGAGGGGATGTTCCGTCTCTATGTCGACGGGCAGATGATCTTTGAGTTCAGCGCATCCGATTTGAATTTTGTCCAGGGTTCGGTCAGCATGGGAACGGGGTGGTCCGTCGGCTTGTCCAGCTGGGACACACACAAGGCAAATTTCAGCGATTTTTATGTCGTTTACGAAAAAGATACCGTTCTTCCCGTGGAATAAACTTTCGGAATGGATGATTACGGGCCCGGGACCTGTATTCGGATGAATGAGCGGCGCATCACATGATGCGCCGCTCATTTTTTGCGTTGGTGAATTATACTATTAAGTGCAACAGTGTGGAGAAAAAAAGGAGTTCATACAAATCTGTGGTAAAATAGAGTTGCGAAACAAAATTTACACAAAGGA
>CAJFRT010000018.1 GCA_904419525.1 Candidatus Gallimonas merdae
CAAGCTCTTTGTCGCGCACCACGAGGCGGTGCCGGAAGTCGTCGCAAAGACGGTGGAGGAAAAGGTCGCCGCATATCAGGCGGAGGGACAGAGCGTAGAACAGCACGACGGAAAATATTTCCTTGTCGTTGCGCAATATCCAAACGGTGGAAAGGACATTTCGGAGATCGTGCCAACGGAAGCCGTACCCGCAAAAGAAGCGTACGACGAATATGAAGATATCTATGTCTACAAACCATACACGGCGGAAGAGCTCGTGGAACAGCAGAGAGAGACACTGCGCGGCCGCCGGGCGGCGGAATGTTTTCCGATCGTCAATCGTGGGGCGTTGTGGTATGACAAACTGACGGCGGAACAAAGGTCGGAGCTGTCCGTCTGGTATGAAAAGTGGCTGGATGCGCCGCAGACGCTGTATGCCCCCGTTGCTCCGTCGTGGATCAGCGTCGGAAAGAAAACAGAATAAAACGGACATCCGTTTTATAATACAAAAAAAGGAGAAGGAAACATGACCAATTTCGAGGAAAAGCTGGCGAATCTCCGCTCCAACCTTGAAGCGGAAAAGCAGGCGTTCAAGCAGGAACGCTGGGCGCAGATCGAAGCCGGGACGCTCGCCGCGTTCAAGCAGAAGCAGGAACAGACATGCTCCGAAGGGATTCTTGCGCTGCAACAGCAGAAGAACACGGCGATTGCGCAGAAGACCGAAGAACTGCGTGCGGCGCTCGATGCGGAAGTCGATGCGGCGTTTCTGTCGGTAGATCAGCACCTGGCGGCTGCGCAGCAGAGCCTTCCTGTGGCAAAGGAGGCGTAATCTGTCATGAAAGAGCAGGTGCTTTTGTACGGCGTCTGTGCGGCGATCTCCGTCGCGGCGGTCGGCATCACGTCCATTGCAAAGATCATCGTTTGTGCGATCGCGAAGCGGGCGGGAAAAGACATTTCGGGAAATGTGAAAGAATATATTTTCACCCCGATGGCGCTTATTCTCGCAGCGCTTGGGCTGTACATATGGCTGGAGAACTTCATGCATGTAGAAGACGAAGAGATCTTTGTTTTGCTCATTGTCTGCTTCAGCATCGGGACGATGTTGATCTACTGGCTGCTGTTCCAGCCTACGCGCAAGCTCGCAACGGCAATCATCCATGCGATTGCGAAAAAGGCAAATGTAGAGCCGGTCGTCGATGTGATCGAAGGAGTGATTGATCAGGCAGAGGAGAAAGTGTCCGAGCCGGCGGAGAATAATTTGCAGTCAACTGCAACGGAAACCGAAGCGGCGGAAAAGCCGACGGAAGAAAAATTGAACGATGCCACGGAAACGGCAGCGGACAAGCTCCGCGCTATGGTTGACGCCATCAAGAAGAAATGATAAAACCCCCGTGTACATACACGGGGGTTTTATCATTATTTTAGTTTAGAAAGATAAGCGGTACATTTTGGGCAAAACGAACGTGGATTATTTGTAAAATAGAAATTTCCGCATAAATCACACTTTGTTCTCTTATATGTACTCAAGGTGTTAATTGAAACATTTAGATTTAGTTTTATAATTAGCATAATGTTGCCTCCATAAAAATTTATAGTCCGTTTCAGGGCTACATCTAATTTAGCTATTAAATTTTGCAATAAAATCGAAATTTTAGAAATTTTCATAAAAAAAGCGACAGAAAAAGATTTCTGTCGCTTTTGATGGCGCGGTGAGAGGGATTCGAACCCTCGCACGCTGTAACACGTCTACGCCCTTAGCAGGGGCGCCCCTTGAGCCTCTTGGGTATCACCGCATGTCAAGATTGTCTATGGATATTCGATTGTCTATAAATTGTCTATCAGAATGAAATATTATGCAAAAAATGGCACATTTTGGGGCAATTTTTGTCTATTTGGGGAGTGGTAAGATTTCGTTTCAGAACGTTCCTATATAGCTCGAAATATTGCAAAAAATACAACTCCCCGAAAAAACAATCGAGTCAATTAGCAGGGGAGCCCCTTGAGCCTCTTGGGTACTTCTGCATGCGGCTCATGAAAGCGGCGTGCCCGCCGCGACGGATCGATATGCCCGGCTGTGCCGCGGCACTCTAACAATATACCATAAATGCGCCCGATTGTCAAAGTATATTTTCGCGAAATCGCAAAAAAATACAAAAAAATGATAATCATATCTTGCGGGCGACGGAAAAGTATGGTAAAATGAAAGGACAAATGGGGAATACGATATAAGGAGAAGAATCCATGAACATCTGGCATGACATCGATCCGAAGCGCATCACGCCGAAGAGCTTTGAAGCGCTCATCGAGATCCCGAAAGGGAGCAAGACCAAGTATGAACTCGATAAAGAAACGGGCATACTCAAAATAGACCGCGTTCTGTACACGTCCACGGTCTATCCCGCGAATTACGGCTTCATTCCGCGCACGTTTGCAGACGACGGCGACCCTCTGGACGTGCTCGTTCTGTGCAACGAGGCGATCTATCCGATGACGCTCGTCAATTGCTATCCGATCGGCGTGATCAAGATGGTGGACAGCGGCGCGCTGGACGAAAAAATCATTGCGATCCCCTTCAAGGATCCCACATACAACGGATATTACGACATTCAGGAACTGCCCAAGCATATTTTTGAAGAGATGATGCATTTCTTTGAAGTGTACAAGACGCTTGAGCATAAAAAAACGACGGTAAAGGAGATCGCGCACCGCGAAGAGGCGGTCGAGATCATTCAGAAATGCCTTGCGATGTATGAAGAGAAGTTCGGAGGCGTGAGATGAAAGAACAGACAGTCGGAACGGCGGAAGAAAAACCCTGTGTCAAGATCGTTTTTTTCGGCGATTCGATCACCGAATCGGGAAGAAACAGGCTGGATCCCGATGACTTGGGCGTGGGATATGTCAAGATCGCGGCGGGGAAACTCCGCCTGCTGTATCCGGACACCAATTTTTGCTTTCTCAACCGCGGCGTGGGCGGTGACCGCACGGCGGAACTGCTCGAGCGGGTCCAGCGCGACGTCGTGGACGAAAAGCCCGATTACGTGATCCTGGCAATAGGGGTCAATGACGTCTGGCATCGCTTTACGGTGGGGGAAGAGGTCACGCCGGAGACGTTCCGCGCCAACTATCTCTCCCTTGTGGACACCATTCTTGCAACGGGAGCGAAGCTCTTCCTCATTCAGCCGTACATGCTGAAAATGGCGGACAAGCAGAGAATGCGTCCCTATCTCAACCGGTTCAACGACATCATCCGAGAGATCGCAAAGGAAAAGGACGTCGTGCTCGTTCCGGTGGACGAAATTTTCATGGGCGTGACGCAGGATATCGACCCTGCGCAGTTCTCGGCGGACGGCGTTCATCCCACGCACAGAGGGTGCCGCTACATCGCCGACCTGCTCATCAAGGAGCTGAAAAAGTGTCTGTAAAGCGCCTTCTTGTCGTTGTGGACATGCAGAACGATTTCGTGGACGGAGCGCTCGGAACGCCGGAAGCGCGGGCGGTCGTGCCCGCCGTGCAGGAGCTGCTCGAACGGGAGCGCGGCGCGGGGAGCGACGTGGCGTTCACCATGGACACGCACGGCGCGGACTATCTGTCCACGCAGGAAGGGCGGCTGCTTCCCGTGCCGCACTGCATCCGCGGAACGCACGGCTGGCAGGTCATTTCTTCGCTGCAGACGGGGGACGCCCGGATCTTTGAAAAGGGAGCGTTCGGAAGCGTGGAACTTGCCCGGTTTGCGCGCCCGTATGAGGAGATCGTGCTCTGCGGCGTGTGCACGGATATCTGCGTCGTCAGCAACGCGCTTCTTATAAAGGCGTTCTCGCCCGAAGCGCACGTCATGGTCGCGGAGCGCGCCTGCGCGGGTGTTTCGCCGGATGCGCACGAGGCGGCGATCCGGACGATGAAGAGCTGTCAGGTGGACGTGATATGAACGAGAGCGCGCCGCAAGGCGCGCTTTTGCGGCCGGGCATGCATCCCGGCCCGGAACAGGAGGAGTTTATGCCGCAGGAAAAGACGAACGCCATGCGCATTCTTGACCGCGCAAAGGCGTCCTATCTGGTACATACGTATGAGGGCGGAGCGCTCTCCGGCGTTGCCGTGGCGGCGTCGCTGGGGGAGGATCCGGGGCGCGTCTATAAGACGCTCGTCACCGTCGGAAGTCCGCGCAGATACTATGTGTTCGTCATACCCGTGGCCGCGGAGCTCGATCTGAAAAAGGCGGCGCGGGCGGCAGGGGAAAAGTCGGTGGACATGCTCCCGCTCAAGGAGCTGTTTCCGCTCACCGGCTACGTGCACGGCGGCTGTTCCCCGCTCGGCATGAAAAAGGCCTTCCCGACCTTCTTCCACAGCGATGCGGAGGGCGGGACCATTTTCGTCAGCGGCGGGAAGGTGGGCGTGCAGATCGAGGCGGCGTGCTCCGACCTTGTGCGCCTGACGGGCGGAACGTTTGCGGATCTTGTCAGGGAAAGCTGACGGTATCCGTCTGCAGAGCCGGACAGCCGGTTTCAGTTTCCATCGGAAACAGAGAGCGCAGGGCAATTTCCCTGTGCTTTTTGATTTCCGGGGAAGGCCGTCAGTCCCGAAGGCCGAGAATATACTCCGCGGACAGGTCGAGCTCGCGGCACAGCCGCGCAAACGTGTCCAGGCGCGGAAGTTTTTTGGTCGTGATGTACTGCGTGATCATTTCGGGAGATACGCCCACTCTTTTGGCGATCTCCGCACGCGTCAGCGGGCAGGCGGTCAGCTCTTCTTTGAGCCGCTGTTTGATGAGTTCTTCCATAGGATGACCCCCGTATGTTTTTCTTCAACTTATAACTAACGGTTATTTTTTAATTGATAAATAACCAATAGTTAGTATATAATTGTGAAAAAACACGGAGGACAGGAAAATGATGCAGTACAAAGTGGTTGCGGTCCCCGCCGTACCCGTCAAAGTCAAGGCCGGCGAGTATCACAGGGCGATCGAAAAAGGTGTCAGCGAGGAGACGGCCAACGCCGCATTGGAAAACGTTGCCGCTACCATACAGGAATACGGAAAGGCGGGCTGGGTGCTTCATTCCATTGAGTACGTTCCCACGCGTGTCAAGCGTAAAAAATCGATCTGGGAGCTGTTGTTTTCCTGGATCCCCATTCTCGGAAGCCTGCTTTTCCGCAACCTGGACGAGACGCGCGAAGGCCGCGATATGACGGTCTACACGATCACGTTCGTGCGGGAGGCGGCGGTATGATCTGCCACCTCTGCGGCAGATTTGACGGAGGCGCTTCGCACTGTATCCGCTGCGGAACGCCCGTTTCGGGGGCGGCGCCTGCCCTGCAGATCTCGGCGGAAGAACTTGCGCGTCTCGATGCGGAGATGCAGCCGCAGACCGCTGCCCGCAAAAAAGAGGAACGCCCGGACGACCGCGGCGGAAAGGGGCTGTGTCTCGCCTCGTTTGTGACGTCGTGCATCATGCTGGTCACGGCGATCGTGCTGATCTGCCTGATCTCCGGGCTCGTCGGTCAGGGTCATGGCCAGGAGCAGATGTCCCGGATCGTCATGGTCTGCGGTCCCATTCTCGGCATCGGATTCTATGTCGTTCTGATCGTCGCGGCGCTGGGACTGGGCCGTCTGAAAGGGGTTCCCGATGTCAGGGTCCACAGGACGCTCGGGATCCTGTCCTACTTCATCATGCTGGTGAGCCTGGGCGGCATGGCGCTCGGTATTCTGACGATGTCGGGCGCGATCTGACAATAAAGGCAGCACCATGTCTTAAAGAAAAAATGATCGGGGCATGTCCGGATTCCGGACATGCCCCGATCGTTTTGCGTGTTCCGCGGACATGGGTAGACCGTTTAAGCGGCAAGGGTGAGTTTGACGGCGAGCACGGTCATGTCGTCGCCCGCTTCTCCTTTTTCGGAACGGGCGATCGCGGCGGCCAGCACGTTCTCTGCGAGCGCCTGCGGATTGAGCGGGCGCAGTCCGCCGAGATATGCGCACAGATCGGCCGAGGACCCGAACGCAGAGCTGATGCCGTCGCTCATAAAGAGCAGGAAGTCGTTTTCGTGCATCGTAAGGCGCATGGTCGCGGGGTGTACGGCGTCCAGCGCGCCGATCGGCAGGGATTCGCCCTCCAGAATTTTCAGCTCTTCCTGAGAAAGCAGGAACCCCGCCGGGGAGCCGATCTTCACGATGTCCGCGCCGCCGTCGTCCAGGTTGACGGCGGCAAGGTCCAGGCAGGAAAAACTTTCCTCGGCGGAAAAGGAGATCAGACTGTTCACGGTCGCAAGCACGGTATCGGAGGGCATTCCCGTCTTATAAAAACTTTCCAGCAGGGAGAGCGTGCGGGCGGACACGTCGCGCGCCGCGTCTCCGCTGCCCATGCCGTCCGAGAGCGCCACAAGGAACCGCCGCTCATCGATCTTGAGAATGGAGTGCGTGTCTCCGCTCGCCGTCTCGCCGTGCTTCGGGACCGCTGCGACGCCGAACGAGGCGTCGAAGCGGGGTTTGCGCTTGAACACAAAACAGGCGCGCCCGCGCGTCAGGGGCAGCTTTTCGGCAAGCGCCAGGGGCTGTCCGAGCGCCTCGCTTGCGGCGGCGCATACCTTGCGGGCGGGGGCGTTTTCGTCCAGCGTCATGCTCACCGTCAGCGCGCCGCCTTCGCCGTAGACGAAGATCTCCGAACTCAGGATCCCGTGCTCCTGCAGGGCGCGGGCAAGCGCGTCTTCCCCCACGGAAAGGGAGTATTCCTCACTCTCCCGCAGGGCGAGATCGCGCATGATCTCGCTCACGCCGTGCGCCTGGCGGGCGAGCAGGATCCGCCCTTCGCGCGCCGTTTCAAGGGCCGCCTTCCGGCGGCAGTCCTCTTCGAGTTCCTTGTTGAGTGCGAACAAAATTCCGGCAACGTTCGGACAATTTCGGGCCAATTCCGCGGGAAGGTCGATGAGATTTGCCTTTCCCTTGGCGCGTCCGACCCGTACGAGGCGCACAAGGTTCTGCGCGGACTGTTCCCTGTCGCAGGCCTTGCGGCGGGGACAGGCGGCGCAGACGGACGACTCCAGCCGCAGGGTGATGTGCCGCTCTCCGTCGTCCTCGCGGTCGGGCAGAAGAAAGGCGTTTTCAATTTCGCGGAAGAGGGCGGCGACCTCGTACAGCCGCTCCCCGACGGCGCGCCGGTTGCGGTTGACGGCTATGCGCGGGAGCACCCGTTCGCGGTAAAAGAGCAGGCTTTCCCGGATCTTTTCAAGCAGCTTCCCGGGGAGGACGCAAACGAGCGCGGCGGGCAGAATGCAGGCGAGCAGATGAAGCACGATCTGCGCCGCGGAGAGGGCGTACACGCCCGCGAAGTACTGCGCGGCGAGGTAGGCGAGCGACAGGGCGAGGGAGGAGGCGATGCGCCCGTAGGAGGCGACGAGCAGGGCGCAGCAGGCGTAGACGGCGAACAGCGCCAGGGGAAGCGCGCTCACTTCGCACACGCAGAGCGGCAGGGACAGGACGACGGAAAACGGCACCGGCACGGCGTTTTCAAGCAGTGCAACGGCAAGAATCACGCCAAAAAGAGCAATTCCCGTGTAGACGAGGCCCCCCAGAGCATTGCAGATCCCCATGCCGAAGATCAGCCACAAAAAGGCGGCCTCCGCCAGCTGCGCGCCCGTCAGACGGCACTTGTTCGCGCGCATGGCGGCGCGCAGGCCGCCCTCCGCGAGCGCGGAGGCCAGCAGAAAGAATGCGGCGATGACGGCTTTCTGCGCAAGGACGGGCAGGGGGAACAGCGCATATCCCGCATGGGGAAACAAAAAGACGAACGGGATCTGGGCGAGGGCGGCAAAAGTGATCCTCCACACGCCGGGGTCCTTTTTCAGGCGTCCGCACACGCCGTATGCGATCAGCAGCATCGCCGCCTGTGCGAGACAGCAGACAGTCGCCTGCCACGAAAGAAAGACGGCGGAGGCGGCAAGGTAGGCGGCGGAGGCCGCAAGGCGGACGCGGAGGACGGCAAATGCCGCCCACATCAGCAAAAACGCGGCGGGTTCGCGCTGCGGAAGGGCAAAATTCATGACGGCCATTCCGGCGGCCAGCGCAAGAAAGAGCGCCGCAGTGCGCAGCGAAGGAAGCCGGACAGGAAAATGACGCATAGACACCTCGGTTTTTTCACAAAAGTATAAGTGTGAAAAACATACAAAAACGGGCGGAGACGGTCGCACCGCGTCGAAAATTGCCCGACGCCGCGCGCCGGTCTGCACAATATGCGAAAAATCGAATAATTTCTCTGAAATTTTATAATTATGCAGTTTATTAACCCCATTTATGGCAGCAATCATAAAAACTTATCGCGATTTTTTTTGAAAAGTATGTGAAATAGGCAAAATCGAATTGACAACACGGGGGGGCATTGTGATAAAATAGAGAAACGATTCGGAACCTGTCGTATTTAGAATTCTGCGGGCGCGCGTAATAACCGCGCCGCAGAACGGCAAAAAAAGGAACTCAGGAGAAACGTATGCAAAAAATGCTAAGACGGTCGGCGAGCCTGCTTTTCATTCTCACCCTTGCGGCGGCGATCGTGATCCCCACCGTGGCGGAACCTGTCTCGGACGCCATGGGTGATCAGTCTTCTTCGGGAACGGCGGAGGACGTGCCGCTTGCCGATGACTATGAACTCTCGGCTGATCTGGACGTTGCCGGCGAACCGGACGGCGAAGACCTGGTCAAGGTCATCGTCAAGGTGGACGCGCCGTCCCTGCTCGACTATGCGAACGAGAAGGGGATCACCGTGCAGGAGGCCATGCTCCGTTCGGAGGGCATCAGGACTGTCAAGAAGATAGAATCGCTCAGCGAGAGTGCGAAAAAGGCGCTCTCGCCTTATCTCGTTGAAACGGGATTTTCCTACAGCACCGTTCTGGGCGGCTTCTCGGCGACCATCCGCTATGAAGACCTCTCCAGACTCGAACAGGATGCGCGCGTCGAGAAGGTCATTCTTTCGGATACCTACGAAGTGCCGCAGGCGATCACGGAAAACGACGTCAATGTGGACGGTTCGACGGGTATTTACGACTCGTCCGTCGTCGACTACGACGGGACGGGCACCGTCGTCGCCGTGCTCGACACGGGCACCGACTACACGCACGAAGTGTTCGATATGGTCCTCGACGATTCCAAGACCGCCATCACCAAGGACGATGTCGCGGGCCTTTCGGCAGAGCTTGCGGCGACCTCGCTTTCCGCGGCAAACGGCGAGAGCATCAACGAAGACGATCTGTATCTGAGCACCAAACTTCCCTATGCCTACGACTATGCGGACGGCGATGCGAACGTCTACCCGTCCGAAGCGCACGGCACGCACGTCGCCGGCATCATCGCGGGCAAGTCTGACCGCATTACGGGCGTTGCGCCCGGCGCGCAGATCGCCACGTTCAAGGTGTTCTCCGACTACGACGATGGCGCCGAAACGGACGCCATTCTGGCCGCGCTCAACGATGCCGTCCTGCTCGGTGTGGACGCCATCAACATGAGTCTCGGTTCCTCGTGCGGCTTCACGCGGGAAGAGGATGGCAGCGCGATCAACGATGTCTACGACAGCGTCGAAGCGGCCGGCATCTGCCTTGTCGTGGCGGCAAGCAACGACTATTCGTCCGCCTATGGCAGCGCAAACGGCAACACCAACCTTGCAAGCAATCCCGATTCGGGCACGGTCGGTTCGCCCGCTTCTTATTCGGCGTCCCTTGCGGTCGCTTCGATCAGCGGCGTCAAGACGCCTTACTTCCTGCTCGGCGACGGGACGGAGATCTATTTCCGCGAATCCCGCAGGATCGGACAGGAAGAGGACAACGACTTCGTGGGCGGTATGCTCGGCGACGAGCACGAGGGCACGTTCGACTTTGTCGTGATCCCCGGCGTCGGGTATGAAGCCAACTACACCGGGATCGACGTCAGCGGCAAGATCGCCGTCGTCCGCCGCGGCGGGAATTCTTTCGAGCAGAAAGTTTCCATCGCGCAGTCGATGGGGGCCGTGGGCGTCATCATTTACAACAATGTTTCGGGTATGCTGAGCATGTCCGTCGGTACGGGCCAGTACATTCCGAGCTGCCTCATCTCGATGGACTACGGCGAGATCCTTGTGGCACAGGGCTCGGGGACGATCAGCCTGTCCAAGGACTACCTTGCCGGCCCGTTCATGTCCGACTTCTCCTCGTGGGGCGTTCTGCCCAACCTGACGCTTGCGCCCGACATCACGGCGCACGGCGGGGAGATCACCTCGTCCTATCCCGGCGGAAACGAATACGATACGATCAGCGGTACGTCCATGGCGGCGCCCAACCTTGCGGGTGCGCTCATTCTCGTCCGCCAGTACGTCAAGGATATGGATCCCACGCTCACGACGAGCGAAGTGCGCGACCTGTCGTACAGCCTCATGATGAGCACGGCGACGATCGCCAACAACGAATACGGCAACCCTTATTCGCCCAGAAAGCAGGGCGCAGGCCTTGCCGACATTCTCAAATCGGTCACCACCAAGGCATATCTCACGGTGGACGGCTCCAACAAGCCCAAACTTTCGCTGGGGGACGATCCCAACCGTTCGGGCGTGTATGAACTTGAATTCAACATCACAAACCTTGCGGGCGAGGCCCTGAGCTATCAGCTCGATCCCATCGTGTTCACCGAGAGCATGTCCAGCGACGACAGAACGGTCGCGGAACTTGCCTATCTGCTCGATGCGGACTACGCCTATTCGGTGGCTTCCACGCAGGGCAGCGTCAGCCTGAGCGGGGACACGATCTCCCTGGGCGGCTACTCCACGGCAAAGATCAACGTTACGATCACGCTTTCGCAGGAGGCCAAGGATTACATCGATTCCAACTTTGTCAACGGCATGTATGTCGAAGGCTATGTGCGTTTGAATTCGCTGAACGAGGACGGGATCGGGCTCAATCTTCCCTACCTTGCATTCTACGGCAACTGGGCGGACGCTCCCATGCTCGACGTCACCGAATACGAAGTCGGCGCCTCGCAGGAGGACTCCTCCGTGCTGGACGAGGACAAGCTCGTGGCCGACGTGTACGCGACGCTTCCCATGGCGGGATTTACCTCGACGGACGACAACGGAAACGAGACGATCGGTTATTGGGGTATGGGCGCGTACGGCTACATTCTTCCGCAGGGATATTCGATGCCCGTCACGGTGGAGCGTCACGCTTCGCTGACTTCCTCCGAGGACGGCACCTATATGCTCTATTCGATCTCCGCGGGGCTTCTGCGCGGCGCGAAGCGCATCGAGATGCAGATCGCGGACAGCACGACGGGAGAAGTCATTTGGACCAAGACGGGCTACAACGGGCGCAAGTCGTCCTCGTCGGGCGGCGAACAGACAGGCGGCTATATCCTGGTCGAGTTTGACGTGCGCGAACTGGGGCTTGCAAACAACTCCGTCTATACCTTCTCGATGGAGTGCTTCCTCGACTGGGGGGACGGCAATCAGGGCAACAACAACACGTTCTCGTTCGATTTCACGATCGACAACGAAAAGCCCGTCATGCTCGACACCTACGTGCGCAGCGAGAACAACCGCAAGACGGTGGAATTCAACATTTACGACAACCACTATCTGCAGGGCCTTGCCGTCTATACCTACGAAAGCCTCGATAAGAACGGCAACCCCGTCGGACTCACGTCGATTACGGACGGCGTCGTGCCCGTCTACGACGGCGAATTCAACTCCTCCACGCGCGTCTCGCTGGATGTCACATCGCATTGGTCGCTCATCCAGGAAAACGGCGGCAAGCTGTATGTGCAGGTCATGGACTATGCAAGAAACAGCACCACGGCGTTCGTACAGCTCGAACAGAACGACGACCTGCAATTAAGTAAGACGCGCGACGCGCGCGACAATTACAGTATCGACATCAACGGCCAGGTCGACCTTTCGGAGTATGTGCGCACCTACGCCAATGTCGAGGGCGAATATCTTGAAAACTACTGGACGACCGATCTCGTCTGGGAGAGCGCCGATCCCGAAATCGCCACGGTCGGAAACGGTGAGATCTCCGGCGGCCTTGTCACGGGCATCGCGACGGGCTCCACGCAGATCACCGTCCGTCCGAGGAACGGCTCTTTGGAGGATGCGCTGAGCTTCAACGTGACGGTCACGGAGAACGAGACAACGCTCCGCGTTACGGGCATCACGCTCTCCGACTATGCGGTGCAGCTCGAACGAGGGGAATCCACAACGGTCCATCTGACGGTGGAGCCGTACAATCTCTCTCCCGAACAGCTGCAGTCGCTTGAATTTGTCTGGGCAAGTTCGAGTGCGAACGCGACCGTCGAACCCGGAACGGTGGCGGGGCACGAGGGCGACATGACGTATGCGACGATCACGGCAAAACAGTCCGGGTCTGCAACGGTCAGCGTCCGCGTGAACGGCACCTATGTCAATGCTTCGTGTTCGGTGAACGTTCTGGAAGAGTTCTATGTGGACGGCGTCTACCTGCGCTCGTACACGGGCAGGGGAGATGAGAACGGGGTCGTTGAAATTCCGGACGATCTCGGAGTCTCCTACATCTATCCGAGCGCATTCTTCAACAATCCGTACATCACGGAGATCATCATTCCCGAAGGCGTCATGTATATCATGCGCGCGGGGATCTACGGCTGCGAGAACCTTGTCAGAGTGCAGCTTCCTTCCACCTTGGAAGAGATCCAGACATTCGGCCTTGCGTGGAACCCCAGCCTGAAAGAGGTGGACGGGCTCAACCACGTCAGCGTCATCGGCTCGCGCGCGTTCATCTATGATACGGCGCTGGAAGAAGTCGACCTTTCCCGCACGACGTACATCAAGAACATGGCGTTCTACGGGTGCGAGTCGCTCAAATCCGTCAACCTGTCCAAGGTGGGCATGGTGGACGAAGCGGCGTTTGCATACTGCACGGGGCTTACCGATCTCGTGATCCCTGCAAACACCACGCTGGAAAATTCCGCATTCGCTTACTGCACGTCGCTGGAAAACGTCGTCATCTATTCCAAGAACATCGGTATCGGCGCATTCGCCGGATGTACGTCGCTGGAGAGCGTCACGTTCGCGGGCGATGTGGACACCATCGATGTGCAGGCGTTCTACGGCTGCTCCGTGCTGTCCGACGTGAAATTCCTCGGTTCGGTCTACAAGATCGGCGATCTTGCCTTCTATGGCTGTTCTTCGATGACGAGCTTCACGATCCCCGCCGGACTTGAGATCCTGGGCGCGCAGCCCTTCCTCGGCACGAACATCGCCTCCGTGACCATCTCCAAAGATGCGCGCATCACGCAGACGGGGCTTGCGGCCTTCAACGGAATGCCCGTCGTGTCCTACACGGTGGAAGCGGGCAACAAATACTTCACTTCCGACAGCAACGGCATTCTGTACGACAAGACGATGTACAAACTCGTGGCGTTCCCCGCGGGAAAATCGCTTGCCGGCATGATCTTCACCGTTCCCGACAGCGTGCGCGTCATCGGCGCAAACGCCTTTGTGGGAACGAGCGGCGCCACAAGCGACGGCGGGCTCAATGATTTCCGGATCGATCTCAACAACGTCGAGATCATCGAAGAGAACGCATTCTTCGGTTTCGGGAACATGGGCTTCAGTTCGTCGCAGCAGAATCCCAACACGCAGCAGATCGTTTCGGTCGGCCAACTGACGGGATATGACAACGTGCGCATCATCGGCGACGGCGCGTTCGAGCAGTCCTATCTCACGACGCTTCCCGTCTCCGACAAGACGACCTACATCGGCGACTACGCCTTTGCCAACATGTCCCTTCTGGGCGGGGAGATCGTTCTTCCCGATTCGCTGACCCATCTCGGCGAGGGGGCGTTCATGTACAACGGTTACGTTTCGCTGAGAAATTCCGCGACCGGGGAATCGTACTATGTGACGCTGGACGAATACGCAGAGAGCCTGAGCAGCGATGAAACCACTGTGGTCAATCCCTACTCGGCGATCACGTCCGTCACGATCGGCGCGAACCTCAGGGAGGCAGGAGAAGGCGCCTTCACCTACTGCGCAGATCTTGCTTCCGTCAACTTCGGCGCAATGACGGAAATTTCCAACTCGATGTTCGCATACTGCGAAAATCTCTCCGACGTGTCCCTGCCCGATACCGTCACGGCGATCGGCTCCATGGCGTTCGCCGGGTGCACGGCGCTCGATACGCTGAAACTTCCCGGAAACGAGGCGTTCACCGCGATCGGGGACGGCGCATTCATGGGAACGGCGCTCACGTCGGTCACGCTGCCTTCCTCGGTCACAACGATCGGCGCGTCGGCGTTCGAGAACGTGCCGCTCACGTTCGTCGACCTGTCCGGCGTGACGGCCGTCGGTGCGCGTGCGTTCTACGGTACGCGCCTTGTGTCGGTCGAGTCCGAGAACGTACTGACCGTCGGCGGCGAGGCATTTGCCGCAAATTCGCAGCTCCTTCTTGTCAGTCTGCCCAATGCCGCGGCCGTAGAGGCGCGTGCGTTCGCGGATTGCGACGGCCTTGAAACGGTTTATCTTCCCAAAGCACAGACGATCGGCGACGGAGCTTTCAGCGGATGTTCGGCGCTGACAGATCTGAACGTGATGGCGGCCGAAACGGTCGGTGCGTCCGCGTTTGCGGGAACGAGCGCGCTTGCGCAGATCAATCTGCCCAATGTACAGTCGATCGGCGCGCATGCGTTCAGCGGTTCGTCCGTCACGGGACTCTCGCTTTCCGCCGCCCTGTCCTCTGTTGCCGAGCAGGCCTTTGCGGGCGCGGAGAGCCTCGCCTCGATCGCGGTGGACGCCGCCAATACGCTCTACCTGAGTGAGAACGGCGTGCTCTATCGCAGAACGGGCACCAACGACTATGTGTCGCTCGTCGCCTATCCCGAAGGGAAACAGGACGCCGAGTTCAGTCTGGATCAGGAAAACACTTCCCTGCGCGTGATCCGCATCGGCGCTTACGCGTTTGCCGATAACAAACACCTGCAGTCGGTCACGCTGCCCGTGTTCCTGCGCGTCGTCGGCGCTGCGGCGTTCTACGGCTGCGACAACCTGACGCGCATCGAGTTCCTGTCCGCAACGGCTCCCACGCTGGAGAGCTATGCCTACACGCAGGCGGACGGCACGTCGGACAATGTCTACAACAACTTCAAAACGGCGCTTGGAGATCCGGGCGAGAGAAACCTGACGATCGTCGTTCCTTCCAATCATACGGGTTACGACCTGTATATCTGGGAGCAGTACCTCGGCGAAGTCGGCGCAGAGGACGGCATCGAAGTTTCGGAAACGGCGCGTCCGATCCATACGGCGATCGACTTCATGGACCGCGTCCGCAATCTTCCTTCGCCCGAAAATATCACCGAGGCCGACAGGGAAGAGATCACGATGCTTCAGCGGATCTTCAACACGCTCGTTGCAACGCAGAGAAGTTTCGTCACCGGCGGCTTTGACGGAACCAATTACAGTGAGATCCTGACGGCGGCAGCCGCGGCACTGCCCGAAGTACCCGAAGACCCGGGCGACAACACGCCGGATGTGCCGACCGAGCCGTCGCAGCCCGAAGGGCCCAATGTCGGACTGATCGTCGGCCTTTCGGTGGGCGGCGCAGTCGTGCTCGCGGGCGTCGCGGTCGCCGTGGTATTCATTGTACGCAAGAAGAGGAGGGGTTGAGCCATGAAAAAGCTGAAATTTCTGCTTCTCGGACTTCTGACGGCTTCGCTTGCGGGCGCGCTGGCAGCCTGCTCGCAGGATTCGCAGACGTATACCTTTACGTTCGATACGCGCGGCGGAACGCAGATCGAGCCGCTCGAGCTGAAGGAGGGCGAAGCCGTTACGCGGCCTTCCGACCCGACCAAGCAGATGTTTACGTTCAACGACTGGTATACCGACACGACGTACTCGCAGGTCTACTCGTTCGGAACGATGCCCGCGCAGGACGTCACCGTCTATGCGCGCTGGACGCCGCAGACGAGCGTCCTCATCGAGTATGACAGCATGGGCGGAACTGCCGTCAGTCCCAGCGTCGGCCAGGTCGGCAGCACGTTTGCCCGTCCCGATGCGCCTGAACGCACCGGATATGTGTTTGACGGCTGGTTTACGGACAGCGAATGCACCCAGCGCTATGCGTTCACGGTATTCCCTGCGGAGAATATGACGCTGTATGCGGGCTGGCAGAAGGACACTGCGAATTTCGCGTTCATCACCTACTACGGCAACGGGAAGCAGCTCGCCGATCCGGTGCCCGTTCCCAAGGGCAGTTCGTTTGCGGAACTGGACGACAAGTATAAGATCGTCTTCGGCGACGACATCGTCTCTGACGGCTGGTTCACCGACGAACAGCGCAACTTCGAGTATACGCCCGGAGTGGTGGACGGCGAACTTTCCCTGTACACGACCTATTATACGAGCGGGCTTTCGTTTGAAGATGGCGGCGTCACGGGATACACGGGTTCCTCGCAGCAGGTCATCGTGCCGGACGTGAACAAGCATATGCCCATCAGCTATGTGGGCGAGGGCGCGTTCCGCGCGCAGAACGTGACGTCCGTCACCCTTCCCGACAGTATCCGCCAGGTCAGCGACTACGCGTTCTATGACTGTCAGTACCTTGCAACGGTCAATCTGACGGCAAACGTCACTTCGGTCGGCGAATATGCGTTTGCAAACGCGAAGCGGCTGGAAAGCTACGGAACGATCGGTGCGACCGCCATTCCGGAGGGATGCTTCCTGGGCTGTGCGCAGCTCAACGAGGTCGTGCTTCCCGAAAATACGCGCACGATCGGCGCACAGGCCTTTGCAGACTGCACGTCCCTGACGCAGATCGCGCTTCCCGACACCGTTACTTCGGTCGGCGCGCAGGTCTTTGACGGCTGTTCGCTGCTGGAAAACGTCGCGCTCTCCGCATCGCTGACATCGCTCGGCGAAGACGCGTTCGCGAACTGCCCGGCGCTTACTGCGGTCACCGTTCCGGAGACAAACACGCGCTTTACGCTGGAGGACGGAAACCTTTACAGCGGCACGCAGCTCGTCCGCTATTTTGCGGGGGAGAAGGGGGAGACCTCCTTCACGCTCCCTGCCGGGAAACGCTCGGTCGCGGCGTATGCGTTTGAAAACGCCCCCGCCATCACTTCGGTGACCTTCCCCGTCGGAACGACGCTTGCCGCGGGTGCGCTCATCGGCCTTGACGCCCTGGAGAGTCTCACCCTTCCCGCACTTGATTTTGGCGGAAACGGCTATCTGGCCACGGCGTTCGGCGCGCGCGAAGCGGAAACGGGCGGAACATACAGTTTCTACATTCCTGCAACGCTTGCAACGGTCACGTTTAACGCCGATGTGAGCGAGCTTGCGGACTATGCGTTCTACGGCGCGACGGGGCTTTCCTCGGTGACGGGGCTGGATTCCGTCACGGGCATCGGCGACGGCGCATTTGCCTATACGGCGGTCTCGGCGTTCGAGATCCCCGCAGGGGTGCGTTCGTTCGGAAGCCGCGTGTTTGAGGGCTGCGGGATCGCGGCCTATGCGGTGGCAGAGGGGAACACGTACTACCGCGTATATGACGACTGCCTGTATTCGACGGCCGGAACGCTTGTCGCGGTCCCCGTGGACAAGACGGCCGTCTCGTTCCCCGAAGAGTTCGTTGTCAGTGCGATCGGCGAATATGCATTCTATGGCAGTGCGGTCACGGAGCTGGAAATTCCCGATTCGGTGACGCACATCGGCTTTGCGGCGCTGGGCAACATGCAGGCGCTCACAAGCCTCTCCGTTCCCGTCATCGGTGAATCGGCAGGCGGCGAAAACGACTACATGGGCTATGTGTTCGGATCGCGCATGAACATCGTGACGTCGACGAATTCCATTTTCTCGACGCTCAGCGTGTCGCGCGCAAGCAACCTGCCTGCAAATCTCAAAGCGATCGCCGTCACGAAGGCGTATTCCGAAATTCCGGACAAGGCGTTCGCGCTGCTGACGGGCGTCACGGATGTATCCGTGTTTGCGGGCGAGCCTGCGACAGCTGTTCTGTCTTACGGCGCGTTCTCGTTCTATCACACTTCGCTGGAAGGGTGGAATTTTGCGGACGGGACGACCGCCGTCGGCGAATCGGCATTCCGCGGCACCTGTCTTCCAGAAGTCAGCCTTCCCGGCACCGTCGGGGCAAATGCGGGCATTGCAAGCTTTGCCGAGATCAGGGGCCTTGCATCGATCGAACTGGGCGACGGCATCACGCAGATCCCCGCGGCGATGTTCTATACCGCCTACACGTCCGGAGAGGTCTCCGACGACGACGGCTATACCTACAACGTGCAGCGTTCGTCGGTCAAAGAGCTTGTGATCCCCGAATCGGTCACGAGCATTGGTTCGGAGGCATTCCGCGGCGTCGGCATGGCGGAGTTCTGGGAACCTGCATCTCCCACGCAGCAGCCGCTCGCCTTTGTACACGGCACGCGCAATGAGGGCTTCACGATCACCTTTGAAGCGGGCAGCGCGCTCACTTCGATCGGCGCGTCGGCGTTCTATGGCTGCGGCGCGGAGACGCTTGCGCTCCCCGCAACCGTCGAAAGCGTGGGATTGAGTGCATTCGAGAACAGCCTCTTCCTGACGGAAGTCACATTCGGCGCCGATGGCGCGGGCAATGAGAGCCGCCTCGGCGAGCTGTGGGCATACGGCTTTGCCGGCTGTGAGAAGCTGGCAAGCGTTACGCTGTACGGCGTGACGACGCCCCCCGTATACGGTCTGACGGCGGATCCCGATGAATCTCCCGACGCGGCGCGTGCGGCCGTGTTCGGCGGAAATGCCGAAGGCTTTACCGTCTATGTCCCCGAAGCCGCGGTGTCTGCCTATCAGAGCGCGGACGGTTGGAAAGAAATTACCGTTTCGGCGATCGGTTCCGGCACGGAAGGAGGCAATGCATGAAGCGCAAGGCAATCATGATCCTCGGCGCGCTCGCGGCCCTCACGTTCGGGCTGGCCCTTGCGGGCTGCGCGCAGGAAAGACTGACGCTGGACGACCTAGACGAAATGGGGTATCCCCACACCGTCACATTTGACTTGATGGGCGGGAAATCGGGCGAAAACCATGTACTTGTGCAGCGGGTCAGGGACAATTCGCTCGTCGTGGAACCGGGCACCAACATCATTGTGGGGGAGGCGCCCACGCGCAGCGGCTATACGTTCAACGCGTTCTACCGTGGCACTAAGGACGGCGAGAACGTTACCTACGGCGAGGAGTGGGACTTTGAGACCGACCGCGTGACGGAGGACATCACGCTGTACGCGCGCTGGCTCTCCAACTACACCATCACGGTGCACTATGGCGAGAGCTACGAAGAGACATACACCGTTCCCGTTTCGCAGGACGCGCAGGGCAACATCCGGCCTGTCAACAGCATCTCCATTTCGGGGCAGACGGTGCTGGACAACGCCTTTTACACGAGCGCGGCAGACGCCGAAAAGAAGGAGAACGCTGTCGCCTTCCCGTATACGCCCACAGGGCTCACGCAGGAGAACACGACGGTCGACCTCTGGGCGAACACCCTCAAAGGGGTATGGCGCCTTGTGGAGACGGCGGAGGACTTCCAGCTCTACAACGGCACCAATATCTATCTGATGAACGATATCGACTTCGGCGGCAAGGAGCTTTCATTTCCCGAGGCGTACACGGGAACGTTCGAGGGCAACGGATACACGCTCTCCAACTTCACCGTCTCGCAACAGTCGGGCACGGGAACGGGTGCGCAGTCGTTCGGGCTCTTCCGCGAGCTGCGCGCGACGGCGAGCATCCGCAACGTCACCTTCCAAAACGTGACGTATGTGGCGGAGCTGGAAAATCCCATCGTGACGGAGTACCGTACGGGAGTGCTCGCAGGGAATGCGGCACAGGGCGCCAAGATCGAGAACGTTACCATTTCGGGCGGTACCTTCACCTTCGCGGTGGCAGATGCGTTCTACGAAGATCTCGAAGTTAACGTCCTCGTGGGCGGCGAACCTGCCGACGGCACGGTGACGAACAGCGTTATTTCGGACGATGTCCGGGTGGAGAAGATCACCTGGTCCAAGTGGCAGGAAGAACAGAACAACTAACGGTATTATAGGAGGAAAATAATATGAACAAAACGAGAACCATGAGGGCGGCGACCTGCGCCATGGCGGCAGTTCTTTCTGTCGGTACGGCAGCGACGCTCCTCTCCGGTTGCACCAAGGAGAAGCGCGATAACGAGACGACGCCTCTCATCCTTGCCAGCGACCTCTTCGACGGCGTGTTCAATCCCTTTTTCTATACTTCGGGCGTGGACGGCGAAGTCGTGGCACAGACGCAGATCGGCATGCTCTCGAGCGACGAGACCGGTCAACCTGTGGCGGGAGAGGACGAACCCTGCGTCTCCCAGGCGTACAGTGTGGTGACGACGAAAAACAGTACGGAAGACGATCCGAACGATCCAAACGATTATTACACCGACTATTATTTCGCCATCAAGAACGACATCACGTTCAGCGACGGCACGCCCCTCACCTATAAGGACGTGATGTTCAACATCTATATGTATCTTGACCCCGGTTATGTGGGTTCCTCCACCATGTATTCGGTGGATATCCAGGGGCTTGCGCAGTACCGCACGCAGCAGGCGGATGAGAATGCCAGCGAGGACGATTTCGGCAAGCTCATGGACACCCGTGCGCAGGCACGTATCGACTCCATTAAATATTGGGCGCAGAATAACAGGGAAGGGGATACAGACGCGCTCACCGAGCAGAACAACGCGGATATCGACATGATCCATTCGCTCTTTCAGGAAGAGCTGAACACCGACTGGACGACGGCGATGAACGCCGACATGAAGGAATACGAGAAGTACGGCTTCACCGAGAACTGGCAGGTGTTCATGTACAACTACAACCAGTACACCGTCACCCCCAAGCGCAACGCCGACCGCGAGATCATCGGTTACGACGTCATACCCAACTTCGACACCAACATGAAGAAGGATCAGAAAACGCTCGTCGACTATGTCTATCAGACCATGCTGGGCAGCCGTTCGAGTGCGACCAAAACATATAAGGATAACCTCGTCAACGTCATGCTCTACTATGCGACGGCGAGCGACTTCCGCAGTTACCTCGTCTCCGATGAGACGCGCCGTGAGCTCGCGCAGAAGGACGAGGAGGGCAACATCATCTACGACGAGGACGGCGAGATGATCGTCGACCTGCGCGTGCGCGAGGTGAGCGGCGTGGAGATCCTCTTCGACCAGACGAGCATCCCCGCCGGCAGCCAGGGCAACGGCGGCGATCTGGGCGGCGAATACGACGTCCTGCACATCCGCATCAACGGCGAGGACCCCAAGGCGATCCAGAACTTCTCGTTCACGGTCGCGCCCATGCATTACTATTCGCCCATTGCCGACCAGTTCAACTACGGTCCGGGTGTCGCGGAGGAGGACTATAATTTCGGCGTCTCCTGGTCGGATCCCGACTTCATGAACGCCATCCGCGTCAACCAGGTGCCCCTCGGCGCAGGTCCCTACCGTGCGACCAACTCTTCCAACGACGGTATGCCTGCCGACTACATTCCCGACAAGAACTCCTTCTTCAACAGCAACATGGTCTACCTGCAGCGCAACGACAGCTTCCTTCTGGGTGCGCCCAAGATCAAGTTCCTGCGCTATCAGGTTTCGTCGCAGTCCCTTCTCTATGAAGCCATCAACACGGGCGCCGTCGACTACGGTTCGCCCACGGCGACCAACGAGATGATGGGCCGCCTTGCGAATGATGACGCCGATACGCTCAGCTACACCATCACGGAAAACCTCGGCTACGGTTACATCGGCATCAACGCCGCCTTTGTCGAGGATATCAACATCCGCAAAGCCATCATGTCCGTGCTCGATCCGCAGCTCGCCCTCGACTACTACGGCGGCGGCACGCTTGCATCCATTCTGTACCGGCCCATGTCCTCTACCATCGAGTGGTGCTATCCCGATAGCGCAGGGCCGTACTATCCCTATGATGAGACGGGCGAGACGGCGCGTCATTATGTGCAGCTGGCGGGCTATACCGATACGAACGGCGACGGATTCCTTGACGACGGCAACGGCAACACGCTCAGATATACTTTCACCATCGCGGGCGACAACGCCGACCACCCCGCCTACGCCACCATGGAGAACGCGGCGGACATCCTCAACGATATCGGCTTCGACATCACGGTGACCACGGACTCCACGGCGCTCATCAAGCTCGCGAGCGGTCAGCTCGAAGTCTGGGCGGCTGCATGGAGCTCCTCGTCCGACCCCGATATGTATCAGGTCTATCACAAGGATTCCACGGCGACCTCTATCCTTAACTGGGGGTTCCCGTCCATCGAGCGCGGCGAAGTCGGCACACAGGAAGAGCGCGATATTCTCGACGAGCTTGCCCTCCGCATCGAGCAGGGCAGAGAGACGACCGACCAAACGGAGCGTGCCAACATCTACGGCGGAATGTCGGGCGTGCGTCTTGAGGACGGCGGTGACATGAAGAACCTGAGCGCCCTCGACCTCGTCATGGAGCTTGCGGTTGAATTCCCGCTCTATCAGCGCCGCGCCCTCTATGTCTATCAGAAGGGTATCTTTGATGAGGCGACGCTCGCACTCTTTGCCGAATCCACGGCATTCCAGAGCCCGCTCTCCAAGATCTGGCTGGTCAGCTATGCGCAGTAACGCGGAAACAGGGCGCGCACGCGCGCCGCGGAGTAACCTATGGTAAAATACATTATCAAGCGCGTGCTGTATTCCGCGCTCATCCTGCTCATCGTGTCCATGCTGCTGTACCTTTTGGTGCGCTGCCTGCCTATCGACTTCGTTGAGAACCATTTCTTCGCTCAGGCGAACGCGGGGCAGATCTCGCGCGAAGAGTTTGACCGCATCAAGGCGCTCTATGGGCTGGAGGACAGTTCTTTCCTCGGCATCTGTCGCGGCTATTGGAAGTGGCTGACGGCGGTGTTCCACGGCGATCTGGGCACCTCGTTCAAGTACAATATGCCCGTGACGGAGGCGATCTCCCGCAATATGTGGGTGTCTTTCGGCATCGCGTTGGCGGCATTCATTCTGCAATACGCCATTTCTATCCCGCTCGGCATCAAGGCGGCGACCCACCAGTACGGTGCGGTGGACTACACCACCACCGTGTTCGCCATGATCGGCATCTCGTTCCCGTCCTTCTTCATCGCCATCCTGCTCATCAAGGTGTTCGCCATCGACCTTGGCTGGTTTCCCATCCAGGGCTTGCAGGATGCAAACTTTACGGGGTCGGGAATTGAGCTGTTCTTCAATCAGCTGTGGCACATCGTGCTGCCCATGCTTGCGATCACCATCGTCTCGATCGGCGGACTCATGCGGCACACGCGCACCAACACGCTGGAAGTGCTCAATCAGGACTACATCCGCACCGCGCGTGCCAAGGGGCTTTCCGAGCGCACGGTCATCTACAAGCACGTGTTCCGCAACACCATGGTGCCCATCGTCACGATGATGGCCGGCGTCATCCCCAGCCTGTTCGGCGGCATGATGATTTTAGAGCAGGTGTTCGCCCTGCCCGGCATCGGTCAGATGGCTTACGGCGCACTCAAGGAGGGCGACATTCCTTTCATCATGGGGTACAACATGTTCATCGCCATTCTTACGGTTATCGGCACATTGCTTTCGGACATCACGTACATGATCGTCGATCCCCGGATCAAAATCACCAAATAGGAGGTCTCCAGTGGAAGAAATTACAGAAGAGATCATTCCCGAACGGGCGCCCGATCAGCCCGAACTGCCCGAAGAGCAGCCCGAGACACCCGCAGAGGAAAGCATTGCCGACAGGGTGCGCATCATCTCGCCCACCCGCCTCGTCTTAAAGCGCTTTTTCCGTTCCAAGCTCTCCATTGTGGGGCTTTGCATGTTCCTGTTCCTGCTCCTCTTTTCCTTCCTCGGCCCGCTGTTTGTGCCGTGGACGGAGACGGAAGTGGACAGAACGGGCGGCGAAACGGTGTATAACATTTTGCCGGTTGAAGTGACTGTGGACGGTGAAAGGTTCACCGTCTATACGGTGGAGGTGTACACGCCTACCATCAACGTGCACGCCGATCCCTTCACTTACAGCCATGAGGAAACCCCCCGTCTGCACCTCTTCGGAACGGACGAGAACGGGCGCGACACCTTCGTGCGTCTCATGTACGGCGGACGGCTGTCCATGATACT
Source organism: Candidatus Gallimonas merdae (assembly GCA_904419525.1). Lineage (GTDB taxonomy): Bacteria > Bacillota > Clostridia > Christensenellales > Borkfalkiaceae > Gallimonas > Gallimonas merdae. The sequence goes on from CAJFRT010000018.1 coordinate 24,160, forward strand.
CAGCTTCCTCGTCGTCGTCATCTATACGGTCATCGGCGTCATCCTGGGCGGCCTGGCGGGATACTTCGGCAAATGGGTGGATATGGTCATCATGCGAATCGTGGATATCCTGAACTGTATCCCGAGTCTACCCATTCTGCTCATTGTGGGCGCCATTCTGGAGGGCGCGGGCATCGACCAGTCGGTGCGTATCTACTATATGCTCGGATTTCTGGCACTGCTCAGCTGGACGGGCGTCGCGCGGCTCGTGCGCGGACAGATCTTTTTCCTGCGCGAACAGGAATACATCGTTGCCGCCGAGGCGCTCGGCATGAGCCCCATGCGCAAGATCTTCCACCACCTCATTCCCAACGTTATGCCGCAGCTCATCGTGTCCATGACGCTGGGTCTCGGTTCGATCATTCTCTACGAGGCGTCATTGAGCTTTTTGGGACTTGGCGTGCCCATCTCCATGGCGTCGTGGGGGCAGATGGTGCAGCGCGCGACGCAGAACACCGAGATCCTGCAATATTACACGATGGAGTGGCTGCCTGCAGGTATCCTTATCGTGCTTGCCGTGCTTGCGTTCAACTTTATCGGCGACGGTCTGCGGGACGCACTCGATCCCAAGATGAAGAGGTAGGCTATGGCGGAAGAACAAAGAGAGAAGAAAAAATTTATCGTCCGCGTAAAGGAATGGTATGAGCGGGTCACGCACAAGAACGACCCGCACTATATCTCCGGCAAGGAGGCCCGCCGCATCGCGCGCGAGAACTTCAAGACCACGCGCGAGTACGAAAAGAAGAAGCGCCGCCATGTCGATGAATCGGAGTATATCTCCGAAATGAAGGACCCGGCGAATATTCTTGAAATCGAGGATCTGCGCACCTACTTCTTTACGGACGCGGGGGTCGCAAAGTCTGTGGACGGTGTGACGTTTGAAGTACCCAAAAGCTCCGTTGTCGGCGTCGTCGGCGAATCGGGCTGCGGAAAATCGGTCACGTCGCTCTCCGTCATGCAGCTTGTGCAGGCGCCGCAGGGCCAGATCGTGGGTGGCTCCATCCGCTTTGCCACGCAGGACTACAAGCGCGGCGAAGACGGAAAGCCCATTCCCGTCTGGGTGTATGAAGAAGCGGGGGCAACGGCACAGAAAACGGAACCCGTGCTCGACAAAAAGGGCAGGCCCGTGCTCGATAAAAACGAGCTCCCCGTGCTGCGCCCGCTCGGCGAAGAGTTCGTTGTGGAGGGCGCCGGCCAGGTCGTGAAAACGGAGCCTGCGCTCGACAAAAAGGGCAAACCTCTGCTCGGCAAGGACGGGACGCCTCTGCTGCGCCCCGTGCAGGCAAAGGACGGTAACGGCTTCCCCGCATTTGAGACGGTGGACAAGGTCTACGACATCGCCAAGATGCCCACAAGCGCCATGCAGCGCATCCGCGGCAAGGAGATCTCGATGATCTTCCAGGAGCCGATGACCAGCCTCAACCCGCTGTTCACGATCGGCAATCAGCTCGACGAAGTCGTTCTGCTGCATACGCCGGGCGCGGACAAGGAGCTTGCAAAGACGCGCTCCATCGAGATGCTCAAACTCGTCGGCATCGCAATGCCCGAAAATGTGTACAAGTGCTACCCGCACGAGCTCTCGGGCGGTATGCGTCAGCGCGTGATGATCGCCATGGCGCTCGCCTGCAACCCCAAGCTCATCATCGCAGATGAGCCGACCACGGCGCTCGACGTCACCATTCAGGCGCAGGTCCTCGATCTTCTGAAAGAGATCAAGGACAAGATCAACGGTTCGATCATGCTCATCACGCACGATCTGGGCGTGATCGCGGGCATGGCGGACTATGTCGTCGTCATGTACGCGGGACGTATCATTGAAAAAGGTACGGTCGAGGACATCTTTGACCGTCCCATGCACCCCTACACGATCGGTCTTCAGAAGAGCAAGCCCGTCATCAACCGCGATGTGGACACGCTCTACAGCATTCACGGGCAGGTCCCTAATCCCATCGATATGCCCGAATACTGCTATTTCAAGGACCGCTGCGACGACTGCATCAAGGAATGCGACGGAAAGTATCCGCCCCTCGTGCAGGTCTCGCCCACGCACTTTGTGGCGTGCTACCGCGCCCATGAGAAGAAGGAGGGGAATGCATGAACGAAAAGCATGAAATGCCCGAAGAAGAGGAGTTCGTTCATGACCCGAAGAATATCCTCGAAGTCAGGGATCTGAAAAAACATTTCCTGATCCGCAAGGAGTGGAAGCTCGTCTCCGAGCAGGTGCCCGTCAAGGCGGAAGAGGGGGGAGACCCCCCCGTCGATGAGAACGGCGCGCCGCTCATGGAGACGAGGCGCAGACTTCAGTATAAAAAGACGTATACCCGGGCGGTCGACGGCGTGTCCTTCGATGTGCCCTATGGCAAGACGCTGGGGATCGTCGGCGAATCGGGCTGCGGCAAGTCCACAATGGGGCGGAGCATCCTCCGCCTGCATGAGATCACGGCGGGAAAGGTCTATTTCGAGGGGAAGGATATCACGACGATCAAGGGAAAGGAGATGCGTGCGCTGCGTCCGCAGATGCAGATCGTCTTCCAGGATCCGTACAGCAGCCTTCCGCCCCGTATGCCCGTCGGCGAGATCATCGGCGAGGCCGTCAAGGTGCATGGCATCGTGCCCCGCTCGGAATACCGCGATTACGTCATTTCCGTCATGCGCAAGTGCGGATTGCAGGATTTCTATTTCGACCGCTATCCGCATGAGTTTTCGGGCGGACAGAGACAGCGTATCTGCATCGCGCGCGCCCTTGCGCTCAATCCCAAGTTTGTGGTCTGCGACGAGCCCGTCTCCGCGCTTGACGTCTCCATTCAGGCGCAGATCGTCAATCTGCTGAAAGAGCTGCAGGAGAATCTCAAGCTGACGTATATGTTCATTTCGCACGACCTGTCCGTCGTGCAGCACATCTCGGACAGGGTGGGCGTCATGTACCTCGGAAATTTTGTGGAAATGGGGGACAAGAAGGACATCTTCTCCAACCCCATGCACCCTTACACGCAGGCGCTCTTTTCCGCCGTGCCCGTGCCCGATCCGCACTATCAGATCAAGCGCATCATTCTGCAGGGCGATATTCCCAGCCCCGCAAATCCGCCCAAAGGCTGCAAGTTCCACACGCGCTGCTCGCGCTGTATGGATATCTGCAAAGAGGTCGCGCCCAAGTTCATCGATTACGGGAACGGACATCTGTGCGCCTGCCACCTGTATCCGCAGGAGACATCTGATGAAACGTAAAAAACAGCTTCCCGAATGGGACGACGGCAGAACGGTTGCCAACATGAACGTGGAAGGCCTGCCGTGGTACCGTCCCGACAGCGGGAAAGAGGTCAAGGAAGAGGATAAGCCGACGCGCAAGGAGCGTCGCGCCATGATCCGCGCGGGATATCTTGCATATCTGCCGCGCTTCCTTGCCATGCTGTTCGGATTCGGCCTGACCATATTTCTTCTATGGCTCTGGCTGAATGGCTGGCAGATCTGAAAAATGAAAGCTCCGCTTTGCAAAGCGGAGCTTTTTCGTTGAGAAAACCCGCGGATAGTCCGGGGATTTAAGAGATGTTTTGCCGATGAACAAAGAAGAGCAGAAAAGGCAAAAAAGAAAGAAAAAAACAGAAAAGGAAAAAAGAGGGAGAATCAAGGAAGTGGAGCGAAGTTATGGGAAGAAAGTCAAGCACGGAAAGAGTCTGTTTCCGGGCAGCAAACAGCACCGACCAACCGCCGGGCCGTCACAAGCGCGGCTTGTGTGCCGCCGGCAGTATCGGGGCTATGTTCGCCCGCCTATGGCGGCACGAGCCACAGGGAATCAAAATGAAACTCCCCCGGCTCTGCCGGAGGAGTTTTCCTGTAAAACTTAAATTGCTGAAAAAGGTTACCCCCGCGCAACCGCACGGGGGAGTGTTTTCGTCATTGAGTTGTGATCGGGCAGAGATCTCCCTGCGCACCTCGTGTTCCTCGCCGTCGATTCGGGCAGATTCCCGCCTGCGCACGTTCGGATACCACCGGTTGTATCTTCCCGTATGCCTGCCGACTTCCTTGTGCTTACACGCTGCCGCGGAGTCACGTTTTCGCACGCGGTCGTCAGAATCTGTTGTTCCTTCCTCACCGACTCGGTTGACGAGGGGAGAGATTCCCGGCTTCCGTTCCTGTATATTGGGTAATGACCCGTCGCGGGGGAACATGGCCCGCCGCGTCTGAATTCAAAGCCGATTTATATCTCCGCCCTCCGGGTGGAATTGTACATTGGTCTCTCCTCCTTTTACGAAATCTTCAATCCTTGGGAAATGAATCTGAACATTGTAGTGCACCTCCCTGCATTGAATTTTTCGGAGACATTCCCTCCTTTGCCTGTCTCCCTATGAAAAGCGAACGTTCCTGTCCGTCTCTCATGGTTGCCCACAGTTTAGTTGTGCATCGGACCTTCCTGCCTTGTTTTTCAATAACATTTCATGAAAGTTATTTTCTTTTTTGTACCTTTATTATACCATGAAAATCGTGTTTGTCAAGGGTTTTCGGAAAAATTTTTTTGGAAATTTGTTCCGGCTATTTCAGGCTCTGTGCGCGGGCATCGATGCTGACAGCGACGGAGGAGAGGGGAAGATCCTTCCATCTGCCGTACACTTCCATGGAAGTCCGTTTGAGCGATCTGCGGAAAAACAGCAGATCGCACTCCGATTCCGCGCAGGTGTTCCATAGTCCGGTCAGGCATTCGGAAAGGGTCTGCGAAAGACGGGCCTCCTCCTCAGGCGATAGTTCCCCCTTGGCGAGGTGCTCGGGGGAAGCGGTCTCGCTCTCGCCGTAGATCTGAACTTTGCATAGGATGCTCAGCCTGATTTCAGGGGTCTCCTGCACGCGGACGGAGATATCTCCCTTGTTTTTCAGAATGACATAAGTCTTTTCGTCCGTTGTGAACGTTCCCGCATACACATTCCCCTCCAGCAGGCTGAATGCGAACGTCTCTTCCGGGGAAAGGAGCGCCGCCATGCGGCCGCCTGAAAAGATCGCCGTTTCCCGTGCGGTATAGATCTTCTCTTCGGGCTTTTGCTGCTGCGCGTCGCCGGAACTCTGCGCTCCGCCTTGTCCTTGCGCGTCCCCTTCCTGTGCTTGGGAGCGCACGTAGGGCATATAGCCGCTGTGACTTTCGCCGAAATAGCCGATCGCGAATTCCCGGAGCGTCGTGACCATGACATGTCCGGATTTTTGCGCGGCGTCCGAAAACAGTTTTTCCAGGGCAAGCGCGGAGGTGTCGTCGATCGCGCTCGTCGATGACAGCAGCTCTTTCGCGCTTCCTTCGCAGGCGGCGAGCAGGCAGGAGTCGGGGATATATTCATTCCGCAGAAAGTAATCGAGACAGTCGAACGTATCTTCCCTGACGGCCGATTCGCCTAGGATCACAAGGTCGCAGAAGACGAGCTTGGGCACCCAGCCCGTTTTGGCGTACAGGTCCGCAAGGCATTCCGAGACCGTCTCGCCGCTCCCTTCGATCTCCACGCTGGAAGTCCCTCCCGTCGTGCGGTCCGTTCCCTTGGGGACGGCGATCTGTGCCGTCAGGGCAAATCCTTCCTCTGTGCGGTCGATGCCTGCGGCAAGGACAAGCGCGGTTTTCTGAATGTCTACCAGACCGAAATCGTTGGAAAAAAAGGTGAAGACGATCAGCGCGCACAGGATCATCCACAGTTTCATCGGAATGGTTTTAAGAAATTTTTTCATGCGGGCGCCTCCCGAAAATCAACAGAAGCAGCAGGGGCAGGAGCACGGAAAACACGGGAAAGATCCAGAACAGCGTTCCCGTGATCGCGCGGATCACCTGCGACGTATGGAAATGAAAGAGATAGACGAGGATCAGCATGATAAGGTTGACGCCTGCGGAAAGAAGGGGCGCCAGCGCTTTCTTGCCCCCGAAGGCTTCCGTGACCGTGCCGACGGCTCCCTGCATGGGCAGAATGACGTAAAACGTCATCACGAACGCAACGGCGAAGATGAACAGATAGTCGATGCGGCCGAGGACGGTCATACCCGAGAAAAATCCGCTCATGCGGGCAAAGGCGTGCGCCTGTATGACCGCGATCTCCGCAAACACGCCGTAAAAGGTGGCAAGGAGAAAGAGGAGGATCCCTCCGCCCGCAAGATAGCACAGCGTGCCCTTCCAGGCAAGGCCCCTGGTATAGGGAAAGCGCCCGATCAGCACGAGCAGGAGCGCCGAATCGAAAAACCAGCTGCATGAGGACGTCGTTCCGCCCAGAAATCCCTGCACGCCGGCGGCGCCGGCGGGGGAGAGGGCGCCGTAATCCGCGCTCCCCGCGGAGAGCAGCAGGATCCCCGCCAGTCCGACTGCCGAGAGCGGCGCAAGGATATCCCACATTCTGCCGAGCGAGGAGAGCGGACGGGCGCAGAGATATGCCGAAAAGAGGAAAAAGGGCGTGAACACAAGGTATGCGGGGATCGTGTCATAGAAGATGCTCCGCACAAGGGTCTTTTGCTCCACGACGGGCAGGAAGGCGGCGAACAGCAGAAATGCGGAAAAGAGCACCGTGACGATCCTGGCGCATACCGTCCCGGCCGCGCTTTCGATCAGCGAATACAGGGTCCGCTCCCGCCGCGCCAGAAGCAGGACGCAGAACACGAGCGCCGCCTGCACGAGCAGCTGTGCCAGAACGGGAAACAGGAGGTCGTTTTTTGAGACGGAGACGATCTGCGCCGGCATGAGCACGAGCTTCCCGACGGGCGCGATCAGGGCAAGGAAAAAGAGGATCTGTCTCGATCTGAGCTTCATTTCTGCCTCCTTTTGTTGGGACTTGAAAGGGATGCGGGCCGCTCCTTGAGCGACAGCAGGTTGTATTTGACAAACGTGTCCCGAAGGTCGCGTCTGATGAAGGGCGCAAACGGCGCACCCAGCGGAACGCCGAAGTTCTCGGTGGAGACCAGATAGACGAGGGTCAGGGCGGTCAGCAGGACAATGCCGTACGTCCCCACGCTTCCGGCGGCGAGCAGCATGGCAAGGCGCAGAACGCTCGTCTCTTCAATGAGATTGGGCACGGCGTACAGCCCGATGCCGCTGAATGCGACGATGATGATCGCGGGGGTGGAGACAAAGCCCGCGCTCACCGCCGTCTCGCCGAGCACCAGGGCGCCGACCACCGACAGGGCCATGCCCACGTATTTTGGCATGCGGATACTCGCTTCGTTCAGAACTTCCAGCACGAGCAGGACCAGCAGCATTTCCAGCGACGGCGAAAGGGGGATATCGCGGATACTTCCCGCAATGGTCAAAAGCAGTTTGACGGGCAGAAGCTGTAGCTTGAACAGCTGCGCCGCAACATAGAACGCGGGCAGGTAGATCGCCACCAGCAGGGCGAACAGCCGCAGAAGGCGGGTGAACGTCGCCCGGTAGGCGGGGACGAAGTAGTCCTCGCTCGATTGAAAGTCCTCCACCAGTAGGTAGGGGACCGTAAGGGCGATGGGGGAACCGTCCACAAGGATCCCCGCGCGGCCCTCGGCCAGTTTTGCGCAGAAGATGTCGGGTTTTTCGGTCGTGCCCACCTGTTTGACAAGGGAATAGGGCCTCTCGGTCAGAAAGCGCGTGAGATAGGAGGAATCGGGCACGGCGTCGATATCGATCGCCGAGAGCTTTTTTCGGACTTCCTCCACGACGTCCTCGCGGCAGGTCCCTTCCAGCCAGCACAGGGCGACAGAGGTGGCGGAACGCCGCCCCACGGTCAGCATTTCGATCATCAGTTCGCCCGTCTTCAGCCTGCGCCGCACAAGGGAGGTATTCGTCTTGACGTCCTCGATGAACCCTTCGCGCGGGCCCTTGATGGCGACGTCGGTCGGCGGTTCGGCAACCGCGCGCACCGTGATCTTTTTGGTGCCGACGATCAGCCCTTCGTCCGCGCCCTCCCACAGCACAACGGGGTTGCCCGCAAGCACTTCTTCGGCAAGTTTCTGAAAGTCCTTTCCCGTGCGGACTTCGGGGGAAAGCACGTGCGTTGCCATCGTCTTTGCTTCGGGGGCGCCCGCATAGCGGCCGAGCGGACGCAGCGCCTGTTCGGCCAGAAGGTCTTTATCGGTCAGCGCGTCCGCAAAAAAGCAGACGTATTTTCGGCTTTTCCCGTCCGAAAAATCAAATGTCAGAATGTCCTGTGCCGGGAGAAGCGTTTTCAGCGTCCGGGCATCGGAAGTAAGATTTCCCGAAATTTCCTTTTTTTCCATTTCAACGAAAGTATGCGCGCCGCGTTCCGGATTATGCGCCGCGGAAAAACCGGGCGTCCCTTCCGCCGCAAATAAAAAACCTCCGCCCGGAAGGGGCGGAGGCGACGGTCACGTGCCGCTCAGCGATGAAAGATAGGCTGCCACCAGTTCGGTCAGGGCAAGCAGTTCCGCTTCCGTCGCGGCAGGGGCGGCGGAGAACAGCGTCTCGCGCACGAACGTGCGGAGCGCGTCTCCCGTCTTGCCGCGCGCGCCTTCGGTAAGGCTGCGCGCAACGGCATGGCGCGTCTCTTCCGGAACAAATCCTTCGAGCAGGGGCGCCACGGGCGGAATGGCCTCGCCCATGTCCGTGTCCGCATCGTCTGCGGCACCCGTGTCCGGGGTCTCGCTCTCTCCGGCGCCGTCCGCGGCACCCGTGTCCGCGGTCGGTCTTTTGCGGAAGAACTGTTCATAGACGACATAGTAGAGCGTCGCCGCGCATCCGCAGGCGAATCCGCCTTCGACTGTCGCGGCAAGTCCCGTCGTGAACGGTTCGGCCGAGAGGGTGACGAGCGCACGGTATATCGCGTAGAGCACGATCCCCAGCGCGAACGGCAGAAAGACGAACAGCTTTTTGGGCACGTTTTTCAGGACCGTCTTTTTCAGGAGCGACGTGAGAAGCGTCACGCCGCCCGCGAGGAGAAGCACGTCCCAGCCGTACAGGCGGAACGTGCTCAGGTATTGGATCGCCGACATAAAGATACCTCACTTTTCCCCGTCGCCCTGTCATTATACCGCCGGCTGTGCGCGATCGGGCGGCTGCCTGCCAGAAATTTTGGCCGGAGAAAATAATCGGCCGTGCCTGCCGCATATATTAGAAAGAGGCGGGACGAGCCGCCGCGGGGAGGAGGTACGATGAAGAGAATGATCTGCGCCGCGCTTTGCGGCGCGCTTGCATTGGGAACGCTCGGGCTTGCGGGCTGTTCAGGCGAACAGGAACGCAGCCGCTATGCGATGACGCTGGAGTATTTTCCCGAGACGCGCACGCTCGAGGGGGAGATGACGGCGGACATCGTCAACACGTCGGACACGGCAAGGGAGACGCTTCTGTTCCAGCTCTGGGCGAACGCCTACCGCGAAGGGGCGGAATACCGGCCCGTATCCGATTTGTTTGCGCCCGCGGCATACTATGACGGCGCGAGCTACGGCGGCATCGTCGTGAGCGAGGTCGCTGGAGCGTCGGGATTTCGCGTGGCGGGCGAAGACGAAAATATTCTGGAGGTCTCGCTCCGGGAGCCGCTCTACCCGGACGAACGCGTCTCGCTGTCCATGACGTTCACCGTCACGCTGGCCGCCGTCGATCACCGCCTCGGGGTCGGGGAAAACGCCGTCACGCTCACGGGATTTTATCCCGTTCTGTGCGCATGCAACGGGACGCAGGAGCACGTCTATGCAAGTCTCGGCGATCCCTTTGTGAGCGAATGCGCCGACTATGAGGTCTCGCTCACGCTGCCCGAAACCTACGTCGCGGCGTACACGGGGACGGGGGAACGCTCTGTAAGCGGCGGGAAAGCGACCTACCATGTCCGTGCCGACAACGTGCGCGATATCGCCATGGTGTGCTCGGAGCGCTTTCAGACGCTCGAGAAAAGCGCGGACGGCATTCCCGTCACTTATTATTATCTGGACGACGCGTCGCCTGAAACCACGCTGGCGGCGGCCTGCGACAGCCTCTCCTATTATGCGTCCGCATTCTCGGAGTACGCCTATCCCGCCTACACCGTTGTGGAGACGGACTTTCCTTACGGGGGCATGGAATATCCCATGCTCTCCATGATCTCCGCCGATCTGCGCGCGGAGGAAGTTCCGCTTGTCGTCGCCCACGAGACGGCGCATCAGTGGTGGTATGCCATGGTGGGCAACGACCAGTTCTGCGAGGCGTGGCAGGACGAAGGGCTCGCCGAATTTTCCGCCGCGCTCTTTCTCGGGAAGCATCCCGAATACGGCATGACGTACGAGGACTGCGTTTCGGCGTCGGAGGCGTCGTACCGCGCGTTCTTTTCGGTGTGGACGCAGGTCGCGGAAGGGGAAAATACCGCCATGCAGCGCGCTCTCACGGAGTTTTCGGGGGAATATGAATACCGCAACGTCGTCTATGACAAGGGACTCATTCTCTTTGACCGTCTCATGGAGACGCTGGGCGAAAAAAAGACGCTCTCCGCTCTGCGCGAGTATGCGCGCGGCTACACGGGCAGGATCGCTCCGCCGGAAGCGCTGATCGCCTGCTTTTCCTCCCGCGGTTCCTATGCGGAGGGGGTGTTTTCGTCCTTCCTCGGCGGAACGTGCGTCATCTGAAATTTTTTTCCTGAAAACAGTTGCCAAATCGTGCGGCAGGGTTTATAATGAAATAGACCGATATGGTCGAAGGAGCGGAAAATGGACGCTGCGCCAAACAACCGATGCGTTGCGAACGTAATTTCCCGTGTGACCTGATCCTGACGCTTCCTCAGCGGAAACGCGTTTTGGGCGCACGGTGTTTTTTCCCGTGCGCTTTTTTGTTGCCCGCAATGCCGGATCGTGCCGGCAGGGGGATAACAAGGGCGCGCCTGACTCAATCTGCAAAGTGAGGAAGTGTCATGCTGAAATTTTTCAAGACGCAGGAAGACAGAAAGATCGACCGCCTGGAGGCCTTCGAGCCGGGGTGCTGGGTCGATCTCGTCAACCCGACGGACGACGAGCTGGAGGACGTCTGCGCACTGACGGGCGTTCCCGAAGAGATGCTGCGCGCCGCCCTCGATGAAGAGGAGACTGCGCGTGTGGAGCGCGATGAAGGCGCGCTCCTGTGCCTTCTGGATACGCCGACGATCACGGACACCGACGAGGGCGACACCTACGAGACCATTCCTCTCGCGCTCATTCACAACGATACGTGCATCGTCACGGTGTCTCTGCGCGGGAATTCCGTCCTCGGGGACTTCATCAGCAACCGCGTCGTCATCGATACGCAAAAACCCGTGTTCTTCATTCTCAGCTTTATGATGGGCAACGCAAAGCGGTTCCTGTCCAACCTGCGCCAGCTCGATAAAAAGTCGCTGCGTCTGCAGGCGGAACTGCACCGTTCCATGAAGAATCAGGAGCTCATTCAGCTGTTGGGCATCGAAAATTCGCTCGTCTACTTTTCCACTTCGCTGAGCGCGAATCTGAATGTCTACAACAAGCTCGAGCGCTTCCCCTCCATTTCGGGGAATGAAGATTACAAAGACCTGTTTGACGACGTCGTCATCGAGACCCGCCAGGCAATGGAGATGTGTAATATCTACCGCGACATTCTCTCGGGTACGATGGACGCCTACGCCTCCGTCATCTCCAACAACCTGAACGTGGTTATGAAGCTGCTCTCGGTCATCACGCTCGTGATCTCCGTTCCCACGCTCATTGCAAGTCTGTGGGGCATGAACGTGCCCGTTCCGTTTGCGGGGCTCTCATGGGGATTCTGGCTGGTCATCGGCATCAGTGCCGTCATCACGGCGGTCGTCTCGTTCTTCGTCATTCGTTCCACCAATTCCATTCGCATCAAGACGCCGCGGCAGATCAGGCGCGGGCGCGGGCATCACGCCCGTGACGACCGCAGGGATTAGCGGCGCGGGAGAAATACATGCCTGTTTTGCAGTACGTCTGTCCGCAATGCGGAAAAAAATTCGACGAGCTCGTGGGGAAGTACGACGAATCCGTGCGCTGCCCTGCCTGCGGCGCGCAGGCGGAACGGGAGTGGTCGGGCGAAATGTTTTCCGCCACGGGAAAGCCCGCCAAAAAATGTTCGGGGCACTGCGCCACGTGCTCCGGCTGCAAGTGAATGAATTCTGAGCCGACCTCAGCGCAGGCCGGCTTTTTTGTTTTCGGATTTTTCCGGAGGATTAGGGACGGAAATTTTTGGCTATACTATATATAGTATGACGCGCGCGAAGGGGACACGCCCGGGTCGGAAAATCGCAAAAAGCACAAAAAAAGTCGGAAAATTCCGCGAAAAATGCTTGACGAAAAAAAGCATCCGTGCTAATATATGTAAGCTGTCTCTTGGGACGGCTTGCTTTTTCCGACGAAAAAGCCTCTGCTTTCGCAGAGAACCTGCAGATTGACAACTGAATAGCGAAGTAAAGTACGAAAGGCAAGAAAGAAGATCTATAGAAAGGTTAATAGCAAATTCGTAAGGTACGAAGAGAAGTCGGACTTTAAGGGATAAGTGAAAGACCGAGTGAAAGTCATAGAGAATCTTGTTGGACGA
>CAJFRT010000019.1 GCA_904419525.1 Candidatus Gallimonas merdae
TCCTTGAACTCTGCGCTATACTTTTTCTGCTTATTTCCTTTTTTTGCCATAAAAATATGCACCTCCAAAAGTCTGTCCAACTTTTGGGGTGCATATCAATTGAGGGGTCTTTTTTGATAAAGGACAGCGCGCCGCGGCTTTTGCCGCGGCGCGCACGGTTTCAGATCATCACACGCTGAGCGCATATCCGGAAGTCAGGATATCTTCCGACATCGCAAGAAAGCCCTTCTCTTCAAAAGCACGGGCATACAGCGTGATCGTATAGACCGCGTCCTCCAAGGCTTTCTCAGGGGAGTCTTTCCTGTCCGTTGCTGCGCGCGAGCAGGCTCTGGGCGCCTTCGCTTCCCGCCTGCGCCGCACGGCGCAGCCATTCGAGCGCCTGCTCCTCGTTCTGCGCCACGCCGCTGCCCGACGCATAACACAGTCCCAGATTATACTGCGCGCCCGCACAGCCGCGGCGCGCCGCCGCACGGAAACAGCCGAACGCCTTTTTTTCGTTCTTCTTGACGCCCCGTCCGAAACGAAAACAATAGCCGAGGTTGTTCATTGCTTCCGCACAGCCGCGCATCGCCGCCGCGCGGAAACACGCATACGCTTTTCGCTCGTTTTTTTCGACCCCACGCCCCGAGAAATAGCAGCTTCCGAGATCGCAACGCGCCAAATGATCCCCCTGTTCAGCCGCCGCACGAAACCACTGTGCGGCGGCCTGAAAATTCTTTTCCGTGCCGATCCCGTACAGACAGCACACCCCGACGCGGTGCTGTGCCGCCGCAAGCCCGTTTTCGGCGGACAGGCGGAACCACTCATAGGCGGATTTTTCATCGCGTCCGATCCCGCGGCCGTCGGCATAACATTGGCCGAGCGCATACTGGGCGGCCGCATTCCCGCGCCACGCCGCACGGCGGTAGTGCGTCACCGCCTGCGACAGATCGCGCTCCGTCCCGCGGCCCTGTTCACAGCAGACGGCCAGACAAAACTCCGCGCCCGCATGCCCGCCGCGCGCCGCCGCCGAAAAGCAGGCAAATGCCTTCTCGTGCGCCTGTTCCTGTTCGTATGCCTTTCCCCTTTCAAATTCCTGCTCCACTGCCGGATCGCACGTTTGCGCGCTCTTTCTGGCCATCATTTCCCTCCCGTCGGAAAGCGTACACGCGCTTTCTTTTCTCTATACTGTAAGGGAAAAACAGGAACCACGCTTTTTGTGGCAAGACGGGCGACGCAGACGAAGCGAAGAACGCAGCGCATGCCGCGCGGCACGGGCAAGAGCTTCAACTAAGTATGGGCGCCCCGGTTTCTGCTTTTGATCGGGTCCGTATTCCTCTCTTACAGTATCATTGTAAGCGATGATCGCGCTTTTGTCAAGATGCAAATCAAAAATGCCGCCCGCCAGACATGCAAAACCGGGATTTTGCATGGTTTCAAATGCCTCCGCATTCTTTCATTTCCGATCCCCAATGAAGAAAACTTCTTCCGCAAGATATGCAAAGCGCCCGCCCGCATCTGCGGACGGGCGCTTTATATGCTGAGTCAATCAAAAAATTCCTCGTAGACGGCCTTGATGGTGCGTTCGTAACAGTCGTTGTCCACTCCGACAATGATGTTGAGCTCGGACGAGCCCTGGTCGATCATGCGCACGTTGACACCCGCACGCGCGATCGCCTCGAACAGTCTTGCACTGGTGCCGACGCTGCGCGCCATGCCGTGCCCCACGACGGCGATGAGCGCGATATCCTGAATGACGCGCAGGGAATCGGGCCGCACGGCGTCGCGGATCTCTTCGCAAATGGTGTCGAGAACGCCGTTCTTCAATTCCGCCGCATCGATGACGAAGGACATCGTGTCGATCCCCGTGGGAATGTGCTCGAACGAAATCTTATGCTTCAGGAACACTTCCAGCACCCTGTAAGTAAAGCCGATCTCCGCGTTCATGAGCGATTTTTCAAGGAAAATGACCGTGAAATCCTTCTTTCCCGCGATACCCGTGACCCGTTTTCCGCTGTACGTATAGCGGGAAGTGGGAACGATCTCCGTTCCCTCGTCCTCGGGACGGAACGTATTTTTGATGCAGATGGGAATATCCGCCTCGCGCACGGGGAAAATGGATTCGCTGTGCAGCACGTTTGCCCCCATGTAGGAGAGCTCGCGCAGCTCCTTGTACGAGATCGTGTGAATGGGCATGGGATTGTCCACGATGCGCGGATCGCAGGCGAGAAATCCGCTGACGTCCGTCCAGTTTTCATACAGTCCGGCGCCGGCGGCGCGCGCGACGATCGCGCCCGAGATATCACTCCCGCCGCGCGAAAACGTCCTGACCTTTCCATCCGCGTCCGAGCCGTAAAATCCCGAAACGACGGCGCGCTTTTTGCCTTTGAGCGCGGCCGCAAGCAGAGAATAGGTCTGCTCGCCGTCCAGCCGGCCGTCCGGTCCGAACTTCACCACGTCGCGCGCATCGATGAAGGGAACCCCCAGAAGCTGTGCCATGATGCGCGCGGAGAGGTATTCCCCGCGGGACGCGCAGAAATCGGGCGTCGCCTCGCGCAGGATCTCCCGCTCCGTTTCGGCAAGAAGCCCGTCGATATCCATCTCCAGCCCGAGCTCGGAGACGATGCCGCGGAACCGCTCGCAGATCTTTGCAAACGATTCCCCCGTTTCGCCGCGCAGGGCAACGTTGTCATAAGTTTCGTACAGCAGATCGGTCACCTTGATGTCGCCGCTGAACCGTTTCCCGGGCGCAGACACAACGACATAGCGGCGCGACGCGTCGCTTTCGATGATCCTGCGCACGCGGAGCATGGTGATGCCGTCCGCCATAGATGTTCCGCCGAATTTACAAACCTTAATCATAACTGATCTCTCTGCCTTCCAGATAGTAACGTTTTTCTTTCGCTTCGCCGAGGGAGAACGTCTTTTTGGGAAGATTGACTCCGCCCTTGAGAGAGGGGAAGAAGTCGTCTTTGTCCATTGCCGCAAGGCGCACGCCCGCACACCCCTCCTCCGAAGCGCGGCGGGCAAGTTCTCTGTCGCCGTGTACATAGTCGATCTTTCCGCCGTTCGCACGCACAAACCGTTCGCACAGTTCGTCCGTCTTTCTGACGCCCTCCGCGCCCGCAGGAAGCGCAGGGGTCAGCACGTTCCCTTCGCGGCGGCACTTCACGTTCTTCGCGAAAAAGTCGCAGAATGCCTCCGTGTCCACCTCTTTTATAAGCCGGTGAATGGGATAAAACACAACGGACGCATCGTACAGATTGACAAGCTCGGCCAGCATAAAGCGCGCGGGGTGATGCGCAAGCTCTTCCTTTTTCAGCGTCGGCCTGACGGCCTCCCAGTGCGCTTTGGCCGCCGCGACCGAGTGGTTGCCGTCCGCTACGGCAAAGAGCGGATCCCCCTTGGTGTGCAGCAGCGGCAGGATCTCTTCCGCGAGATCCGCTGGAACGAACCAGCCCGTCAGATGTCCGCCGCCCTCCATGAGGTCGAAATCATAGAGCTGTTCGAGCTCCTCGCGCAGGAGCGAGCGCACCGCCCTGTCCTTTTTATCGCGATAGAACACGATCGCATGCGGGAATTCCAGGGGAGCGTCCCTGCGCTCCGCGATCCTGGGCGCCAGGCGCTCCGCCACGACTTCCTCGGAGGAGCGGATGGGCGCGGCGACGCCCTCCTCGGAGGAATACTCCTCCAGATCGATACAGGCGACGATCCCCCGCCGCGTGCCCGTGCGCGTCGTCCGCTCGGTGAAGATCACGCCGCGCGTGAGCTTGGAAAGGAAGTCCCCCTCCAGCGCAGCGTACATGTTTTCGCGAATGGCGGCAATGTGCTCCTCGTCCTCTTCCCCAAGGTACACCTCAGGCAAAATAAAGGAAAGCGTGGAGGGCGCATCCGCAACGGTGCGTTCCACGCGCTTCCAGTATTCCCTGTCCGATGTGAACTGGTCGCAGGCGATGACCGCCCATTTTTCAAAGCCCTCCCGCGGGATGAGGACCCGCGGAATGCGCAGACAGTTCTTCATATGGCGTAGATGATGATGACCGCGGCGACCGCAAGCACGGCCGCAAGCAGTTTCAGGGGAATGTTATGGGTGAACAGTTTTCCGAGAAAGGACAGGAATTTCATGCCTTCTTTCCTCCGCTGTTGAACTCTTTCCAGTAGTAGTCTTTCAGATACCGTTTCAGGCTCTCCGAATCGACATAGCGGGTGATCTCGCCGCGGCGCACGTAGGAGACGACGCCCGTTTCCTCCGATACGATGATCGTGGAGACGTCGGCGACCTCCGTCACGCCGATGCCCGCGCGGTGACGGGTGCCGTAGTCCTTGGGGAAGTCCTTCTGCGTCAGGGGAAGGAAGCACCCCGCCGCCTGGATCTTATCCCCGTAAATGATCATTGCCCCGTCATGCAGGGGCGCCTTCGGGATAAAGATCCCCTCGATCAGCTGATTGGAGATGTTTGCGTTCAGCGTGACGCCGCTGTCGATGATCTCCTTGGGCAGGTTGCCGTTGGAGAGCACGATGAGCGCGCCCGTATTGTTTTTGGAGAGATTCTGCACCGCCTTGACGATGCCGGAGATATATTCGTCCGCACGTGCGCTGACGGCGTTGTTTTTTGCAGCCTGCGCCCCCGCAACGCTGCCCACGCGCTTGCCCGCGACGTTCCAGATGCTCCGCTTGATCTCCACGCTGAACAGCAGCAGGAAAAAGAGAGACATGAGCATGATGAACACATAGAACACCGTCTCCGTGAAATGATCGGAGAAGAGCGCGACGACGCCCGTGCACACGAGCAGGAACACGTACACGGGAATGAGCTTTTTGGCGTTGTTTTCGTAGAGGATCTTCAGAACGAAATAGATGAGCAGAAAGAGAAAGACCGCCTCGATCACCATGATCCAGTTGTCTGAAAAATTCGTAAAGACGGCTTTGATCCCTTCCGCCACTTCCTGAGGCGAACGCAATGTCTCTTCCTCCCTTCCCCCCGCAGCTGCGGCGGGCCTTTTCCCTATTATACAAATTTTGCGTAAAAAAGCAAAGTATTTCCTGAAAAAATTCCTCTCAGGCGAAAAATATTTCGGCAATTGCCGTAAAAAGTGCGCCGCTCTTGCCGTAAAGGCCGCTCTTTGCGCCCGAAGAGAGCGAATAGAGCGCCTCATAGAGCGAACAGACGCGCGCCCGGCCGAGACGGGAGACCGTCTCGCGGTTCTTCTGCACGGCATACGGCCGGACGCCGAGCGTTTTTGCGATCTCCGCGTCCGGCGCGTCCGACACGGCGATCTCGCTCAGGGTGCGGAAATGGGACGTCAGCGCAGCCAGCACGGCGTGCTCATCGGATCCCTTGCCGAGCATGTCGTACAGGATCTGCGAAAACTGCGCGAAATTCCGGCGCGACGCCGCCTGCGTCAGTTCATAGATCTTGTATTCCACGTCCTTTGCAACATATTCTTCCACCGCGGCGCGTGTGACACGGCCGTTTTCGCCCAGCACATAGGCGAGCTTTTCCGTCTCCAGTTTCATGCGGGCGGCGTCCTGCGCGCAGTAGCGCACCATGAGCTGCGCCGCGTCCGCGTCCATCTGCAGTCCCCTCTTGCGCGCCACGCCGAACAGCCAGCGGGAGAGCGTCTCCTCGTCCTCGCGCGAACAGTCCACGACCGTGACGCCCGCCTTGCGCGCGATCTGTGCCGCGTTCGCCTTTTTGCCGGAATTGACGATGACGAATACGGTCGACGGGCAGGGGTCCGCGCAGTAAGGTTTGAGATAGGCCTCCCATTCCCGTTCCGTGGGATAAAATTCGCAGACGCGCACCAGCCGCCTCTGATCGAGGAAGGGCAGCGTCCCGAGCGCGCGCACAAGTGCGGCGATCCCGTCGCCTCTGAGCGTTTCCCCCTCATAGCGCGCGTCGTTCAGCATGGGATTGGAGATCGCGCAGGCCGCACGGATGCTCTCCACCGCATGATCGCGGAAATATGTCTCCTCGCCCTCGACAAGATAGACGGGAGCAAGGCCCTCTTTCAGGCTCTTTGCAAGCTGTACGAATTTCATAGCGCTTTGATTATACCATCTTTGAGCAAGTATTTCAAGCGGCCGCTTGCCGTTCCCACAAATAAATCGGCGGAAAGCGCCTCTTCTTTCCCGAATGCAAACTCCGCGACGCAGCCCTGCACCGAAAGCGTCAGCCTGTCGGTATCCTCAAAATGAAAGGTCATCTCCCCCACCCGGAACGTCTCCGCAAAGACGACCCCGGACCCAAGCCCCGTCTCGACGGGCCAGGGGGTGCAGATGACGTCCGCGGGCAGAAAGGCCGCCGTGTTGACAGCACGGACGGCATCTTCCGAGACGACCGCCACGGCGTCCAGATTTCCGCCGTACGTGCGGTTCAGAAAATCTTCACAGAATGAGAGCGAAGCGTCCCCGTCGATGAGCAGGACGGCGTGCTCCCGCGTGCGCACAAGTGCGCATGTGCCCCTGTCCGCAGACGAAACGTCCACGCGGCAGCCCGAAAACGTGCCGTTTTCAAGGAACACGCTCAGCGCAAACAGCAGGCAGAGCGCCCCGCAGGACGCCGCGCGCAGTGCGGGGCGCAGGCGCACTCTTCCGCACAGGGGGACATTGAGCGCGAGCCATACGCCCGTGCCCGCCCCCAGCGAGAATCCCGCAAGCACCGCCGAAAAGTCGGCCGAAGAAAACAAAAACAGCATTGCAGAGAGCAGTCCCTCCGGCAGAAGGAGCAGCGCGCCCGCCCAGAACGGCAGAATGAGCGAGAGAAAAGCGCAGACGACCAGGGGAAGAAAGAGCACGGGCAGCGCGGGAATGACGATCAGATTGAGCAGGGTCCCCCAGACCGAAAAATATCCGAACGCGTCCAGCATCAGAGGAAACGTAACAATCTGGGCGGATATGCCCGACACGACGACGGCGGCCGGCGCCGAAGGAACTTTCAGCCGCTGCAGGCCGCGGGAGAGCGGCCCCGAAAAGAGGGCGATCCCCGCCACCGCGCCATAGGACAGACGGAACCCGATCGAAAAATACTGTTCCGGGCTGAGAAGCAGGCAGATCACCGCCGCAAGCGAGAGCGAGGACAGGTGATCGTACTTCTTTCCGAAAAAGCGCATCCTCCCCGCAAATGCGCACATGAGCAGAGAACGCACCGAAGAAACGGTAAAGGCGCACATCGCGCAGTACCCGGCGGCGAGCAACAGAGCGGGAACGGCCGCCCAACGCCTGAGCGGACGTCGCAGCAGAAAAAACACGGCGCCGTAGAGCATGCCGATGTGCAGGCCGGACACCGCAAACACGTGCGCGATCCCGCCCGTGCGCGTCTCTTCGAGGAATCCCGCGTCCATGCCGCGAGAGTTGCCCGTCAGGAGCGCATAGGCGATCTCCGCGGTGTCCTTTTCCAGATGCGTGTGCAGGCTGTCGTAGAGCGCGCCGTTGACAAGCAGGAAGACATTGCCCGTCCTGCCCGTCCGTTCAAAATCCGCGGGCGACGCGCTGTAACGCACACCGGCCGCAAAATCGGAGGCGGCATAGCTGTCCCCGTTTTCAGGGAGCGCGTTCCGCTCCACATAGGCCGAAAAGGCGAGAACGTCGCCCGTGCGCACGTCCTCGCCGTAGAGCGTGACTTCCATTTTCCCGCCCGCGCGTTCTCCGTCGAACGACAGCCGGGCAAGCGTTGCGTGGACATAGCCGCCGCGCACGGCGGCGGATTCCACCGTTCCCGTCACGGCATATTCCCCCTCAGCGGGGCCGCTCTGAAAACGGACTGCCGCAAGATGAACGCCGCCCGCGCCCGCCAGCGCAAACGCTGCGAAGATGACGGCGACAAGCAGCGTCCGGCGCACGCCGAAGGGCGGCAGGAGCAGGAACAGCGCGAGAACGATCGCGGCGGCGCCGATCAGCCGGCCCGCCCCGAATGCAAAGTGCGCATACAAAAAGATGCCGCCGAGCAGTCCCAGAGCGGCAACGAGAAAGGGACGAAAATTCATGCGCGGCTGCGCTTTCCCGCGGACATGTCCGCATGATTGCCGGCTGTCTTCGGACATGCTCCCCTCCTTTGATCTCTCTTTCGTTGACAACTGACAAAATACCGCCTATAATAGAGGCATGTACAACACTCTGTTATTCGACCTGGACGGGACGCTGACCGACCCGTTCGACGGCATCACGAATTCCGTTCTCTATGCGCTGAAAAAATGCGGGATCACGGAGACGGACAGAAAAAAACTCGCCGCCTTTATCGGGCCGCCCCTCATGGAATCCTTCCAGGTATTTTACGGCATGAGCGAAGAAGCGTCCGGAAAGGCCGTCGCCTTTTACCGCGAATATTACGCGGATAAGGGGATCTTTGAAAACCGCGTCTACGACCGGATCCCCGAAACGCTCGCCGCACTCGCCGCGCGCGGGAAAAAACTGTATGTCGCCACTTCCAAACCCGAATTTTTTGCGGAAAAAATCCTTGAACACTTTCAGCTCGCGCCCTATTTCAGCGGCGTTGCCGGAGCCACGATGGACGAGACGCGCACCCGCAAAGCGGACGTCATTGCCTATGCGCTCGGCAGATTTTCACTCCCGCAGGTGCAGTCCGTCATGATCGGCGACCGCATGCACGACGTTGCCGGAGCAAAGCAGAACAAACTCCCGTGCATCGGCGTATTGTACGGGTTCGGAAGCCGGGAAGAGCTGCTTGCCGCGGGCGCCGATATGCTTGCCGAAACGCCCGAAGCCCTTCTTCCACTGCTGCAATAACATATTTCACGGGGGTATGTCCGCGGACATGCCCCCGTCCTTTTCTTTCAGAGCCGCTCGTACACGGGGATCACTTCAACGGGCGCATCTGCCGTGACCGTCTGTCCGCCCGCAAGCACTTCCCCCGAATTGAGGTCGCGCCACCTGCCCGCCGGCAGATAGACGTTCCGCCGCGTCATGCCCTCCCACAGCACGGGCGCAACGAGGTATTTCGGGCCGAACATATACTGATCGTCCGCCGCCCAGCACGCCTCGTCTTCGGGAAATTCGTAGAACATGGCCCGCATGACGGGCGAACCGTTTTCGCTTGCCTCGCGCATGACCTCTTTCAGATAAGGCCTCATCTTCACGCGCAGGTCGACATAACTCTTCAGGACGGCGCAGACGTCCTCGCCGAAGCTCCAAAGCTCGTTGGGCAGTCCCGTATGGCAGAAGCCTCCGCCCCATTCCCGTTCGTCGAGGGGCGCTTCGTCGCACGGTTCCTTGTCGCCGTGCATTCTCAGCACGGGACAGAACGTTGCCCACTCAAACCAGCGCAGAAGAAGTTCCCTGTACGATTTCTCTCTGACATTGACAAAGAATCCGCCGATGTCCGTCGTCCACCAGGGGATCCCGGCAAGCCCCACGTTGAGCCCTGCCGCGAATTGGTCGCGAAGGCTGGCGAAGTTGCCCTGAATGTCCCCTGACCAGAGCACCGCCCCGTATTTCTGGCTGCCCGCCCACGCACATCGGATCAGATTACAGATGTCCGTCTGTCCCGCGGCGCGCTGTCCTTCGTAAAAGGCGCGCGCATGCAGGACGGGATAGAGATTGCCCACCTGCAGGTCTGTGCCGAGAAAGTAGCGGTAATTGTCAAACTCATACGCCGAATATTCGGGCTCCGCCTCGTCCAGCCAGAACATGTCGATCCCGCACTTGTAGTAATTGGCGCGGCACTTTTCCCAGAGATAGCGGCGCGCCTCCGGATTGGTCGCATCGTACAGATAGGAATCGCCGAGGAAGTCAAAGCACTGGCTCCCGCGTTCGGGGCGGATGAGCAGCCCCTTGTCGCGCATTTCGGCAAAATTTTCGCTCTTTTTATCGACCGTCGGCCAGACCGAGATCATGCAGCGCGTTCCGTAAGATGCAAGTTCCCGCACCATCGCGGCGGGATCGGGCCAGTATTTCCGGTCAAATTTCCACTCCCCCTGCCGCGTCCAGTGAAAGAAGTCGATGACGATGACATCGAGCGGGATCCCGCGCCTGTGATATTCGCGCGCGACTTCCAGCACCTCTTCCTGCGTGCGGTAACGCAGCTTGCACTGCCACAGCCCCAGTGCGTTTTCGGGAAATTCGGGCGCGCGCCCCGAAAGCGCGGTGTAATGCTCCATGACCTCTTTCGGCGTGCCGGCCGTCACCCAGTAATCGAGCTGTTTCGCGCTCTCCGCGCGCCACTCCGTCACGTTCTTGGCGAACGTCGCCCGGCCGACGGCAGGGTTGTTCCACAGGAACCCGTATCCGAGCGAAGAAATCAGAAAGGGAACGCTCGCCTGCGAATTCCGCTGTGCGAGCTCGAGCGTACACCCCTTCAGATCCAGGCAGGCCTGCTGATACTGCCCCATGCCGAACAGCTTTTCCTCCCGCGGTTCAAAGCGGAGGGTCAGCACATAGTCTCCGCCGCGGACCGGCGAAAATTCGCGGGCGACCACGCGGAGCGAGGGCGTATGCGGCATATCGTACTCATAACAGCGGTAATATTCTTCCAGAACGCACTTTCCGTCCGCATACAGGCGGATCTTTCCGAGGCGGTCGATCTCCGCCGCCATTCTGCCGTTTTCGATGCGCGCGCCGTCCCCGCCGATCTCGCAGAATGCGGGACGGACGGGTGCGCCGTCGAGCGCCCAGTCGCGCTGCGCGAAGGAGGATTCCATGGTGGCCTGCACGCGCAGGCCGTCCGTTCCCTGCGCAAATATGCGCACCGTCTCCCCTCTGCGCGTAAAATACAGCATTCCTTCCCGTTCGGCAAACATGGCTCCCTCCCCGTCTGATCGTTCGCAGTTATTATAGCGTCGTTCGTATTGTTCCCTTACAGTATACCATACCGCCCCGCGATTTTTCAAGCCTTTCGGAATAAGTTTCCGAAGACGCGAACCACAATTTTACAGGGCGCCGCCGCGGATCGCATCGGCGGACGCAAGGCGGTCGATCCTGCGTTCATCGGAATCCTGCCGCGTTAAAAAAGCGTGCCGCACGGCACGCTTTTTTATCTTCTTCCGTATTTGCTTTTGACATTCAGGCGGGCGAGCGCGCGGGCGAGTCTTGCCTGCGCGGCGTGATGTTCTTCGATGCTCTTCCTTTGCAGAAGGGCTTCCTTGGCCTCGTCCGCCGCGCGGCGCTGACGGACTTCGTCCACTTCCTCGGGCCGGAGCGCCGAGTCCACCAGAACGAGCGCTTCCCCTTCCTCGACCTTCATGATGCCGGCCGCGACAGCCGCCGCGTGCGTTTCGCCGTCCGGCGTGCGATAGGTGAGCGTTCCGGGGACGATGGCCAGAATGGTATCGCAGTGCCCCGCCAGCACGCCGTACTGGCCGTCCAGCGTGGGAACGACGAGCGACTCGCACGGCCCTTCGTAAAAGGGCTGATCTGCCGCAAGAACGTGCAGCCCGAACATACTATATCTCCCCCGCTCTGATCTTTTCCGCCTTGGCGTAGACGTCGTCCAGCGTTCCCACGTTGAAGAACGCCGCTTCGGGAAGGTCGTCCGCCTCGCCGTCCACGATCGCCTTGAATCCGCGGAGCGTCTCTTTCAGGGGGACATAGACCCCCTTGATGCCCGTGAATTTTTCGGCGACGTGCATGGGCTGGGACAGGAACCGCTGCAGCTTTCTTGCGCGGTAGACGATGAGCTTATCCTCGTCGGAGAGTTCGTCCATGCCCAGAATGGCGATGATGTCCTGCAATTCACGGTACTTTTGCAGGATCTCCTGCACCCTGCGCGCGATGTGATAGTGTTCCGCCCCGACGACGTCGGCCTCCAGAATGCGCGACGTGGATTCCAGCGGATCGACGGCGGGATAAATGCCCTGTTCGGCGATCTTGCGGCTGAGCACCGTCGTTGCGTCAAGGTGAGAAAAGGTCGTTGCGGGCGCGGGATCCGTCAGATCGTCCGCGGGGACATAGACTGCCTGCACACTGGTGACGGAGCCGTTGCGCGTCGAAGCGATGCGCTCCTGCAAAGCCCCCATCTCCTGCGCGAGCGTCGGCTGATAGCCGACTGCCGACGGCATGCGTCCCAGAAGCGTGGAGACCTCGCTCCCCGCCTGCACGAAACGGAAAATATTGTCAATAAAGAGCAATACGTCCTTATTTTCACGGTCACGGAAGTATTCGGCCATCGTAAGTCCCGTCAGTGCGACGCGCATTCTCACGCCGGGCGCTTCGTTCATCTGTCCGAACACGAGCGCCGTCTTTTCATGTACGCCGCTCTCACGCATCTCTGCCCAAAGGTCGTTGCCTTCGCGGCTCCTTTCCCCGACGCCCGTAAAAATGGAATACCCGCCGTGCTCCGTGGCAATATTATGGATCAGCTCCTGAATGAGCACCGTTTTCCCGACGCCCGCGCCGCCGAACAGGCCGATCTTTCCGCCCTTGGAATAGGGTTCCAAAAGATCGACGACCTTGATCCCCGTCTCCAGAATCTCCACGGCGGGCGACTGATCGACAAATTCGGGGGCTTTCCGGTGGATCTCCCACCGCTCCGGCGCATCGACCGGATCCCCGCCGTCAATGGGCTCGCCCAACACGTTGAACATGCGCCCGAGCGTGCATTTGCCGACGGGCACGCGGATCCCGCAGCCGTCGGACGTCACCTGCATACCGCGCGCGAGGCCCTCGCTCCCGGCGAGCATGATGCACCGCACCGCGTCACCCTCGATATGGCGCGCGACTTCCATGACGCACGTCTCGCCGTTCACGCTGACGTGCAGCGCCTCGCGAAGTCTGGGCAGCTGCCCCTTTTCAAACGCGACGTCCACGACCGATCCGGCGACGCGCACAATCGTTCCCGTACTCACTGTAATTCCTCCCCGTTCCTCTGTGCCTGCGCTCCCGCCGAGATCTCCGTGATCTCCTGCGTGATCGCGCCCTGCCGCACGTGGTTGAAACGCACCTGCAGCTCGTCGAGGATCTTCTGCGCGTTCCTGTTGGCCGCGTCCATGGCGGTCATGCGGGCATTCTGCTCGCAGCAGAAGCTGTCCACAAGCGCGCTGTAAATAAATCCCGCAAGATAGCTGGGAATAATGTTGTCAAGCACTTCGCCGACCGAGGGCAGAAATTCAAACGGCGCATGCTTTTTTTCGTCCGCGGGCGTTGCGAAATCGGCGCGGTGGAAGGGCAGAAGCCGCGTCACGCGCACCTGCGCCTCCATGCCATTTTTCAGATCGGTGTAGACGATGAAGATCTTTTTCAGTCTTCCCGTATCGTACGCTTCGAGCAGGACGGTAGCAATGTCCCGCGCGCGCTGCATGGTGGGATTCTGTGCCGTGTACAGAAAGCTCTTTTGTACGGCGATCTGATGGCGCAGACAGTACTGCCTGCCGTATTCGCCCACGACGAAAAATTCGACGTTCCCGCCGTATTTTTCTTCCAGCGCCTTGGTCTCCTTGATGACGTTCTGGTTGTATGCGCCGGCAAGCCCCTTGTCCGCCGTGACGACGAGACAGCCCACCGTGCCTTCGAGCCTGGGTTCCCCCGCGGGCGGATAGAAGTATCTGTTTTCCACGCGCTCGTCCGTGCGGAAAATGCGCTTGATCTCCGCCTGCAGCGCCTGGAAATAGGGGCGCGTGCGGCTGAGGTCCTCGCGCGCCTTGCGCAGCTTGGCGGAGGCGATCAGATACATGGCGTTGGTGATCTTGCGCGTATCGCGGATACTCGCCATGCGGCTGCGGATATCCTTGACGCCGGAGATCATACGCCCTCCCTCCCCTGCGCGCTGTACTGCCGCGCAAATTCCGCGGCATGCGCTTCGATGAGCGCCTTTTCTTCATCGGAGAGGCTGCCCGTGCGGCAAATCGATTCGCACAGCTGTGCATCGTTCTGCGAGAACCATGTGAGCATCTGCGCCTGGAAATCGGCGATCTTTTCGGGCGGGATCTCCTGCATGACGTGATGAAGCGCCGCAACGAGCGTGATGACCTGCTGATCGCGCGGCATCGGGTGGAACTGATGCTGCCTTAAAAGACGCATCAGGCCCTGTCCGTAGGCGAGCTGCCTGCGGGTGGAGTCGTCCAGGTCGCTTGCGAACTGGGTGAACACCTCGATCTCGCGGTACTGCGCAAGGTCGAGCCGGATCGCCCCCGCCGCCTTTTTCATTGCCTTGGTCTGCGCGGCGCCGCCCACACGCGAGACGGAAAGCCCGACGTTGACCGCGGGGCGCTGTCCCGCAAAAAAGAGGGAACTTTCCAGAAAGATCTGGCCGTCCGTAATGGAAATGATGTTGGTGGGAATGTAGGCCGAGACGTCTCCGCCCTGCGTCTCCACGATGGGCAGCGCGGTCATCGAACCGCCGCCGCGTTCCTCGGAAAGATGCGCCGCGCGTTCCAGCAGCCGCGAATGCAGATAGAACACGTCCCCGGGATAGGCTTCGCGCCCCGGAGAGCGGCCCAGCAGCAGGCTGAGGGCGCGGTAAGCCACGGCGTGTTTGGACAGATCGTCATAGACGATGAGCACGTCCTTCCCGCGTTCCATGAAATATTCGCCCATCGCACAGCCCGCATAGGGCGCGATATACTGCATGGAAGCGGATTCTCCCGCCGAAGCATTGACGATGATGCAGTAATCGAGGGCGCCGCGGACGCGCAGCGTCTCCACAAGCCGGGCGACCGAACTCGCCTTCTGTCCGATCGCGACGTAGATGCAGATCACGCCCTTGCCCTTCTGGTTGAGAATGGTGTCGACGGCGATCGCGGTCTTTCCCGTCTGGCGGTCTCCGATGATGAGCTCGCGCTGACCGCGTCCGATCGGGAACATGCTGTCAATGGCGATCAGGCCCGTCTCCAGCGGTCTGTCCACGGGCTGACGGTCGATGATGGAGGGAGCGGGCGCCTCGACGGGACGGTAGCCGTCCGCCCGGACCGCGCCTTTGCCGTCAATGGGATCGCCCAGCGCGTTGACGACGCGCCCCAAAAATGCCTCGCCCACGGGCATGCCCGCGCGCTTTCCCGTGCGGCGGACGGTGCTGCCCTCTTCGACGGCGCCGTCGTCCCCGAACAGGATACAGCCGACCGAATTCTGATCGAGCGTCTGCACCATGCCGCGGATCCCGTCCGAAAAGAGCAGGATCTCGCCGTACTCGGCATGCGAAAGCCCGTCCGCGACCGCAATGCCGTCGCCGACAGCGCGCACCGTGCCCACCTCTTCCGCGATCGCTTCGGGCGTCCAGTCCTTCAGCGTTTCGCGCATGAGCGGAATGATGCTCCCCTCTTCGCCCGCGACCTGCGTGAGCGTGTCGCAAAGCTGGCGGAAGCGTCCGTTTACGCTCCAGTCGTACACCTCCGCCCCGACTTCAAGGCGGAATCCGCCCGGAAAGAGGGCGCTCTCGCGGAATTCGAGCGCGATGTCTTCGTTGTATTTTTTCTTCAGGAACGCTTCAAAACGCGCCCGCTGGGTTTCGTCGGGCGGCGCAGATGCGTAGAGAACGGCGCGGCGCGTCATGCGTCACCTCCGTCCTTCTTCTCCGATTTTTCTGCGGCGTCGAGGAACTGATCATAGGCCTCGGAGGCACTCTCGCGAAGGACGATCTTTTCGGTCGCCTGCGTCACGAGGCCGGCGATCTCGCCGCGGGCCTCCGCGACCGCGCGTTCCTTTTCCCGTGCCGCACTCTCGCGGGCAGCGACAAGAATGGCGTCCGCCTCCTCTTCCGCCGCCTGTTTGCGCATGGTCTCATATCCGTCGAGCTCCCGGCGGGCCGCGCTGCGCTTTTCATCGATCTCCGCATCGGCTCCGGCGAGCTTCTTTTCATATTCGGCGCGCTTTTCCTCCGCCTCCGCGCTCTTTTTTTCCGCATCGGCGTCCATCTTCTCATAGTGCTCGCGGCGGCTGTTCATGAACTTGCGCACAGGCTTATAGAGCAGCAGCCAGAGCCCCGCAAACAAAATGACGAAATTGAGAAGATGCAGCAGGATCTGCTGCCAATCAATGTTCAAAGGCATGGCAGCCTCCCGTCAGAGTACGAATATGATCAGGATCGCGACAACGAGCGCATAGATGATGGCCGTCTCGATGAAGATGAGTCCGAGCATGAACGTAGAGCGGAGTTTTCCCTCGGCCTCCGGCTGGCGTGCGATGGATTCGTTGGTCTTGGAGATCGCGATCCCCATGCCGATCGCACCGGCAGCCGCCGCAAGTCCGATCGCAATGCCGGCGGCAACGGCCTTCCAGCCGGTGGAATTTTCCCCGTCGTCCTGCGCCGCGGCGGTATCCGTATTCTCCTGAGCCCCGGCCGTCGTATCATCTGCAACGGCAACGGCCTCCGTCTGCGCATAAGCGGGCGTCTGAGCGCGTTCGCACAGTCCGACAACGAGCAGCGCCGTCAGAACGAGCACTGCGATCAGTCCGAAAATGAGAAAGATCTTGCTGCGTTTTGTCACTTTCATACAGTCACCTCAGTTTTTCTTGTTTTCTTTTCTTTGGAACGTCCCTTCGTTTTTTTGACATAAGGTTCACACACTTCGCCGTAGATGAGCGCCGTCAGCGTTGCAAGCACGTATGCCTGTACAAGCGCATGCAGAACGGTAAACAGCACGCCGACGACCACGGGCAGAACAAAGGAAAGCGAAAGGTAGGAATAGACGAGTTCGCTCACCAGAAGTCCGCTCAGCAGCGCGCCGAACAGACGGAAGCTCATGGAAATGGGAAGCGAGAACTCCTTGAGCGTGCGTCCCAGTCCCCGCGCGCGGTTGGTCACGATCCCTCCCGCAAGAATGACGAGGTAGGAAAGACAGCCCAGTGCGATCGCACCGTTGATGTCCGAAAGCGGCGCAGGAAGCGTCACGCTTTTGCCGGCTGCCGACACCCAGGGGAATCCCACAAGCTCGAACAGTGTTCCGATGAAGATGTATGCGGCCGCCGCAAAGATATACGCACCGAGGAAATTGTTTCTGTGCGGGCTGTTCGTCTTTGCCATGTTGTCGAACATGCCGACGGCCTCTTCCAGGACGAGCTGGAATTTCCCGGGAATACGTTTGAACCGCGGGATCACAAAGATGCGCACGATCGCCGCAAACAGCAGAATGACCCCCGTCACGATGTATGCCGAAATGAGCCCGGGATTGACCATCAGCCCGAACAGATCGATCTTGTCCCCTTCGTGCAGAACGGCGTCCTGCATCGATTCCTGGATATCGGTGTCCCTGACGTAGAGTCCGTTCGTCAGAACGATCCCGACGATCAGGACGGTGCAGACCGCAAGAACAACGGAAATGAAGAGTATGGTCTGCTTTTTTGTCATACTTCCTCCATGTGCGGCGTACTTCCCGCCGCAAGCGCACATATTATAGTACGATTCTTTGGTATTGTCAATCTTCTGAAGCCGTCTCGACGGACGGAAAATTGAATTGATCCGATCGTTTTTTTTATGGCTTCCATAAGAACATCGTCTGTTCCGCAGACATCAGCATATGCAATCACACAAAAACATTGTATTCTTTCCGCCCCTTTTTGCTGAAAAGCGCAGGTTCCACCCGGGATCAGATCCGCATCATCGGCCCCGCCGGCCTGAGGACGCAAAAAAACCGGGAACTCCCCCGATTTTCTGATTTTATGGATTTTCAGAGGAAAATGTTCCTCTTCCGGCGTCTTTGACGAACCTGCGGCGGAAGCGGATCCGTGCGCGATCGCAGATATTCCGGCAGAACAATTCGATCGTCTCGTCCGAATATGCCGCGAACGCAAAGACAAACGTCTCCCGTCCGCCGTCTGCGAATTCCGTCTCAAGCGTAACGGGAAAAGACGGCTTCGGCAGTTCCCACACAAACCGCTTTTTCTGCAGCAGCCGCTCCACCCGGCGCTCATAGTCCCGCTCCGCTCTTTCATCGAACGTTACCGCGACAAAACGCGGGACTCCTTCCCGCGAGGCATTCAACGGGATCAGCATATGCGCGTCTCCGCACAGATAATATCCCGCAAGATTATCCGCGAGCCTGCAAAGCCTGTGATACAGATGCAAATGCGTGCGGCAGAATTCTTCTTCCGCCGCCGCATCTCCCAAGGAACAGGTCAGCATCTTTGGCATCTTTTGTCTTTCCTCTGTTTCCATTCTTTCTTCCCGGAATCAGATTTCCCCGATGTCCACCCCAAATTATAGCCGGAGACGCGAAAAAAAGCAAGCCGGGAAAGGCAGAAGTTCAATAAAGATTTGTGAGCGTGTTGACGGTAAGCGCCAGAAGGCGGTTGCCGCGGCGGGCGCGGGCGATGACTTCGGGCGTGATCCTCTCTCCGGCCAGTGCAACGGGCTCGCCGTGCTCATCATATACGCTCCGTTTCACCCGCCGCCCGAGCAGATTGGTCCGGTCCAGCCGGTACTCCCGTCCCGGCTCAGGTACAGGCTGCTGCTTTGTTTTCTCCGGATCCGATGGCCGGACGGCGCTTTCTTCTGCCCGTACAGATTTGAGCGTCTCCGCCCTCTTTCCGGCCGGGCGCCCGGAGCCTGTTTTGGCGCCGGAAGTCCGTCCCCCCGCCCGCCGCTTTTCTTCCGCCGACGGATAGACGATGGCCGTCTCCCCCAACGCCGCACAGGCTACGGGGACACGGCGCGCCTCTCCGACACCCATGATCACGAGTTCGGGCGCATCGCCCGGCACCATGTCCGCGATCACGCCGCAAAATTCGCCCGTATGCGTATACACGGGACGGCCGACGGGACAGGACACGCCCGTCGGCGACGCCGCCCGCTGGCGGCCTGCGATCACGGCGTCCTCCGCTGAAATCACGGCGCGCGCGGGAATGTAAAATTCTTCCTCTTCCCCGTCGGCGCAGACAAGACAGGAGAGTTTTTTCATGTCGCGGGTCAGCCGAAGCGCGACAACATATCCAAGCCACTCTCCTGAACGGGACAGAACGGTCTTTCCGACCAATGACGAAATCTGCATGATATCACCTCTTGCCCTATCCTATGACATCACGGCAGTGCATACACAAAATTTTTTTGCTTGAAAAGAAATTTTTTTGTCAAATCCGTCGAAAAACGCTTGATAAATTCGCGTATCGGTGGTAGAATGTAAGTCCGTTGGAAATATTCCCGGAATTTTATATTGGGGTGTCGCCAAGCGGTAAGGCAACGGACTCTGACTCCGTCATTCGTTGGTTCGAATCCAGCTACCCCAGCCACTTTGGAATAATCCGAACCTCTTTGTGATTCGCAAGACGTTCGGATTATTTTTTATCAGCACGAATAAATCACTAATAATAAGAAAAGCGGAGTCCGTAACAGACTCCGCTTTTTGTCGTTGTTTAAGGTTATGATGTTCAGCACGACCTGATCAGATAAAAAATTGTATTTTGGTCCCGCTCACCCGGAAGTTGGGCTGAACAAGGAAATTTCTTGCCCGGCTCTTTACGTTCAGAAGAAACATGGAACAAGAAAGAAAACCAAATAAAAAAGCATTGTGCGGCGGAAAAAGCATGAAAATTTATCTGTTTCGTTCCCAAAAGTTTACGGCAAGATCGAACCAGCCTTCGGCGACCGTTCCCGTGCCGAGGCCGAATCCATGTCCCAGGCCCTCATATACATGGAATTCCGTGGGAACGCCCATCGCGTTAAGCGCCTGAATGCGCCGCTGCATGGTACGCCAATTTGCAATACCGTCGGAATCGCCGACGCAGACGAACGTGGCAGGCTCCCCTTCCGGATTATAGCCGCTGTAACCGGTATACTGCATGACGACCGTTGAAGGTTTGGGAATATCGTCGCCGCCGTATTCCGCCGCCCCGTAAGAGCCGAGCTCGGCGGCCATTCTTGCGCCTGCACTGCCGCCCCAGAGGGAATAGCCGTCCGTACCGACTCCCAGCTCTTCGGCATGATCAAAGATAAAGGAAAGCGCACGGGCAAGGTCGCTGTAAGCCGTAAGCGCACCGGGGCGGTAGATAATGGCAAAGGCATTATAGCCGCGCCCGGAGAGTTCCAATGCGTGCGGAAAGCTGTCGTGCATGGCGGCGACATACGCCCAGCCGCCTCCGGCACAGGTCACGGCAACGGGCGCGCCCTCGTTTCCGCGGAAAAAGAACAGCCCCGTGTCTTCCAGGCTCGGATCGTTTACCTTTTCCTCGTCGGTGTAAATATCGTAAAATATCGTCTGCCCGTTCACCGCCTGCGTTTTGAGATAGTTGCAGATCTCCACCGTCTTATTGGGGTCGATATGCGTATACCACGTCATGGACAGTCCCCCGAGCGTGTCGCCCGAATAATACCATTCGTTTACGGGAAAGATGAGCCTGCCGTAATCGCCGAACACGGGATCGGAGATGACGTCGGTTATCCGCGTGTCGGCGGTATAGGATTGTCTGTTCATGCTGCTCCATACCCAGCAGAGCGCGTTATAAAAATATTCCTGCTGCGCCCGGGCGTTGTGCGAATAGCCCTCCTTTACGGTGTATGCGATATTGCCCTCCGCCTCGCTTGCAGCCCGCGTGAAGTGTTCCGCTTCAAACATGGCATTCATCTGGGCGGTGAACTGCGAGCAGGCAAAATCATTCGTGCCCGACATGCCCCAGATAAAAAAATCATCGTCCGAATAACCCGAATTTTCGACGGTGCTATCCATGTAATCGCCGCTCGAAGTGATCGCGCCGCTGGACGGAAAGAAGTAGCGGAAATAATCGAGGCAGTACTCAAAAGTGCGCCATGTCGTCACCGAACCCATGGAAAAACCCATAAACGCACGATGATCGCGTGCGGCGATCAGATCGTCCGTTGAAGTGCTTTCCGCGTAGCCCGAATACCGCCCCTCCACCGCGGGAATGAGGTCGTTCACAAGTTCGTTGTGATAGTTGCGCGTGAGCTGCAGAGCGAGCGAATAGTTGTCGCTGTCCTGCCCGTTCCCGTTGGTGTTGTTGTAGGTCGGGCAGACGATGATAAGGGGCGCAAACGCGCCGCTCTGAATGGCGTTGTCGATGACGTTTTTGAATGCGGACGGCGCGGAAGGTGTACCGAGGGTGGTCGTTTCGTTGCTCCAGCCGCCGTGCATCATATAGACGATGTTGTAGCTTTCTTCTTCCGAATATCCGTAGGGAAGATAGACGATCGCGCGCTTTTGGAGGGGCTGTGTTGCCTCATCATACGAAAACGATTCATATGTATCGTAATAAAGTTCAACGAGCGTCCCCTGCTCGTCCGCTTCTTCGTAATACGCGGAAGGGATCTCCGAAAGCTCCTGCGGGATCTGTGCAGAATCGCCGTTCGGCGTTTCTCCCGTTCCTCCTTGATTTTGTCGATTTCCGTCAGAGCCGGAAGAGCAGCCCGCCATGATCATTAAAACAAGAGAAAGCATTGCCGCAATAACTCCGATTGTCCTTTTCATCCGTGTGGGACCTCCTTTTCCCCCGAATCAACCTCAATGTCCGAACAGCCAGCCCATGATCGCGCTGTCATAGGCGACAAAGCCTCCTCCGCCGTGTTGGTTGGGTGCGCCGGCCGCATCGAAATACGCCTGATCCTTGACGTCCAGAACGGCGAGTGAGGCGATCTCCTCCGAGGAAAGCCCCTGTTCTTCATACAGGGACACGAGACGGCGATAGGTCCCGGAAATGCTTTCAGAGCCGTAGTATTCGTCCTCTTCCCCGATCACGAAACAGACGGGCGTGCGGCTTTCGGCAACATTGGAGATATCGCCTTCCCATACCGAACTGACGTGCAGGATTGCCGCAAACAATCCGGGACGGCGGTCCATGACGAGCGAAAGCGTCTCCCCTCCGCCCGAATAGCCGTTGGCATACACCATGCTTTCGTCTATGTTGTAATGTTCTATAAAATATTCGGTCAGGGCGACCGTCTGATCGGCCGAAACTCTGTCCCAGTCGCCAAGCTGCGGCGCAAGGACGATCATTTTTTCGTGATAGCGCAGTGCCTCAAACGCAAATTCCTCCGCACGCAGGTTTGCGCCCGCGCCGAAACGGTACAACCCCTCATAGCCGGGCAGCGTAACATACAGGGCGTACGGCTCGCCGCCGTCGTAGCTTTCGGGGATATACAGGTTGAAGTGGATATCGCCGTCATCGGGAGAATGATAGACATTGTCCAGAAGAAAGCCGCGATAGGTCTGTGTTCCAGCGGTGACGTCACCGTTGACTTCCGACGGGATCTGCGAATCGGACGGCGGCTGCATCTGCGGCGGTTCATGAACACCGTTCTGCCCGGCGCAGGCGGCAAAACAGCAGAGCACGCACGGCAGCAACAAAACAGACAGCAATTTTCTCATGACCGTGTTCCCCCTTTTCCGAGTTTTTTCATCGTATAAAAGTACATTCCGAGCATGAATGGCAGCATGATAAGTTCAATGATGAGCTGCACCCAGATCATGCCGTACAACCCCACGAGCCAGTTCATCAGAAAAAGCATGGGAATGTTGAGCGCACCCTGGCGGCAGACGGCAAGCACGGTCGCCTGCGTTCCCTATTTCGGTCAATTCTGCCATAGGTTTGCCTTCATTTTGCGCCGTGTCCGCCGAGCCAGTTCCGCACGTCGCTTTCAGATGCGCGCGAACGGAACCGGTGCCCTGCAAGCCAGTTACCCTCGCCCGCCATATCTGCGAGCAGACTGTCGCTTTCGCCGACGTCGGAACTCGCCGAGGTACAAAAAGGCACAACCGTTTTGCCCGTAAAATCGTTCCCCGTAGCAAACCTGTTCACCGGCCACGCCGCGATCCCCCACCAGATGGGATAACCGAGGAATACCGTATCGTATTCATCCCAGTTTTCGGGCGTTGCGGAGACGAGTTCCGTGTCGCGCAGCTCCTCGTTTTCATATTCCTGCACGACGCGGCTGGAATCGTTGTTATAATTCAGGTCTTCGCTCGTGTATGCATCGACGGGGACGAGTTCAAAAAGAGATCCGCCCGTTGCCTGAGCAATGTAATTTGCCACGCGCGCAGTATTTTGCGAGGACGAGGCCGAGAAATACACGACGAGGACGTCGCTCGTCTCCGAAGGCGTCTGCGGTTCGCCGACCAGTCCGTTGGCCGAAAGATATTCGTCGATGGCATCGCTGTCGTTCGGCCGCACAAACAGACCGTCGTGCACGTTGGCATTCTTTGCGCAATCGCGCACAAACTGCATGGATTCATCAAACTGCGACGTTGACATGGACGCCGACTGCGAGAACGGATAGATGTCTTCCCCCGTCCAATCGTAGTGTTCCAAAAAAGTGCCTATGACCATCGGAGCGGTATGCCACCAGATGGGATACCCTACGATCACGGTATCGTACTTTTGCATATCGATGAGGTCGTACGTCGCCTGCGAGACGGCGGGCCGGGCATTGGTTTCCGCTTCTTCCTGCGCCCTGCCGTAGGCCACATCGTTATAGCTGCCCTCGTAAGGTTCTTCGGGAAGGATTTCCACGAGATAAGCGCCCGTCTGTCCGGCGATATAATCCGCCATCTCCTGCGTGTTGCCCGACCATGAAAAGTAGACGACGAGCATATCGCTTGCGGGATCGCCGGAAGTTGCGGGCGACTGCGGCTCCGTCGTGCCGCCGCTTTCGTCGTCACCGCTTTCGTTGTTGCCGCTTTCGTTGTTGCCGCCCGTCTGCCCGTTCCCGTCAAAAGGAGCATTCGGAGAAGTGTCCGCACAGGCGGCGAATGTGAGCATTGCTATCCCCAGGATCAGACTTAAAAGAACGGTGAAAAGTCTTTTCATGATTTTTCCTCCCTGCGGCATTGCCGTTTACCAGCTCTTTTTGGCGGTGTCGTTGCCGCGCGCCTTTTTGCGCTCTTCCACGGTTCTGACGAACCACTCCACCATGTTCGGATCGGTGTGCGAGAAGAAGGAAGACTGCTCCTTATCGAGCGCGGCGATCTCCTTCATGTCCTCGTCCGAGAGGCTGAAGTCAAACACGTTGATGTTTTCCTCCATTCTTTCAATATGCGTCGATTTGGGGATCACCACGATGCCGCGCTGAATATGCCACCGCAGAATGACCTGCGCGACCGTCTTGCCGTACTTCGCGCCGATCTTTGCAAGGACGGGCTCGGTGAACAGTCCGCCTCTGCCCTCGCCGAAGGGCGCCCATGCCTCATGGACGACGCCGTATTTATTCATCCATTCATGCGCAGTCTTCTGCTGATTGTGCGGGTGCGTCTCCACCTGGTTGACCATAGGCCTGATGCGCGAGAAAGAACAGAGATCCACCAGCCTGTCGGGATAGAAGTTGGAAACTCCGATGGCGCGCAGCTTGCCCTCCGCATACAGCTCTTCCAGCGCCCGCCATGCACCGTAATAATCGGCAAACGGCTGGTGCAGCAGAACAAGGTCGAGATAGTCGAGCTGCATTTTGCGCAGCGATTCCAGAACGGATTTTCTGCATTCCTCGTAGCCGTAGTGTTCGATCCATACCTTTGTGGTGATGAACAGTTCCTCGCGGGGAATGCCCGACTTTTTGACGGCGTTGCCGACCTCTTCTTCGTTAAAGTACGACTGCGCCGTGTCGATATGGCGGTAGCCGGCTTTCAGCGCGTCCGCAACACAGCGCTCGCACTCCTCTTTCGTCACCTGATACACGCCGTAACCGAGTTGGGGTATCTTTACCCCGTTTGCAAGAGTTACATATTCCATAAAAAATTCCTCCTTTTGAGTTACGGCCCTATTATACAGCCTTTCTCTTCGGAAGGGAATCTCAAATAAGTTTATCGTATGAACTCAAAGTAAATACAAAAAATCCGCGTGGCCCTTTGAAACACGCGGATTTTCAGAGATTCAAATTATATTATCGAACGGCGATCGAACCCAAGAGATCGACAAATCTTTTGACAAGCTTTGTGGGCGTGGGCGAATAGAACACGCCGAAGGGAATGGAATCTTCCCAGTCGACTGGGATAAGTTTCAACAGCGGGTGCACGTCCTCCCAGCCCTCTACGGTGATGATGGGCTTGTTTTCCGTAACGGCGCGGTTATAGGCGGATATGTTGAACATCTCGAAATCTTCCGTCCTTACCCCACTCGCCTCCAGTTTATCGCGCAGATCATCGACGTAAATGTTCCACCCGCGGCGAATAAACAATACCTTGCGGTTTTTCAGCTTTTCAGGCGTGATCAGCGATTCGGCGCTCAATGCGTGCGATACGGGTACGGCGAGCAATATCCGTTTATTGTACATGTGCGCGGCAAGGCAGCGGCGCTCCTGCAGAAAGTTGTCATCGTACAGTCCCGCAACGACATCGATATGCTGTCCGAGGTTGCGCAGAATTTCCACGGAATTTACGGGATTGTTCTCGAACGGGATAAGCTCTATCTTCAACGTGGGCATGCGGCTCTGGATCTGCGACCATACGTCAAGTATGAACTTGGCCGGCGTCATGACCGACGTTCCGATGCGGATGGATCTGCGGGTTTCGCCCTCCTGGATCTCGCGCGCCTTCTGCTCTGCGCGCGTGATATATTCAAGGATATAGCGGGCGTCCTGCAAAAAAGCTTCGCCCGCCTTGGTGATGCGCAGCCCGTGGTTGGAGCGGTCGAACAGCGTTACTTCCAGTTCCTTTTCAAGCGCGTTGATCTGCTTCATGACCGCAGTGGGCGTAATATACAGATCGTCCGCCGCTTTCGTGAAAGAACCGCACTCCGCAACCTTGATAAACGTTTCCAGCCGTCCGTCAAACATTGCACTCCCCCGTGTTTATTTTCAGTAGATAGTAAATATATTATAACAGGGGAAAATGAATGTGTCTACTGTTTCCCTTTCCTCATTTTTTGTTGTTCCCACGAAATCGGGATCCTGAGATCCTTGTTACAGCCGGACGCAAGATCGGCGCCGCATATCCCCCGCTATGCCGGCTTACAGGGAATGAACCTTACAGACGCTGAAACATTTTCCCGTAAATGCCCTTTCCCCTATTCTTTACGATGTGAAATATTCCCGTACAAGTTCCTTGCCGCCGCACTTTGCGACCATGCCGTCTGCGATGAGATATGCCCTGTCACAGAGCGCTTCGGCGCAGCGCACATCGTGGGTAATGGTGATCATGGTATTGCCCGACTGCATGTGAAGACGATTGAGGACTTCAACCATCGCGCACAATCCGTCATAGTCCTGTCCCACCGTAGGTTCGTCCAGAAGCAAAACTTCCGGTTCGCAGGCGGCGACCGCGGCAATCGAAACGCGGCGTTTCTGTCCTTCGGAAAGCGACTGAGGGTGTCTCTCCCACAGGTGCTTTACGCCGAACAGCTCGGCGATCTCTGCTGCATATTCTTCGCCCTTTGCGCCGAAGGAGATCTCCTGCCGGACGGTGGGCATAAAGAGCTGATAGTCAGGATTCTGATACACGATGCCGACTTTTTTGTACCATGCTCTGCTCCCTTTCGGCTTCTGTCCGAATTTTTCGTCTATGTACTGCACGATAGCGCCGCCCGTTGGCTTATACAGCCGCGCGATCAGGCGCAGGAGCGTTGTCTTTCCGCAGCCGTTTTCGCCGAGAAAGACCGTTCTGCCGCCCCTCGGGATCTCAAGTGTGACGTCTTTGAGAATAACCCGCTCTTTCTTGACCGAAAATGCGGCGTTCTGCAGTTTGAACACGGGCACGGCAGCCTCGAACGGCGCACAAATATCCTCGATTTTTGCCGTCTGCTGCTGCAGATACGCCTGCCTGTTTTCCACCTTTTTTACCGTCTTGTTGCCGATATGCCAGACCGTATCGACGAACGGCAGAACCATGTCGAGGCGGTGTTCTATGACTACCACACAATATCCCGCTCCGGCGAGCGCGCGCAGCGTACCCATGAGCATTGCCGCACCGTCTTTATCGAGGTTGGCGAGCGGTTCATCTAAAATGATGATTTTCTGCCCCATAGCAAGTGTGCTTGCCGTGATAAGACGCTGTTTCTGCCCGCCGGAGAGCGTGCGGCAAGTCCACTTTTTATCGAGCTTCATGAGATTGCAGACGATCTCGATCTGCTTTTGTATGCTTTCGGGAGGAAACGCGAGGTTCTCGCAGCCGAAGGCGATCTCGTCCTCTGCGATCTTCTGAATGATCTGCTCGTCGGCATTCTGCAAGACAACGCCCACCTTGCGGCAGATATAGCCGAGTTTTTTGCCCTTGATGTCCTCGCCCGCGATTTTCACATCCCCGGAAAGTTCGCCGTAATTGACGTTGGGAATAATGCCGCTGACGATATACATTAAGGTGCTCTTCCCCTCGCCAGAATGCCCGGAAAGGAGCGTCACTTCACCGTACTCTGCTGTAAAGTCGGTGTTTTCGAGGATCTTCGTCTTTCCGTCGTAGGAAAAATTGACGTTTTTCAATTCAATCGCGCTCATAAAACAATCACCAAAACAGCGCCCGCGACAATTCCGAGCGCAAAAATCACGTCGGAGAGCGCGGGATATTCCTTTTTATAGATAGAGTACAGCGAACCGGCCAGCGTGAAGCCGCGCGTCTCTACCGACAGCGCGAGCGTATCCGAGATATTCACCAACCGCATGACAAACGGCACCAAAAAGGCGCGGTAGAGTATTTTAGGATTGAGAACACTGCCTGCACCGCGCGATTTCATCGCCTCGCGCACGCGCCCGATCTCCCCTTTGAGCATCGGCACGAACGACATGGAAATGAGCATGCCGAGCGTGATCGCCCGCGGCGTATGTATCTGCGAAAGGCTCCTCGTCATTCTGACCGCGGAAACAGACATACTGAGCGCTACCCCCAGAAAAAGCGCGCCGAAACGGTTGAGCATTGCGAGCGCAGCGGAAAAATCACCGCCCGCGGAGGCATAGGCAATGCCCGCAAACACGCCGCCGAACACGATAAACGCGGGCAACATTTTCAGTATCCCTTTCCGGCACCCGAACAGGCAGAGCCATACGAGCACGCCCAAAAGATACCAGCAGAGATTTTCGTTCCGCGCCGCGACCAGTCCGAAGATGATAACAAAAAGCGACGCCGCGATGGCGATGAGCGGGTACGGTTTTGTTTTGAACCTGAAAAATGTCACTTTTTAAGTACCCCCGCCTTTTTGAGTTCACGCGAAATTACCATTCCTATGACCGAGCCGACAAAGCAGAGTGCTACAATAGCCGCCGTCATCAGGGCGATCACCCACGGGTCCGTCGCACCCAAGAACATAGAGACTGCCTCGTTCTCCGCTCCCGTAACTGTGTAATTTACGTTGTAATAGAGGTACAACAGCGGCACGGTAAGCGGCATGTACAGCGTTCCCGCCATAACGCACGCCCAGTCATTTTTATAGCTGCGGAATATGGCAAAAACCAGAAGTTCCACAACGACCGCACACACGGCGATGAGCGCCATGGGCGGGAACATCATAACTAAAAACAGCGCGATAAAAATGCCCATAATGGTCATGGAACCGGCTTTGCGCACCTTCATAAGACCGATGACAGGAAAAATGGAAAATTGCAAACCTAACCCAAGCTGAATGATGCCAAATACAGGAACATGTATGAGGAGCGGCATAATGGCGCTCGTTACCAATGTACACGCCGTGATGATGGCGAGAAATACGATGTCCTTGATCTTGAATCTGCGGAACATCTTGCTCTCGTCCTTATCGCGTGCCTCGCGTTTTTTAAGTTTTTCCTCAAACGCCGCCTGCTTTGGCGCTACGGCCGCCTGCATTTCAAGCGTATTTTCAATCAGCGCGGCGACATCGGCGTTTTGTACTCTTTCGTTTTCCACTTACTTCACCTCGCTCATGATACCTGCGTCAACTCTGTAAATCCTGTCCGCGATCGCCATCGTAGACTCCCTGTGCGATACGAGGATAATGCTCTTTTTGCTCTTCTGCTTTGCGAGAGATTTCAAAATCATTCCCTCGTTGATGGAATCGACATTGCTCGTCGGTTCGTCCAACAAAATAAGCTGGCTGCCCTTCAGGAACGCGCGGGCAAGGCCGATACGCTGCTTTTCGCCCGCGGAAAGATTGTCGCCCATCGCGCCGACCTGCGTCTTGTAACCGTCGGGAAGCGACATGATAAAGTCATGCACCGACGCCATTTTGCAGGCGGTTT
The DNA here is from genome assembly GCA_904419525.1 of Candidatus Gallimonas merdae. Lineage (GTDB taxonomy): Bacteria > Bacillota > Clostridia > Christensenellales > Borkfalkiaceae > Gallimonas > Gallimonas merdae. Next base: position 28,931 of record CAJFRT010000019.1, read on the forward strand.
CAAGTTCTTCCTGCGTAGCGTCAGGCTTTGCGATACGCAGGTTATCCTCGATGCTCTCGTCAAAGAGATAGGTCGTCTGCGACACCATGGTCACGTTGTCCAAAAGGTTATCCGAGTCGATCATATCGACGTCGATGCCGTTGTAATCAATTTCGCCCTTGTCCTTTTCCCAGAATCGGAGCAAAAGTTTTAAGAACGTAGACTTACCGCAGCCGCTCTCGCCGACGATGCCGATGATCTCGCCCTTGTCCGCGTGCATACACACATTTTTGAGCACGGGCACATTCTTCTCATATGCAAAGGACAGGTCTTTGACGTTGAGATTTTCATAGTCGAACATCTTTCCATCTTTTATAGGTGTAACCGCGGGCTTTTCTTCCAAAAGGTTGAGAACGCGATCGCCGCTGGCAAAGGTCTGCGTGAGATTGCCGGGCAGAGCGGACACCGCGAGCACGGGGCCAAAACTGCCGAAGATCGTCACTACGCCGATGAGCATCCTGCCCAAATCGAGCATATCCGCCGAAACCAAGGCAATGCCGACAATCAGCGAGATTGCGATGAACAGCGTTACCATGAGTTCGGTAGCGGCGCTTGCCTTTGTGATGCCGTTTTTCATTTTCTTCGTCTCTTTCAGAAGAATATCCGAACGGCGGTTGACCTCTTCTTCCCTATCCTTTTCGGCATTGTTCAGAACAATGTCTTTAATACCCTTGATACTGTCGAGGAAGTAAGCGTTGAACGAGGCGAACTCCTTACGGTAGTTCACGCCCGATGCTTTGAGTCTGCCCGACGAAATGAGCGGCACAATGATACCGATAACGATAAATCCTGCGAGCGCGACGAGCGCAAGATACCAGCTTGCGACAAATCCCACGAACAGAAACACCGCAAGCGATACCAGAACCGCGATGCAGATCGGGCTGATGGTGTGCGCGTAGAACACTTCAAGCGTTTCAATGTCCGAAGTGATCATGGCGATAATACTGCCCTTCTGCTTGCTTTCGAGCTTTGCAGGACAGAGCACGCGGAGCGCACCGAAAATCTTATCGCGCAGCACCGCAAGCAGTTTGAATGCGATATAGTGGTTGGAATACTGTTCCAAATACCGAAGTCCGCCGCGAATGACGCCGCAGCCGACGGCAAGGCCGATGATCCAGCCCCACGAGAGGGAAACTTCGGCGCATAAGCCCATAATTCCGAGCGCCTTTGCAACGCCCGTTGCACCGAACACCGTCACGCCCATCGCAGCGATAAACCCGACAGAGCCGTTGATGACGGCAAGGATCATGATATACGACAGCGAACCGAGCAGCACAATGAGGCTCGCCATGATTTTTGCGCCGCTTCTGCGAAGTTTTGCTTTCATAATCCACGCTCCT
>CAJFRT010000020.1 GCA_904419525.1 Candidatus Gallimonas merdae
GACTTTTGACGGGATCAAAGCGATCTATGAAGTGACGGATGCGGATTTCAAGAGCGATGAAAAAGAGATCTGCGACGGGCTCTTTATCGCGGAGCGGGATTATGCCGAATTCAAGGAGTTCTATGACGCAAACAAGGAAGAAAACGTCGTCTATCTGTTCCGCTATCAGGTGACGGATTTTATTTCTTCCGAGGCGACACACTTTGTTCCTGAATCGGGGCTGGGGGAGAAGATAGGGGCATTCGAACTGCCCATTGTTTCAATGTCGTGCGGCAGCATGGGGAAGAAAAAGACGACGCTCATCACGGACATGGTGCTCTCGCAGGAGGTCATGTTCCGGCAGAAAGCATTGCAGATTTTGCAAACCAACGACATGAAGCTGCCGCATTTCCCGTGGATCATGTTCGAGGATGAGCTGCGCGCGTGCATGGAGCACGGTACCGTGTACAATCTGGCGTCGGTCAAGACATGGGTGGCACAAAAGCGGTCACGGTACCTCCGTCACCGCAATGTGGATTGGCAGCTCTACGGCTATGATATCCGTAGATACGGCGCCACATTCAACGATGCCCTCAAAGTACAGTTTCTCTTTGACGTGCTGGAAACGTATGCGCAAGCCTACTTCATCTACGTCATTCAGAGCAGCCTCATCGTGGCGAACTATTCCATCCGCACGGACAACGTATGTGCGGACAGGGGGAACTTCCCCATGTGGTGCTATGATTTCTTCCCCGAAGGCATCACAGACGGGCGGCACGCGCATATCCTCGATTTCGATGTCCTTCGGCTCGGGAAGAAAGTCATTGAGAACAATCCCAAAGCCGGAAGCTTTGAGTTCGGCGTCGTCGCAATCACGGAGATCGGCAAGGAGCGCGGGAACAATCTGGAACTCAAAGAAGTGAAGAAGGGGACGGACGAGACCAATCAGAAGAATGATTTGTTCAACTCGTGGCTGAAAATGTGCCGTCACTCCGCCACGGTGGATAACTTCCCGTTCATCAAGGTATTCACGGATGAGCAGCGACCGGAATCTTGGGGCGCGGATGCAAGAGATCTGTGCGACGTCATCCATATCGTCTCCTCCGGTGATCAGCGGCTTGCTTTGCCGTTCTATACGATAGAAGAAATGATTTCGGAATGGGCATTCAACCGTTTTGTGCGGCTGTATATGAACTTCCGTTTCCGCAGAGGAGATAATACCATGCTCGTACATATCCTCAAAAGCATCACGGCATGGCTTTGGCGGCGCGACCTGCGTATGCACAACAAGTACGGCTACTGCATCCTGAAAATCGAGAAAGAGCGCGGCACGATGGACGGCAAAGTCGAGAACAAGAAGTACTTTCTGATGAATCAGAAGATCTATGCGCGCAGGTTCGCCACGGATTGTTTCTCGGATTACTTCAACGATTTGGCGAGCAAAAGCGGGATGGGGCTTGCGGATTATCGCGAGTACGTCACGGAGCGGGCGTCTGTGGACGAGCTGAAGGCGCAGAACAGTTACTTTATCCGTGCGCTGTACGGCGCATGAACGGGGGCAGGGCCGAATGTTTTTTCGGCTCTGTTATCCCCATGCAAAAAATAAGGAGGGGTTATGCCATATCCGAAGTGCAAGATCTATTCGGACGGCGGACACTATATCGCCATTCCGCACACCACACGACCGTATAGACCGCGCAAGAAGCCGAAGGAAGAAGTCATCGCCGTTACGGAAGAAGTTGCCGAGGAAGTACAACAGCCCGCAGAGCAAAGCTCGCCCTCTATTGAGGACGCGCCGCTTCCTCTTGCGGAAGAAGTTGGTGAAGGCGATCCGAAAATATCGGTTACGCCGTCCGAAAAATCTGTCATAGAGAGACAAATGACGAAGAAGGAGCTCTTTGAGGAACTGTATGAGAAATATCAAAGCCTACCACGTTTCAAGCGAAAGGCAGCGATCCTTAAAGGGATGCGCCCGTATTTTCAGGATGCTGAGTCTGCGAAAACATATGTGGAAGTCAACCTGCGCAGGAAAGTCAGGAATCTGATATCCCGTCGTACCCGTATGACGAGGAAAATCAACTTGCAGGAGTTTCATTTTTTCGTGACTTTCACCTATGATAGTGCGCTCCATACGGAGGAAAGTTTCAAAAAGGGACTGAAAACGTGTCTGCGGAATTTCGCCAACCGCAGGGGCTGGAAATTTGTAGGAGTATGGGAACGTTCGCCAAAGAAGAAACGATTACACTTTCATGGGCTGTTTCATATTCCCGAAGGGACACTCCCCGGAAAGATGCTGGACGTGGAAGATTATAACTTCAATGCGCGAAAGCGGCAGATAACGCACCAGAATACCTATTTCAACGAGCGTTTCGGTCGTTCCGATTTCGAGCCGATAGAGGACAGGCAGCGTTTGGGCGGCGCGATCGCATATATCGTCAAGTACATCGAAAAGACGGGGGAGAAAATCGTCTATTCAAGGGGACTCCCGCAGTTCTTCATATCGGACGTCATGGAGGAGGATGTTGTATGTCCGTTCGGAGTAGAAGATCAAAAGCTGCTTCTGTATGATGACTTCAGCTGTTGGGACGAAGGGGAGTACAAGGGCAAAGCCAGCAAAGAAGTCATAGCGAAAATGCCGAAGAGCAACTAAGAATTTGTAGAATAAATGCGGAAATGTATTGCACTTGTGCGCACAATCGTGTATAATATAGATGAAGAAAAAGCAAGATAAGATTGGAGGGGCATTATGGCAAAATCGGCGAATTTGTATGCAAGGATAGAACCGGAGATCAAGGAACAGGCAGAAAGCATTTTAAGTGAACTCGGTATTCCTGCTTCAAACGCGATCAATATGTTCTATAAGCAGATCATCCTGCAGCGCGGACTTCCCTTTGAAGTCAAGTTGCCGCAGCATCCGTTGGACGTCGGGAACATGACCGAAGAGCAATTCGATGCCGAGCTTGAGAAAGGCTATGCGGATATGAAAGCCGGGCGCACGATTTCCGCAAAACAGGCGTTTTCCGGTATTCTCGGGAGCTATAAAAAATGAAATATGAAGTTGTTACGACCGCTCAGGCGGTCGCGGACTTGCGCGCCGTTTTTTGAGTATATAGCCTATGAGTTGCTCGCGGGAGAGAATGCCATAAAACAGCTTGACCGTCTGGAAGAAGCGATCCTCTTGTTGGGCGAGATGCCGGAGCGTTACCACCTTTACGACAAAGAACCGTGGCGAGGACGGAACTTGCGCATCATGCCCGTAGATAACTATTTGGTATTCTATATTCCGCAGGATAAGGAGAAGGTGGTTACGGTCATCCGCGTTATGTATGGAAGGCGCGATATAGACGCGCAACTCAAACAAACAAAGGCGCCAAACAACGGATAAAGCAAGGTATTCCGAATGTGTAAATACGGTCAAAAAGGGAAAATGCCCGTATCGGAATGCGCGCGGCAATCGCCAAGCGGTTCAGCGGCGATGCCGCGCCCGAACGGCTCCGCTTTTTCCGTATTCAGTCGGTTTCAGTTACGAGACGTGTGCTTGTCTCGGCGCCCGCGCGCGGCAGCGCGCGGGTGACGGGGCGGCGTCAGCCGTCCCGTCAGCTTTGCCGCCGACTTGTATCAAGACTGTCACATATTTTTATGGACAGTCAGGGCTTATAAAAATACTTGGATGATGTGGATTTATAGATGTTTTCTTGCGCTCAAGCTTATTCTGTACACAGATTACTCTTTATGCAAAAATATTTTTCGGACGTACTCCTTGATAGAAAAACTTTGCAGAGATTGTATTGATATAAGATTATAAAATTTACATCTTTTGCACGATATTAAAAAACGATCAGAGAAATCATTTAACAATGAAGTGAGGGATTATTGCAAACAGAATACCGGATTGAGACTTGCTGTCGCGAGAGACCGCGCAAATCTTTTGTTCTGATCTGCTCATGCAGATTGATTGCCATGATCGGTTTTTACCATATATTTTATGAAAATGGAATATCAAGAAAAGTAATACGGCGATATAACAAAACAGAGAAAATATACAAATTATCGACATGTACTTGACGATTCCCAAACGGCCTTATAATATATAGAGCGTGGTATCAAAGAAGTAAGGAGAAGATGATGTATATTCCGGTTTATTATTTTTTGGGGTCGTCGGTTACAAGAGGATCCGCTACTGACGGGGTATCTTTTGTGGAAGTTCTTTCAGAACGGTTGGGGTGCTGCTGCATAAAAAATGCGGTAGACGGGACGACGCTTGCCGATATAGAGGAGCGTTCCTATCCGCGGCGCCTGCGTTCATTGCCACCGCCGGAAGAGACCTCACACTTCTTCATACAGCTATCTACAAACGACGTTGCGCGCGGAGTGCCGATCGGCGTCGTCCATATGGGAATGGACAGGGCGAACATCGATCGGTCTACGGCACTTGGTGGTGCGGAAGATATCATTTTGTTTCTTCGCAGCCATTATAGGGCGCCCATTACTTTTTTTACGTCGTGGTGCGACAATGTCGCATATGCGAAACTCGTGGAGGGAATTTATGAACTTCGGAAAAAATATTCGATAGGTGTGCTTGATTTTTACCGCTTTCAGAATATGCCGGCGATTGCACCGAGTGAGTTTGCCTCTTATAAAGCGGATGGAACACATCCCAACGCAAATGGATACCGCTATATGGCAGAACGATTTATACAATATCTGAAACAAACGGGAAAGTCACAGAAATGACTTTCCCGTTTGTGTTGTATCGTCGGCCGCTTATTATGCCATGTTATTTATAGTCGGCTGAATATACGATGCCCTGTGCATAGTCGCCGAATCGCTCGCCGAAAATATTAAGTCCGCCCTGGTGTTTTGCGTCAGGCTTGATGCCGATGCGGAAGGTAAAATAGTCGCCTTCCTGAATGTGCAGTTTTTGGATATTTTGTGTGCTGACGGGAGTTTCGTCGAGGTAAATACATTCTTGCGTGATCATAAGGGACTTGATGACGCCGAACTGTGTGGAGTAATCGGACCACCATGCAGGATTGAGACGCCCGCGCCTGCCGCCAAAATCTCCGGGCGAGAGCCATGTCGCGACTTCAACGCCGTTGATCCAAAAAGTGATATCGCTTTCCCAGTCATTTTTATAGTTCGGGGCTTCGCTGCAGATCTCCATACTGAGTTTGATTGAATTGACGATCTTGTCTTTCAGCATATAGTTCGGAATACGATACTCTATATAGCCTTTGCTCAACCATATGATCTGTGCACTGTATCGCTCCGGAGAAAAGAATACCCCGGGAAGATCGTCGGAGATGATGATGCCGTTGACATCGGCGATCCCGCAGGTGGCTTCGACGCAGGCATCCGAAAAGCTGCCTATGGGGATCGCCATGGAAAATATCTTACTTTCTGCTTCATGGGCGGGAACATTGAAGTCGAGTGCAAAATGGTCGATCTGGCGCGAGATGAGCTTGGCATTCCCGCGTGTATTTTTCTTGACGGTGACCGTAACAAATCCCGCTTTCCGCAAAATGTTGATATGAAAAGAAACCGTGGAGATGGGGAGTTTGAGTTTTTTTGCGATCTCTGCAATAGAGTAAGCGGAGGTGCAGAGCATCGCCATGATCTTCCGGCGGACAGAGGTATTGAGGGCTTGAACGATGGGTTCCAGTTTTTCCTCGTCCGAAATTTGCAGATGATAGTTTCTTACGACCATATGAACGGATCTCCTTCGTGCATGATTTTTCAAACAATATTGTATCACACGCAAGGGGAAATATCAAGATGCGGATATAAAAAACCTGATTACTTCAATATTCATATAACTAAAACGACGAATATTACAATTTTTAATTTTGTACTTGACGGGGGGGCACTATTGGTTTATAATAATGTCAGATAAAAAGTCGGAGAGATCCGACAAAAAGCGGATTGCCGCAAAAGGAGGAAAAACATGAAAAAACGTTGGTTAGCTGTGGTGTTGGCAGGCGCATTGGTCGGGGCAAGCCTGGCGGGATGCAGTGGTTCGGATCCCCAAGGGCCGATCATTTCGCCGGAAGACCCGATCGAGGAAGAGGTCACCATCAATTTTTGGGGCTGGGGCGACCTTGCCGAACAGCAGAACTATCAGACGCTTGTCAATCAATTTATGGCAGAAGAGGGGAACGAGAACATCACTGTCATCTATCGCGGCATCAACTCTGCCACATACATGACGACGCTGCGCGCATCGGCAAGAAATCTTCCGGAACTCTTTTATATGCCTGACTATGACTTTTTGGAATGGGTCTCGGCGGGGTCGTTAAAGGATATTTCTGCCTATGTGGAGGAAGAAGAGCTTTCGCAGCTTTGGCCGCAGGCGGTGGATGAATATTACTATAACCCGGATACCGCAACACTTGGCCAAAGCGAGGGCGCGGGGCTGTACGGGCTTCCCAAGGATCTCGGTCCCTTCACGCTGGTCTACAATAAGTCGTTGCTCGACGCGCGCATCGAGCAGAAGGGGTTGGATGCCGATGAGATCTATGCGGAATACCTCACTCCCACGCAGGCGATGACATGGGAAAAGTTCCGCACGCTCCTTAAAATGCTCGTGAACGACGCAAACAATGACGGAACGCCGGATGACAGCGTGTATGGAATTTCTCACTATGAGATCGAAACGGCGGTCTACTCCAACAACGCCAATTTCTTCAATGACGATGCAAGCGAACAGCGCATCACCGATCAGAATTTCATCGATGCCCTTCAGTTTATCGCCGATCTGACGCTGGTCGATCATGTCATGGTGCCGTCCGCGCTGCAATCGGATATGGATGGTTTTACCCGGTTCGTGAATCAGCAATGCATTTTCAGTTTCATGGGCCCGTGGGATTGTGCGCAGTTCTGGGGGTTTGATATCCCGTTCACCTACAATATTCTGCCTGTCCCCTATAACGGAGAAAATCCAGACGCCATGAGTACGGCATGGGTTGGCTCGATGGGATATTGCGTCAGCGCGCGGGCGAACAGCCTGCAGACAGCTGCGGCAATGCGTCTTGCGAAATATCTTTGCATGAACGAGGATGCACAGAGAAAGTTCTACGAACTCGGGCAACAGGTCCCGAACCTCGTCTCTATGGCGACGGACGAATATCTGAACGACACGCAGGGACTTTTGGAAGGCAAGGACCCCGCAGATCGCTCCGTATGGGTAGATACCATCAACGGAACTTCTGACACGGACAGGATCGGCGGGAAGGTGCGCCCGCGCTACTATACCTATTCTTCCGGTTGGTATGACGACTTCCTTACCTATATCGACGAGCAGGGGCTTTGGACGGGAGAGCGCACGGCAGAGCAGATTTGTAAAGCCTATGCTCCCAGCTTCCAGAGTGTCCTCACGGAAATGAAAGCCAATCTTGGTTGACGGGAGGGGCACATGTATCCGGATGAATTGGTGCGGACGGCGGGCGAGGAACTTCCCTCACCCCGTGTTCCGAAGAAAAAAAAGGTGAGCGTACAGGAACGAAAAGAGCATCTCATCGCCTTTTTGTTCATTCTCCCCCCGATCGTCGGATTTCTCATTTTTACTGCGCTCTCCGTCGTCTTTACATTTATCTATAGTTTCCAGAACTACAATTCGCTTTCCGGCATCTCTGAAAACGTCGGATTTGCAAACTACATCGATCTGTTCACGCATGTTACCCGTGCGCCGCTCTTTGGCAAGGCAATCGTGAATACCCTCGTTCTTCTTTTGAGCGTGCCGTTCAGCATGATCCTGGGGCTCATCCTGGCAGGGCTGCTCCGCCTTGGCGAGATCAAGGGTTCCAAATTTTTCCAGGTGCTCTATTATGTTCCCGCTGTCTCGAGTGCGGTTGCTCTTAATATCGTTTGGAACTATATTTTCCGCAGCAACGGCGTGTTCAATACGCTCCTCGGGCTGGATGTCATCTGGCTGGATGGCGATGTGACCATCAAGGTCGCGATCATCTTCAAGAATTCGCTCAATTCGATGGGCGGCGCGATGATCTTGTACCTTGCAGGCATGCTCAATGTGCCCAGAGACCTGTATGAAGCGTCCTCTCTTGACGGCGCGGGAAAGGTACGACAGTTCTTTTCCATTACGCTTCCGCTCATCTCCCCCGTGACGTTCTACCTGCTCATCACGGGCGTGATCGGCGGATTGCAGTCGTATGCCGATGCCCAGGTGTTTGCGGCGGGGAATACGGGTGCGACGACCATCGTCTATTTCATCTGGCAGCAAGGGATCCAGGGCAACAACAATCAGGGGCTTGCATCTGCGGCGTCCGTTCTTTTGGCGGTACTCATTATGATCGTGACGCTCATCCAGTTCAAGTTCTCGAACAAGTGGGTGTATGAGGAGTGAGAACATGATGTCTGTGATTCACGATACAACTCTTTCCCCCGTAAAAAAGGTGGGACATATCCTCTTGCGCGTATTGATCTATGCACTGCTCATTCTGGGTGCGGTTCTCATCGTGTTCCCTTTTGTCTGGATGGTGCTTGGCTCGTTCAAGACGCCTTTGGACGCGAACTCGGCGGAATTTCGCTTTCTGCCTGTAGAATGGGTCACAAACAATTATACCGACCTCTTTACGAACGCCAATTTTCCCATCATCAAGGCATTTTTCAATACGGTGATCGTGGAGGTGAGCGTCATTGTGGTCGGAACGTTCGTCTCTGCGCTGGCGGCATTCAGCTTTGCAAAGCTCAAGTTGCAGCATAAGACCTTCTGGCTTCTGTTTCTGATGAGCGGAATGATGGTTCCCTATGCGGCATTGATGCTCCCGCAGTTCCGGGCATTTCAGTCCATGAACATGTTTGATACGCTTTGGCCGCTCATTTTGCCGGGCTTTTTCGGGAACGTATCCATGATTTTTTTTCTCGTGCAGTACATGCGCGGGATCCCGAATGCGATCCTGGAGGCGGCACGCATCGATGGGGCAGGGCATTTCACCAGTTTTGTGCGCGTCATGTTCCCGCTCGTCAAAACGGCGATCGCGGCGCAGGTCATCTTTTGGTTCATCGGCATTTGGAACGATTATTTCGCTCCGTCCATCTATCTCATCACACCGGATCGCATGACGTTACAGGCGCTGCTCGGAAGCTTGAATCCTGCACAGAACAGGCAGTATCTTCCCATGGCGCTTGCGGGAGCCGTTCTTTCCAGCATCCCGATGTTTGTGATCTATCTGTCTTGTCAGAAATTTTTTATCGAATCTTTGGCGATCAGCGGGGTAAAGGGCTGATCGTTGGGAAAAAAAGAAGGAGGAAAATGTATGAAAAAGAGAATGTTGGCACTTATGGCTGCCCTCTCCGCTGCGGCCATGCTGACGGTGACTGCATGTCAGCAGGTCCCCGGCGAACAGCCGGGCAGCGGGAGCGGGACCGGTGGAACGGGATCCGATGTTTATCAGGACTATTCTCCCGATAAACAACCCGGAGACGGGAATTTCGACTATCCCGGCAACTACGAAAATCCGGAACTGACGATCGACGGGCTCGGTGACGATGAGCAGTGGCAGGGGGTCGAACCGCTCGTGACTTACGGCAAGTCGGTCGGCGGGCAGAACGCGGTCTCCGTAAAGCTGTACCGCGGAGAGAATGCATTGTTCTTCCTGTTTGAAGTGAAAGACAATGTGCTCTTAACGCAGGGCGTGACGAACGACGACGCGGTGACGCACGGCGACAGTATTGAGCTGTATCTGGATACACTCGCCGACGGCGGGCGCAATCCGCAGAGCGACGATTACCAGATCAATCTGGGCATTCACGGCAAGACGCGCATCATGCAGGGCGCGGGCGGACAGTGGGGCAGCTGGAACGGGCTGATCGACTACGAAGTTGCGCTCAACGGCACGCTGAACGACGGCGATGAGGCGAATGATACAGGATATTCCGTTGAAGTCATGATCCCTTACGCACAGGTCATGATCGAAAAAGAAGATACGATCGGGATCGCGTTCGGGCAAGTGGACAAAGTTCGTACGGAAGATGCCGCAACAGGTACGCCGGACGGACCGTGGAACTGGTATGGCTGGTCGTATAAAGGAGTTGCGGTCGATCCGCAGGTTCCGAACGAATATATCCTGCTGGACAAGGACAACACGCTTATGTCGCGGGACGAGCAGGTGAAGGCGCCTGCAGACCTTGGCGGTACCATCACCGATACGGACGGTACACCTGTGGAAGGCGTTACCGTGACGGCGACTTCGGGAGATGTTGTCAGGACCGCAACGACCGATGCGGGCGGATATTATCTTCTCAATGATCTTGATCCGGAGCTTACCTATGCGATCACGGCAGAAAAAGACGGGTACCTTACCGGTACCTCGTCTGTTACGCGCGAAGAACTGCGCGCCGTTGACGGCGGGGTTGTCACCAAGGACATCGTTCTCACCGCTACGGCGGGACTTCAGACGACAACGCTTACGGGTACGGTCAGGAACGTCCTCAACGGTGCGGTCGCCGGTGCAACGGTCGCAGTGAGCGGCATGGCGCTTTCCGCAACGGCGGGGAAGGACGGCTCCTTCTCCCTTGCCGGCGTTCCCGTTCGCGATGAGGACATCGAGGTTGTCGTCTCGGCAAGCGGATATGCGGATACCACTACGGTGATCGCGGCGGAAGATCTTGTTGCGGACGGTAGCACGCTTCTCGGAGATGTCAACTGCAATCTGCCTGCGGCGGAGACGGGGACATTTGGCGTGACCAACCTGCTCGCCAATAATATCGGCTATATTACCCGTACGTTGGACGGAGTGGAGTTCCGCTTTGAAGGGGATCGTACGTTCAACGGCTGGATCGAACTCTTCATCGACACCAAAGAGAGTGCAGCCGCGCGCGACGCAACGGACGTGATGTATCAGCTCAGGGCAGACGGAACGATCAGCGTCGTCAATTACGGCGGCTCGTTTACAACGGACGGTATTGTCTGGCAGGTCGAGCACATGGACGGAGCAGGCTACACGGCATACCTTCTGATCCCCTACGAGACGATCGGCATCAGCGCGCTCGAGCCGTTCGGAATCTCGCTCGGCCAGAGCAACGGCCAGGCGGCATGGGACGGATGGGGCAGAGACGACATGAAAGGCACGAACGGGTTAGGTTTTGTCGCGCCGGAAATTCCGACCGACTATATCCGCGTCAGCGCCGACAACCATCTCTACGAGGCTGCGCACAACAATGTCATCCTCACGATCGGCGGGACCGTCGTCGACGAGGACAATGCACCCGTGGCAGGTGTCACCGTATCTGTGGGCGAGCAGAATGTGACGACGAATGCGCAGGGTCAGTGGTCGATGAACGTCCCGCTTACTCCGGAAGGATTCACCATAAATTACAGCAGAACGGGTTATATTTCCAAGTCGACGCAGATTACATCCGCAACGGTCGGCGGCAGCACCTCGTGGAGCGAAACGATGCAGCTTTCCGAACACGTTGTTGCAATTTCGGGTACTGTGACCGATCAGGACGATGCCCCTGTGGCGGGCGTCACGGTCACGCTTGCCTATGCGGGCGGCGGGGAACAACTTGTTGCCACAACGAATGAGCAGGGCGAATATACCTTTGTGTCCGTGACGTCATTTGTGGATATCACGATGACATTTGCCAAAGAGGGTTTTGCAAGCGGCTCGGAAACGCGCACCGCGGCACAGCTCGCCACAGGCGACAGTCTGACGATCGACAAGCAGATCACGGTAACATCTGCCATTCAGAATATCACGCTCACGGGCAAAGTCGTCGGTATCGGCGGCGCGCTCAAAGGTGCGACGGTCTCCGTGGGCGAGCTGACTGCGACCACCGGGGCAGACGGCTCATTCTCGATCACCCAATTCCCTGTGACCGACTGCGAGGTCACGGCTTCGCTTACCGGGTATCTGAATACGACGGTGGCTTTCCGTGCTTCCGATTACACGAGCGGCGGGACGTATGAAATGCCGGAGATCTACCTTGCGCTCAACTATGTGGAACTGGGTAACGCATTCGGCACAAAAGCAGATAGCTTTGCATCCTTCGTGCCCTCCGTCACGCGCGGAGAGAGCGCACTCATGTTCCGCTTTGTGGGCAGCAAGCTGTTCACCGGTTTTGTGGAACTCTATCTCGATACGGGGCTGAGTTCGGGTGAGGGCGGAAGAAACGCTACGGACTACTGCTTTACGCTGAATGCAAACGGGACCTTCTTCGTAAACAATTATACGGGGAACAATACAAGCACTTCGACGCTTGTCTATCGTCTGGAAAACGGCGGGACGTCCGCACCCGTGATTACGTTCAACGTGCCTTATGAATTCCTCGGCATCGGGCGGGACGAGATTTTCGGCGTCACGTTCGGACAGGGCGGCGTACAGAACGGAGACGTTGCAAGTGATTGGGACGGCTGGACGTTCGACGGAGCAACGGGCGTGAACGGACTCGCTTTTGTGCAGCCCGAGCGCACATGGGACTATATTCGGATCGGCGCGGACAATCAGCCGTTCTGGAATGCGGAGAATGTCACGCTGCAGGAACTTGATCTGACTTCTTACAATCTGCATTTCGGCAAGGGCGTTAATGATGACAGCATCCATGCAAAGCTCACCCGTGACGAAACGGGCATCACGTTTGAGTTTATAACCCTTGGGGATTTCAGTTCGCGCTCGACGGGAACGGAGGTCATCCTCATCTATATTGATACCGGTGCACCCGCTGCCGGATGGCAAGTCGATCACCAGTATAAACTGGTCTCCGACGGAAATGTTTATAAGAACTTGGACAGCGATGATGCAGGCAGGGTAGACGGCAACGCATGGTGGGCTGCAAACGATGCCCATAAGCTCGGAACATTTACCATTTCTCGCGAAAACGGCGTGACGCGCATTACTTATAAAGTGCTGTTCACGGACATTGGCGTATCGGCAGACGAAGTTTTCGGCATCACACTTGTGGAAGGCTGGCTGACGGGAGACAATGGTTCCAATGAATACGGCGGTTGCCTTTATACCTATGACGGCGGGAGCTATGTCGTTGGCGACGCCGCTGACACGGCAGGGTATATCCGCATCCGTGCAGACGGCTCCATCGTGGTCGCAAATTCCAATGCGGCAGTCACCGCATCGACGGAAACAATGGAATAAGGAGGAAAATCATGAAAAAGATTTTAAAGCTCTCAATGGTCGCGCTCTCGGCGTTGATGCTTGTCAGTGCCGCAGCGTGTGACAGCGGGTCGGCGGACGACGGGCAGGGGACTACGCCTCCTCCATCCACACAATATTCCGATCCGAACGCGCAGTTGACGACGTATGATAACCGTGCCTACAACGAGTATCTTCTCGGTGACGAAGCAGTCATCGAAAACCAGTGGCCCGGCTACGGGATCGGTGATCCGTTTATCATGCGTTATAACGGAATGTACTATCTCTATGTCTCTTCCCTGGATACCGAAGTCGGCGTCCGCGCCTATAAGTCGGCGGACCTGGTCAACTGGGCGCCGGTGACGGGAAGCGGCCTTGAAGAGGGGTATGTCTCGCAGGATCCCGTCACACTGGCGGCATATGCTCCCGAAGTGTACTACTACAACGGCACGTTCTATATGTACACTTCTCCCGGTGGGAACGGGCACTACATCCTTACGTCCTCCAGCCCGGAAGGCCCCTTTGTGGCGGCGACGGGGAACTTCGGCCTCAGCATTGACGGCTCGGTGCTCATCGACGATGACGAACAGATGTATTTCTCCTATGCAAGCGACCAGGGCATCCGTATGGCGCGCATGACAGACATGCTTACGATCGATACTTCTTCGACACCTGCTCTCACCGGGGTGCAGATCGGCGGCTGGACAGAGGGATCGTATATCATGAAGCGGGATGGGATCTATTATCTCACCTTTACGGGTAACCATGTTGCCTCCGATGGCTATCGCATTGCCTATGCTACGGCGGAGGAGCTGCCGGAAAGTTACCGCAATGCCTTCACACGCGGACAGAACAACCCGATCGCATTGGAGACGGAGAGTGAACTCAAGGGGATCGGACATTCGTCCACCGTTCTCGGACCGGATATGGATTCCTATTACCTTGCCTATCATTACCTCAACTCCTCGGGCGGCCCCAACCGAAGCCTCGGGATCGATCGGCTGACGTTTAACGGGACGATGATGTCGGTCGCGCCCTCGCTCGACGACAGTGTGACGCCTGCGCTCCCTGAATTTTATGCAAACGGGAGGGACAAGAGCAGGTTTGAAACGCAGGGCGAGTTCCTGTTGAGCAATGTGCAGGCTCCCGCAAATTTCACGGCGGAATTCAATGTGAGCGGAGCGGCGAACACGACGTATGTGTTTGGCTATACGAATGCGCAGAACTACATGAGCGTCACGCTCGATCTGACGGAAAAGTCCATCGTGCTCACGAAGGTGGTGGATGGAGTAAGCACGCAGATCGCAGAGGGCACGCTTGTCAACAATTATGCTGCCGATAAGCTGCATACCGTACGCATTGCGGCACGCGACGGCGTGGTGGATGTTGTGTTCGACAACATGACCAAAATCGATAATGCACAGCTGGAGACGGTCGCGGGAAATATCGGCTATGCGTCTCTTGCGGACGGTGCCGAGGTCGGTTACACGGCATTCTCTGACGTCGCGATGGGAATGAGCGATGAGCGCGAAGCCAAGCAGGCATCAACCTTTGTCGGCGCCTCCACATATCTGCATGACGACACCTATACGGACGGATACGATCTGAGCGAGCGAAGCGGCATCAGCACGATCACGGAAGATAGCGATTATCGCTTTGCGGGCTGGAAGGCGCTTACGCTGGGCGCGGCGGGGGACGATGTCTCCTACCTCGTCTATAACCGCAGCACGGGCCGCTACGCCCTGGAGCTCGTCTACCTTGCAGAGGATGCGGGCAAGCAGATCGGTGTGAAGATCGACGGCGTGAACGGCGGAACGGTGTGGCGCTGCACCCTTCCGGAGGTGGATTCCGAAAACGGCTACGTTAAAGCGATCGTCGGCGAATTTGAAATGGACGCAGGTGCGCGCATCGTACGCATCGAGGCGTTGGATGGCTCGGTCACTTTTACGGCTTTCCGCATGATCGAGGCGTCTGCACAGACACCCGTCTATGAGCAATCGCTCGCGTCTTATGCGCAGACAGGCGCGGACTACAAGACCATCTGGAAGCTCAAGGACAACGGCCACTATGCCAAAGCGGGTACGCGCCAGCTTGTATATTTCGGCGACAATGCTATTACCGACTTCACGCTTGAGGTGGAGGTCCTTCTGGAAGGGGCGACCGGTTCTTCTTCGACGGCCGGTATCGTATTCCACGCGCGCAATTATGCTTCTTCCCCGCACGATTCCTACACCAGTATTCAGGGGTACTACCTTGCGTTGAGCAACAACACGGTCGTCCTGGAGCGGTTGAATTATGCGGATGACAGCGGGCCGATCGCTTCGGATGCGCAAACCATCCAGAGTGATGTCTACTACAAGCTCAAAATTCAGGCAAGGGGAAATGTCATCACCGTATGGCTGAATGATGAGCAGGTGTTCGAAGTGACGGACGACTGGGCATTTGCAAACGGTAAAGTCGGCCTCTACACGAACGGTGCGGCTGTGATTTTCCGGAATCTGAAGATCAGCAGCTGATTGTCAAGGCGAGCGCGGGCTGCGGCATGGCAGCAGCCCGCGTCTACCTTATTTTACAGGATATCGCATCCTGACATCAGAGGGGCGGCATGGCAATATGAAAAAAAGCATTTTGACAGTGGCAACAGCATTTATGGCATCTATCGTTTTATCATCGTGCTCCGAGGGAGCAAAGACAGAAATCGGATATATCCCGCCCGAAGTCGAGCGGTATGAAAATCCCATTGAGATCGAAGGTCAGTGGGGCGCAAGCGCTGCCACGGGACCGGACGGACAGTACGGCATCGGCGACCCGTTCGTCATGCGCTTTAACGGAAAATATTATCTATATCCCTCCACATCCGACCCTTGCAGCGGGATCAAAGTGTTTGAATCGGACGATCTCGTGCATTGGACGGACAAGGGGTATGCCGTAGCACCGACGGAGGAGACATCGCACGGCGCCTATGCTCCCGAGGTCGTTTACTACAACGGTTATTTTTATTTATGCCAGTCCCGCGCGGGTCAGGGGCACTACATCTACCGTTCGGAGAGCCCTACGGAGGGATTTGAGCTGATCAGCACCTCTGCACGTTCTCCTGAAAACATCGATTACGGCAATATCGGCATGGGGATCGACGGCTCCTTTTACGTCTCGGACGACGGAAAGCTCTATCTGCTCCATACCTCCACCCCCGCGGGGCTCAAGTATAATGAGATCACAGATGTCTCTGATATCAATCCCGATACGCTCGGGCGGACGGGAGAGCTTGGCACGGCAAACCTCAATCATTGGATCGAGGGACCGGGGATATTCCGCCGTGGAGAGTTTTCCTACCTGACCTATACGGGCAATCACGTCATTTCGTCCGGCTACCGCGTTGCGTATTCCTATGCAGAAAATTTGAGCGATCTTTCGTCCTTTATCCAGCCTGTCGACAATGTGACATTGATCGATACCGCTGCAGAGCATCGCGGGCTCGGGCATGCAAGCAATTTTTACGGTCCCGATCTTGATTCCATCTATACGGCGTATCATAGTTTGGTCGGGAGCGGTCCTGCGCGCCGGTATAATCTCGACAGATATTTCGCGAGCGGGAGCGTGCTTACGGCAAACGGTGTAACGCATAGGCCTGTCGCGGTGCCCTCGGCACCCGGAAAGGGAGGATACGCCGAGCAGCTCACACAGCAACAGGGGCGTTTTGTATTCGGAGAAACGCAGGACTTCTTTACGGCAGAATTCAACTTTATCCCTGCACAAGGGCAGGAATTGTTCTTCGGGGCATCCGGCAAGGACGGCTATATCCTGCGCGTGACGGACGGGATGTTGCGACTGGTACGCACGGAGAGCGGAACGGAGCGCTTGCTCGGAGAAAAACAGGTCTTTGTTGCAGACGGGAAGCTCGCTACCGTACGCATAGAAAATGGCGACGGCGTCGGATATGTCTACTGGAACGGCATGCGCGTCATCGAATATGCGGCGGAGGCAGCGTCCGGGGCATTGGGATATGCGCAAGAGGAAGGGGTCGGATACACCGCATATACCAACGATGTATTCGGGACATCCGATTTTGAGGTGCTCAAGAATTTCCCCACGAAATTTCCTGCCGTCGATTACCTTAAAGGGGAAAACCGCGGGTTTTCCATCCGTAACGCGGAAAGGAAGGCGGGCGGCGTGCGTGTCGGCGAGCCGGAGAGTATCGTCCGGGTCGGCGACGCAAATGCAGTAACGCTGGAAGAGGGCGATTGGGTGAAATATGCCGTGGACGTACCGCAGGACGGGGTGTACGGTCTGTCGGCAGAAGTATCTGCAGCAAGTGCCGGGGCAACCCTGCGCATTACGATCGGTGACAGTGTGACAGAGACTACGATCCCATCTGTTCCGGAGGGCGCTGCTACCGTCAGAGTGTATCTGGGAGCGCTGAACGTGCCGTCTGGGATCGGGACCATGAAGGCAGAAGTTGTATCCGGGCATGCGGAAGTGATTTTGTTTGAGAGCGCACAGACGAGCGGCAACAAAAGTACGGAATTGGGTCGGTACGATCTTGTCAACGGAACGGCGGAACTTTCGGACGGCGCCCTTGCCGTACGCGGAGAACGAGGCGTGATTTTCTGGGAAAATACGGACAGCGTCAATTTTGAAGCGACCGTCACGTTTTCCTGCGACATGGATCTGATGACGAATGTTGGGTTTATGATCCGCTCGCAGCATTACTCCTATTATCCCGATCAGCCCGCTGAATCGTGGCGTGGGTATTATTTGCAGCTTGGCGGAAGCATTGTCGCGCTGCATCGGTATGACTATGGAAATACCGGAACGCTCGATACGGCGCGCGTCGGGTCGAGCGATTTCAGCGAAGGAGTTCATACGCTGAAACTTCGTGCGGAAGGGGACACGATCACCGTCACGATCGACGAAACGATAGAGCTGACGGCACGGGACAGTTGTGCATTTTTGTATGGCAATCTCGGGGTGTATGCCGGAAACGGTGACATCACGGTTCATGCTTTTGCATATCGGGTGATTTGAAATCAATATTTTCGAGGGCAAAAATGAAACATGCTGCATGCTATCAAAAGGGGTATCCCCGTCCGCAGTTTGTCCGCAGCGAGTGGACAGATCTGAACGGAGAATGGAAATTCGGATTTGACGATGAAACGCAGGAGGCAGATGCGCTGAAGGGCAGGCTTCCGCGCACGATCCGTGTGCCGTACACTTACGAAACGACGATGAGCGGCATCGGGATCGCGCAGGCGCATCATGCGGTATGGTATTCACGAAGCATCCGTGTAACTCGTTCAAAGCGTACGTTGTTGCATTTTGAGGGCGTGGATCATAAGGCGTACGTCTATATCGACGGAAAATATGTCGGCTCGCATTGTGGGGCATATTCCCGTTATACAGTGGATATCACGCGTTTTCTCGGCGAAGGAGAGAGCGTTTTGACCGTTCGGTGCGAGGACGACGGACACCCTTCTTGCGTGCGCGGCAAACAGCGTTGGATGGAAGAGAGCTACGGCTGCTGGTATGTTCAGACGACGGGAATCTGGAAGAGCGTATGGCTGGAATATGTCGATGGCGTGCACTTGTCGGCGTTAAAAATGACTCCAGATCTTACAGATTATACCATCCGTTTTGATTTCGAGGTGAGTGAGCCGGCAGATGACGTCAGCGTGCGGTTTGATATCAGTTTTGGCGGAACGTTCCTGCATACGGTTTGTGCAACGGCTTCCGATCGGTTCAACAGCGTAACGTGTGCGCTTCCGAGTGAAAAACTTACATACCAGGTCGCGCTTTGGTCCCCGTCCGATCCAGCGCTCTACGATGTAACGATCACCGTAAGCAAAGGCGGGCGCATCGTCGATGAGGTCAAAAGTTATTTTGCTTTGCGTGATTATTCCGTGAAAGGCGATAAAATTTTGCTGAACGGTCGTCCGTTCTATGCAAGACTTGTGTTGGACCAGGGTTATTGGAAAGAAAGCGGACTTACACCGCCCGACGAAGAGGCGCTTGTGTCAGACATCACACTTGCCAAAGAGATGGGCTTCAATGGCGCGAGAAAACACCAGAAAATAGAGGATGAACGGTATTTTTACTACGCCGATCTCCTAGGTTTTACCGTTTGGTGCGAACTTCCGTCCAATCACTGGTTTTCCGATGCCTGCTCTGAGGAGATCGTGCGGGAATGGCTTTCTATCGTGCGTGCGAACTACAACCATCCTAGTCTTGTTACATGGGTCATTTTTAACGAAAGTTGGGGCGTGCGGAATATTTCGAAGAACAGTCAGCAGAGAGATCTTGCAAACGGGCTGTATTATCTTACGAAGAGCATCGATCGTATGCGGCCTGTGATTTCCAATGACGGGTGGGAGCACGCGAAGAGCGATATCCTCACGCTTCATGACTACGAGCAGGATGGCAGTAAGCTTTACAAGCGGTATGAGACTATGTGTAAGATCACCGAGGGAAGTTCGGAAAATGATCAGCCCATGCCGTTTGCGGATGGATGCGCTTACCGCGGACAGCCGATCGTGATTAGTGAGTTTGGCGGTACGGCATATGTGCGCGACGAAGCGACGGGCTGGGGATACGGGACAGGCGTGAAGAATGACGAGGAATTTCTCGATCGTTTCGCATCGCTCGTTTGCGCAGTCGACAAGATGGGACTGAGCGGATTTTGCTATACGCAACTCACGGACGTGCAGCAGGAAGTAAACGGTCTTTTGCGTGAAGACAGAACTTCAAAAGTCCCGTTGGAGGAAATCAGAAAGAGAAATCATCGTTGAACGGAGCGGAAACAGGACAAAATGGCATAAAATAAAAAGATATTTGGCACCATGGCGTGTGCTTGGCATAGACGAGTGCGGCGGGCGAAGCCCGCCGCAGCCAAGCACACGCCACGGAAAAACAGCAGGACTAGCACGAAAAACCAAATCGAAAGCGCGGCGGCGCGGAGCCGTCCCCGCTGAACCGCTTGGGGATCGGCTCCGTGTTTCCCGCTGCGCATAGCTTTCTCTTATTGGTTTTTTGCCGTGACATGTACCTCTGAATTTTGCCTTTTCCGGTCGGCTATGGTAGCATAGCTCCTCGCGGAAGTCAACGGCCGCAAAATCGTCGCTGAAAACACCCATAAATAGATTTTAAGAGCTGAGTAAGGAGATTGTTCCTTGCTCGGCTCTTTTGCTGTATAAAAGGCATTTCCGGACCTGTACGCAACGATTTTGGCTTTGTTCCGTTGACTTCCGCAGACCGATAAAAAAATGCGTTACTTTCCCCGTCCTATGCACCTCCGCCTGTTGCCCGAAAAAGGCAAATACAAAATTCACGGAGGTAGCAAAATGAAAGGAACGGTACAAAGGGATTTCAAGGTGTTGACGGAAAAGATATCTCCCGAGAACATCGCGGTGATGGCAGAGCTGATCGCCATGCGGGAGACCAAAACGCTCATAGGCTTTATGGGTTATCATGCAGAGAAAGCGCATAAAAAGCTTTGCAAGGACATCTTCTGCAAAGATATGCCCGGATATGTGTTGTCAGACAGCTATGATCTCGTTCAGAACGTAGCATTGTTCTTGTGCGATCACTGCGGAAAATATCTGGACGACTTCCTTTACATATCCGCGAAAGGAAAGCAAATAACCATCAAAATGGAATGTTATCTCATCATTACGAGAATGTTGTCCAAGAGATACAGGCTGATGCAAAAATACCAAAGCTTGGAAGCGGCAAAAGAGAAAGGCGAAATCAGTTGCATGGAGGAAGCCGAGACTGAAAATCAACAGGATGCCAAGGAAGATTCGCTCGTAGACCGGATAACAGCCGCACTGAATCTTACGGAAAACATGAGCATTGCATTGGACTGCCGCATGTCGGGGATGAGCTATCCCGAGATCGCAAGACGGCTTTCAAGAGCGGTAAGCACGGTATATGAATACTTCGAGAAGATGCGCGTAAGATACACGGCTATCTACGGATAACAATTTCAACTCCACACATTCACAAAGGCGATCGCTTACGGCGGTTGCCTTTTTTCTATCCTATGAACAGGTAGTGTTTTGGTAATGAAAGGTATGATTTTGGTTGGGTAAAAGCGGGAAACAGGTGGTCTCCGCACCGTTCCATTCCAAATAATTTTATGCTACGCTGTCCATACAGCCTGCCTCCAAGCCTCACTTTCCTTTCTGTTGACTGCCCGAATACTCCCTGAACATCTCCGCTATTCTTCCCGTTGCGTTCCTTCCATTCTGCAGATATTCATGATAGCTTGGAAATGCTTCGGCGTCAATTTTTATAACGTGCAAAAAACGCTTTTCATGCTAAATTTTCCAAAGTCGGAGAAAACCTACGACTTTGACATGTAGAATTTCTCACAAAAATGTAGGAGGGACAAAACAATGCCGTACAGAGCAGCAAAAATCTCGTTTGACGGGAGCCATTATGTAGCCACCCCGAAGGAAAACTTCCCGCAGGGGCATAAGCGACGACCTGTCCGTCCGTTATCCGAGCAGGAAGCGGAAAAGAAGGAACAGTTTGAAGCCGCGTATCGGGAGAGCCAACAACTTCCGAAAAAAGAACGCAAAGCCTATATGCGGAAAGCCATGGAAGAGGCTATTCCGGACAGAAAGCAGCGGAAAGCCTATGTCGAACGTCACAACGAACGCAAACAGACCAACGCTATCCGCAGGAAAGCCCGCTTGTCCAAGAAAGTCAATCTGCAAAGAGAATGGGATTTCTTTTGCACATTTACGTTCTCGGATAAGTTGCATACGGAGGAAACATTCAAGAAGTCTTTGCGCAACACTTTAAAACATCTCGTTAACCGCAAAGGTTGGAAACATATCGGCGTATGGGAACGCGGCGGAAAGACCGGAAGATTACATTTCCACGGTATCTTCTATATCCCGCCGGGCGGCATGGTCGGAGAACTGACGGAAACGCACGATTACAGTACCAAAGACCACTGTATGCAGACGGCGCATCAAAATACCTACTTTCTGGAGCGCTACGGACGCAATGATTTTCAGCCGCTCGGCTCGCCGATGGAAGTACAGCATTCTCTCGGGTATCTGATGAAGTACATAGAAAAATCGGGAGAACGGCTCATTTATGGCGGGAAGCTGCCGACCTACTTCGTTTCCGATATTATGGACGAGGACATTCTCTGTCCTTGCGGGATAGACGACAGGAAAGCAGTCCTTGCAGATGATTTCACCTGTATGGTGGACGGCGAAGTCATGGGCAAAGTGAGCAAGGAAGTCATTGAGAAAATGCCGAAGGCGAACTAAACTCACCTTTCGCCCGTGGAGCGTAAACGATTGCGTCCGCCCTGTCAAGGGAAAATATTTTGCAAAGAACAACGATGAAAAAGATAACAACGCAAAATATTTTTTTGTCCCTTGACAGCGTATACCGAACGAAGAAAGTTTTACGACGTTGAACGGCCGCAACCGTTTGGTTTCGCTCTGCCGAAAGGTAAATCAAAATTAAAAAATTCAATCCCTAGGAGGTAAAAAATGAACGCAGCACAAAAAGCATTTCATAGCGGCGGGGATCATGAGAATTGTTATCTCTTTTCCCCGTCCGTCAGCAGAAGAGAAACCGTGGGAAGACAGACCTATTACGTCCGCAGATATTTCAAGGGCGGAAAGGACTTCGGGAAAACGATGGAACGGCTTGCGACAAAACAAATCTACAAAAACGCGGGGTGAGCATATGAAACAGAAACATTATATCGTGGGATTGTATTACAGAAAATCTCAGGAGGACGAACGACAGGGCGAATCTATCTCGATCGAAAACCAGAGAATGATCCTCCGCAAGTATGCCGAAGACCATGGATTTGAGATCCACGACGAATACATAGACGACGGCGTGTCGGGGACTACCTTTCAGCGTCCCGAAGTTCAGAGACTGTTGGACGACGCAAAGACGGGCGTCATCAATACCATCATTGTAAAAGACCTTTCCCGTTTCGGCAGGAACTATATCGAAGTCGGGCAGTACGTGGACTATGTTTTCCCTGCATTCGGAATACGTTTCATTGCCATACAAGACAACGTAGACACGGAAAACCGTGACAGCAATGCCATGGAAATGATGCCGATCATGAACGTTTTTAATGAGTGGCACGCCGCGAATACGAGTAAAAAGATACGTGCCGTGAAAAGAGCGAATGCAAAGGATGGGATTTATACCGCCAAGAAAGCGTCTTACGGATATAAAATGGGGACAGATAAAAAGCGGGCGCCCGTCATTGACGAGGAAACCGCACCCATTGTAAAACGTATCTTTGAAATGTATGCTTCCGGAATGAGCCCGAGAGGAATATCCGAAGTCCTGAACTTGGAAGGGGTGCCTTCTCCCGCTACATATGCTTATACGCAAACCGGACAAAAGCCGAAGCCGAATGTAATGGGATTATGGACAGCCGTTACGATACGGGAGATGCTGAATAAGATCATATACATCGGGCATATGCCGCAATTACGCTGGACTTCACTGTCCTATAAAAACCATAAACGATTCAGAAGGGATGAAAGCGAGTGGGCGGTCGTTTACAATACCCACGAGCCCATTATTTCGCAGGAATTATGGGACAGAGTACAGGAACGGAGAAAGTCGGTCGCCAAGGGCAGAAAAACAAAGATAGGGTTTACACATCCGTTGTCCGGATTTCTCATCTGCGCAGATTGCGGGAATAAAATGAAGCTGTGCACCTCGGTCAGCCGCAGTACGGGGAAACGGTTTTTCCATTTTGATTGCGGTTATCATATACGGTACGGCAAGGCGTATTGTTTTTCGCATTATATTGCAGCCGGCATTATAGAGCAGATCGTGCTCAATGATATCCGGGAAATGGCGCAAAGGCTCGTTTTGGACGAGAATGCTGTCCGTGAAGAGTTTATGCAACGCAATGCGGAACTTGCAGACAATGCCGTAAAGTCCGCAAAGAAAGAATTGCAGGCAAAGCATAAAAGGGTGGAAGAGTTGTCCCGCCTGATGCAGATCGCCTATGAGGATAGGTTGAAGGGCAAAATGCCCGAAGATATCTGCCTGAACTTCATCCAAAGATATTCCGATGAGCAGAAAAGGTTGGAAACGGAAATCACGGAATTGGAGGCAAAGCTGACCGAAACGGAGAATACGCTGCAGAGCGCCGATGAGTTTATACGGAACATAAAGAAATACTTTTCGGCTCCTGAACTTACCCGCGAAATGTGCTATGAATTGATCGACCGTATCATTGTGGGGAGATCGCCCGGCTTGTCCGGCAAAGAACGCGAGATCGATATCGTTTACAAGGTGGATATTGCGTCTGTCTTGCGCCATAAGTTCAAGAAATAATAGAAAGTGTATGGGCAAACTGCAGCTCATACACTTTTCTTATATCCCAAACTCTCTTTTCCAGAATGTCCATAAAATTGTGTCGCTACAAGCACACGCCTTATTGCCATTTGTGTTTTTCGGGGCGAAATCGAGGCTTTTTCAGGTGATTATCGCGGGGATTTTGGTGGCATGTTTGACCGTTGCCCGCATGAAAAAGGGGGGAACCGTAAATCGGCGCTCCCCTTGTAAGGCGGGTATTCAGTTGCGGTCGAATTTGCAGAAACGCGGGTACTGCATGATGAACGCGGGAGTGTACCATACGCTCCAAAGCTCCTGCGTCAGAGTATTCTGATGCCGGACGATGGCGGACGCTCCCGCAAGTGAGAGCTGCAGGTACGTCATGTGGACGCACCGAAGGTCGATGTCGGCGGCGTCAAGGTAGCAGTTTCGCGCATAGTTGACGCCGCGGCTTTTGAGGACTTCGAGCGCTGCGACGAGCATCCCTCCGCCACCGCAGCACGGATCGCTGATGGTGATGATCTCGTTGTGGTCCGCTTTCTCTCTGACGAGCTCTTCCGTGAGCGTGACTTCCGCCATGAAGTGAGAGATATGATAGGGCGTGAAGAACTGCCCCGTATGTTCGTTGCCGAGATCGCTGTTCATGAAGAGCTTGCCGAGGTAGTCGTCGAATCTCCCGTCGTCATAGACCACGGAAGAGAGCAGCGCGAATATCTTGGCGAAGATGTCTGCAAGCGCGTTTTGATCTTCTTTCGGATAGTCCTTCATGAGCTGCAAATATCGCTCCTCGCGCTTTTCCCGTTGCGGCAGATCGACGAGGTTGGAAATTGCGATGGCGCCGCATTCCATGAGGTCGGAAACGAATTTGTGCTTGTCCGTGCGTCTGGCGGCACGTTCGATATCCTTCACGATCTCTTCGATCTTTGGAACAGGATAGGGGCATAGATGTTTGGGCTCGGTGACAAGGGGCGTATGTATGGGCGGTACATCCGTATAGGTCACGTTCGATCTTCCGAGCGTGAAGTCGAATACAAAGGGCGGCAGCATATCAGGCTCCTTTCGGGATATAGCTTTTCCCTTGTACGATAACGGCGTCCCCGAGCTTCTGCGGCTCGCCTTTCCCGCAGGCGCGCAGGAGAATGCTCTCGGACGCGGGGACTTTTGGCAGGTCGCCTTCCTGAAAGTCCGCGCCGACTTCCACGATGTTGAATCCCTTGAAAACAAGGAAAGATGAGAACTGCCAGAGCTTTTCAAATTTCCCGTTGCTGTCAAAGACGGCGCAGATATTCTTCTTCGGGTGATATGCAGTGATGCGGAAATAG
>CAJFRT010000021.1 GCA_904419525.1 Candidatus Gallimonas merdae
TTTATCGGCGCGATCATTTGCGCGATAGCGGGAAACTGAGAGGTGGAGCATGGAGCGTAAACCGGATACGCCCGTTCGTAAAAGCCGCAGGAAGTACGAAGAGCGGAACAAGGATGAGCGGAAAGAAAAGAACAAGGTGTGGGGAACAAGCATCGACCGCCAATACGCGAACGAGATAGACGAGTTCCTCGCAAGGCATAACCTTACAAAGGTGGAGCTGATCGTTGCAGGGTATCAAGCTCTGCTCGATCACTACGGCCCGAAAGAACAACAGAATAAGCAATAAGTTTGAGAGCGCAAGGACTACGGCCCTTGCGCTCTTACAAATTACAAAGGGGAGAAACGGTGAAACAATGCGATGTTTATTTTTTAGAATAAAGGCAATGATTGAAAGAGGAGGATTTGCCTTTGATTGAAAAAATAACAGTATATATGGGAAACAGAGAACTTACGAAAGAAGATTTTCAAAAGTACGTTTGCATCAGTTCTACTGTAAGCGATATCGTGTTCAATGTTTACGACAGGCATCAAAGGCAGAAGCGTCTGCCGAGTATTGAAGCATCTTAAATTGTGCAGGATATGTTTTTGAGGTTCTACGATGAAAGAAAAAAGCAAAGTTATTCAATTTGATTACCCGCTGTTTGATGCAATCCCGCCGGAGATGGAAGATATTACGGCGCTATATCTCAGGGTTTCAACAGATATGCAGGCGCAGGAGGGGTACGGCCTTGATACGCAGTACGAAAAAATCAGAAAATATTGCGAGGCGTATGAAGTTCCGAACCTCGTAGTGTTTGTCGACGACGGATATACGGGAGTCAACGACCATCGTCCGGCATATCAGAAAATGCTCGAATTGATGCACAAAGGAAGAATAAAATTCGTAATAACATACAGTTTGGATCGTATCGGCAGAAATCAGATGCTTATTCTGAAATTCCTGAAAGAAGAATGTGTGAAAGCCGGTTGTGACTTTTTGGCGGTCAAAGATAATATAGATTCAAGGAGCAAGCAGACATACGGGATACTGATTTCCATTCTTTCCATATTTGCCGAATTTGACCACGATGCCATCGTAGAAAAATTGACATTAGGCAGAAAGCAAAGGGCGCGAGACGGGTATTGGAAGGGCGGCGGGGTGCCGCCCTTCGGGTATTATTATTCAAAAGAAGAAAATAATTTAGTCGTCGATCCTGTTAAGGGGCCGCTCGTTAAAAAGATATTCAATTTGTATAACAGCATGCAATACTCACCGCGGCAAATTGCGGATATCGTCGGGATGAGCAGCGACGTCATGGTGTTCGGCGTATTGAAAAACAGAACATATCTGGGTGAGATCACCTTTCGTGGCGAACAGTATCTGGGCAAGCACGAGCCGTTGATCGATGAGGAAACATTCAAACGTACACAGGAAATTTTGAGGAAGCGCAGTGTTATCCGTGGGGATTCGCACTATCTTCTATCATCGCTCGTCTATTGCGGCGTGTGCGGCGCAAAAATGCGCTATATGAAATGGGGGAAGGGAAAATCGCAAAAGTTAAAAATACTATGTTACAGTAAATATGCGTCAACTAAAAGTTATTTGATAAAAGACCCAGACTGCTCCAATTACACATATGATGCCGATGAGGTGGAAGACAACGTCGTTTCCGTAATTATGGACTTTGCCTTTAAGTATCGGGATGAGCTTTCAAACAGAGTGATCACGGAAGACGAGGTGATTTCGGGATTGTTGGGAAGACTGGATACATTGAAGCAGGAATATAACCGTCTGATTTATGCTTATAAAAAAATCGGAGACGATGACCTTCTCGATCAGGCCGCCGATGTGGATGCCGCCTGTAAAAAGCTGGAGCGTGAGATTGCTGAGGAACGGGAAAAGCAGACTTATACAAAGCAAATCGAAGAGAACGAGAATATGCTTCGAACATTGCCCGATACCTGGGGCGTAATGACTGCAGAGGAAAAACAAAATGTTATACGCAGTTTGGTGTCGAAAGTTGAACTCAAACATGGAGAAATCAAAGTGTATCTGAATAAGACCCAGTATGAGAAAATTGTATTGGGTGTAGTCGATCAAGAATAAAAAGAAAAACAGTCTGTCAAAGGGTTTATTTGGCAGGCTGTTTTGATTAGAGACGATTTTCTATGGCAAGTATATGTTTCGGTGCCAAATTATATTTTTTAATCATCAAAACGATTAAGAAAACATATAAGTATTGACGCTACCGGAAGATTGTGATATAATGATGCTAATAAGTTTTGAGGTGGCTTATGGATAATTATATTCCCCCCTATGATCTTACAGAAGAGATGCTGGAATTGACATCGGAAATTACGGAAGATTTAGGTAGACTCAGCAATGTCAACAATTTGGAAAGACTGCCGCGTCTGCGCAGGGTGAACCGCATTAAATCTATTCAGTCGTCACTTGCCATTGAAAATAATACGTTATCCTTAGAACAGGTGACGGACGTTCTGAACGGAAAGCGCGTTGTGGGACCGCGGGACGACATCCTTGCCGTTAAAAATGCCTTTGCCGTCTATAAAATATTGCCCAAACTTGATCCGTTTTCTTTGGAAGATTTGAAGAAAGCGCACGGTGTCATGATGCAGGGACTTGTTGAAGGCGCGGGCGAATTGCGTACAGGCTCCGTCGGTGTCATCAATGAACAAGGAAAGGTCATTCACGTCGCGCCGCCGCATGATATGGTGAAAGGGCTGATGGAACAGCTGTTCGATTGGCTGAAAACAAGTAAGACGCAAATGCTTATCCGTTCGAGCATTTTCCACTATGAATTTGAATTTATCCATCCTTTTGCGGACGGCAATGGCAGAACGGGCAGGCTGTGGCAGACGGCATTGCTTGCAAGTTGGAAGCCGATATTCGAGTGGATCCCTATTGAGAGTATCATTAAAGACAATCAGGAAGAATATTATCGGGCGATCGGACTTTCGACGGCGGAAGGTAAGTCAAACAGGTTTATCCTGTTTATGCTCGGCATTATCAAAAACGCAGTTTCGGAACTTGCAAGGGATACGCGCAATCATCAAAGTCATATCAGCAATCAGATCAACGCCTTAATGTCCGTCATCGAAACCTATCCTATGTCGGCGGTAGAACTTATGGAAAAGCTCGGTTTGAAATCGCGCGTAACGTTCCGTAAGAATTATTTGCAGCCGGCATTGGAAGCAGGGCTCATCGCCATGACCGATCCCGATACTCCGACAAGCCGCAATCAGAGATACTTTAAAATTTGAATAAAAAAGTTGCAAAATTTGTCGGAATGTGCTATAATGTGACTATCCGTAAGGGAAACTGAACGGAAATATTATAATGGGTTTTCGACGTTCAAGAGTCATTCCCATGATCCTGGGCGAGATCAAGCGGTTCTTGCGCGACGGGAATTCTCTGCGCGTCTCGCGCTCCATCCGCGACGCGGCATACCGCATTCTCAAAGTGCGCGAGAGCCTGGAAGAGCGCGACGAAGAGGCGACGATCGAACGCATCGCCGAGGTGATGCAGGTGCAGGAAAAAGAGGTCGTCTATGCGCTCGATGCGATCTCGGACCCTGTTTCGCTGTATGAACCCGTCTACAACAAATCGGGGGACACGCTGCAGCTGCTCGACCAGCTGTTTGACGAGACACAGAGCGAGGAACTCTGGACGGAGCGCGTTGCGCTGAAAGATGCGATCTCCCGTCTTGCCGAACGGGAGCGCAGGATCCTGACGCTGCGCTATTACGAAGGCAAAACGCAGACGGAGATCTCCGCCGAGGTCGGGATCTCGCAGGCGCAGGTCTCCCGCCTGGAGAAAAATGCGATAGGGGCTCTGCGCAAGGAAATCTCGTAATGAGGCGATCAAGGGAGGGGCGGCTGTCCGGACAGCCGCCCCTCCCTGAAATTTTTGCTGTGCACAATTTGTTCGGGCCGCGCATAGAATAACAGTATGGAAACAAGTTTTGCCGAACTGCACAAAAAAGAGGCAGTCAACCTGACGGACGGAAAGCGGCTGGGCAGAGTGTGTGACGTCGTGTTTACGTATCCGGAAGGACGGGTGCAGGGCATTGTCGTGCCCGGCGGAAAGGGCTTCCGCTGGGGACGGGCCGAGCTTTTTATCGATCTGAAATGTGTGAAAAAAATCGGGATCGACGTCATTCTTGTGGACATTAAGGCCGCGCCGAAGCCCGAAAAACGCGGCAGGTGGGGTGGGCCTCCGCCGCGAGAGACGTCCTGTCCGCCAGCTCCCGATCGCCGTGATTATGGCGATTATGAGTAAAAATCAGCCATATTTTACTGGTTACATAGTATTATGTCTGACATAATACACTTAAAAAGCATAAAAAGTGCCCGTCCGGAAAAATCGGACGGGCTGTTGTTCAAGATTTATTTTTTCGGTAGCAGTCGCACATCGTTCCGTCGGGAAGGAAGCCCGTATCGGAACATCTGGCGCAGGCATAGCGTGGGGTGAAATCGGCGTCCGAAAGTCCCAGTCGCTGCAGCGCTCTCTCCCGTTCGGCGCGTGCCTGTTCCAGCCGTCTGCGTATGTCGGGGAGCGTTGCGGGGGAAAATACTTCTGCCTTGGCGAGGGCGATCTCGTCTTTTTTGATGGCGCTCTCCGCGCGCGAATAGGCTTCGTCCTTTTCCGCCAGAGCTGCTGCCCGTCTTGCGCGGGATTCCGCCTTTGCGCGACGCGCGGCATACCAGCGCTCGCGCTCGCTCCTTGCGTCGGCCGAAAGCGCCGCCTCGCTCCTGTACTCGGTGCGCGCAGGTGCGGCGGTGTGTTCCGGAATGGCGGACGGCTGCAGAATGTCTCCGTGCTTCCATTCGGCGAGCAGCTTGTTCATGTAGGGCAGGGGATTGGCCGCGCCGGAAGCGCGCTTTGCCGCTTCCAGGATCATCTCGTCGGAGAAGTTCCAGCTTCGCCAGACTTCGATCATGTCGAGCGCGGACTGCGTCTTTCGTATCACGCCGCAGGCGGACTGGATCTTTTGCAGCAGCCGCAGCTGTTTGTCCCGTGCGGCGCAGTATTCTTTTACGCTCGCGTCGTCCACGATCCCCGCGGTATACAAACCGTCCAGCATCGCGTCGAATTCGGGGAATCCGTAGGAGAGTTTCATGGCAAGGGAGGCGAGTGCGGAAAGGCTTTCTCCGTCATAGCCCCGTTCCAGCCATTTTTCGGCGTATTCTTCACAGTAGACGCGCGGGTTCTGCACTTTCACGCCCAGCTTGCGCGCGACTTTGTAGACGGCGTCCGCCTCTTCTTTGCGGCGGGCGAGATATTCGCGCGCCTCCCGCTCCGTATGGGCGCCCTTTTCGTGCGCCTCCGTCACGAGTGCGTCAAGCGTTGCAAGCGATCCTTTTCCGAGGGATTCCGCGCAGGCCGCCACGGCGCCTTCCTCCATGCCGAGAGAGGTCCATTTTTCGAGGAAAGCATAGTCGTTCTCCTGCGGCCTCCGGTAGATGCCGAGCAGGGTGAACAGGCGGGAAAGTTCCTTTTCGCGCGTGTGGAAGTCGGCAAGGTCGGCTTCCACCTGTTCGTATGTAAACTTGTGCTCGCGAACAAGTTTTTCCGCCTTGTTCAGAACATGCGCGCAGGAGAGCTTTTCGCCGTCTTTTTTCGCGCAGTATTCCGCGACGAGCAGAAAGGCCTGCTGTTCCATGGGGTTGTTTTCAAGGAATTCGAGAATGCGCTGCATTTCATAGGGCTTGAAATCTTTTTGGGCGCGCTGCAGGATCTGATAGAGTTCGCGGTTGAACGCCGCGTATTTTTCGGGACGGACGGTTTTCGGGCGTCCGACGGCAGCGTTTACGGGGAGATATTCCACAAAGAGAGGATCGCGCGAGAGGATGCGGACGAGGTCGCATTCTTCCCAGAAAGCAAAAATTTCAACGAGCCTTTGTTCGGAGATCTTGAGGAGTCGGGCGCAGGTCGCCGCATCGAAATCTCCCGCCACCTGGCAAAGATACAGCCCGTAGAGGTAGACGCGGACGGCATCGCCGTCCGCCTGAGGCAGATACTTTGTGATGAACTGATTTTCGACGCTGGTGAACATATTCGAGCCGAAATCCTTGGAAAAGGCGGCGAACGACATAAAAATTTCTCCCGAGTTTCACTTTTGCGTTTTCCCGAATGCGGGGGCGAACGCTTGCATTTTTCCGAAAGGCGTTGTATAATAGTATATCATAAACTTCGGGCAAAAGCAATGGCTTTCCGCTCGCCGCACGGATTTTTCCGGCTGTCATTTTTTTCATGAACATTCTTCACACTTCCGACTGGCATATCGGCAAGCGGCTCATGGACCGCGAGCGGCTTCCCGAACAGATCGCGGCGTTCGATGAACTCGTCCGCATCTGCGATGAAAATCAGGTGGAACTCGTGCTCGTGGCGGGCGACGTGTTCGACACCTATATGCCTTCCGCCGAGGCGGAGGAAGTGTTTTTCCGCGCCGTCAGGCGCATTGCGTCCGATCATAGGGCGGTCATTCTGGTCAGCGGGAATCACGATGACGGCGTGCGCCTTGCGGCGTCCGCTCCGCTTGCCGCGGAAGAGGGGATCTACCTGTTCGGAAGCGGGCGGGAGATCATGCCCGTCGGCGGCAGCCGCGCCGTCCGCGCGGTCGCATCGGGCGAGGGGTATGTGGTCATCGGGAACGCGGGCGGGGAATGCGTCTATGTCAACGCGCTTCCCTATCCCAACGAAGCGCGGCTCAAAGAGGAGAAGACGGAGGAGGGCTATCCGGACAAGCTCCGCCGCTGGATCGCGCGCGGAGAAGCGGGTTTTTCCGGCGGTATGCCCCACATTCTTTTGTCCCATCTCTTTGTCGCGGGCGGCAGGACGAGCGAAAGCGAGCGGGATATCGATCTCGGCGGCGCGCGCGCCGTGCCGCTTTCTCTGTTCGACTCCTTTGATTATGTCGCGCTGGGGCATCTGCATAAACCCCAGAAACTCGGACAGAACGTGGCTTACAGCGGGTCGCTTTTGCAGTACTCATTCGACGAACAGGAAAAAAAGCAGGTCGTTCTGCTCCGGACGGAGGGCGGCAGGGTCGTCGGCCGTACGGAGATCCCGCTGACGGCTGGCAGGCGGCTCGTGCGGCTGGAAGAGGAAAATACCGAACGCGCCGCCGCGCTCTTGCGGCAGTACGGGGGTTGCTTTATCGAACTGACGCTCCGCCTGAACGCGCCACTCTCCACGCAGGAAACGCAGTCGCTGCGGGCGGCAAACGAAGGGCTTGTCTCGCTCATCGTGCGCACGCAGGCGCAGAGCGCGGTCCCTGCCGTCAGGCGCAGTGCGCTCTCCTCGCGGGAGCTGTTCATCGAATACTATCGCAGTGTCTACGGCGAGCCGCCGGCGCAGGATCTGACGGAAGTGTTCCTTGCGCTTCTGGAGGAGGGCGCATGAAACCTGTCTATCTGGAGTTCTGCGGCGTCAACTCCTTCTCGGAGCCCGCAAAGATCGATTTTTCCCGTCTGTTGGAATTCGGCATCTTCGGCATTTTCGGGGATACCGGTTCGGGCAAGAGCACGATCCTTGACTGTATCGGATTTGCGCTGTACGGCGACGTGGCGCGTTCGCGCTCCAGCAGCATTGCCGACATCATTCATTATTCGGCCGACAGGGCCTATGTTCATTTTGAGTTCGAGATCGTATTCGAGGGCAGGCGCAGGCTTTTCCGCGTCGAGCGGGAACTGAAACGAAAGAACGCGGCGCAGACGCTCCGGATTTACGAAAAAAAGGACGGTGCGTTCATCGCCGCGGCCGAGGGTGTGCGCGAAGGAAATGCGCTCCTGGAGCGCATTATCGGACTGGAACAGCGCGATTTTGAAAAGTGCATCGCGCTTCCGCAGGGGGAATTTGCGCAGTTCGTCAAATCATCGCGGGCGGACCGGCTCAAACTTGTCTCCCGCCTCTTTGATCTGGAGGCATACGGCGAAAGCCTGTTAAAACGCGCCGGGGCAAAGATGGCGCAGGCCCGCGAAGCGCTCGGCATCGTGCAGGCGCGCCTGGAACAGTTCGGCGCGCTGACGCAGGAATCGCACGCCGCGCTGAAACAGAGGACGGAACGCTTGTCCGCGGAGGAGGCTGCGCTCCGGGAAACTCTGGTCAGGCTCCGCGAGCAGGAAAAACAGCTCGCCGTCAGGGCGGGACTGCGCGCCGAGCAGGAAAAACTGAGCGGCGAGATGGCGCGCCTCGAGGAACGGAAAGAGGGCATGCGCGCCCTGAGCGAGGGGCTGGAGCGGCTGGGAAAGGCGGCCGCCGCTGTCCGCGACGCACAGGAGGCAGACCGCGCCGCACTGCGCGCACAGCGCTGCACCCAGGCGCTTGCCGCGGCGGAAAAGGCGGAAGCGGACGCACAGCGTCAGTCGGACGCGGCCTCTTTGTGGGATTTTGCAAAGGCGGAAGCGGACGAGCAGGCGCTTTCCGAGCGCATCGTGCGGGCAAAGAACCAGGCGTTCCGCGCCGGGGAGCTTGAAAAGGCCCGCAAAAAACTTGCCGATGTGGAGCGCCGTCTGGCGCAGGAGCGTGCGGCCTTTGCGGGATTTTCCTATGAGACGGAGCGCGCCAAACTGCAGGCCGCGCTCGATGCGCAGGGAGACGGAGATTTTCTTGCGTTTGCGGAGCGGAACGGGAAGGCCGCGCTTTTGCACGGCGAGTATGCCGTATTCGCGGACGAGCTCTCCGGGCTGACCGAAAAATATCCCGTGATCGGAGCGGACAGCCGTCCGCTGATCGAAAAATACAGGGCGCTTTCCGGGGGCGGCACGACCGATCTCGCCCGTCTGCGCGAACAGTATGCCCGGACGGAGGCAGAGCGCGAGCGTCTGCGCGGCGAGCTTCTTGCCCTGGAAAAGACTAAGGGGAGATACGACGCCCACCTTGCCGAACTGCAGTCCCTTTCGGAGGCCCGCAGCGAGGCGTCCGAACGTGTCAAGGCGCTCTCCGACGGATTTGTCCCCGTGACGGAACCCGTCGCAGAGCTGGAAGAGACGCTTCTTTCCATGCGCCGCGAGCGCAAGCGCCGCACGCAGGAGCGGGAGACGGCGCAAAAACTGCTCTCCGATGCGCGGGCAGGACGGGCGGCGGCACAGGAACAGGCGCGCGCCGCCCGTGAAAATGAGGAAAACGCCAGGGCACGGCTTTCGGAATCGCTTGCGGCAGGCGCATTTGCAGATGCGCGCGAGGCGGCCGCCCTGCGGGAAACTTACGGCGATCCGGACGAGGCAAAGCGCCGCGTCGATGCTTATAAAGAACGTTATGCGGCCGTCCGTTCGCGGCTTCGAGAACTCGGAAAGGAGGACCTTTCGGGTGCGACGGAGGAAGCTCATGCCGCCGTAAAGGCGGAACTTGCCGCCGCGGAGGAGCGCGCCGATCAATGTGCGCGCGAACTGGCGGTCGGACGGGACGAACTTGCCCGCAGCGAGGAAGGGCTTCGCCGGAAAGCGGAGCTTGAACGGGAGCGGGCCGATCAGGAAAAGATTTTTGCGCGCTACGAGCGACTCAGAAAGCTGCTCGAGGGCAATAAATTTATGGAATTCGTCGCCGAGGAGTACCTTCAGACGGTGGCGGAGAATGCGAGCGGCAGACTTCTTTCGCTCACGGACGGCAGGTATTATCTGCGGTATGAGGGCGGATTCTCCGTCGGCGATAATTTTAACGGCGGAGCGCTGCGCGGCGTCTATACGCTCTCCGGCGGAGAGACGTTCCTCGTGTCCCTGTCCCTTGCGCTTGCGCTGAGTGCGGAGATCTGCGCGCGCTCGCTTCGTCCCATTGAATTCTTCTTCCTCGACGAGGGATTCGGAACGCTGGACGAACATCTGATCGACGTCGTGATGGACAGCCTCGAGCGTCTGAAGAACGAACACTTTTCGATCGGGATCATTTCGCACGTCGAGGAACTCAAACACAGGATCGAACGGAAACTTTCTGTCCGGAAAGCGACCGAACAGCACGGCTCGCAAATCGTTATGGAGTGAGGTAGGATTTGGCAAACACGTTTCTGACACCCGTTACGCTCTGGAAAGATTTTGACGACTCCCTTCCGCTGGAGGAGGAGACGCTTTCCGAGCGCAGAGAAAAGGGCGCTGTGATCCGTGAAGTCCGTTTTCTCGGAAGAGAGGCGGGCGGCGACCGGGTAAAAATTTACGCGCAGTACGTTCTTCCCGAGGGGGAGGAACGCTTTCCCGCGGTCATGATCCTGTTTGAGGCGGGCTGCCCGTTTGACGAGGCGTTTGTCGGAAGATTTGTCGCGCGCGGCTATGGCGTGCTCTGCGTGGATTACTGCGGGGAAAACGGGACGCAGGCGCACACGGTCTATCCTTCCTGTATCGATTATGCCAATTATGTGCGTGCGGGGAGCCATCTGGATCGCGCCGAGCCGTCTGCAAGGGAGACAAGCTGGTACGAATGGGCCGGCGTCGCCCGGTATGCCGCAAAATTCCTCTCCACGCGCGGCGAGGTCACCCGCTTCGGGGCGATCGGCCTGCGGACGGGCGGGGAAGTCCTGTTCAAGATCGCGCCCTATGCGCCGATCTCCTGCATGATCTCCGTGTGCGCGGCGGGCTGGCTTGCCTATCGCGGGCTGGAAAAGTTTGCGGACGGCGAACAGAAAGTGTTCGACGAGGAGCACCACCGCTTTATTGCGGGCATCGATTCGCAGAGCTATGCGCCCTATGTCAGGTGCCCCGTGCTGCTCCTGTCGGCCGTCAACGATAAAAAACACGACTACGACAGGGTGTACGATACCTTCCAGCAAATCAATCCGGAAGTGCAGAAGGCCTTTTTGTATTCTTCGCACGGAAACGGACTGATCGGAATGCACTCGCTCGCCGATGTCGATCTGTTCCTCGATAAATATCTGAAGGAGCGCTCCGTCTTTCTCAGCGGACCCATCGGCCTGAGCGTGGAGGAGGACGCGGAGGGCAATCTCGTCGCCCGCGCGACGTTCGACGCCGAGGGGGAACTGCATGAATGCGGGATCTTCTATACGGAGCGCATCACGGGCTCGCATGCCCGCGACTGGACGCGCGTCATGGGGAACCCCGCCTCGGTCAGGGAAAGCGTCGGCACATTCCCCCTGGAGCTCTACGAAAAGAGCAGCCGCGCCCTTGTCTATGCCTTTGCCAATTACTCCAACAATTTTTCGGTGACTTCCAAGATCCAGGAAGTCGTCGTCAGAAAGCCTTATAAAAACATGTGCGTCAAGAGCCGGATCGTCTATTCGTCTGAGCGGGATTCGCTCAACGGCGTGTCGGGGTTCCGCCGCCGCGCGCGCTCGGTCGCCGACTGCTTTGCGGACGGCCGGGGCGTGGACGCCAAGCTGCTGCCCGGTTACGGCGGCATCATGGGGGCGACTGCCGAGGCCGGCCTGGTCTCTTACCGCGTCAACGAGCCGCGCTATTCCGCGCCCGAAGGGGCATCGCTGCGTCTGGACGCCTACTGCGGGCAGGACGCATCGCTCAAAGTCACCTTTTATTTTGACGACGACGAAGAGAACGGCTACAGCGCCGAAGCCCGCGTTGCGGGCGGCGGCAAGTGGAAGAGCATTTTGTTCGACGCGTCCGATTTTAAGTCGGCGAACGGCGCGCATCTGGAAAGTTTTGTCGGCGCGCTCTCCGTGGTCTTTGTGGGAAGCGCTGAAGTTCTTGTCAATAATATCGTATGGATCTGACATCACTGCAACTGCACACCGTTGTGGAGACAAAAAAACCGCACCCGTGCGGGGGTACGCTCTGGGAGATCGTCCGCACGGGCGCCGATTATAAGATCAGGTGCCTTACCTGCGGCAGGCTGGTCATGCTCACGCCCGACGAGCTGAAAAAGCGCGTCAGGCGCATCGCGGAGGGAAACCGATGATCCGCCGGCCTGCCATGCTGAACGAGCGCAAGGAGGGACGCGCCTCTTTTATCGTACTCTGCGTCCTGTTTGCGCTGGTCGTCGTCATCCTTGTTCTGGACCTGCTCCGCGCGCACTATCTTCTGATCGTGGAAGTCAAGGGCGATTCCATGCGGGATACGCTCTACGGCGGCGAACTCGTCGGCGGGGACTATGAGGGCGGAGACGTCGTGTATGCCGTGCGCGGAAAGGACGCGGAGCGCGGGGAGATCGTGATCATTGACACGACGGACAGCGCCGCCTATGATCCGGGCGGGCGCGCCGTGTTTTCGGCGTCCACCATCATCAAGCGGATCATTGCGACGGAGGGCGACTGCGTCAGATGTGTGAACGGGGTCGTCTGGCTGAAAAAAGCCGGCGGCGAATACGAAGCGCTCGACGAGCCGTACGCAAAGGGGATCACGCCCGATTTTGCGGAAGTGCGCGTCGGAGAGGGGGAGATCTTCTTCCTCGGAGATAACCGGGAGCACAGTGCGGACTCACAGGAAGTGGTCGCCGGCGGTTACGACTTGCTGACGGTGGATGACATTGTCGGTGTTGTGCCCGACTGGGCGGTTGCAATTAAGGGATTTTCTACCGGCTGGGAGAATTTTCGCGCCGCAGTCTACGACTTTTTTGTTTGGGATTAATCCATTTTCGGAGGAAAACATATGATTCAAATCACGGCAGACAGCACCTGCGATCTGGGCGCGAGCATTGCCGCACGCGGGATCGGCATCATGCCGCTCTCCGTCATTCTGGGAGATACGCCCCACCTGGACGGCGTTGACATCGTGCCGCAGGATATCTTTGACTATGTTGAACGCACGGGCCAGCTCCCCAAGACCGCCGCGCCGAGCATCGGGGACTACGAGGACTTTTTCCGTCCCTATGTCGAAGCGGGAAATACGGTGATCCACTTCAATATTTCCGCCAAGGCGTCCTCTTCGTATTCCTATGCCCTGGAAGCGGCAAAGGCATTCCCGGGAAAGGTCTATGTGGTGGACAGCAAGGCGCTTTCCACAGGGCAGGGCCTGCTCGTTCTCCGGGCGGCGGATCTGCGCGATGCCGGCGTATCGCCGGAGGAGATCGTGGAGCAGGTCAACGCGGTCCGTCCGCGCGTCAACACCTCGTTCGTGCCCGACAGGCTGGACTATCTCTACAAGGGGGGACGTTGCTCCCGCATGGCATTTTACGGCGCCAATCTTCTGAAGATCCATCCGCTCATCGAAATGAACGACGGTCAGCTGGTCGCGGGCAAAAAGTACCGCGGGAGCATGGTAAAGTGTATTGAACAATACATCGATGATCTTGCCGCCAAGTATCCGAAGTACGAAAAGACGCGCTGTTTCATCACGCACAGCATGGCAGACGAAAGGGTCGTCGAAGCCGCGCGGAAAAAGGTCGCCGCCAATTTCACGTTTGACGAGGTCCTTGAAACGGTCGCGGGGTCGGTCATCACGGGCCACTGCGGCAGAAATACGCTCGGCGTGCTGTTCATCGCGGAGGAGAACGCATGACGAAGTTATATTCCGATTCCGACCTCTGGAACGCTTTTATGCAGCGCCGCCGGATCCTTGGCATTTTCTTTGCCGTCACGGGCGTGTATTTTGCGGGATTTCTTGCGCTCCTCATTTACTATATCATGCTGCCGTATGAAGATCCCAACCAGTCCTGGGTGATCGCGGTCACCTGTGCGATCACGGCAGTCTACATTATCTTTTTGTTTCCCTATATGGGGATCTGCTTCAAGAGGTGCAACGCCTACTGCAAGATGCTCCGCTTTATTTCGGTGGGGCTCAAGGAGTATTCCGTTGCGCCGTTTGCGGGAATTGAGGACTGGACGACGCGCGACGGCGTGGACGTCAATGTCGCGACGTTCCGCGTGCACAACATCAAGCGCGACGAGGATATGATCCGTCAGATCTACGTGGACGGCGAAAAGGACTTTCCGCCCTTTGAAGAGGGACGGTCCGTCCGCATTGTTTCGCAGGGCAACCTGCTCATAGAATACGAACTTATCAAGGAGAAAGATTGAAATATGCGTGCAGTCGTAACGGTTACGGGTTCGGACAGACGGGGCATCATTGCAAAGGTGAGCGGCTTTCTGTTTGAACGCAATGTCAATATCGAGGACATCTCCCAGACCATTCTGGGGGATCAGTTTGCCATGATCATGATGGTGGACACTTCGGAGAGCAAGGTGGCGTTTGCGGAGCTGGCCGCTCAGCTTGCGGAGATGGGCGAAAAGATCGGCATGACGGTCAGATTGCAGCATGCGGACATCTTCGATGCGATGCACAACGTCTGAGCCGCGTGAAAAGCGGACGGAGTATTTTTACGGCAAGATAGTATGTTCAGTAAATTTGATGTAATAGAGACGATTGAAATGATCGAAAAGGAGCACCTCGATATCCGCACGGTGACGATGGGGATCTCGCTCCTTTCCTGCATCCGCGCGACGGCGGAGGAGACGGCAAAGGCCGTCTATGATCTCGTCTGCCGCAAGGCGGAAAAACTCGTGCCCACGGCCCATGCGCTCTCGGGGGAATATGGCATTCCCATCGTCAACAAGCGCGTGTCCGTCACGCCCGTTTCGCTGGTGACGGCGGCGTTTCCCGAAAAGAGCGCGCTGATCGGTCAAGCGCTCGACCGCGCGGCCAAAGAGCTCGGCATCGACTTTTTGGGCGGCTATTCGGCGCTTGTGCACAAGGGGACGGCGGACTATGAGGAAGCCTTCCTTGCCACTATTCCCGAAGTGCTCGCTTCGACCGAGCGCCTGTGTTCGTCCGTCAATGTCGGCTCTTCAAAGTCCGGCATCAACATGGACGCCGTCCGTGCGATGGGCACGATCGTCCGGCAGACGGCGGAACTCACGCGCGAAAAGGACGGCCTCGGCTGCGCCAAGCTCGTTGTGTTCTGCAACGCGGTGGAGGACAATCCTTTCATGGCGGGCGCGTTCCACGGCGTCGGCGAGGCGGACACGGTGATCAATGTGGGCGTTTCGGGCCCCGGCGTCGTGCAGCACGCGCTGAAATTTATCCCCGATGCCGACCTTACGGACGCGGCGGAGGTCATCAAGCGCACGGCATTCAAAATCACCCGCGCGGGACAGCTCGTCGCAAAGGAAGCGGCAAAGCGCCTTGGGGCGCGGTTCGGCATCGTCGATCTTTCCCTTGCGCCCACGCCTGCGCGCGGGGATTCCGTTGCGCACATTCTCGAAGAACTCGGCCTGGAAGTCGTGGGCTGCCACGGCACGACGGCGGCGCTTGCCATGCTCAATGACGCGGTGAAGAAGGGCGGCGTCATGGCGTCGTCCCGCGTCGGCGGACTTTCGGGCGCGTTCATTCCTGTCTCGGAGGACATCGGAATGATCGAATCGGCGACGGCGGGCAGGATCAGCCTTGACAAGCTCGAGGCGATGACCTGCGTCTGTTCGGTCGGGCTCGACATGATCGCCATTCCGGGCGATACGCCCGCGGCCACGATCTCCGCGATCATCGCCGATGAAGCGGCGATCGGCATGGTCAACAACAAGACGACGGCCGTGCGCGTCATTCCCGCCCCCGGGAAAAAGGTGGGGGACGAAGTGAGTTTTGGCGGGCTGCTCGGCCGCGCCCCCGTCATGCCGGTGCATACGGGCGATGCGGGCAGATTTATCCGTCGCGGCGGGCTCATTCCCGCACCCATTCACAGTTTCAAGAACTGAAATCAGCGATTTAAGGAGCAAGAATCGATTATGGAACGCAAGGAAGTGGAAACCAAATACCGCTGGAAGATGGAAGACGTGTTTGAAAGCGACGAGGCGTGGGAAAAGGCGTATGCCGAACTGGAAGTCCTGCCCGACGTCGCTTCCTTCCGCGGAAAACTCACATCGGCCGAACGTCTTGCCGCATATTTTGCCATGACGGAAGCCTACGAAATGAAGCTGATGCGCGTCTATCTGTATGCCCATTCCAGGAACGATGAGGACGTGCGCGTCACAAAGTACAGCGCCTACGTCGCCAGGGTCATGAGCCTGTTCACAAAGTACGGCGCGGCGACTTCTTTTGCCGAGCCGGAACTGACGGCGCTTCCCGAAGAGACGCTCAGAGCTTTTGCCGCAGATCCCTGTCTGAAAGATTATGACTACTATCTTTCCCGCGTGATCGCGCGGAAAAAGCACGTTCTCTCGGAAAAAGAGGAACTCATTCTTGCGCAGACGGCGGAGCCGATGAGCGTCTCGTCCGACGTGTTCGGAATGCTCGACGATGCGGAACTCAACCTGCCCTACGTGATGTATCAGGGCAAGCGGGTCAAGCTCTCGCACGGGCTGTATTCGGTGATTTTGAGCGGAAAGGACAGGGCGGCGCGCGCAAATGTATTCAAAAAGTACTATTCGGCATACGAAAAGATCATCAATACGCTTGCCACGACCTATTTCGGCAATGTGAAAAAGGATATTTTCTATAAGAATGTGCGCGGATACGGCAGCTGCCTTGAAATGGCGCTCGCCGAGGAAGACGTCACGCGCGACGTCTACGACAACCTCGTCGCCGCGGTCGATGCGGCCGCGCCCGTCATGCACCGCTATATGGAAGTGCGCAAAAAGACGCTCGGTTTTGACAAGATGCACATGTACGATCTGTACATTCCCCTCGTGG
Organism: Candidatus Gallimonas merdae; assembly: GCA_904419525.1. Classification (GTDB taxonomy): domain Bacteria; phylum Bacillota; class Clostridia; order Christensenellales; family Borkfalkiaceae; genus Gallimonas; species Gallimonas merdae. Next base: position 16,519 of record CAJFRT010000021.1, read on the forward strand.
AGGACGCGGAGCTTCGTCTTTCCTATGAAGAGGCGTTCGAGCTGGTCTTGAAAGGGCTCTCCCCGCTCGGCGAGGACTACGTCGCCCTGTTGAAGAGAGGGCGCGACGAGCGCTGGATCGACGTCTGCGAAACGGAGGGCAAGTGCGGCGGCGCCTATTCGATCGGCGTCTACGGCGTCCATCCGTTCGTCCTGCTCAACTATCAGCAGACGACGCACGACGTGTTTACCATTGCGCATGAGATGGGGCATGCCCTGCATTCCTGGTTCTCGAACGGTGCGCAGCCGTATGCGAAAGCGGACTATAAGATCTTCGTTGCGGAGGTCGCCAGCACGGTCAATGAAGTTCTGCTTCTCAAATACCTTCTGAGGACGTCGGAGGACAAGAAGCTCAAAAAGTACCTGCTCAACTATTTCATGGATATGATCCGCACGACGCTCTTCCGCCAGACGCAGTTTGCCTGCTTCGAGCAGGAGGCGCACGCCATGGCCGAGCGCGGCGAGCCGCTCAACAAGGACAACCTGTCCGAGCTCTATTATTCGCTCAACAAGAAATATTACGGCAAGGCGCTGACGCACGACAAGCAGATCGCCATCGAATGGGCGCGGATCCCGCATTTTTACCGTTCGTTCTATGTGTACAAATATGCGACCGGAATCACGGCGGCGATCGCCATTGCGGACAAGATCCTGGAAGAGGGCGCGCCCGCGGTCGAGCGGTATTTCAACTTCCTGAAGGGCGGCTGCTCGACCGATCCCGTAACGCTGCTGAAGGGCGCCGGGGCAGATCTTACGAAGAAAGAGACGTTCGAGGCGGCGATGAAGGAATTTTCCGACGCGCTCGCGCAGTTCGAGTCCCTTGCATAACAGTCATTTAAGGAATTTACGACATGGCAAACAATCAGATGCCGCACAATCTTGAGGCGGAAGCGGCGCTTCTGGGCTGTATCATCATTGACGGCGACATTCAGTCCGAGCTTCTGGAAACGCTCAAAGAGGACGATTTCTATCAGGAGTCCGACCGTCTCGTATTCGACGCGATGCGGAAGGTGTACGGCGCGCGCAAGCCCGTGGACGTCGTGACGCTCACCGACATGCTCGAGCGCGAAGGCACCCTCGAGCGGGCAGGCGGGCTGCAGCGCATCACGGAGCTTGCGGAGATCACGCCGTCCGCGGCAAATTATAAGCAGTATTTCGAGATCGTCCGCCGCGATGCGATCCGCCGCAGCCTGATCCGCGCCGCCAAGGGCATCATTGAGGTGAGTACGGCCGGAACGGAGGCGCGCGAGGCCGTCGCCTATGCGGAAAAACAGGTGTACGACATCTCCAAGCAGGAGGACAGCAGTCAGCTTGCGGGGCTTGCGGACGGCGCGGTGATCCGGCAGGTGCTGGGGAAATTTGAAGATATCCAGTCCGATCCCAATGCATTCCGCGGGCTGGAGACGGGGTTCAGACAGCTCGACCGCATCACCAACGGACTGCAGAAGTCCGACCTCATCGTCATAGCGGCGCGTCCCGGTATGGGAAAGACGTCGCTTGCCATGAACATCGTGGAGAACGTCTGCCTCAACAAGGGCAAGACGGCGGCCGTCTTTTCCCTGGAAATGCCGCGCAGCCAGATCGTACAGCGTCTCCTGTGCGCCCATGCTGACGTCAGCATGGAAAAGGCGCTCTCCGGAAAACTTGCGCAGAAGGAATGGAAGAACCTGATGATCGCAAGCGACAAGCTGCAAAAGAGCAAGCTCTTCATCGACGATTCTTCGCGCGTCACGCCGCAGGAGATCTTGTCCAAGTGCCGCCGCCTGGCTGCGTCGACGGGCTCGATCGATCTTGTCATGATCGACTATATCCAGCTGATGGGCGGTGCGCCCTCCGGAGGCGTCAAGGGCGGCGGGTCTTTTGAAAACCGTCAGCAGGAGATCGCCTCCATTACGCGCGATCTCAAGATCATGGCAAAGGAACTCGACGTTCCCGTCATCGCGCTGTCGCAGCTCCGGCGTATCCAGACCAAGGAGCCGCAGCTCTCCGACCTGCGTGAATCGGGCGCGATCGAGCAGGACGCGGACATCGTCATGTTCATCAACCGCCCCGATGTCACGGCGACGGCGGAAGAACTTGCCAAAAAGACCGTCGTCAAGGGTGCGGCGGAACTCATTCTTGCCAAGCACCGCAACGGCTCTCTTGGCAGGGTGCAGCTTCGCTTCATCGGCGAAAGCACGAAATTCGTCGACGTGGACGAACAGAACCTTCCCGACGAAGAGCCCGTGCACTATACGCCGCCGCCCGAGGGGTACGAAGACGATCCCGGAAGCGCTTTCCCCGACTACGACGACACGGGGATCCCCGAATGATCACGCAGATCCTGCCCGTCACGTCCCGGTCGCTCGCCTATGCAAAGGAGCTCATCGAAGCGGGCGAAGTCGTGGCATTTCACACCGAAACGGTCTACGGCCTCGGCGCGGACGCCTGCAACGACGCGGCAGTGAAAAAGATCTTCGCCCTCAAGGGCCGCCCGGCGGACAATCCGCTGATCGCCCATGTGCACAGCGGATATGACATCTCCGGACTGGTGGAGACGCCCGCTTGGACGGCGCGCCTCCGCGAAAAGTTTCTTCCCGGTCCGCTCACGATGGTGTACCCGTCCAGGGGCGTCGTCAGTCCGTCTGTATCGTGCGGTCTTCCGACGCTCTCTCTGCGCGTCCCGTCCTCGCCGACGGCGCAGGCATTCCTGCGCGCGGTGGACCGTCCCATTGCCGCGCCCAGCGCAAACCGTTCCAAACATGTCTCGCCCGTCACGGCGCAGCACGTGTATGATGACTTTGCGGGGGACATTCCGCTCATTCTGGACGGAGGAGCCTCTCAGGGCGGCATAGAGAGCACGGTGCTCGACTGCACGGGAACCGTGCCGCTCATTCTGCGCGCCGGACTCGTCACGCGCGAGATGATCGCCGCAGAAGTGGGGGCGTGCGAATATTATCATATGCAGGCCGGTGAAAAGCCCAAAAGCCCCGGCATGGCGTACAAGCACTATGCGCCGTCCTGCCTCACCGCATTTTTTGCGGCGGACGATGCGGCGGGCGCAGTCCGCTGTTACAATGCCGAGAAAGGGCGGGGCGGAACTCCCGTATTGCTCTGCGAGCATGCCGTCGCGCTTGCGCATGCAGATTGCCGTGTGCTCGATCTGGGAAATACGCCCGAAGAGATGGCGTCCAATCTCTATGCGCATCTCCGCACGGGAGAGCATATGGCGACATTGCTCATCGGGATCGAACCCGCGGCGCGGGGCGGCGTCATGGACGGCGTGCGCAACCGGTTGCTGCGCGCATTCGGACAGGATACAAGGGAGTAGCGCATGAAGCATAAAAAGATCGTGTTCGTCTGTACGGGAAATACCTGCCGTTCTCCGATGGCAGAGGCCGCTCTGCGTGCGGAGCTCAAACGGCGAAAGATCCGTTGGTTCACCGTTCAGTCTGCGGGGCTGCGGGCGGAGACAGGAGCCCCGATGGCGGAGAATGCGCAGGCCGCGCTCCGTGAGGCGGGCATCGCATATGCGGAGGACTTCCGCGCCAGGCAGCTGACGCAAAAGCTCGCAAAGGAGGCGTATGCCGTCATCTGCATGACGCGGGAACAGGCGGCATTCCTCGGCGGCGGAAATGTAACAAGCATGTCTGTATTTGCCGGGAAAGATATTCCCGATCCATATGGACAGGGCAAAGAGGTGTACCGCGCGACACTCTGCGCCATTCGCGATTGTATCCCGAAGATCATCGCGATCCTCAATATCGGAAATGAAAATCAATAACAGGGGGTCTGTAATGAAAATTGCTGTTGCCTGCGATCACGGCGGGCTTGCGCTCAAAAATGCGGTCATGGACTGGCTTGGGAAAAACGGTTATGAGGCCGTCGATTACGGCACCGATTCGTCGTGTTCGTGCGATTATCCCGATTTCGCGCTCAAGGCCGCGGAAGCGGTCGCGACGGGGGAATGTGCGTCCGGGGTGCTTGTCTGTACCACGGGGATCGGCATCTCGATCGCGGCGAACAAGGTGCGCGGGGTGCGCTGTGCGCTCTGCTCGGAACCGTTTTCCGCAAAGATGACGCGCCTGCATAACGACGCGAACATGCTCGCGCTCGGCGGCGGGATCGTCGGGGTCAATCTCGGCCTCGAGATCGTGAAAACGTTCCTGGAGACGCCATTTTCCGCCGAAGAAAAACATGCCCGCCGCATTGCCAAGATCGCGGTGATCGAGGAAAAATACTGCAAATAATCAGATCGGGGAGGAATACCGGTGACGAAAGCTCTCCGCGATAAGATCGTTGAATCGCTGACTTCCATTCTGCCCATAGCGCTCATTGTGCTTGTCCTGAGCGTCGCCTTTGTTCCGATGGATACGGGTACATTCGTGCTCTTTCTTGTCGGGGTCGTCCTGCTCATTGTCGGGCTGGGCTGCTTTATGCTGGGCGCGGATATGTCCATGCTGGTCATCGGTGAAAAGATCGGCGCGACCATGACGCATTCGCGCAAGATCTGGCTGATCGCGCTGTTGTCCTTTGTCATCGGGATCATCGTGACGATCGCGGAACCCGATCTGCAGATCCTTGCCGAGCAGGTGCCCGCCGTCGCACAGCAGACGCCGCTCGGGAACTATCTGCTCATTCTCACGGTTGCGGTCGGCGTCGGCGTCTTTCTGACGATCGGAATGTTGCGCATCGTGTTCCGCATTCCGCTGCACTATCTGCTGCTTGTCTTTTATGCGCTCGCTTTCGTGCTCAGCATCTTTGTCTCGCCCGATTTCTGGGCGGTGTCCTTTGATTCGGGCGGCGTGACAACGGGGCCGATGACGGTGCCGTTCATCATGTCTCTCGGCGTCGGCGTCGCGTCGATCCGCAGCGGAAAGGGGAGCAAGAACGATTCGTTCGGTCTTGTTGCGCTCTCAAGCGTAGGACCCATCATTGCCGTGCTGACGCTCGGGATCATCTTCGATATCCACGACGTGGAATATACGGTGGAGAGCCTGACGTCGGTCGCCGATACGCGCGGCGTGTTTTTTGAGTATCTGCACGGATTCGGGGATTATGCCGTTGAAGTTGCCATCGCGATCTCGCCCATTCTGGCGTTCTTCGTCCTCTTTCAGATCGTGTCCCGCGTTTTTCGCAAACGGCAGATCGTGCGCATCGTCATCGGGTTTATCTATACGTTTCTTGGCCTTGCGCTCTTTCTGACGGGTGCAAACGTCGGCTTTATGCCCGTCGGCAGGCTCGTCGGCCAGGGTCTCGCGCAGCTGTGGGGCGGCTGGCTGCTCATTCCCGTCGGAATGATCGTCGGATATTTCGTCGTGGCGGCGGAACCTGCCGTCCATGTCCTCAACAAGCAGGTCGAGCGCATGAGCGCCGGGGCGATCACTTCCTCTGCCATGATGAAGGGGCTGTGCATCGGCGTCTGTATCTCCCTCGGCCTGGCCATGACGCGGATCCTGACGGGGATCAATATCATGTGGGTCCTGATCCCCGGCTATGTCATTGCGCTCGTCCTGACATTTTTCACGCCGCCGCTCTTCACGGGCATCGCGTTCGATTCGGGCGGCGTTGCAAGCGGGGCAATGGTGTCTTCGTTTGTGCTTCCGATGGCGATCGGTGCGTGCAATGTGATCGATCCTTCTGCGATCATGACGCAGGCGTTCGGCTGCGTGGCGTTTGTCGCGCTGACGCCGCTCATCACTATTCAGATCCTCGGCATAGTCTACAAGCATAAGACAAGCAGGATCAAACGCAACTTCCTGACGGTCGAGGACAGAGTGCTGGAATACGAGGTATACTGACATGGCGGAACATCTGGAAGCAAGACAGGCCGGAAAAGAGAGCGTCCGCGACGTACTCCGTGCAGCCGGCGAAACGCTGGGGAGATTGGGCGTGCGGTCGGCGCAAAAACTTCCCAACCGCGTCAAGATGCTCGTAAGCATTGTCAACGATAAGGACGAACTGCGCCTCAAAGAGGTGATCGACGAATGTTCCGTGTCGATGACGATCGCTTTTTCGGGTACGGGAACGGCGCATTCGCAGGTGCTTGACTATCTCGGGATCGGGGAGACGGAAAAGGTGATCGCGCTCTCGCTCATTCCCGAAAGCGACGAAGATACGATCATGCGGGAGATCCGCACCAAGATATCGCTCTATCTGGTGGGAAGGGGCATTTCCTTTACAGTTCCTCTGACGGGAATTTCGGAGATCGTGGCAAACGGGATCACGAGCGCTGCTTCGGGGAAAACAGTGGACGGGAGTAAAATCATGACGAACGAAACGAGACAATACGATCTGATCGTCGCGGCAGTCGCGGCGGGGTTTGCAGAAGAGGCCATGGAGGCGGCCCGTTCCGCAGGCGCCGCAGGCGGGACGATCATTCATGCGCATTCGCTCAACAATGCCAAAGCGGAACAGTTTATCGGCGTGTCTCTGATGCAGGAGCAGGACGTTCTTCTTGTGCTGACCAAGCGGGAGGGGAAAGCCCCGATCATGCAGGCGCTGTTTGAGAAAGTCGGGCTGAAAACACAGGCCGGCGGAATTATTGTTTCTTTGCCCGTCGATAAAACGGCCGGGATCTCTGCCGCCGATGAGGCCGCTGCAACGGAGGAGGGCCGGGCATGAAGCGGATCCTTGCGATCGGCGGAGGGGAGCTGAAAAACCGGGAAACGCTCGCGATCGATACATATCTTGCGGAACAGGCGAAAAAGGCGGCGGGAGACCGCCGTGCCTGCGGGTTGTTCATTCCGACGGCCAGCCACGACTGTATGCCTTACTACAATACATTCCACAAGGTGTATACGGGGCTGTTCGATATCAAAACGGACGTTGCGCTCACCGTCGGAAGAGAGGTGGATCGCGAAAAAATGCGCGCAAAGTTTGAACGCGCGGATTTTCTGTACGTCGGGGGCGGCGATACGGTCTTTATGCTTGAAAGCTGGAAAGAAAGCGGACTTCTGGATTTCATCCGCGAGGCCTACGACCGCGGAACGCTCGTGGCGGGGCTGTCCGCCGGGGCGATCTGTTGGTTTGAAGAGATGTATTCCGATTCCGTTGTTGAGGGGGAATATGCCATGTATCCCGGACTTGGCTGGATAAAAGGAAAAATTTCTCCGCATTATAATGAAAGAATGCTTGACTTTGACGAAATAGTGTTGTATAATAGACTTCGCGCTTGGGGCATTGAGAACGGCGCGGCGCTTGAATTCCATGACGGTGAACCGGCACGGAAGATCGGAGACGGAAAGGTTTACGATCTTGACGGGACAGACGGCTCGCTTGTCAGGCGGGAGTATAAAGCGTAAACAGATATGCGGACGTGGCGAAATTGGCAGACGCGCAGGTTTCAGGTTCCTGTGGGAGACCATGGGGGTTCAAGTCCCTTCGTCCGCACCAAAAAAAGGCGATCCATTTTGGGTCGCCTTTTTTTGGTATGAAACAAGGAATACGAAGGGGCTTAAGGGTGGAGGCGCGAGCGAGAGCGAGCGGTTTGCGTGTAAAGCTAGTAAAAACAGAGCATGGGGCGCAAACTACATCAGCCCTGTGGGCTGTGTACCGGGGCGCGCCGCCAAAGGCGCAAGTCCCTTCGTCCGCACCAATCTAAACGTAAGTTGAACCGATAAGGTTTGACTTGCGTTTTCTTTTTATATGACAAGAAATTTAATAATAGATTTGCTTTATCTATAGCGATATGATAAAATATTCAAAAAGGAGGACAAAATGAATATTGAATCTTGGTGGTTTGAAAATAAACAAAATAGAGATGAGATTTTACAACCCGATTGGTTTATTCCCAAAACTCATTGCGGAGTATATATAGAATTTGAGAAAATTGAACTTCCTTTTCAAATAAAAATCGTAACTTTTTGTCAGAAAGAAAAGATTTTCTTTAAAGCATTTGATATTACCGATGCGGAAAGTACACATGAATATGATATATTTATGAAAGGCAATGTTTGTCTTGTCAAGATTTTTGCCGAAACTATTAAAGGATTGCCTGATAATATTGCCGTTACTATTAAAACCAACGGGAAATCATATAAAAAGGATATTAAATGTCAATATTCTATTATTAAAGGCTCGACGACTGATTTTAACGGAAGGGCGTTTCCCGCAGCTGTTGTTTTTCAAAGAAGGGCTTTTGGTGGAAATTATCCGTATATTGGAGTATGGAGCGATAAAGCGGGTAAGTATTCTATAACTGTACCAAATGGAGAATATTGTGCCTATCACGTGGAAGATAATTCGTATAAAAAATCATCTTTGGAAAACTGGAGCTGGAAAATGTGCGTTGACAGAGATGAAATACATAATTTTAAAATCGGAACGGGAGAAGTTTATGGTTTGTCTGTAAGAGAAGATACGGGCGGTGGAAATTTTCTGTTTATGTATTTTCGCCCTATGATTTTACCACAAATTCGTATGCAAGAATATACGGTAAACTTAAATGGGAAGAACCGAAAGGTTATGGATATACAACCTGATTTAGAAGAGAAAGATTTACAAGTTTTTATTGATAATGAAAAGGCAAAAATATTATCCATACAAAAAATATATGAAACAGGGCGATATAATGAGGGGGATTATATTGTAATAGCTTACGTCGTTCAAATAAAAAAGCCGCATTTGAATAGGGGGAAACATACAGCTATAGTAGAATATCAAACAACAGGAAAATTTGTGGCGCAAAGTCAGGGAAGAACAAATTTTTTTGTTAATTCTATACTATAAACTTAAAATAAAGAAAGCGCATTTTATTGAAACTTAAAAAAGAAACTCTGTCTTTTTAAAAACGAAATTCTACACATTGGCACTATGGCGGGTGCTTGAATAAACGAGCGGCTCGGCTACGCCTCGCCTTTCAAGCACCCGCCACGGTGCCAAAAGGTATTTTTTAATATATTTTGCAATTTCGCTTTGCTTATGTTATAATCATTTTGAAACGAGTAAAATACTTATTTGCCCTGTTTAATAATCGTCTATGAAAAATAATGGAAAGAGTAATCGGGAAGTATGGAGGCTTAATGCGAATGGAACAAGGAAGAATTCTTGTGATTACAGGTGCGCCAGGAACAG
>CAJFRT010000022.1 GCA_904419525.1 Candidatus Gallimonas merdae
TGTCAGCGGCGGTACGTTTACCCAGCCTGTGGACGAAGAATATTTTGCAGACGGCTTTGAGCTTTCGCTGGGCGCGGACGGCTCCTACACCGTGGTCGAGACGGAAAAGACCGTCGCAACCATTACGCGCGGCGAGTATACATATTGGTTTGAGTCTCTGGACGCTGCCTTTGCGGCTGCGGAGGACGGCGACACGGTCGTGCTGCTTGGCGATGTGAATCTCACCGAAGCGCTCACGATCGATAAGAATGTAACGATCGACCTTGCGGGATACACGATCGGCGCTGAAGGGACGGCTGCCAATATCACCGCAGACGTGACGATCGAGAGCAGCGAAGATGGCGGAGCCATCGTGTATACCGGCGACGGCGCGGACCACGGTCTTGTGGTGACGAAGAACGCAACGCTCACGATCGAGGGCGTTGTCGTGAATTATGCCGACGGCGGGCAGGCGATCAGGCTGGGCGACTACAACGGCGGAACTCCGACCGCGGACGGCGGCAATGCAGTGCTCACGAACGTCACCGTTACGGGCGGCGTAGCCGGTGTTGCAATGTTCGGTACGGCGGAGGGCTCTGCGAACAAGACGAGCCTGACGGCAACGGACAGCTCCATTTCCGGCACCGTCTATTACGGTATCGCTACCAACGGAATATTCTACAATAACGTGATCAGTCTTACCGATACCAATGTCTCCGCACCCGAAACCACCGGTACGGCGATGTATCTGCCGGGCAGCGGCGAAACGACGATCACGGGCGGCGAGATCAAGGGCGCAACGGGCATCGAGATCCGCGCGGGCAAACTCACCGTCAATGAAAGAACGACCGTCACGGCGACGGGCGCATATACGGAGCCCGTTCCTAACCCGAACGGCACCACGGTGGGCGGCGTTGCCATTGTGGTTTCGCAGCACACCACGGAGCGTCCGATCGATGTGACCGTCAACGGCGGTACGATCAACGCGACGGGCGCGGACGGAAAAGCATTCCTTGAAATCGACACCGTCGGGAAAGAAGATGTTACTCCTTCCGAGGGGGTTGTGATTTCCATCGTGGGTGGCACATTCAACGCTCCCGTCGAGGCAAGGAACATCACCGGCTTTATTTCCGGCGGCAAATATGCGGAAAATCCTGCAAAAGAGCTGTTTGCGGAAGGCCTTGAGGGCGCATATTACGGCGCAAGCGGCTACTATGAAGTCATCGAATCCGTATCCGACGACCTTGGCGCGCTTCTTACGGCACAGGCGAACGCACAGGCAGATGTGCGCGGCTATGCGGCGTCCAACGGCATGAGCTGGACGTACGTGCAGGAACTCTCCGCAAACGCCGAATCCGCATTGCAGGCACAGGCGGCGGCGCTGCTCGCGGCGTACACGGACATTACGACTGCGACCAACGAATACGGCGTTGCGCAGGCCCGCCTTGCGGCAATCGATGCGGTCGATGCGCTCATCTCCGCATTCGATGCCCTGAAAGAAGCGGCCATCGGCGAGATCGATGCGGAGGCGGGGGAGGACGTCGTCGTCCCGACCGCAACGTATGCGGCGATCTATGCGGCGGAAACGGAAGCCGAGCTCGCAGCCCTCAAAGCGTATGCGCTCGCGGAGATCGGAGATATCCGCACCTATCGCGGACAGATCAACGGAATCATTGAAGACCTTACAGACGCGCAGAGCGGGCTTCTTGCTCAGATCGGAAAGCTGGAGACCCTGGTCGACGACACCACGGGCACCCTGGCCGCAATGCAGACGTCGCTCGAACAGAAGATCGCGGCCGTGCAGACAGCCGTCGACGCATGCGCGACCTCGTCGGAGATCGGGCAGCTGAAGACAGATCTGCAGACGGCGATCACCGAGGCCGTCAACGGGCTGAAGAACACGCTCGTCGGCGAGAACGGCACGAGCGGCGTGATCGGCGGCCTGCAGACCGCGCTCAGCAATGCCAACACGGCGCTGGATCAGCTCACGGGCGCGCTGCTCAACAGCGCGAAGGACGGGCTTGCCGATTCCATCACGGCGGCGCAGAACAACATCAACAGCATTCTTCAGGGCATCGCATCGCTGGCCACATCGGAAGATGTCGACGCCGCGCTTGCAGCGATCCTGGAAGACCTTGCGGCCGTACAGACTGCGGTGGACAGCATCGCGGACAGCGTCAGCGCTTCCACGGCGGTCGAAGAGGCCAAGACGGACGCTCTGGACGAGATCAGAACGTGGCTCAACGGCTATCTCGATGACATCATCGGCGGCGACACCGCTCAGGCCGGCATCGCCGTGCAGAGCGTGGCATACACCGAAGAGACGACCGACGGCGAGATCTACGGAAAGCTGACGCAGGCGTTCAGCGAAGAAAACGCGAACCTTGTGCTCCGTTACTACAACGAGGCGCTTGCCGCGATCGATGCGGCGACGACCGTCTCCGAAGTGACGACGGCGGTCTCCACGTTCCGTGCGCAGGTCGCTTCCGTCGAGGCGGCGGCACAGAATACGCCGGGCCTTACGGGCGTGTACGTGCTGCTTGCGATCGTGCTCGTGCTGATCATCGTCGCATGCATCATCATGCTGGTCAAGGGCCGCAGAGAGGTCGCCGAACAGGCGGAGCCCGCAGCGGAACCCGTTCAGAAGGCACAGCCGGAGGAAGCTCCCGCAGCGGCCGAAGAGGCGCCCGCGGAAGAAGTCCAGGAGGCACAGCCCGAACCTCAGCCCGAGCCCGCGCAGGAAGCCCCTGCACAGCCCGAGGCGGAAGAGGACGACGACAAGGAAAAGATCGTCATTGCGGCAAACGTGCGCTCGTTCAGCGAAGCATACATGGATCTTGACGAAGAACAGCGCGCTCTGTTTGGCAAAGTCAGGGACTATGCGCTCGCCAAAGAGGGCGCGGTCGAGGTCAAACAGAGCGGCGGCCTGTGCATCAAGCGCGACGGCAAGCAGATCGTCAAGCTCACGGTAAGGCGCAACATGCCTGTGGCGCTCTTCCTTCTGGAAAACGAGATGCTCAAAGATTTCCGCAGAAGCGCGAAATCGGAGGCAAAACTCAAAGTCCGCGCGACCGAGCTGGTCATTCGCGACGAGGAAGATCTTGAAACGGCATACACGATGGTCGATTTGTCCGTCGATCAGATCGAAAAGGACATCGAGGCCGCCAAGGAACGCCGCAGAGAGGCGCGCCGCCAGCGCAGATTGCAGCGCCAGGCGGAAGAGGCCGCGGCAAAGGCTCAGGCCGACGAGGCGGCGGCGGAACAGGCTCCCGCGGAAGATGCTCCCGCATCGGATGAGGGCGGCAAAGAATAAGCAAATCGCTTGAACAATGTTCGGGCGCGGCTGCACGGCAGCCGCGCCCGTAATTTTTGCTTTGAAATTCTTTTTTGTGGTTTTACGGCGACAGACAATAAAAATTTTGCGGGAAGCGACAAATTTGTACTTGACAGACCTGCCGATATCGATTATAATAAATAACAGTTGCAGCCGCCTGGCGGTATGGCGTCAGCTTCCCAAGCTGATTCTGGCGGGGGCTGGCGCAAGCCGCCGAGCACCGCAAGCGCGGGCGCAGGCACTCCCGTTTCGGAGTCGAACACTGATAATTTCATAACATTTTCATGCAGCCGCCTAGCGGTATGGCGTCAGCTTCCCAAGCTGATTCTGGCGGGGGCGGGCGTAAGCCGCCGAGCACCGCAGCGCGGGCGCAGGCACTCCCGTTTCGGAGTCGAACACTGATAATTTCATAACATTTTCATGCAGGAATCGCCTAGCGGTATGGCGTCAGCTTCCCAAGCTGATTCTGGCGGGGGCGGGCGCAAGCCGCCGAGCACCGCAGCGCGGGCGCAGGCACTCCCGTTTCGGAGTCGAACGTTCGAAAATTTCATAACATTATTTCATGCAGGAATCGCCTAGCGGTATGGCGTCAGCTTCCCAAGCTGATTCTGGCGGGTTCGACTCCCGTTTCCTGCTCCAAATAAGGGCTAAAAATGGGCAAAAATGCTTGTTTTTAGCCCTTTTTTTGCATTTTTGGCGGCTTTTTTGCTATTATATTTTCAATTTTGGGGACAAAATTGGGGGCAAATTTATTGTTCTATCCATCGATTTTTGGAAACGGGTAGAACAATTTTTCCGCTTCTTGGCGCAGGAACTCGTCCGAAACATCCGTGTATGCGTTGGCAAGTCTTCCAAGGGAATGTCCCATCATGAGCTTGCGTGCGTTGTCGTCTACGTGGCATTCCACGCAACGCGTGTTGAACGTCGTCCGCAAATCGTACAGCGTATAGTCCGGGAACAGTTTTTTGAAAGCGTTCCAAAGCGTTTTGGGACATGGCATAGTCGGCGATTCGGAGATATACGGGCGGAGCATGGGGCAAATAGGGATTCGTTTGTATTCGATTTTCCTGTTCTTGCGCTTGGAGTTTTTGGCGATGAGCATGTCGCCGTCGCGGCGCAGCGTTTCGTACTCGTTCGGACGCAGCCCCGTATAGAGGGCAATCGCAAATGCTTCCCTGTACTTCTCGGGCGTTTCGGACAGCAACCGCGCTTCCTGCTCCCGTGTCAGCGCTGTTCCGTTCACGCTTTCGTGCGTGGGGCGGATGAGCGTATCGAGGGGAGAGAACTGTATCAAGTGGTGTGCGATCGCGCATTTGAATGTCTGCGAAAGGAGCGAGAATAGCTCCTGTGCCGTCTTCCCTCTATCGGAGAATTTGTCGATGAATGCCTGACAGACGGACGGAGTAATGGCGGAAAGGCGCATTTCTCCAAGTGCGGGCAGAATATGCTTTTTGACACGATCATAGTCTGCCTTGTAGGTATTTGCCGCCACTTTCCGTTTGCGGAAATTTTCAAAATAGAACTCGATGAAGTCCCCGAATTTTGTCGGCGTGGTCTTGACGCCGTGTTCAAGCGCGTTCAGCTTCTCAATGAAGCGTTGGCGCGCTTCTTCTTTTGTCGTGCCGCCTGCCGAAATATTGATGTCGTCCATGCGGCAGCGTACTTCATAATTGATGGAACCGCCGCGGCGGCGTTCCCGCATATAAGCGCGGAGCTTCCCGACGCGGAACATTTTCCGATATTTTTGTGGCATACTTGAAATCTCCTTTTGTGTAAATTCCAAGTATTTTCCCCATGTAACTCCTTCCGAAAGTTCGGCAAGGAGTTTTTTCTTTTCCTCTGCGTCTCCACTCATGAGCGCGTGTAAAACACGCAGCATTGTCTTGTCTGTCATCTCTTTTTCCTCCTATGCACAAACATATGTTTGATTTATGCTTGCATTATAGCAGTTAAATATGACAGACGCTTGCCTGATTATTTAATTTTTTTCATTAAAATTAAAAAAAGTTGCTTGTCCTCGTCTGAAAGGGCGCGGAACGTCTGAATGACCTCCTCCTCTATGGGAGTGACCTCAAAGGGCATTGTGTCCTTATAGCCTTCTTCCGATAGTCCCATAGCCTTCGCCACGGATTCAACTGTGTTATAGGTCGGGCTTGGGTAATCTGGGTTTCCGGAGAATAATCTTGCGATTGTTGTTCTTGATACGCCTGATCGTTCCGCAAGCTCATCGTGCGTCCATCCGAGCTCTTTTTTTCGTTGTTTTAATCTTTCAATGTCCATTTTTGCACCTCCTATCTCTTATTATAAAAATAAGTTTCAAAAGTGCAAGAAAAATATAAAAAAACGCTTGACAAGTTCCAATAATGATACTATAATGATACCGTAAAGTTTCAAAAGTTCCAAAAAAGCAAAAAAGCCCCACGGGGCGGAGGAGATTGAGATGAATAAGTTTGAAGTGGTTGAAGCGATTGCGGAAGAGTACGAGATTACATATGATCAGGCGTTCGACCTTGTCTATGACCTTTTCGGGGATCCCGACGAGACGGACGACGCGATTTGAGTAGGTGTGAAATGGTCTACGTCACACACCGCTACAAGGTCAAGGAATACGAGACAGAAGAGGACGCGGTCGCGCAAATTCACAACGAAATGAGCGCCATGACGAGCAAGAAAATTTTTGACGAAACAAAGAACGGGATCCGCGTCATGATATTCCAATGGTGGACGCTCTACATTGAGGAGTACGTAATAAGCAAGTCCATAGACATGAGAAATTCGGTCTGACGAGAACCGGGTTGCGCCCGGTCGAAACCCCGCAAGGGGTCACCGATAGCAAATCGGTCAAGCAGGGAAAAACAAAAAGCATGTGGTGACTTCACAGACTTTTTGCCCCGATTTTGTTTCCCACGACCCTGCACCGGATGAGGAAGGAATATCATGTCTTCCGCTTGTGCGAAATGGTTTTACTCGTACTTCCCCATTCGGGCGGCAAGTCACACCGCTTCTTGAGGCTGTGCTTTGTACGGCAGACGGGTTACTGCCAAAAAGTGCGCCATCTCAAGCACATTTCACGTGGTCGGGCGAACTCAAAAGTTTGGCTAACATATCAGCCTCCCTGCTTGTAATTCGCCGAAAATGGCGTGATTGGATTATATCACGCTTTTGAAAGAAAATCAATACCGGGTGCGCCGGGAGGGGCGCGCAAAGGAGGTTATATGACGCTTGCGGAAGTATGCAGAAAGAACAATGTTCTTTCAACGCATCTGGCGAAGGCAATGGGCTGTTCGCGTCAGAATATAGAGCAGATCGGAAAGTACAGAAGTCCGCATCTTCATACGCTGGAGAAGGCGTGTAAGGGCTTTGAGCGACTTGGGATTCATTATACGCCCGCCGAGCTGTTCGCGGAGCTTATGAGCGATTTGGAGGAAGCATGACGATAGTGTGTAAGAACTACGACTTCATCGTGGTGATCAATTTTCTTTCCGCGTTGTACGGCGGAATGAGATTATCGGAAATCCCGCGCGAAAAATTGCAGCGCGTGATCAATAAGACTTTGGAGGTAAGAGATGACGAATCGTGAATGGTTGAACGGGTTGCCGCAGGAGCAGTTCGCCGCCATGTTCGGCAGCGGGAATGCCCGCAAGCTCAATCAGAGAGCGCGGGAAGTGTGGCTCGGGGCAAAGCACACGAAAGACGACGAGGTGTTCACGCTCGAAAAGAAGGTCAAGGAGGGGCGTAGATGAAGGCGTACAAAGGATTTAACCATGATATGACTTGCCGCGGGTTTCAGTACGAAGAGGGAAAAACGTACGAAATGGAAGGCGACGTCGAATGTTGCGAAAAAGGCTTTCATGCCTGCGAATATCCGCTCGATTGTTTCTCCTATTATGCGCCGAGCCAGAGTGTCTACCGTGAGGTAGAACAGGACGGAGAGTTGTCGCGGGACGGAGATGATACGAAAGTTGCTTCTTCCAAAATCACAGTTGGAGCTAAACTCGACATTGCTGGACTTGTCAAGGCATCGTTTGAGTACATAAAAGAACGGGCAGACAAGACAAAGTCCAATCACAGTAAAGCGAAGAGGGAGATCAACTCCGCGACGGGCGACGGGTCTGCGAACTCCGCGACGGGTTACGGGTCTGCGAACTCCGCGACGGGCGACAGGTCTGCGAACTCCGCGACGGGCGACAGGTCTGCGAACTCCGCGACGGGCGACAGGTCTGCGAACTCCGCGACGGGCGACGGGTCTGCGAACTCCGCGACGGGTAACGGGTCTGCGAACTCCGCGACGGGTAACAGGTCTGCGAACTCCGCGACGGGTTACGGGTCTGCGAACTCCGCGACGGGTAACGGGTCTGCGAACTCCGCGACGGGTAACAGGTCTGCGAACTCCGCGACGGGTAACGGGTCTGCGAACTCCGCGACGGGTTACGGGTCTGCGAACTCCGCGACGGGTTACGGGTCTGCGAACTCCGCGACGGGTAACTGGTCTGCGAACTCCGCGACGGGCGACGGGTCTGCGAACTCCGCGACGGGCGACGGGTCTGCGAACTCCGCGACGGGTTACGGGTCTGCGAACTCCGCGACGGGTTACGGGTCTGCGAACTCCGCGACGGGCGACAGGTCTGCGAACTCCGCGACGGGTTACGGGTCGGCGAATATCTCCACAGGAATGGAGTGCAAAAACGAAGGCATGGGACAGGCCAATATCTCCGTCGGCTGGGGTGTGGACAACAAATGTAAAGGCTGCATCGGAAGCTATCTTGTTCTTTCCGAATGGGGCGAATGGGACGGAGAAAAGAACCCTCTGTTGGGCGCACAGATGATTTTCATCGACGGAGAGAAATACAAGGCAGATACCTTCTATATGCTCAAAGACGGGAAGTTCGTCGAGGTGGCGGAATGACGCAAGAAATGATGCAGAAAATGACGCGGAAAGAGTGGCGTGCGTATTGCAAGCACATGAAAGCGTTGGAGAAGAGAGATAAAGAATTCCCCCAACGTACTTCGTTGGAGGAGATGAAGGAACTGACTGATTGGCATTTGGAAAGTGCGAGGCGAAATAATAAATCGGCGGAAGTATTGCAGAACGTCGCATTGTCGTTTTTTGTTGTTAGCGGAATTGCCCAGGTGGTAGCCATTGTGTTTATCATTCTCAACGCGATATACCACTAAGCGAAGAATTCCAACGCAGCAAAAACACCTGAAATAATTGATCCCATGGCAGAAAAGACTGCGGCAATGGTGGCGATAACGGCGATTTTCTTCGACTGTTTTGCAGATTTATCCGAGGCTTCTGCTGCCATTTTGGCGTTTTCTGTGGCTTCTTTGGAAGCTTCCGCAATCTCCCGAAGCGCGGCAGTCTGTTCGTTCATGTAATGCCCGAACGCTTCCATGCGGGCGCTCTCCGCCATAGCTTGTTTTTGACGTTCAATTGCGGCGCTTTGTTCTTTCAAAGCATCGTCCAAATTCATTCTTCTCCCTCCAGCGGGAACAGCTCCTCGACGGTAGTGCCGAGGACGCGGGCAAGGCGAAGAGCGATATTGACAGTTGGTACTTGGTAGGAAACCTCATAACGGATATATTGCCGTTCTGATATTTCGCAAAGGGTTGCTACTTGCTTTTGTGTCAGGTTTGTTTTGGTGCGGTACTCTTTCAAAAAATTTTTCATAGAAGTTCTCCTAAAATACTTGACATGACAGCAATGACATGATAAAATAGCGGTAGAGCATGACAGCAGTGACATGTTACTACAAACAGGAGGTAAGATGACAGCATTAAAGACAGTCAGAATGGCGGCAAAAAAGACGCAGAAGGAAGTCGCCAAACAGGCGGGCATCTCCGAAAGGCAGTACATACGCATCGAAAACGGTGAGAGGTTGACGAACATTGTAACTGCTTTTCGGATAGCCCAAAGTTTGGATAGCACCATTGACGAATGCTTCCGCGACTATTTTACACCAAACTGACAGAGTTGTCAAGTCAAGATTATGGCAAAGACAATGCAGGAATGGTTTGAGGACTATCTCACGAAGGAGTTCTACGAGGGAGCATGGAGGTTTCGCGGCACGGAGTTCATGCGTGTCGTACAACTGAAAGCAAATGAACATTTTGTGGTCGTGCATTTATCCTGTGGATATGGTTGGGTAAAGTCAAGGATTCTTTCCGACCATTACGGTATCGACAACAGCGTGAGAATGTTCACGGGGCAGACGGCGGCAGAGGATTGCATCAAATGGACTGCGTTCAAGGCGCGTGAAGTAATCGAGACGGTTGTCGATCGGGTACAGCCTTATGAGAACAATTACAATAAGTATCTGAAAGCATTAAGAGGTGAATGAGATGAACAAGGAAGAAGTCATGAAGGCATTGGACGATTTGTACGAGGACTATGCGGACATCATCGAACGGCTCCGCGACGTCAAGAAGGACATCGAGCGGAACGGCGAATTCGGCTATGCCGAGAAAGGCAAGCTCGTAGACCTGCGGCTTTCGTTTGACAACGTGGCGTATTGTCTCGGGAATATCCTGCGCGGGGTGACGGTATGAAGGACGCGCCTTGGGTAGGGTTGTGCCGAGAGGACTGGGAAGAAGTCGGAATGCAGATCTTCAAAGACGAGGAGGACGAAGATGAGCCTGTACAGTCTGACAGATGAATGCAGAAACCTGTATGACGCGCTGATGGCGTCCGCGGACGAGGAGACGGGGGAGGTGGACATCTCCCTCGTGAACGCCCTTGCAGAGCGTCAGGAGGCGTGGGAGGACAAAGCGGTTGCGGTCGCGTGTGTGTATCGCTCCCTGGATGAGGACGCCGCCCGCGTAGGGCGCGAGATCGAGCGTCTGACGGCGATGAAGAAGCGGCTCGAGCGAGAACGCGACAGAGTGAAAGAAGGGCTTTCAGCGGCATTTACGGCGCTTGGCGTGGAGAAGGTGAAGGGCATGTATGCAGACATTTCTTTCCGAGCCAGCGAGCAGACGATCATCGACAACGCGGACGCGGTTCCCGAAGAGTACATGACGGTCAAGACGACATACACGCCGAACAAGACGGCGATCAGGGAAGCGATCAAGGCGGGCAAGGAAGTCCCCGGCGCGCACCTGGAACAGAAGAAGAACATTCAGATCAAATAAGCAAGGAGGATGAGATGAACATTTATGAAAAGCTGTCGGCCATTCAGTGCGAACTGAAAGCGCCGAAGAACCAGTTCAACAAATTCGGCGGATATAATTACCGAAGCTGTGAGGACATTCTGGAAGCGGTCAAGCCGCTCTGCGCAAAGTACAAGACGGCGCTTATGCTTGAAGATGATATCGTTTCGATCGGGACAAGGTACTATGTCAAAGCAACCGCGACGCTTTACGATTGTGAGGATACAGGCGATAATTCCGATATCTTATTTTCTACGGCTTACGCCCGAGAGGAAGAGAGCAAAAAGGGCATGGACGGTTCGCAGGTCACGGGGGCAAGCAGTTCCTACGCGCGGAAATATGCGCTGAACGGTCTTTTCAGCATTGACGACGCAAAGGACAGCGACGCGACCAATACGGGCGAGAGCGCCGCACAGAAGCCCGCAGCGACCGCGCAGAAGTCAACCGCCCAGAAGAAAGAGCCTGTGCCCGAGATCACGCCGGACGCTGTCGCCTCGGCGGGGATCCTGGACCCGCAGGGCATGATCGACTGGCTGGAAGGGAAGATCGGATGCCCCGTTGCCATGTTCGACGACGAGGAACGCGCGGCGGCATGGAAGATCATCAAGAGGCAGGCGGCAAAGAATGCACAAGCACAGGAAAGCGTTTGACGAGAGAAAGATTTGTCTTCATTGTCCGCTCCCGCGGTGCCTCATGGACGGAAAGCGGAGGGGAGAGATTTGCGGGATATTGAAGCAGGCGAGGAAAGATTATTATGCTGAAAGGAACGCTCGTAAAGCTCAACGAGGACGGCACGGCACTCATAAAGGCGCAGCTCCCGTTGGGGCAGGTGCTGCACCATGAGGTCAAAGAAGTCTACATAGACCTTATCGACAGCCGCCCGCTCTCGGACAAGCAAAGAAAAATGTGTTATGCGATGATCAAGGCGATCGCGGACTGGTCGGGGAGCGGGACGGAGGACGTGAAAAAGGCGTTCAAAATGGAGTTCTGGGCGGAGAGGGTGGACACGTTGGCGGACAAGATATTCTCACTATCTAACGCCCCGATGAGCCTTGTCGCAGAGTTTCAGCGGTTTCTCGTAGCGTTTATCCTGACGAACGATATCCCCACCAAACGCCCGCTGCGGGAGTATGTGGACGACATAGAAGCGTACACATACTTTTGCCTTGTACGCCGTAAATGTGCGGTTTGCGGGAAAAGAGCGGACGGACATCACATTGACGCTATCGGCATGGGGAACAACCGTGACGAGGTGCAGCACGAGGGGCGCGAGGTGATGAGCCTTTGCCGAGAGCACCACACGGAAATACACACGATAGGCTATAACGCCTTTATGCAGAAGTACCATTTGAACGGCGGCGTGCCTGCCGACAAAACAATCATGAAAATTTATAACTGGAGGAAGTAAATGAACAAAGTATTTTTGATTGGGAACCTTACGCGAGACCCAGAACTGACGAACACGCCTGCAGGGGTGGATGTGTGCAGATTTTCTATTGCGGTCAATCGCGGATATGGAGATAATCAGGCAACAGATTTTTACAACGTCACGGCATGGCGCGGGCTTGGCGATACGGTTTCGCGGTACGCAAGGAAGGGACACAAAGTCGCCGTAAGCGGTGATATTCAGTTGCGGCAATACGAGGCGAACGACGGCACAAAACGGCTTGCTGTTGACGTGATTGCGCAGAACGTGGAATTTCTCACGCCGAAGCAGGAACAGCCCGCAGAACTCGAAAGAACGCCCGTACAGCCCGCGAAACCCGCGAAGCCTGTACAGCAGAAGATTGAAGCGTTTGACGATGACGGGGACATCCCGTTCTGAGGTGAGCAATGAAGAGCGGAATTGACTACTTTCCGCTTGACGTTACTTTGGACGAGAAGTTTGAACTGATCGAGGCGCAATTCGGCTTAAAGGGCTTTGCGATAATGATCAAGCTCCTGCAAAAGATTTACGGGGGAGAAGGTTATTACGCCGAGTGGACAACAGAGATTGCATTATTGTTCGCCAAGAGGATAGGAGCGAATGGTAGTGCCGTCTCCGACATAGTAAGCGCCGCGATCAAAAGAGGGATCTTTGACAAGACATTGTATGACAAGTATCAGATTCTGACATCCAAGGGGATCCAGAAACGGTACTTCGAGATCGTAAGTCGTCGTAAGAATGTCGAGGTCAAAAGAGAGTACCTCTTGTTTGATGCTGCCATTTTACGTAAAAATGCAGACAATCTCGCCGAAAATGTAGACATTTTTCCAAAAAATGCATACATTTCCGAACAAAGTAAAGGAAAGGAAAGTAAAGGAAAGGAAAGTAAAGGAAAGAAAAGGAAAGTAGAGGAGAGTAGAGGAGAGAATCCACCCTCTCCACCCACGGACTGCAACATTTGCTTGCGGGAGTTTTTGGGAAAGCACAAGAATGTCATCGTTGATAATTGTTCCGGCGTTAATCTTGACATGATCGACTATGACTTACTTGAGTATCGGTTTGCCGAAAGTTCCTATCTGTCGGACAGAGTACATGAGCTTTCGTGGATAGCAAAGAACTACGTGAGGATTTCCGCAGGAGAGTTCAAGGACAGAACATTAAAAAGCAAAAGCGGGATTACGGAGAAGGTACAAAGGGTTCTGCAGATGGTCAAGGAGGAAGAGGTGAATGAAGCTGACGAAAACTGACGTTGCAAAAATGATCGGGATTGTGTATTTGGAGAGCGGACAGAGCGTATCGGAACATGACATTAAGGAACGGGTCGATTTCTGGTATGCATCTTTGAAGCAATTTGAACGGGAAATTGTTCTGACTGCTTTTCAGAACGTCGCGATGAATACGAATTATCCGGTGAAGCTGGCAGATGTCTGCAATGAGATCAGGCGGCTGCAGGCGCTTGGCGAGAAGTCTGACGAGCAGCTTTGGGTGGAGCTCACGGGCGTTCTGGACAAAGTGCGCCACAATACGGAAGGATACCGCTACGACTATATGGACGAAGGGGCTCGTTGCCGCAAGTCCAATGAACAGATCTATGCGGCACTCCCGCCCGAGATCAAGGACTACCTGCGGAGCATCTCGGAGCTGATCACGGTGGCGTATATGTCGTCGGAGGATTTGCGCTATGAAAAGGCGCGGTTCATGAAGCGCATCGGCGAGATACGCGAACAGGCGCGGCTGCGCAGGGACACGCCGAAAGAGGTGCTGGAGCTTCTTTCCGGTCCCGTGCCGCAGCTCACGGAGGGGAGATGAATATTTTCAATTTATCCTTCGGCAAGGACAGCATGGCGACGTTGATCCTGGCTTACGAGAAGGGGATCCCGATCGACCGCGTGATGTACTGCGATATACGGTTTTCGCCCGAGATCAGCGGAGAGCACCCGCTCATGGCGGCGTGGATCCCGACGGCGGAGCAGCGGCTCAAAGAGCTGTTCGGCGTGACGGTAGATCATTCGTACAGCGGCGTAAGTTTCTATGAACAGTTTTACAAGGTTAAACAAAAGGGGAATCACGTCGGGGACAGATATGGCTTTCCGTATACTATCGGGGCATGGTGCAACAGCAAGCTGAAAATCAGAGCGATCAACAGGTATCTTTCGCAATTTCAGGAGGGAACAACGCAGTTCATCGGAATCGCATATGACGAGCCGCGCCGGTGGGAACGCATGAAGGCAAAAGAAACGTCGAAAAGGAAGTATCGAAGTCTGCTCTATGAGCAGAAGCTGACCGAGCAGGACGCAAAAGCGATCTGCGAGCGGTACGGGCTTCTGTCTCCCGTCTATTCTCTTGACGGTATCTTTCGCGGCGGCTGTTGGTTTTGTCCAAAGCAATCGCTTTCCGATCTGTACAGCCTATGGAAGAACTATCCGGACCTGTACGGAATGCTCCTGCAAATGGAGCCGGACAGCCACAATACGTTCAAGCAGCGATGCACGCTTGCGCAGTTGTCGGAACGGTTTGAAAAGGGCTATGTCCCGCAAAGGGAAGTGCGGCTGCCGTTTGTCCAGCTTGATTTCTTTGAACTGATCGACGGAGCAAGGGCATGAAACATTTATCGCTATGCAGCTGGATCGGTGGACTGGATCTTCCGCGCGATCGCGGAGTATGAACAAGGAGAAAGAGAATGACGAACGACGAGCTGAAGAAGAAGATTTTGTCCATTGTGAGGGGTGCAATTCTTGAGGCCGATGAACTTCCGTTCATTGAAACTACCGATAATATTGCCGACGCACTTATCGCGGCAGGAATTGGGGATGTTAAAGAGACAGAACACCGCGCGGAAGTTGCGGAAAGAGCGTTAAAGAGGTTTGCGGAAAACATCAGTTGCGAAGATTGTCCGTTTTTCTCGGATTGTTCTTCTTTGGAAAAGATGAAAGATTCCGTAAAGATTCCGTACATCCAAATTATTGTTTTGCCGAATATTTACGGCAAGCCGAAAAAGAACTCGCGAAGGAGGTGGAAGAATGACTGAACAAGAAATTGAGCGTTGCCTTGAACGACTTT
The DNA here is from genome assembly GCA_904419525.1 of Candidatus Gallimonas merdae. Lineage (GTDB taxonomy): Bacteria > Bacillota > Clostridia > Christensenellales > Borkfalkiaceae > Gallimonas > Gallimonas merdae. Next base: position 14,949 of record CAJFRT010000022.1, read on the forward strand.
CGACCTACAAGGCAACTGACGTAATGAACTTTGATTATGCGGGAACTCTTGCATATATCAAGCGTTTGAAATCCGAAAACGCCGCGCTACGAGAAAGGATAGATAATGCGGTGAAACGGTTAAAGGATCGTGAGCAGTCCGTATATTTCGGGTTGGGGGAGTGGAAAGCGGTAGTGACAGACAAGGATATAGACGAGGTTTTTGGGGTGACGGAATGAAAGCAGTTTTGATGAGTATTCACCCGAAATGGTGCGAGAAGATTTTTAACGGGGAAAAGACAATCGAAGTGCGAAAGTCCGTGCCGAAGCTCGAAACGCCGTTTACCGTGTATGTCTATCAGACGAGGCTCAAGGTCAATAAGGGCGACTCATTTATGGTAGTAGACGCATTAAATGAAAATTTGGGATGCGGCAAAGTCATCGGCTCGTTTGTGTGCGATAGGGTAACGTGTTGTCAAGCCTATTGTGGGGGAAGCGGAGAAAAACATTTAACAAATCTGTTTTGGGATGAGGTCAAAAGAACTTGTCTTACAGAACACGAAATGTTTGACTACATTGTAGGCAAAGGCAAAAAAGAAGGGACGGGTTGGTTATGGCACATCACCGAGCCGAAACTGTTTGACAAGCCGAGAGCATTGTCGGAGTTTGGGAACTATAAAACAGAGTGGGTGCAATGGTATCATAGCGACGACAAAGTGTTTTATCCGCTTACCCGTCCGCCGCAGTCGTGGTGCTATGTGGAGGTTCAGAAATGAGATTAAGACGATGTCCGTTTTGCGGCGGCGATGCTGCATTCCAGGAGCTTGGCGGATTCAGAACAGTTTTTCAATATATCGTAGAATGCGAGAGATGCGGGATACATACACGAGAACAATCTACGGAAGATGCTGCGGCAGAGCAATGGAATACTCGCCAAGAAGATAATTGGATTGTTCTCGTAGAGGACGGATCCGTTGATGTAGATGAATGCAAAGAGCTGGGGCTGCGTCCGTTGATTTATCGCAAGGGAGCGGCGTTGCCATTGATTTTGAAAGGAGAAAACAAATGACATACGAACAGGCGCAGAAACTTAAGCGCGGCGATGAGGTGTGGTACATAGACGAGGATGGCGGAGACCATGCGGCGACTTTTCTTTCCGCTGATAACGGAAAGGCCATCGTGGAGTACATGGAGTGGCACGGGCCTGTGATCGTGCGGTGCGACCCGTCCGAGGTAGAATTATGATCGTCGCGGCAATCGTGATAATCATTCTCATGGCATTTGACAGGAGGGACTGAATGACAAGGCAGCAGAGGAAGGAAATCGAACGGCAGTTTTATAACTATGAGCAGAACAGGAACACCTGTGCGGAGTATATGGCAGAACGCGCCCTGTCCCGCCTCGGTGTGGATTATTCCCATGAACGCGTCAAGACCTCTCCCGGCAATAAGACGGAAGATGAAGTCATCGACACGGTGGATAAATACGAGACGATGTACAGGTGGTGCCTGGTCTATGAAAAGACGCTGGATCGATTCCGCTGGACGCTCAAGGACAAGCTCATGCAGATGCGCTACATAGACAGAAACAGCGAATGCTGCATCCTTGATCAGATCGGCATAGAGCGACGGACGTACTTCTACTGGGTGGAGGATATCCTTCAAGTGGCTTATTTGTGGGCGCAAGAATACGATTTGATGTAAAAGTGCAAAAGGTTTGCACGCACTGGCCGAAAATCTGTGGTATAATGGTAGCGTGAAAAGGTGCAGATAGCACCGATGAGGAAGCTCACAGGAGTTCATCTCTATATCCTCTCATAGGGGGGTGGAAACATCCCCCGACAAGATTTTCAGCGCTGCCATTGACAGAACGGGGAAACCGTGCTACAATGAAGGCGCTTTTCTTATTGAGGAAAAGCACATGGCGGAAAAGAAGGGTGGTGGCGGGAAAAGCCAACCTTACGATGAAAAGACCGGAAGATATGGCAGCGGATTTGCAACGCCTGCAGAACTTTTACGATTAAAGGCAATAGGGATTTCTGTTTCTGAAACCAGTCTGCCGGACGAGATCATCCCGCGTTCATTGAGTGCCAGATGGGCGAACTACGATATTGCGATGCCGGACGGGACGGTTGCGCATTTTGTCGAAGGGACAAAGCTGCATCATATTGAGGTCTTTGCTGGAAGGGGAACAAGGACACCGATACGTGATGTCGACAGGCTGGTTAGAACCTACGGCGGGAAAGCAGAAGATTGGCAAAAAGTGAAGGGTATTGGAACGATTGAGGTGAATGGGAAATCTTCCAAAGAGGAAGTCCATTGGTACCAAGAGCCAACCATAGGGAAGAAAGAATTAAAAGTGAAGATATGAAAGTCAGAATTATTCCGGAACAAAGAAAAATCGCGGGCGAATTTTACACAGGGGATATCCTGGATGATAAGATATATGATGCGGAACTTGTCGAAGGGGAAATTCCGATGTATCGTATTGTTGATGAAAGCGGAGAAGCATACGGATATTTCGTGGAAATGTTCGAGATAGTAGAAGAATAAATAACTTAATAAAATACATGAAGCACCAAGCCGTTTGGCAGGGTGCTTTTTTTATGCAAAGGAGATATATGGAACTCATCGAAATGAAGCTCGAGGACATTCACCCGTACGATCGAAACCCGAGAAAGAACGACGGGGCGGTGTCTTCCGTCGCGGAAAGTATCAAACAGTGCGGATATGTCGCACCCATCATTGTGGACGAGGATCACGTTATTCTTGCCGGGCATACACGGCTCAAAGCCCTGAAAAAGCTCGGCTATAAAACCGCCCCTGTCGTCATTAAAGAAGGACTCACGGATGAACAGAAGCGGAAATACAGAATTCTCGACAACAAGACGGGAGAGCTTGCCGAGTGGGACGATGACCTCTTAAAAATCGAACTTATAGACCTTGACTTTGGCGACCTTGATCTCGATTTTGGAGGGATATTCATGGATGAGTTCGAGAGAGGGTTGAATGCAGCACGAGAGAACGGCGAGGCAGACGAGGAATATAATGGATTCATAGATAAATTCAAACCGAAGCTGACGACGGACGATTGTTTCACCCCGCCAACCGTGTATGAGGCGGCAAAGGCATGGGCGGTGGAAGAGTACGGCTGGCATGGCCGTCCTGTTGTTCGACCGTTCTATCCGGGCGGCGATTATCAAAACGAGAAATACCCGAAGAACTGTGTAGTAATTGATAACCCGCCATTTTCCATCATTTCAGAAATCGTCGGATTTTATGATGACAGCGGCATTGATTATTTTCTCTTTGCTCCGCACCTCACGTGCCTCGGGATTCGTCGTGCGCATTCACGCGTTATCTGTGCTGTAGACGTTACCTACGAGAACGGGGCGAAAGTTCTGACTTCGTTCGTTGCTTCGAGCGGAGCAACTATCCGCGCAAGTTCATCTTTACATGATAAAGTACAGGCTGCTGCGGATGAGTATGCAAAGAATCTTACAAAGACGTTTCCGAAGTATCAATATCCTGACGAAGTCATGACGGCGACAAAGCTCGCCCTTCTTGCTCAAAACGGGCAGGACTTCGAGTGTGACAATTGCGTCCGTATCGCTGAGCTTGATGCACAAAAAGAAACGGGAAAGGCAATTTTTGGGAATGCATACCTCATCTCGAGCGTAAGAGCTGCACAAGCTGCACAAGCTGCACAAGCTGCAAAAGCTGCACAAGCTGCACAAGCTACAAGAACAAAGAAATGTTTCGTTTGGGAGTTATCGGACAGAGAGAAGGATATCATCAAGGAGCTTGACGAAAAAGAAGGCGGTGAGAATGTGTGAGCGACAAGAAAGGAATTACAAAAGAGATATGCTTTGATAGCATTCCGACCGGAGGAAGACCGCTTAAAAAGCTAAATGAGGCGGGAGAGGAGATGGTTCGCAAGCTCGCCGCCGTCATGTGTACGGAGGAGGAGATTGCAAGCGTTCTCGGTGTTTCCGTCGAGTTGCTGCACAACTCTGCAAATAATGAAACTTTTGCGGAATGCTATAAAAGCGGCAAGGAGCAGGGAAAAGCAAGTCTTCGGCGGACGCAGTACAAACTCGCCGAGCATAACGCGAACATGGCCATTTGGCTTGGTAAGCAGTATCTCGGGCAGAGAGATTCAGTTGAGACGGAGAGCGGGGGAGTCCGTGTGATCGTCGAGGGGAAGGTGCGGGACCTTTCCGAAGGTGCGCCGGATGATTGACGTTCATTATAACCCGATCATCCCGAAGCCGTTTGCGGTCCTGAAAAAAAGCAGGGCGGAGCTTGGCACGCACCGTATCGTCATCCGCGGCGGGAGGTACAGCGGAAAGACGACGACGCCGACGGAAGAGGCACTCGAGGGGTGGATGACGATCAAGGGTGCGCATATTGTGATGGCGCGTTATGATGACTGTGATTTCCGAAAGACGTCGTTTACCGCGATCAAGAAGGCGCTCATGAAGTTCGGGGTTTCTCCGCTGTGTGACATTCCAAAGCGGACCGGGGATATCGTGTTTAAGCCGAACGGGAATATTATTCGGTTTCAGGCAATCGGAGGCGACGAGCACCGCACCAAAGGATTGGAATTTGAAAGCGGGTATGTGCATCGTTTCATCATGGATGAGGCGCAGGAGCTGGAAGAAGAGTTTGAAGTGCACGGGGCAGAAAAGACTTTGCTCCGGTTCATGGGGCCGACCACCAAGTGGATCTATATTTACAACCCACCGCCGACGCGCGGGGAGTTTGCAAACAAGTATTTCCCGGAACAGGTTCGGGCGGGGCGCGCGGTTGAGATATACAGCAGTTACAAAGACATATACGGTCTGCTCGATCCCGAAGTAAAAGAGGAGATCGCAAAGGACAGGGCGCAGGATTACGACTATTATCGCTACGAGTACCTCGGCGATATTGTCGCGTCCAAGGGGCTTGTCTATCCGCAGCTCAGGCGGGAAAAGCACATTATCAATATATACGACTTGTTCAAAGTCGGCGACCGTGTATCCGAACTTATTCTCGGCCTGGATGAAGGCACAGCGAATGACAGCACCTGTGTCACGCCGCTTGCGATCATGTACAGCGGGAAAGCGGTCGTTTTAGATTGTTTCGAGAACGATCCGCTCGTTCGCGGACAGCAATCTCCGTCGGAACAATCGCGGGCGCTATATGAGTTTTTGCAAAGGCTGCTCGGGCATTTTCCGTTTTTACAAAATCTTCGCCGCCGTTGGATCTTCGAGTGCGCCGAAGGCGGGCAGATGCTGCGCTTGCAGTTTATGGAGGATACGGGCGAGGAGTGTTACCTCGTCACGAAGAAAAACATCTTAGGTGACATCAAGCGCGTAAGGAGTATGCTCTCGGAGGGCGTGCTCTTTTTTCATGTCGATCCGTTTGTCAATACGATGCAACTCATCGAAGATATCGAGGGATATGTGTTTGACGAAAAGACGAACACGATCAAGAAAGGGCAAAGAGACGACACGATCGATAGTTTGGAATATGCGACAAAGATGTATTATGACGCACCGATCGCATAAGGAGGAAAAATGGCAGAGATTTATCAGGCGTGTGTAGCAGGGGCGGCGCGGAAGTTGTTTGCGCCGATGTTCCGTGCGCGCTGGCAGAATATGCAGAACATCGTGAACGACAGTTCGTTCTATACGCTTATTCCGGACGGATATAAAACGTACTATTACGCTTATATCCGGCAATGGACACAGTGGGCGCAAGGATTTGTTCCGCAGTTGCATCGACAGGACTTTTTTTCTACGGGGATCGGATACACGGTTTGCGATATCTTTACAAAGGAGTGCATGGCGGGAGGGTATCGGTTCAATTCCGCAAATGCGATCGCGAAAGAGTTCTTCACGTCATGGGACAGCGACAGGCTTTCCGAGATCTTCAATCAGATGTACTTTTTTGCAAATGCGGGCGGGAATGCGATCATTGCGCTTACACCTGCGGACGGTGATATATATCCGTGTGTCTATCCGATCGATCGCGTCGTGTTTCAGATAGGACGGCGCGGGAAGATCACAAGGGCGACGATTTTCAATCGCTTCACGGCGGGAGAGGATTGCTATTACACGCGCGAGCGGCGTGCCGTCATGAACGGTGAGAATTATTACTGCGTAGACATCGCGAAAGGAACGCTCGTTCTTTCTCCGTCGTTCCAGGGGGAAAAACTCGGAAAAGTCCCGAAAGATGTATATGCTCAATGGCGTGATTGTTATGGGAACATTCGGCCTTCGACATGGTACAAAATGCCGAAGAAAATGCGATCTCTCGGACTGTATAACGTGAAAAATAAGTCCGTTGCGGTCGCGCTTAAAGATTTGCCGGGATACAGTGACAGCACGTTGCATACGGCGCTTGATGTTCTGTACTCCATCGACTATAACTACACGCAGTCGCAGGTAGATCAGTACATGGGAAAGAGCCGCGCTCTTGTCCCGAAGCAGATGCAGAAGGTGAGCATAAAGCAGCCCGGAACACTTACGGACGGCATGGATTTTCAACAGGCAATCGAGTATCAACCGACGCCTCTTGACGATGATTTTTTCACGCAAGTCCCGGATAACAATATGAACGGGGATTTGATGAAACCGCAATTTATTCAGCCGGATCTTCGAGGAGAGCAACATAAACTTATTCGTGATTCCGATCTTGAATTGCTTGCGGCAAAGGTGGGTCTTTCTCCGGGGGACATTGCGACTCATCTCGGAGAAAAATCGCACATGACGGCAACGCAGGTGACGGTTGAACAGGACACGACAGAAACAAGCGTCAATAACAAACGAGCTCTTGCGTCGATCGCAATCAATGATATGATCGCCGATGTGCTGTATTTCTACGGAATAGATGGCGAAGTCACTATCGAATGGGGGCGGGCGGCGGTCAATTCCGCACAGGAAAACGAGGAGCTTTTGCGCGACTATCAGGCGGGGACCCTTCCCCTTAGGACATACCTTCGCAAGCGCTGGGCAGACCTGTCCGAGGATGAAGTTGAAAAAATGGCTCAGGAAATCGAAACGGAGCGCAGAGAACAGTCCGCGTACACGATGGACGAGTATGTGAGGTCGCTGAATGGTAATAGCGAACAAACCGCTGAATACGCAGGCATTGGCGTTGGAAGAGGCGGAAACGAAGATCAGGCAGGTAGCGAAGGATGAATTTTTCAAACAGACGCGCAAGACCGCCATAGATAAGAAGGTTTTTGCAATTGTCCGTGAAGCAGCGCAGGAAATACGTATTCCGTCGCTACGCCGCGCCGCGGAAGCGAGCCTGTTGGAATTTTACACGCGGCAGTACAACGAATTGCGCCGATCGTTTTCGTGGCAGCTCTCCGTCGTAACGGCTATCGCACTCTTGAACGGTCGCAGAACGGACGGGACAGAGATCAGGATCACAACTGCAGACCGTTCTGCAGCGTGGCGTGTTGTCGAAAAGGCGGGTTATACGGGCGTGAGAACGATGGGCGTCCCCATGCAGAAGTTCTCTGACGATTATATGAGACGAAATGTTCGGCCCGTGCTCGATCGCCTTGCCGCGCAATATCCGCTCGATCCTGACAGTGGGCTTTCCGAACAGGCGCACCGAAGTTCCCTTCGGAACCGTGCGGAGATCGAAGTGCGACAGCAGGCACAGCAGGACGCCATAGACGGCTTTAAGGCGCGCGGCGTTGTGCTCGTGATCTGTTCGACGCATGCCGACTGTTCGGAGCGTTGCAGGCCTTACCAGGGGCGGGTGTACTCGTTGGACGGGACGCGGGGGAGAACGGACGACGGACGGGATTATGTTCCGCTGGAAGAAGCGACGAACAACCCGCGGGACAGTTATGTAACGAAAGCCGGGACGGTGTGGCAAAACGGACTTCTCGGCTTTAATTGTCGGCATTTTCTTGTGGAATATGAGAACGGATATCATTTCCCGAAACCGAATGCGGCGGAAGAGCGGAAAGAATATCTTATCACACAGACGCAAAGACGTCTCGAAGAAAATGTTCGTAAGTGGCGAACGCTTGCGGTGGAGGCAAAAGGCGTCGATCAGGGCAGATATAAAGAGGCGCGGGCAAAAGCGATCGAATGGAACAAGCGTTACATCGATTACTCAAAGAAGAACAAACGCGCCTTTTATCCGTCAAGGACGGCGCTGTTATAAGGCGGGGATTCCCCGCTTTTTTCATGCAGAAAAGGAGGACAAGCCATGTTTGAGCTGTTCAAAAAGAAAAAGGAGGAATCGGTAATGACCGAGGACGAAAAGCAGGAAGCGAAGGCAAAGGAGGACATCGCCGAAAAGGGTCCTGACTCTCAGACGGAAAAAGACCGTATCGATGAAAGCGTCGGGGAGCAGGAGCATCTGGACGGAAACAAGGATTCGCAGAGCGCAAAGGATCGTGTGGACGAATCCGAGGGAGAAAAGAAAGCAGATGAGGAACGCGATGAGCATCGGGAGGAAATGCACGACGATCTTTCCGAAAAGATCATGGCGAAACTCGACAGCAAGATCGAGGAGGCCGTTTCCAAAGCCGTTGCGACGGCAATGGCAAAGGCACTCGACACCATGGGGAAATCCCCTGAACAGGCAGACAAGTCCGTGGCCTCCGACCTTGAAGGCATTTACGGCGAATAACAAGTAAAGGAGAAAATAATGAAAACGATCACTTCTATCGGAAACGGAAGCAATTTCATTACTTCCGCGCTCATGGGTATGGGCGGAACTCAGCAGGACAAGAACGGACGCTTCTTCCTTGACGGGAACATGGTGCACGTTGAGTTGTCCCGCGTTATTGCGGAGGCAATCTACATCGGGCGTATCTTCCGGAATGGGCAGAGCGTGAACATGAAGTACACGACGGACACGAAACCCAATGGTGCGACGCGCGTCCCGATCGATGTTCCTCTTCCGTTCTCGTCCCGTACGACGAGCTATGGCGGCCGGCCCGGAACGCCGAATAACGGGGGACTCATCAATGTCAACGGGGCGATCATGCCGGGCGAAGACGAGTTCGTGGTTTACCGCAATCAGGTCAACGACCAGATTCTGTATTTCCCCGATCTCCGGATGCAGTATATCCCGCTCGAACTCATGTCGCGTAAGCTCGCAGGATATGCAGACCGCGTCCAGATGGACCGCGACGGTTCCACGATGGCGGAGTTCCTTGCGTACAACATCTGGCGCTCGCTGAATGGCGCAAACAACGTTATCAACAACATCGACTTCTCGCAGGAGAATGCGTATGCGAATTTTGCGGCGCAGGCGAACGGGCTTCTCGACGAAGGGGATCCCGCTCGCGGCACGTTTGCTTACCGCGCATACGGACGGTTCGTCATCGGGCGTCCTACGTGGATCTATCAGATCTTCAACCGCAAGTCCGGGCTTCTTATGCTCGGCGGCGACAGAGCGCAGGAAATGCTTAAAAACTACGACCTCGACGCAAGGCTGTCCGACCGCGACTATGTTGGTACGCATTATGTCGGAGAAGCTGCGCAGCTTTCGTGGATCTCTGCGCCGTCTGAGATCTGGCATCTTGCCGAAAAATACCTCGGGCTTCCTTACGGTGCGTTCGACAATGTGCAGGCGATCTTCGGTTCGTTCGACGCGACGGCAGCCGTCGATGCGGTCGATCTCGGCGTCAAACTCGTCGATTCGAGCGGCAAGCGCGGGATCGAGGCCCAGCCTCTTAACGTATGGGGACATGAGGCGTTCCGTAAGTCGTATATCGTCGGAACGAGCACGTTCACAAACGATTACCTCACTTCGACGCTCGGGTTCACGGCGTCCGAAAGGAAATATCCCGTTGCGCCCGCGATCGCAAACCCCGGCAACGTCAGCGACGCCGACACCATCGGCAAGCCGCTCTACGGAGAGGACGGTCAGGTAATCGGTTATACGGTCATCGCCAATGTCCCTCGCCCGAACGGCGACAATATGCAGAGCGGTCTGAAACAGGTCTCCGCGCCGACGGCAACGCCGGCTCCCGGTTCTTATACGGGTACGCAGTCTGTGACGCTTGCGACCGATACGGAAGGGGCGGACATCTACTACACGACGGACGGCACTACGCCGACGATTGCAGGCGGAACGAAATATTCTGCGGCAATTTCCGTCACGGCCACGCAGACGATCAAGGCGATCGCCGTGAAGAGCGGCATGATCCCGTCGCCCGTGCAGGAATTTGCGTACACGATCACGGCCGCAGATTAAACAGCTTTCTAAGAGGTTTGGGCTATACCAAGCCTCTTTCCAGACAGGAGGAAGTATGAACAACAATCAGACTTATCCCCACAGCGATGATTTTATGACTTTCGATTCATCCGTTCGGCAATATATTCTTACGGAAAAAGCGCTTGTTTCGCGCGGGATCGATCTCCGTTCGCGAATTGCCGCAACAAACACTGTTACGCCTGAGGGCGTTATAGACAATGTTTTGCATCTCGTCAGTGATATGATCTACGGATATATTCACGCTTTTAGCGCAGATACAAAGCGACAAGACTATCTGATTGCCTGTGTTCCGTCTTTGCGTCTTATATTGTACAATGCAATGCTCTACCAGGCGGTCTATGTATGGACGAACGGAAACTTGCTTTTATCCACCAATCAAGAAGACCGGGAAAAGGCGATCGATGAAACAGCGAAACAATGGCTCGGTCGGAATGTCCCGGAGCTTGGTTGCTCGATTCTTTATGTCGGGGTATAAATATGATCCATGATGCACTCGATCTTCTGAATCCGCATTCAAAATTTACGGCGGAAGGGAAATTTTTCAGGAATCGCCCTGAAACAATGGGCGGCGGGGAATCGTTTTGCTATGAGTACGTCAACCCGTACTCGGCGACCTATCGTCGCCTGTTCTCGAATGTGCAGGGCGAAAGCGGCGAGGTGGCAATCCGCACGAATGACGCGATAGAGCCCGTCGTCAATAAGAGTTACATTCTTTTGTCGGACGGGAAGCTGTACAAGGTTGCGCAGGTAGAGGTGGACTATCAGGCCGCGCCAAAGCAGTCCATGCGGATGATAGGCGTGCCGGTCGGGACAGAACTTGTCATTCGGCTTTTGCGCGTGGAAAATCCTTGGGGTGTGAGATGACGCGCGATCAGATCATACAGGCGTGTATCGAAACCGTAGAGGAAATGCGGGAAGAATGGGTTCCGAATCCGCGGACAAGGTACAAGACCTCAACGGGGAACATGGCGTTCAATGCGTTGAAATACGTCGTGGAGGGAGATGTCTTTCGTGTTTATGTCGATGAACAGGTCGCGCCGTATGTCTGGTATACCATCAAGCCGTGGCTTTCGCCGCGATGGAACGGAAAAAGAAATCCCAATCAGGACTGGGATAAGATTTTTCAGGATGAATTTACACAACGGCTTGCGAGAAAGTTAGGAGGGAAAATCGAATGATCACGACCGTGCAGCTTGCCCGGGTATTTGAAACCGACCTCAATGCGCTTTTGGATTATGAAAATCTGTCGTTTAAGCTCTGGGCAAATGTCGGAGAAAGGAAACGCGCGGAACGGGACGGAAATATCGTACAGTCATACATTAACGGAGACATCAAGGTTTCTGCGTCGTCCATGACGGCGAACAGGCTTGTGATGGGCGTGAATAGCCTTACGATTGAATTCGATGTTCCGACAGAGCCGCCGAAAACGACGATCACACAGACGGCGGCAGACCTTGCGCCCGTTAAAAACGGACAATTCTGGTTTGTACAGGAGATCATCGGAATTCTTTCTCAGTACTTTCAGAATTATCAGGCGCTCGAATTACAGGATTCGGAGGGGGTCGCCTATGCGGTCGGCATCGTCGCGGGCGTTGCGATCCCGCAGGGCGTTGATCTGAATGCATGGCAGGGAAACTCTGTTCCGGTGAACGTCTATGTGGATATGAATATCGTGCAGGGCGGCGTCGTTTCTCTTGATATCGGCGTGGAACTGGATGGAATCGCTTTGCCGTTTCAATCGTTTGTCCCGGACAGATCAGGTGTCCTTGACGCTGTAGTTTACAGCGGAAACAGCGTGTCGAAAGTGCTGACGACTTCAACGGCTTTCGCGGCGGAAGCGACGATCCCGACAAACAGCGTTTTTTCGTCGTCCGCTTCAGCCGTCTCTTATCTCCTCCATGGAAATCCTAATGAAGCGCATTTCCTGAAAATCAAGTGGGGTGCGGCTGCGGATGCGGACACAGAGGTTTACCTTGTGACTTTTACGCGCGCGACAGGGGGACTTCAGGGAACGAGCATTGCCTCCGTCACGTTCCGTATTGCCGAAGTCACGGAAGATACAGAACTCATTGAAGTTCCGAACGGGTTTCAGATCGGTTATTTTGAGGTGCCGTCCTCGACGCTTGCCTCCATCACACTCTCCGTGAACGATGGCTGCCTCGGCTATATCGCGGGACAGGCGTATGAGCTGACGGCAGGGCAGAGCGTGACAGTCCCGTTGACGCCGGAATCCATTGTCTATGACGACGATACGGAGGAATACCGCGTCTATCTCATCACTTCTGCGGCGGTCACGGTCGCGGCGGAGGGCTATGCGTTCGAGGTGCTGTAATGGCGGATATCATTAAAATCATTCTTCCGTCTGAAAGTGCGGAAAAATCTCCCGTCGCTCCAAGCTCAACGGGGAGCGGCGCGGCAGCTTCGTCCGGAGGGAGCGCGGACGGCGCTCTTTCTGCGCAAGGCGTCGTAAGGGGCGCACGGAATATCCTGGCGGCCACAGGAATCAAGCAGATCGCAGACAACGTGATCGCTTACAATATCTCGACCGTGAGCATGAGAACGGGGGCCGCGGAATATCAGCAAAAGCTGCAGTTTATTTATTCCGAAAGTTCCCAGGCATTGAGTTCCGTCGCAGCGATCGGCATGGGCGCACTGTTCGGCGGGCCTGCGGGGGCGGCGGTTGCCGCTGTTGGAGTTGGGCTCAATTATATCATGAAAGCTCTGAATTGGAGCGAAAACGCAAATACGATCCGGATCAACGAAAATCGGGAAGATATCAGCATACAGATGCAGAATATCCGTGCCGGTTCATTGGGGAGACGAAATGGCAGTTAAAAACGATATTGCGATCTACATCGACGGAATCAACCGGACAAGCAAGCTGGCCATGCCTGTAAAATTTTCCGCGCTTCTGGACGAAAGCCTTGACGAAGCCGTTATTTCTCTCAAGCACGTCAAAAAAGACATCTTCCAGCCGCTTACGCCCGTGGAGATACACGTCACCAACACGGTCAGGCTTGGAAACACGACGACGTCCGAAACGAAGGTCTATTATTTTTATGTTTCCGGTGACACCGCGCAGGAAAGCCCCGTCGGGAGCGGGCTGTACGATCACGACATTGCGCTTGTCGAAGTCACAAAAATCGCAGAGTGCATCGTCGTCGATACCCTGACCGTCACAAACGACATAGGGAGAGTATATACTTTATCTGCTTCTCCCGTTGTTCCCGAGCAAACACAGGGATAAAGAAAAGAGGCGCCGAAGCGCCTCACATTCTTTGCTGTTCCTGTCGACTGCGAGAAGACCGCCTGCTTGCAGGAATAGGGGAAGCTGCAAGTTTCTGCCTCGCAATCACTTCATCATAAATGGCCTGCAAACGAAGCCAGTAGCTTGCAGGGCTGTATAATGCCTCTTCAAGGCGTACAGCTATATCGGCGTTGATTTTTCTCTTTTCGTGCAGGACCTCATTGACGATGGAAGGGGAACAACCCAGCTTTTCCGCAAGCTCTTTTTGGGTCATGTTCATTGCTTCCATTTCTTCGCGGAGAAAAACGCCTGGATGAATTGCATAGTTCGGCTTAAATTCAGTCGCCATAATGATTTGATACCTCCCATATAAGGACGCTGTCTTGTTCGATATTAACAGAAACAACCATTGTAACACGTGCAGAATAATCTAAACTAAATGATGTCAGATTGGCTTCCTGACCTTTCAGTTGATGAATTCTATATCGTGCGCATGCAGGGTTTTTGCGGAGCATTTCAAATTTATCATAAGCAGAAAGTTGATACATGAGCATTCCAAGGCGCGCAACCACATTTGGAGTAAATTTCCTTCTTGCATATGATTCATCTTCGCAAATACGCTGTGTTTCCTTGTCTCTGTACTCTATATTCATCTTATGTCATTCTCTTATATGTATGCAGCCGATTCGCAATTTTGCGAATTTATTATAACATGGTTATAAAGGCTTGTCAAGGTTTTTTGCCAAAATTCTTGCACAAGTGGGAGAGTAAAATGCAATACAAAAAAGCAGCGGCGTACCGAAACCACCGCTGCCCCAGACTGGAGTATGAGCAAATTGACAACATGATTATATAAATTGAAAAAAATCATGTCAAGTGGTTTCATACAAGGAGATTCATAAAAAGCACCCGAGCGGGTGCTTTTTTCAATCCTTCTTCAGTTCATTCATCTCGGCTTGGAGCTTTTCAAGCCGTTTTTGTAAAAAATACTTGCTTATTTTATAGAATTTGTTATAATGTTGGAGAGCAAGTAATGGAGATATGATATGAAAATAAAGAAAATGGCAACGGCTTTAATACCAGTTATCCTTTTTCTGTTGTCTGTAATAATTACGATTGTGCTCAACCTTTCAATTGGGGTCACAAAATCAAAGTATTATGGCGAAAATAACTTTATTAAGTTCTCCAATAACACATACACTATGGAGAATAGTGTCGGGCTGTATTTATATGATGAAAATGAAAAGTTGGTCACTTTAACTGGAAATGAAGGAGGGGAGATAGAATTAGAACGGCAAAGTGTATATGTTCTTATTGATACAAATGGAACAAAATATATTTCGGCCGCCTCAATCATTTATCAAGCGATTGCCGGATTGTGTTATGTAGGCGCATGTATTTATATGTGCGTGGTATATAAAAACAGGTAGATATCAAAATATAGATTGAAAATGAAAAGCACCTGATCAAGGTGCTTTTTTCTTTGGCTTCAAAGTGAGGTAAAACATGCCAATAACACATTACCCTTATACTTCTCCTTTTAATGCTGAAAATGATTTTGTTGTAGTGGGGATTGCAACTTTTTTTGAACTTCCCCCGCCAGAAGGCTTCCAGTATTCGCAATGGCAGTCCTGCACCATCACAGTAACCAACGAAACGAATGGAGAGAAAGTCTATCAAAATACAAACGGTATTTATGGAAACAATAACATAGGCAAATTGCCAGTTGGAATGTACTATAAAATTGCTTATGATGCGCATTATATTACATACTCTAACGCGAGCGGGACACCTGTTATCGTTTCTCAAACATATCCAAAATTTAGTTTTACAATTCTTACCGCTGAGAACCAGCTTCCTCTGAAGAAATGGACGGCCACGGACGTCATCAACAGGATTCTTGACCTGGCGGAACCTATCCGAAAGGGGGAGAAGCCTCGGTTCAGATTACAGGGAATGAATGCGGACGGAAGTATTCAGGAAGGAAGCCAGGCAGATCTGTTCAATCAGATTCTTTCGCCTGAATTTGCATTCACAAAGCAGACACTCCGCGAATGCCTTCAGCAGGTCGGCGAAATCATTCACGGCGAACCGCGGTTGAGTATCGCACAGGATACAGACGGAACGTATTATTACGAGGTTTCCTATGACCTGTACGGGCAGACGGAGCAGTGGAAACACGCTCATCGCGCATATGTCAAGAAAGATGTGACACAAAACGTCAACAGCTATGCTTCGTCGGTCGATACACATGCGGAAAATCTTCTGAACAAGCGCGGAGACGATTACGGAACGATCACGGAACCGTATGCAAACGGCGCAAAGACGGTGCGGACGGAACAGATGTATGTTCAGATCACGGAAACGAACATGCTCATTCCGACGCAGTTTCCCGTCTATACCGTGGAAAAATTGGAGTGGGTACGCAGCAACAACGGCACATTGCAATCCGTGGACATCACGCCGTATCTGTTTGAAAGCTCTATCTATGGAGCGAGGCTGTCCTCATACGACAGCCAGTACCCGTATTCCAAGGCGTACGCGCTCATGTATACCCAGGGAGAGAAGAACATCACGCAGCTTTCATTCAAGCCGGAAAATCCTATCTCTGCCGTATTTGAAAATTACGCGATCCTGAATATCCTGCGGGCGGCGTCCGGGGACAACAATCTCAGCTTCGACCAGTATAGCTATCCGCAGCTTGCGTTCCGCGTGACATACACGCCGTTTTATCAGTCCAGGGTAGGGCAGACAAAGGTGGACTACGAAGATTATCTGCGCCCCGCGGTCATGATCTATAATCAGCAGTCGAACGTGGTTGACAGCCGCGCGTACGGAGAGAACCTGAAAGGGGTCATCGCCAGGCTCGGGAATGCCGAAAAGTCATATACCTATCGTCTTTCCCGTCTTTCGCAGATCCCGAAAGCGGGAATGATGTTTGACGATGACTATGCGATTTCTGCCGTATATACGGAGATCCTGCCGACGGTCATCAATTGTACGATCGGACTGACAAAGAATTTCAACCGTATTTCGAGATATGTCGGGATATCTTCCGTCAAGAGATTTTCGCAAGTGTCACAGACCATGGCGATCGAGCGGAATATTCTTTGGAGCGAGTACCTCGTTATTGGGGACGACTTCCCGTTGTCGGATTACGATGTAAGCACCAGAGCAGGCACAGGCCTTTTGAACAGCATTGAAAATACATTCACACAGGGCAGTCAATTTGAAGCTCCGCTGACACAGGTCACGGCGTGGGGAACAACGGGAGAAGACAGCCCTCTCCCCACGGTGTCGCTTCCCGTCATAGCCTCCGCATTCGGGAATTCGATCTCGTTCTCATGGGAGTATGCTGACAACTATTCCGCAGGCCCCGTATCGGTCTATCAGCAGGGGACGGGGGACAAGGATGATGTCAAGGGCTATTTCCAAAACGACTATCAATATACCGATTATTACGGAAAGCTCTACTATTACGATTTCAAAATTACCCAGGAGGGCGAGGCGATCACGGCAGACAATTATCTCGATGTCGGGAACGATTTGCCGGGGTCGAGCGGGGAAACACCCGGGGCGTATTATATTTCGACGGTAAACTATGAGCCGTATATTTTGCGCAAGGACAACCGCGAAAAACTGCAATGCAATTATCAGCTCAACTTCGTGAGTAACCGGAAAGGGCTTATCATCGGCTCGGCCCTTGCGGCAAACTGTCCTGCGATCATCGGGACGGACAGATCGCGCAGAGCGCGATTGTATGTGCTTCCGGAGCGTCTGAACAAGTTTGCGGACAATGTGCGCAGCCATGGCATCGATCTTTCCTCTCTTCCGAATGTCGCGGTCGTGACGACGAGCGGCCCTACGAACAAGTTTTACTTGGATGCGGGAACATTCCCTGCGTCAGGAAAGGCGTGGGCGATCTGTACGCCGATCACAACAAAGACAGAGCAGGTCGAAACGGAAACGGGGGCGATCGAAACGCAGACCATAACGCAAGGCGGGGATATTCTTCTTGCGCAAAATGTGGACATCACAGAGGGCGATGCGTTCAACAGAGTAACATTCAGCCTGGTAAGGGATATTTTTGACCGGGACGTATGGAAAGAAATTCAATAACAAGGGCGGGGAACCGCTCTTTTTTCATGGAGGAAAGACAATGGGAATGACGGCAGAACAGATGTGCGCGCTCAACGAGCTTGCAAAAGTGATTGCGGAAAACAACCGGAAAGAGGCAGAGGCCGTGGAAGGGTATACGGAGCAGCTGAAAGCGATCGCAAAAGTGCGGTCGCTTTTTTCGGACGCGGACGTAGTCAGTGCGTTGGACGAGCTGGAAGCGGAAACGCGGGAGAAGATCGCGGACGAGCTTTCCCACAGCAGATCGCTGAACGACGAATATACCGAACTTACGGGCATTGAACCCAAGGAGGACTGACATGATCTTTTTTGCGGATAACGCGGGAACGATCGTAAAAAGTTTTCCGTCGCCTGTGTACCAGGGGAGTGCAAACACGAATACGATCTATCTCATCGCGCCGTTTGCATCGAACGCGGAGGCGTCCGTTGCGTTTCTTCTTCCGAACGGAGAAGCGACGGAACGGGAGCCTATGACATATCAGAGCGAGATCGAAGGCGTCACCAATGAGAACGGCAGCACGTATTCCGGGTGGTCATATGCCATTCCGAATGACATCACAAAATATTATGGCGTTGTGACGGTCCAATTTTTCTTTTACTCGTCAAGTGACGGAGTTTTAAGTGCAACGTCCTCGACGTCGTTTGTCGTGAGCAAGGGGGTTCCTTCCGTCCTCCCACCTGAACCCGAAGCGGATGTGTATGATGCGATCCTGTCCAATATCGCTTCGCTTCGGGAACAGCTTGTGAGCGGCTTTTTTGCATCGCGTGCGGTATTCCCGTGGAATATCACCTACACGTACGGAACAAATGAAATCGTTTATTATCCGTCGATAGGGAAATTCGGGGCAGTCGTACGTTCAAAGAGAGACGGAAACACAGGGAATACGCCGTATGTGAACGGAGAGATCAATTCACAGTGGTGGACGGAAGTCGTCAATTTCAATACGATCACAGATGATTTCTTCGATGAGATCAAGGCGCTTGAGCAGCAGACCAAGAAGTACGCACAAATAGCGCAGGATGCGGCCGAAGATCTGGGTTCCTATGCGGACAGGAGCATTATTTTTGTCGAGAGCCTTCCGGAGACAGGAAGCGAAAACTATCTTTATGCGGTAGTATCGGATGTCGGAAGCAATCTGTTTGAGCTGTGGGTGTGGGACGGCGGAGCCTGGAAAAGTCTTGGCGGCGCGAATCTGATCTCTTCCGGAGAAGTGACAAGGATCGTGAATCTTCCTGCGTCCGGCTGGCAGAACAGAACGCAATCCGTTCAAGTGGACGGAATCACGGAATCGAGCAATGTATCTGTGGTCCCGGAGGATTCAGATGCGGCCGTGTATGTGATTTCAGAAATAAAGGTAGAAGTCACAACAGAGGGGCTCATATTTACCTGTTCCACAACGCCGACGGAAGACATTACAGTTTACGTTACGATATCCACAACCGCGGAAGTCCCGAATCTTTCCCAATATTACACGGAAAGCGAAGTGGACGCACTTTTTGAGAATTACATTACGGTGAACGGCGAAACGCTGTTAATAAAAAAGGAGTAAGTTATGGCAGACATCTCAAAACTTCAACTTGGAAGCACCACGTACAACATCAAGGACGAGACGGCACGGCAAAGTATAGAGACCGCAACGGAAGAGGCGGGCGCATCGATCTCCATGTCCGTGAATCCGACAACGTTCGTTGTAACGGTACAGCTTCTCAACTCAACCGGCACGGTGCTTTCTACTGCGACGGTCGATCTTCCGCTTGAAAGTGTTGTCGTAAGCGGAGAATATGACGACGCGACAAAAGAGGTCGTTCTGACATTGCAGAACGGTTCCACTGTCAGGTTTTCCGTTGCCGATCTGGTGGACGGGCTTGCAAGCGAGACGGGAACTTATCCCGGCATGACTGTCGGGGCGGCGCAAAAAGTTTCCAATGCCCTGACACTTCAGGTGAACGGCGCAGGCGCTGTTACGTTTGACGGAAGTGCGGCGCGAACGTTCAACGTTTCCGTTCCTGTAAAGCTGAGCGAGCTTACCAATGATGCCGGGTATGTCAAGGCGTCGTATAACGCGGAGACGGAGACGCTTGTGCTGTCCACGACGTAAAGGAGAGGGACATGGCGTATATTTCCAAGATCGTATCAAATGACGGGGAGGCATTGGATATCGCGCCTCCCCCTGATCTTACAGAGGCGGAAAAGACAGAGTACCGTTCCAGGATCGGGGCAAGTTCTGCGGAATCGACGGGTGCGCCTGTCCGCCTGGAAGTGACGGTTGCGACAAGCAAATGGGTTTCCGGAAGCGCTTCGCTTACAACTTCGGATTACCCTTTGCTCTCAAACGTCGCGCCGGGGAGCCTTGTGCAGTTTTTTGCGGCGGACGATTCTTCGGAGACGGTCGTCGCAAACAATATCCGCATCAATGCGCAGGGAACGGGGAGCGTCGGATTCATATGCGATACCACGCCTTCCGTGCCTGTGAGCGGGGAACTTGTCATTTTTAATTGAGGAGGACGGAATATGCTACAGACACCTGCAACGCTGCAGATGATACAGGATATCAGACAGGGCCTTATTCCCGTGGGGAAAGCGGTTGACGCAAACAATGCGACCAGTGCGGACAATGACGGAGAGGGGAACAATATCGCGTCCACCTATGCAAAGGGAACGATGGTTCCTGTAAGGTCAGCATATGGTCCATATTTTACCGTCGTCGGCTCATTGCCATTCAAGGCAGGAGATATTGCCATTGTAATTGACAATAGCAATAATACAAATTATGAGATAGGCGGATTATATAAAATCACGGGCGAGAGCGGAGGAACGGGCGGAGGGCTTGCTATATTACAAGATACCTCAGTCGGGAATTTCTTTTCGGCAGGCGTTAAAGGTCAATACCAAAAGCTTTCCGACGGAACGTACAATTTAATTATCAACATAGAACAATAAGGAGGCAAAAAATGCAAATCAGTCAGTTGAACGGCAACCCGCTCGTCATGGGGGGGGAGGCATTACTTGATACATACTATCCGGTAGGACGTATCTATTTTTCCACCGTGAATGTGTCTCCCGCTTCTTTCATGGGCGGAAGCTGGACACGCATTCAGGACAGATTTCTTTTGTGCGCAGGAACTGCATACGCGGCAGGCACAACGGGCGGCGAGGCGACACATGGACACGAAGCGGAGGGATACACGAGATTTATAGCCAATCCGAATGACCGTATGAGTGTGGCCATTGTTAAAAGGCAAGGTGTGCCCAATTGGGTCGCTACATACACGAACGATAATACTGGCTGGTATTCTGTATCTAATTGGACCTACGACGGCTATATCCCGACGGATGTGGATGTCGATTCTGCGAATAACATGCCGCCATATGAAGCCGTGTATGCCTGGAAGCGTGTAGCATAAAAATCAGCCCATGAAACAACAAAATCAAAGGAGTTTTATGGGCTATGGAAATTTCTCAACTGAACGGGAACACGCTTGTGGACGCTACATTCTACGAATATGTGCATACGGTAGGCGCTGTC
>CAJFRT010000023.1 GCA_904419525.1 Candidatus Gallimonas merdae
CCTTGAACTCCGCGCTATACTTTTTCTGCTTGTTTCCTTTTTTTGCCATAAAAATATGCACCTCCAAAAGTCTGTCCAACTTTTGGGGTGCATATCACTTTGGCAGGTCTTTTTTCATAGCGCAACAAAGAAGGTCCGCCGAGCACGGCGGACCTTATAAAATGCGCTCCGCTTTTTGCGGAGCGCATTTACAGACTTATTTATTTCTTCCCGAGCATACGGCGGATAAAGAGCGGGAGCTTATCGCGCTCGTCCTGATCCGGCTGAGCGGGTTCCGGTTCCGGCTGATACTGCGGCTGTGCAGCGGGCTGAGCGGGCTGTACCGGCGGCTGCGGATATCCCTGCTGCTGCGGCTGGCCGTAATAATAGGGCTGCTGCGGAGCTGCAGGCTGCACCGGCTGAGCGGGCTGTGCGGCAGGCGCCGGCTGTGTCATATAGGGATTGGGAGCGCTCTGATAGGCGGGCTGACGGACGGCAGGCGCGGCCGCCGGGGCTTGGGCGGGCGCGGGAGCTTCTGCCGGCGGAACCGTAAGCGGTGCGCCGTAAGAGGCATTCTGCCGCGCCGCATTCTGTGCGGCCTCCTCGCCGGACGGGAATCCCGTTGCAATGACCGTGACTTCCACTTCGTCCTGGACATTTTCATCGACGCATGCGCCGAAAATGATATTGGCAGAATAATCGACCACGCCGTGGATCAGCCCTGCTGCCTTTGTCACCTCGTCAAGCGTCAGGTCAGGTCCACCGACAATGTTGAGAATTACGCCCTTTGCGCCCTCGATCGTCGTTTCAAGGAGCGGCGAATTGACGGCAAGACGGACCGCATCGATAATGCGGTTTTCGCCCTTGGCAACTCCGACGCCCATATGGGCAAGCCCCTTGTCTTTGAGCGTCGTTCTGACGTCTGCAAAATCGAGATTGATCAGCGCAGGCGTGACGATCAGATCAGCGATCCCGCGGATCCCCTGTTTGAGCACCTCGTCCGCAACGCGGAGCGCATCGGTCATCGTCGCATTCTTCGGAACGACTTCGCGGATCTTCTCGTTGGGAATGATCACGATCGTGTCAACGTATTTCCGCAGATTTTCAATGCCCTTGACTGCATTGTCCATTCTCCGTTTGCCCTCAAATTCAAACGGCTTGGTCACAACGGCGACGGTTAAGATCTTCTTGTCTTTTGCAATCTTTGCAACGACAGGCGCGGCTCCCGTTCCGGTGCCGCCACCCATGCCGGCCGTAATGAACAGAAGATCCGTTCCCTCGATCGCGCTGGCGAGCTCTTCCTTGCTCTCTTCGGCGGCTTCCCGTCCGATTTCAGGCTCCGCACCCGCGCCAAGGCCCTTGGTGCGCTGCGCGCCGATCTGAATTTTTCTCTGAGCCTTGTTGCAGGCAAGGATCTGCGCGTCCGTGTTGACGGCGATGTAATCTGCACTTGTGATCCCCGCCTCGATCATGCGGTTCACTGCATTGTTTCCTGCGCCGCCCACGCCGACAACGGTGATTTTGGCACGTCCGTTGGCGACAAAATCATTTGCCGCAGGCGCGGCGGAACGCTGAGTTCCGTCCTCTCTCCCCACAAAGGGAACATTGTCGTTGAACATTTTCAACCTCCGAATACGTTTAAGAGTTTATACAAAAATCCGCTCTTGCGGTGATCTTCATAGGCAAGATCCGTCAATGCGATGCGGGAACTCATCGCGGGCTTGTTGTAATAGGGCAGATCGGGCGCAAGCTGCTCGCAGACACGGCTCACACGTTTGGAGACATGTTCAAGCGCACCGCGGATATCGGAGAGCCCCTCGCCGGTGACATACAGCGGCTTGAAATCGAGCTCGCGCGCCGAGCACTCCTCCAAAAAGCCGCCGATGGCTTCGCAGACGGCGTCCAGCCCCTCTTTCACCGCTTCGACAAGCTCGTCCGTATCGACCTCATAGGAAACGCCCTGCACATTGACTTCCGTTTTGCCGGAGTTGCTTCTCGCATAGAGATTTGCCTTGGCAAGAAGCGCAGATGCCGCATCGTACGGAATCGAAAATTTCTGCATGAGCACCGCGGCGATCTGGCCTTTTCCGACAAAATAGGTGCGTTGAGCCAGCACCCCGTTCCCCAGAAGGACGCACAGCGAAGTCGACATGAATCCGACGTCCAGAAAGAGCGCGTATTCATCGCGCGTTTCAGACGGGATGAGATAGGTTGCCATGGCATACTCCGCCGGAAGGAACCGAAGCTCGATCTTCATGCCGGAGAAGATCTGTTCCATCGTCTCGGCAAAATACTCGCTGCAATAAAAATACGAGAGCACGCCACTCAGAGAATCTGACGAAAGCCCCACCGGATTGATCACGCGACGGTTGTCAGACGTCACGTAAATCATGCTTGTGGCGCGCATAAAGCGGTACCCTTCCACCGGTTCCCGCCCGCTTGCAAACAGATCTGCCAAATCGCGCTGGCCGATGACGCGGCGTTTGGAAAAACCGATATCCTGTTCCCGCGGGATCACGCGCGTGAACGCCCCAGGAACGCCGACATACAATCTGCGCAGGCGCTCCCCGCAGATGCGTTCGACGGCGGAAACGGCGCGGAAAATCGCATCGGAAAGTTGTTCCGTATCGAAAAAGGCGCTTTCGTCATATCCGTCGTAAGGTTCCGTCTTGCTCGCCTTGAACACGAACGTGTGATTCACACCACGTTCCCCGACGACAACGGTGACCTCCGAGGAACGCACGTCCAGCACCGCTACGCTTTTGCGGCTCATAGGCTGTCCCCTCACAAGTATCTTTTCGGCTTTTCTCTTTCTACTATTATAACAGCCGAGGGGCATGTTGTCAAGAAAACATGTCCTTTTTTTCCATACGAATTACATAAAAAGAGCGCACCTTTAAAGGTGCGCTTAAGCAATTTTTTTATTACCGGATTAAGATTTCTTCAAATGTTGACTTGGAAGCACCACACGAGGGACAGACCCAGCTGTCTGGCAATTGCCTAAACGGAATATTGTCTTTATACTCGTAATCACAATTCTTACAGACATATTTATACAGACTCCACTGCGCCGATGCTTTTCCCGTCTCCTCCACGATCACAGAATTGATCGTTCCGCAGACACGTTCGTTTTCCGACAAGGAAAGATAGAGTTCAACGGCCGCACGCGCCTTATCTGCAATTCTTACAGCCGGATCCCGGATCACGATCTCCACACCCTCGCGCGTAGCGATCCGGAAACGGTCGAAAGCGTCGGTCGCCGTATTCTCGTTGTCCTCAAACATGACGGAAACGATATTGGCACGCGGCTCACCGAGCAGTTCCGAAAGGACGTCATACAGTTCCAACAGCTGCGCAGCGTACGGGCCCGTGATCGCGCCGTTTTCATATGAAAACGAAAAATCACCCTTGAGTTCCATGTAGGTATCAGCGGAATCGCTGCTGCCGATCCTGACGCCGTCCGCATCAAGAACATCCCAGCCGTCCGAAGCCGCAAGCGCAAATGCCGCGCGCCTCTCCACGATTTCGACGACCACGGAAGCGGGGTACTCTTTCCCTACGGAAACAACACGGAATCTCGAATAGGCCTCCGCCGCAGCGCGAACCTCCTCAAGATCGAGAAAGGTCGTGCTCTTGCCGAGATATTCATTGAGATCTTCTTTCAGTTCGCGGGCGGCGGTTTCTCCCTCCTCCGTGTACGTGAGGAATCTCGCATTCACATACGTGACTGTAAACACGGCATTCAGCCCCGCCGCAATCACTGCAACGAGGAGCAAAAACGCAACGACAGTTGTCAGAATCGCTCTCTTCTTCATCGGTATCTCCGGGGGCTTCAAATGTGGACGCGCCGGATATCTGCCCCGAGTTTCCTAAGTTTGTTGCGGAAGTCTGCATATCCTCTGTCGATATGCGACAGATCGAGCACTTCGGAAATGCCTTCCGCCCCGAGCGCCGCGATGACGAGTGCAGCTCCCCCGCGCAGGTCCCCCGCCGTAACGCTTGCACCATGCAGTCTGCCGACGCCGCGCACAAATGCGGTGCGTCCTTTCACCTCGATGTCTGCCCCCATTTTCTGCAGTTCCGGGACGTACTTGAATCTGGTCTCGAACAGGTTCTCCACAACGAGCGCACAACCCGTGCAGGACGCGTTGAGCGCAGTTGCCTGCGCCTGAAGATCGGTCGGAAAACCGGGGAACGGCATGGTCTCGATCCGGCGGTTGCATTTCAGCCGACCGCGGCTCTCTATGTTTATTTTATCATTTTTCGCATGAATTTTGCAACCGTTTTCACGCAATTTATGTAATAACAGCCGAATATTCTCAGGAGTTACCCCAACGACCTCAACTTCCCCGCCGCACGCTGCCGCAGCGAATAAAAAGGTTCCCGCCTCGATGCGGTCTTTCATCGGGCGGTACGTCACTCCGTGAAGCTCTTTCACACCCTCTATTTCTATGACGTCCGTCCCGGCGCCGGTAACCTTTGCCCCCATTGCATTGAGGAAATTCTGCAGGTCGACGATCTCCGGCTCCTTTGCCGCCCCCGCAAGCACCGTTCTGCCCTCAGCCTTGACCGCCGCAAGCAGAATATTTTCCGTCGCCCCAACGCTCGGAAAATCGAGAAGGATCTCCGCCCCCTTCAGCCTGGAGCACTCGCAGAAGATAAAGCCGTCCCGTTCCGAGATCGTAACACCCAATCGTTTGAGGGCGGAAAGGTGCAGATCGATGGGACGCAGCCCGATATCGCAGCCGCCCGGATAGGCAATGAGCGCACGTCCGAAACGGGAAAGCAGAGAGCCGAGCATAAAGACAGAGGAGCGCAGTTCTTTCGTAAGCGAAGACGGGATCTCGTGACAGCAGGCATCGGCGCTGTCAATGGTCACGTTCCCGCCCGAAAAACGAACGGTCGCACCGAGTTCACGCAGGATCTGCGCCATACATGCGACGTCGGAAATATTGGGCGCCTCACGGATCGTAACGCGCTTTTCCGTCAGGATCGAAGCGGCGAGCAGCGGCAGTACGGAATTTTTGGCCGACTGCAGCGCCACCGTCCCATACAGGCGCCTCCCTCCGTCGATAACGTATTTATCCATAAGTTCTCTCCTATCGTATTTCAAAAAACGGACTTAGCGTCCGCTCTCATTTCATTGTATGAGTTTTTTCGTTTGCGTGTGTCTGGACACCCCATACACGATCCCCATTCCCGCCATCGTCACGATCAGCGAAGTATTTCCGGCGGATACGAGCGGCAGAGGAAGTCCCGTCGGCGGAATACAGCCGCTGACGACGAGCGCATTGAGCGCACATTGGACCGCAAACGCAAGCGTGATCCCTCCCGCAAGCAAAAATCCGTAAAAGTTGCCGCAGCGCGCCGCGATCCGGAATCCGCGCCACACGATCAGGCCGATCAGAAGAAAGAGCGCAAGTACGCCGAAAAAGCCCGTCTCTTCCGCAATGACCGAGAGGATAAAATCGCTCTCCGCAAAGGGCAGAAAGCGGTATTTCTGGCGTGAATGAAACAGGCCCACCCCGAAAAGATTGCCGTTCGACAGTCCGTAGAGCGACTGTATGAGCTGATAACCCTCTTCCTTGGGAGAGGCCCACGGATCCATAAAGGCGGAGAGGCGCTGCAATCTGTACGGTTCCATCAGAATGAGCGCAGGCACCGCAAGCAGAACGGGAATGCAGATCGCGGCAAGCGCCTTTTTGGAGATCCCGGCAAGGAACAGCATGCCGATCATGATTGCGCCGACGCACATCGTCACGGACATGTTCGGTTCGAGCATAATGAGCACGCAGACGGCTAATCCAGCCCCGATCACGGGGAGACTCCCCTTCAGCGTGCGCATGCGGGCGGGATCTTTGGCAAAATATCCCGCCGCAAACAGCACAAACCCGAGTTTTGCGATTTCCGAAGGCTGGATCGTGAACGAGCCGATACCGATCCAGCGTGTTGCGCCGTAATTGCTCTTTCCGAGTCCGGGAATAAAGACGAGCGCAAGAAGAACAACCGATACGATCAGTGCCGGCAATCCGAATTTTGAAAATTTTTCATAGTGAAGAAAGCTGATCCCCACCATTGCCGCCGCGCCGATCAGAAATCCGATCAGCTGTTTGCGGAAAAAGAACAGGGAATCGCCGTATTGCACTTCGGCATTGTAGCTGCTTGCAGAATAGACGCACACAACGCCATAGGCCGCCAGCAAAAGCACGGCAGCGAGAAACAGCAGATCCCCTTTCCCGGCCGCGTCAGCGCGCTTCGTCCTCTTCACCGAGCCCCTCCGTCTGCGCGGGACGGTCAAGAGCCATGCGCTCCTCCCGCAGTTCCTTCATGAGCTGCGCGAACCTCTCGCCGCGCTCTTCATAGCTCCTGAAGCTGTCAAAACTTGCCGATGCCGGGCTCAGAAGCACATTCTGCCCCTTCTGAGCCGTGAGAAATGCCACGCGCACGGCCAGATCGAAGGGACGGCACAACGTCACCTTAAAGAACTTTTCGCGCACCGCCGCATCAAACAGCCGGAATGCGTTTTCCCCGTACAGAACGGCATGCACAACGCCCGATTGCCGGAGCGCGGCAAAGAGCGGCTCGTAGGCGTACCCCTTATCCTTGCCGCCGAGCAGGATCACGCTCTCCCCTTTGACGCTCTCCACCGCCTTGACCGCGGCGTCCACGTTGGTCGCCTTGCTGTCATCGATGAAATTTACGCCGTCCACTTCGCCGAGCTTCTGCAGGCGGTGATCGATGCCGCGGAACGATTTGAGCGCCGAAGCGATTGCGGAACTGTCTGCCCCCATCAGTTTGCACGCACAGACGGCCGCCAGCGCATCGGCTTCGTTGTGCTTTCCCTCAAGCGGGAGATCGGAGACGGACAGAAGGCGCTCCTCTTTCCAGTAAATGTCGCCGTCCTGTATGTATGCGCCCTCCGTCTTCCCCGCAAGGGAGAACCCGATAACTTTCGCGCGCGTCTTTTCCGCAAAAGACCGCACGACCGGGTCGTCCATATTGAGTACGGCATACTCGCTCTCCGTGCAGTTTTTGAGCAGCCGGGATTTCAGGTAGATATAATTTTCCATCGTATAGTGACGGTTGAGATGATCTTCGGCAATGTTGAGAATAACGGCGACATGCGGGCGCAGAGACGTGAGCGTCTCCAGCTGGAACGAGGAGATCTCAGCAACGGCGATTCCGTCCTCTGCGAACTCATTCAGACAGGCGGTGATCGGCTTCCCGATGTTGCCGCAGGTGACGGCGTGTTTCCCAGCCGTCCGCAGAATGTGTCCGATCATGGAGACGGTCGTCGTCTTGCCGTTCGTCCCCGTGACGGCAACCGCCGGAACGCGAAGGGCGCGCGCCCCCAGTTCCGCCTCGCCGACGATCGCTTTTCCCGCTTTCCGGAAGGCAACGGGCAGCGGGTGATCGATGGGAATTCCCGGACTCAGAACGAGTACATCGCACTCCGCCGCACACGAAAAGACATCGTCCCTGGAGACGGCACGGCCGCCAAGCGCGACGAGCCGCTCCGTCGCGGCGCGCACATTTTCATCGTCCAGATCGTCATAGAGGTACACGGCCGCGGCATGCTGCCCGAGAAGATATTCCGCAGCCGCGATCCCGGAACGGGACATACCCGCCACAAGAAATGTCTGAGTGGGAAAATACATACGTCCTCCTTCTCCCCCAAACGGGGATCAGGCAAACGGAAAAAAGAGCGTCAGGCCGAGCATCGCCGTAATGATCGCATACGCATAGGATATCTTGGCTTCAGAGTGCCCTTTTTTCTGAAAATGATGGTGAATGGGCGCCATCAGAAAGATCCGTTTACCCGTTTTTTTGTAATATATGACCTGAAGGATCACGGATATGCTTGAAAGGACAAACATCAGACCGAGAATGGGTATTACGAGCGCATTTCCGGAGAAGAGTGCGACAGACGCGGCGAATCCGCCGAGCGAGAGCGAACCGGTGTCCCCCATGAACAGAGAGGCGCGGCTTGTATTGAACAGAAGATAGGCAGCCAGCGCACCCGCAAGGCACAGACACAGGAGCGACATCGGGTCACTGCTCTCCTGCAGGCCGAGCAGAAACGCGAGCACAAGAAAAAAGACGGCAGATGTTCCGCCGGCGAGCCCGTCCAGCCCGTCCGTCAGATTGACGCCGTTCACGGTTGCAACAAACACGAAGATCCCGAGCGGGAGCATCCACCAGCCGATATCAAAGGAGAGCTGCGTATACGGAATGCGCACGACCGTAAACCCTTCAAGGCAGCAGAATACAGAAGCGATCACGGCAACCCCGAGCTGGAACAAAATCTTCTGATAGGCGCGCAGGCCAAGATTGTTTCCCCTCTGTTTTTTCAGAAAATCGTCCAGAAAGCCGACGATCAGATAGCCAAGCCCCACCGCGATCGCGACCCAAAAGGGCCTGTCCGCTCCGCGCACAAAAACAAGCGCCGCAATGACGGCAGCAAGAATAAAGGCGAGCCCGCCCATGGTTGGCGTGCCCTCCTTTTGTTCGTGCTCCTTGACATAGACGAGAATATGCTGTCCGCCCATACGTTTAAGAAGCGGGATCGCAGACAGACAGAAGAGAAGCGAGAGCGCAAACGAGAAAAATACAGCACAGAGAATGGTTTTCATATCAGGACTTCCCGACAAGGTTTCTTATCACATCTTTGTCATCGTAGTCGTATTTGATACCCATGATCTCCTGATATTTTTCCCCGCCCTTTCCCGCGATCAGCAGAACGTCTCCCTCCGAAAGCTGTCCGAGGGCATAACGAATGGCCTTTTCCCGTTCCTCGATCGCAACATATTCGGCAGAAACGGAGCGAAAACCCGCTTCGATCGCTGAAATGATCGCATAGGGATCCTCATAGCGCGGATTATCCGATGTAATGACGGCGGCATCAGCACAGCGCGCCGCGATTTCCCCCATTTTTCCCCGTTTTCCCGCATCGCGGTTGCCGCCGCAGCCGAACAGTACGATGAGCCGTCCCGTGCAATGTTCTCTGAGGGCGGTGAGCGATTTTTCCAGACCGTCCGGCGTGTGCGCAAAATCGACAAATACATCGCCGCCGTGAACATTTGCCACCCATTCAAGCCGGCCGTCCACCCGCGTCTTTTCCAGACCGCGGACGATCGCGGCCGTCCCGGCGCCCAGCCTCCTCGCCGCACATGCCGCGGCAAGCGCATTGGAAAGATTGTGCCGGCCCGTCAGCCCGATCGTCGCTTCGCACAGTTCGTCCTGCAGATTCAATACGGCTTTACAGCCGCGAAGCGTATCGCTCTCGATCACGGCAAATGCGTCTGCCGGCGTCTCCAGTCCGTAAAAGATATGCGCGGCATTCTCCCCTGCAAGCTCCTTTGAAAAAGCATCGTCTGCATTGAGCACTGCAAAGGCGCACCGATCCGGAGCAAAGAGACCTCTCTTGGCATCGGCATACCTGCGCATATCGCCGAAAAAGTCCAGATGATCCCGCGTCAGGTTGGTAAAGACAGCGACATCATAAAAAATCGGCGCCTCTTTTTTCAGGGCAAGCGCATGGGCAGAGACCTCCATCACGACAGCGCGCATTCCCGCATTCTTCATATCCCGCAGCAGAGAAAACAGACACACGGGATCCGGCGTCGTCAATGAGGGCGGCACGCGGACGTTCGCGTACGCCGCGCCGAGCGTGCCGATCACTCCGGCCGGAATTTCCGCCTCATTCAGAATATTGGCGGTCATCGCAGCCGTTGTGGATTTCCCGTTGGTTCCCGTCACGCCGATCATCTTCATGGCGCGCTCCGGGTGGCCGAAAAAAGCGGCGGCCAGCCGGGCCATCGCCTCCCGCCCGTCCCGGACGACAAGTTGCGCGCATACGAGCGGAAGCTTCTGTTCGCATACGATCGCCGCCGCTCCGCGGCCGACCGCCTCCGATGCAAACGCATGCGCATCGGCTCTTGTCCCGCGGAAGCAAAAGAAGAGATCCCCCTCTCCCGCAACGCGGCTGTCCGTACACAGCCCCCGTACCTGCGCATCTCCGAAAAGTTCCGCCTGCGGCAATTCCCTGGCGAGTTCTGAAAGTTTCATTTATTCCTCCGACGGGGGAAGCTGCAACAGATCGATGATCCCCTCAAAAATTTCCTTTGCGCAGGGAGCGGCCACCGTACTGCCGTAATACGCGCCCTGCGGTTCGTCCACGATGACCAGCGTCAGATATTCGGGCTGATCGGCAGGGAAATACCCCACAAAGGAGGAGACATACTTCCCCTGTGCAATGTGGCCGTTCTCGTATTTTTGCGCAGTTCCCGTTTTCCCTGCGACGCGATACCCCTCAATGTACGCCTTTTTCCCGCTTCCGTCCCGCACGACTCCTTCCAGCATAGAAGAAAGTATGCGGGAGGCCTCCTCGCTCACCGTCCGTCCGACAAGAACGGGTTGTGTCTGTTCCACAACGGCCCCGTCTTCGGAAACGATCGCATCGACCAGCCTCGGTGCATAATAATACCCGCCGTTGACGGCCGCCGCACTCGCACAGGCAAGCTGAAGAGGCGTGACGGCTATCGTCTGACCGAATCCGATCCGCGCAAAATCACAGTCCCGGAGCGTGCTTTCCGGCAGAAGCATTCCGATCGCCTCGCCCGAAAAATCCAGCCCCGTCGCCCGTCCGAAGTTGAATGCGGCAAGATAGTCGTAAAATGTCTCCTTCCCGAGGGAGAGCGCAATGTCCACGAAACAGGGATTGCAGCTGTTGTTGAGCGCCTCGGCAAGCGTCTGATTGGAATGTTTTCCGTTTGCGTGATCGCTCCAGCAGCGGATCGTCGTTCCGTCCACCGTGCGGGTGCGCGAAGAAGAAAAGATCTTGTTTGTGGCGTAAGCGTTCGGATTGCCCTGCAGATACTCCTCGATGTTCGCGGCCGCCGTGACGATCTTGAACGTGGAGCCCGGCTCATAGACATCGCTGACAAGCGCATTGCGAGAAAGCGCATTGAGCGCGGACAAGTCATTGCGCGGGATCTCGTTGAGATCATAGGAGGGAAGATTGACCATAGCGAGCACGGAAAAATCGGTGACATCGAGAACGATCGCCCGCGCCGCTTTTGCGGAATACTCCGCAAGCGCCCTTGCCATGATCTCTTCCGCAAGCGCCTGGATCCGATAATCGAGCGTCAGCCGGATATCAAGCCCGTCCTCGCCGGGGATATACGCGGCCGTCGCGCCGTCAAGATCGACGCCGACAAGATCTGTTTCAAACAGGATCTCCCCCTTTTCCCCGGCCAGATACTCGTTATAGTACTGTTCGAGACCGGTCGAACCCGATCCGTCATAGGAGGTAAACCCGAGGACCTGGCAGGCGAGCGATCCGTGCGGATAAAACCGCCTGTCGTCCCTTGCGTAATAGACCCCCGCAAGGTCGGCCCCTTCGATCTGTTCCACAACGGATTTTTCGGCGCGCTTGACAAGCACGATCTCCGAACGGCTTCGGTCCGTAAGTTTTGACAGAAGATCATCATAGGAAAGCGAAAGCGCGCCCGCAAGCAGAGCCGCCGTTTCTTCTGCGTCTGTCACGGCATTGGCGCGCGCATAGATACTGTATGCCGCTACATTTCCGGCAAGCAGTTCTCCGTTCCTGTCATAGATATTCCCGCGCCCCGCCGAAACAGGTATCTCGCGCGTCCACTGATCGATGGCACGGGCATTCAGATCGTCTTCCCATATGACCTGAATATAGAAGAACCTCGCCAAAAAAATGCAAAAAAGAAAGGCTATCGCCGCAAGAACGGCAAATAACCTCTTTCGTAAAACAGATAAGGAAAAATCCCTCTGTTTGATATTCAGTTCCCTCCGGACAAATTATTCGCCCCGCACCATTCCGTGCTCCTGAGCCCATCCGTCGATAAATTCATCAGACTGAATGTAATCCAGATCTTCCTGCATCTGTGCGTACTGCGACTGCAGATCGCGCAGCTGCGCTTCTTTGACGATGATATCGGCATTCGCGGAGCTCAGGATCCCCGTATTGACGCAGATCAGCGCGATAATGAGGATCACCGCCGCCGCAATGGCGCAAAGCACCACCTTCGTCTTCAGAGAGAGCGAAGACAACAGGCCCGTCTGCCCTTCCGTCTCCGTCATCTCCGCACCGCGGCGAAGCGTATCGAGCGTGCGGCGCGTGGGAAGCGCGTCGTCTTCCGCAGGCGCTGCAACGGGCGCTGCGGGGATCTCCACGGGCGCGGGAGCCACAACCGGCGCAGGAGCCACAGCAGGCGCCGCTGCCGCCGCCCTTGTGTCAATGAGTTCGCCGTCCTTATAAGCGATCCCTTCAAAGAGCATATGCTTCCCCTTTGCGGGAGCATAGGCAACATAATCGGCAATGCGCTGTGTCGTATTGGCGGAATAGCTGTCGGCAGTCTCTTCCGTCGCAGGAGAAACCGATTCATGCACGGGCATAACGGGCGTGCGCTCAAGCGTTGCCGTCGCCGCAGGCGCCGCCGGCGAACGCGTTTCCATATGCGATTCCGCAGCGGCCCACTCTTCGTTGTTGTCAAAGAGGAGTTTGCGGTAATTTTCGGAAATGCGCTGACGGTGCTCCTGCTCGGCAGCCGCACGCCGCTCGTCACGTCGGGTGACGGTATCTTCCATGATTGCCGTGTTAGCCATGATCGTTCTCCTTATCATCGTATTCGCGCAATTTCCCGTTCATTCGGTTTTTCGGGCAATCCGCAATTTTGCGCTCGTGCTTCTCGGGTTTTCCCGTTGTTCTTCTTCGCTTGCCGTGAGCGGTTTCCTGCCCACAAGTTCCACTTCCTTTTTCTTCCCGCAGACACACACGGGGAAGCTCTTCGGACAGGTGCAGCCCTCGCTCATCGTCCGGAAAACATTTTTCACGATTCTGTCTTCCAGCGAATGGAACGTGAGAATGCATGCTCTTCCGCCCGGTTTCAGTCTCCGCGTCAGTCCTTCTACACACTCTTTCAGTCCCGCAAGCTCTCCGTTGACTTCGATCCGGATCGCCTGAAAGGTCTTACGCGCACATGCATTATACCGGTATTTCGCAGGAACGCTCGCCTCAATGATCCTGCGTAGCGCTCCGCATGTTGCGATCTCACTCTTTTCCCGCTCCCGCACGATGTTCCGCACGATGGAAGCGGCGAATGTTTCCTCTCCGTATTCCCGCAGGATCTGCAAAAGCATTTCTTCGGGATAATCATTGACAACCGTCTTCGCCGTCAGCGTGGCCCTGTCGTCCATGCGCATGTCGAGCGGAGCATCGTCGCTCATGTAGGCAAATCCGCGCTCGCGGGTATCGATCTGATGAGAAGAGATCCCAAGGTCGAGCAGATATCCGTCCAGCCGGCCGACGCCCGCATCTTCGAGAACTTTCTCATAATTCTTGAAATCCGTGCGATACAGCTT
Source organism: Candidatus Gallimonas merdae (assembly GCA_904419525.1). GTDB lineage: Bacteria > Bacillota > Clostridia > Christensenellales > Borkfalkiaceae > Gallimonas > Gallimonas merdae. The sequence goes on from CAJFRT010000023.1 coordinate 13,375, forward strand.
GTAGCGTCCTGCAAACGGAGAGAGCCGCTCTGTCACTTCCCGGATCGCGTCGCCGTCCTTATCGGTTGCGATCAGTCGCACGGTCGGGTCGGCCGCAAGGATCGCAAAGGAATGTCCCCCGCCCCCTGCCGTGCCGTCGAAATAGATTCCTCCGGCCTTGATGTCCAGTCCTTCGAGCACCTCGTCAACCATGATCGGGCGATGGTATGTGCTCATCTCATTGCTCCGCGCTCTTTTTGTATGCCACGGCATTGGCCTGCTGAATGGTCATGCCGCCGACAGATGCCTCAAACTTCTCCTGCGACCAGATCTCAACATAATCGCCCATGCCGACCGTCACAACATCTTTTCCGAGTTCCGCATATTCACGGAAAGATTTGGGGATCTGTGTGCGGCCCTGTGCGTCCTCCGTGACCTCTTCAATGGAACAGAGAATCCTGCGCTTGGCGTTCATCATGACCGGGTCGCCCGGGTTGACCTCATCAAACGAAGCGAGCCTGCTTCCGAGTACGGATTCCGGCATCACGGAAATGCAGTCGGGCGCATATTCTACAAAGAAGAGCTTTTCCTTTTCAGGAAACGCGTTCTTGTACTTCGCGGGAATGCGTATTCTGTTTTTGGTGTCCAGCTGATGGACGACCTTTCCGCTCAGCAGTTTCATGCGCTTGCTTCCGTGTATCCTTTTTATGTACTACATGCATCATTATACCACCACTATCGACCACTGTCAACCACCTTTGACTACTTTTTTAGAAAAAAGCAAAATTATTTTTACTTTTTTGTAAAACAAATGTTCGTTAAAAAGACAGTTTTGTTTATTTTTTTATCATTTCCAAGGAAAATAACCCCTCTATTTTGCCTTTTCCTATACTTTTTCATAAAACATTTGTTCGGATTCTGTTTGGGTCGCAGGTGGTCATCTGTCCCACAAAAAGCTCCCTCTTTCTGCAAGCGAAGTACCTGTTCCAAGCGATTTGCCGTCCCCTGCACCCCGTCAAAGACAGGAACCCCGTAAAAATCGGCAATTTCCTGCCGATAAAAGGCATAGTGGGTACAGCCGAGTACCACGCCGTCATAGCTTCCCGGCGGCAGGTGGTCGGAAATGGTCAGCTTTTCCCCGTCCGAAAACCGACGCTCGATCGCCCCCGCCAAAGCGGGCAGCGCACACACCGTAATACGGCACTGCGGGAAGCGCGAGATCAGTCTTTGCAGGCGTTCACTCTCCGCCGTGCGCGGCGTGGCCAGAACAAGCACGTTCCGGCACACCCGCGCCGCAGGAGCAATGGCAGGCTCCATGCCGATCACGGGAAAGGAAAACCGGGCGCGCATCTGTTCCGCGCATACGGCCGTCGCGGTATTGCAGGCAAGGACAACGGCGCTTACATGCAGGCGCGCGAAGCGGGAAAGCGCTTTTCCGACATAACGCCCGATCTCAGCCGGAGCCCTGTTCCCGTACGGGGCGTGCGAATTGTCTCCGAAATAGTAAAACAGTGCGTGCGGCAGGCGCTGCATGCAGGCACCGAGCACATTGAGCCCTCCCACGCCGCTGTCAAATATCCCGATCCGCACCTGCCGCTGACCGACGGATAAAATCGAATTTTCAGAGCAAAGTTTTTGCAAATTTTATTACTTCTCCCATGAAAAACAGTTTACAAGCTCTTTATTTTATGCTAAAATAACTAAGGTTATCAAGACAAAAGCCATTTGGAAGGAGTAATATCGTGCCCAATATCAAATCTGCGAAGAAGCGCGTGCTGGTTACCGAGAAGAAGACGAAAGAGAACAAAATGATCAAGTCCGCGCTCAAGACGAGTATCAAAAAGTTCCTTGCGGCAGTCGAGGCCGGCGACAAAGAGACGGCAAACGCGCTCTATCCCGAAACCGTTTCGGCGATCGATTCCGCAGCAAGCAAGGGCGTTCTGCACAAGAACAACGCCGCGAACAAGAAGGCAAAGCTCGCCAAGAAGCTTGCTTCGATTTCTGCGTAACAACTGATTCGGCACCCGTTCCGGTAATGGAGCGGGTGTTTCTTTATCTGTATTTCCCCTGCCGCTCCGCTGCCCGGAGCGGTTTTTTCACGCAGAAAATTTTTTGAAAAATTTTGAAAATTCCGTGATAAAAGTACTTTCAAACAGTTGACATTCTGATTCATTTATATTATCATAGCGTCCGTTGGTTTATTTTTATTAAACTTTGCGTTTAATTTTACGAGAGTTCCGTAAAACATGACTAAAAGTTTACTGTTACGAAACCCAAAGGAGTATTTTATGCAGCTCGGCAGAAAGATCCGAGACCTTCGGCAGCAGTACAACCTCACCCAGGAAGAGCTTGCCGACCGATGCGAACTGACAAAGGGATACATCTCTCAGCTCGAAAACGATCTGACAAGCCCTTCGATCGCAACACTCAACGATATCCTCAATGCCCTCGGAAGCAATCTTTCCGATTTCTTCCGCGAGGAAAACGATGAAAAAATCGTCTTTTCGCAGGACGAATACATTGAGAAACAGTCCGACGGCATGGTCTGGAACTGGGTCATTCCCAATGCACAGAAAAACATGATGGAGCCCGTGCTTGTGGAGCTTGAACCGGGCGCCTCCGCCCCCGTGGACTTCCCCCACGACGGCGAGGAGTTCGGATATATCCTTGAAGGACGCATCGCAATCGTCGTCGGCGGAAAATCGCATGCCGCGAAGAAAGGCGAAAGTTTCTATTTTACCGCAAACCGCGAACATCACATCATCAACAAGGGCAAGGGAAAAGCAAAATTCCTTTGGATCTCCACGCCCCCCAATTTTTAGAGACACCAAATCGATATCCATATATATACAGGAGAGAACATGGCAGAACACATCATCGAACTCAAGAACGTCACCAAGTACTATGATGACACGCTCGTCATCGACAACGTGAGTTTCTACGTCAACAAGGGAGAATTCATCACCTTTCTCGGCCCGTCCGGCTGCGGCAAGACGACGACCCTGAGAATGATCGCGGGATTCGACCTTCCCACGAGCGGGCAGATCCTTCTGAACGGAAAGGATATTTCCGTGCTCCCCCCCAACAGGCGTCCCGTAAACACGGTGTTTCAGCGCTATGCCCTCTTCCCGCACCTGAATGTCTTTGAGAATGTTGCCTTCGGCCTCAAATGCAAGCGCGTCCTCAATACATATCAAAACGACGAAGGAAAGGAATATACGAAAAAAGAACGGCTCTCTAAAAAGGAGATCCGCGAAAAAGTAGAAAAAGCGCTCGATCTGGTCGACCTGGAAGGCTTCGAGAAGCGCTCCATTTCCACGCTCTCGGGCGGACAGCAGCAGCGCGTGGCGATCGCCCGCGCGATCGTCAACGAGCCGGAGATCCTCCTGCTCGACGAACCGCTCGGCGCGCTCGATCTCAAGATGCGCAAGGAAATGCAGATCGAACTCAAGGAGATGCACAGGCGCCTCGGCATCACGTTCATCTATGTCACACACGACCAGGAAGAAGCGCTTACGATGTCCGATACGATCGTCGTCATGTCGGACGGCGTCGTTCAGCAGATCGGTACCCCGATCGACATCTATAACGAACCCGCAAACACCTTCGTCGCCGACTTCATCGGCGAGAGCAACATCTTCAACGGAACCGTTGTGGGCGAGCGAAAGGTCAAATTCTGCGGCAAGACATTCAACTGCGTGGACGACTTTGAACGCAATGAACCCGTGGACGTCGTCGTCCGCCCGGAAGACGTGCTCATGTGCGCCCCCGACGCAGGGATCCTCAAAGGGAAAGTCATCTCTGTCGTTTTCAAGGGAATCCATTACGAAATCACCGTGCAGGTCGGGAAATACGAGGTGGTTGTCCAGAGCACGGAGAGCCGCCGGGAAGGTGACGTGATCGGCCTGAATATCGCGCCGGACGGCATTCACCTGATGAAGCCGAAATACACGTCGAACGTCTTTGACGGCGTGATCACCAAGCACAACACGGTCGAATTTGCCGACGGTGAATTTGAATGCGACATTACCCAGCTCTATCCCGGCAGCCATATCGATGAAGAGGAATACCTCGTCACGGCTGCAGGCGAAAAACTTGATCTGACCGGGACGGAAGTCAAAGTCGAAATCGGGCTCCAGGACGTCGAGATCAGCGACGACGAAAACGCCGGCGGTACGACGGGTCACATTATTTCCATCATTTACAAGGGCGATCATTACCGCCTGATCGTGCGTACCGACGGCGAGGACGAAGAAGACTTTGTCTTTGCGACGGACGACTTGTGGAATGAAAACGACCGTGTCTCCGTCATCGTTCCCAAGGAAAAAATCAAACTCACCCTCAAGCACGCGGAGGACAAGAAGAAATGAAACTGCATTTTTCCAGAAAACTGCTGGGCATTCCCTATGCCGTTTTCCTGCTCTTCTTTGTCATCATTCCCATGCTGGTCATTCTCTTTTACGCTTTCACGGACAAAGAGATGCACCTTTCGTTCGGAAACTTCATTCAGTTCTTTTCCGACCCGACCAAACTCAGCACCATCGTCTATTCTTTGGTCATTGCATTCATCACGACGGCCGTCTGCCTTGTGATCGCCTACCCCGTCGCCTACATTCTGGCGCGGAGCAAGATGAAAAAGAAATTCGTCATTCTGCTCCTGTTCGTCACGCCCATGTGGATCAACTTCGTCCTTCGCATCAACGCGATCAGGGAACTCCTCGGCTGGATCGGCCTTCTTGGCGAAGCAAATTACTTCAACACGATCTTCGGCATGGTCTACGACTTCCTGCCGTTTATGATCCTGCCGCTGTACACGACCATGCTCAAAATCGACGAGAGCCTGTATGAAGCAAGCTCCGATCTGGGCGCCGGCGGATTTACGACGTTCACGCGTATCACGCTTCCCCTCTCCATGCCGGGGATCGCAAGCGGCATCACCATGGTATTCCTGCCTTCGATGACCAACTATGTCGTGTCCGACATGCTCGGCAATTCCAAAGTCACGATCATCGGTAAATTTATTTACGAATATTTCGGAACGAACTGGCACATGGGTTCGATGGTCGCCCTGATCCTGCTCATCGTCGTATTCCTTTCGACATGGCTGACCGGGGGATTCCGTGAAGACGAGACCGTAAGGGGGGCAAATCTGTGAACAGAAAAGCACTTGTATATAAATGCCTGAAAGCCGTATTTATCGGTATTGTCCTTCTGTTGCTCTATGCCCCCATTCTGCTGCTTGCCGTCTACAGCTTTATCGATACCGACGTGATCGGCACCTCGGGCGGATTCACGTTTGACCATTACAGGGATCTGTTCACGGATTCCCAGGTCATGACGATGATCGGCAACACCCTGGGCCTTGCCTTTGCCTCCGCCGCACTCTCCACAGTGCTCGGAACGCTGGGCGCGCTCGGCATGTATTACAGCAAACGGCGGGTAAAAAGCACGATCGGTGCGATTTCCAGAATTCCCATCATCAATGCAGAGATCGTCACGGCGCTCTCTCTCGCCATCATGTTTGTGGCATTCGGGCTCCAGAAATCCTACTTTACCCTGCTGATGGGACATATGGTCATCTGCACACCCTTTGTCGTCCTGTCCGTCATGCCGAAACTCAAACAGATGGACAACTCCCTGTATGAAGCGGCGCTCGATCTGGGCGCATCTCCGGCCAAGGCCCTGTTCAAGGTGATCCTGCCGCAGATCATACCGGGCGTCATCTCGGGCTTCATGCTCGCCATCACCCTCTCCCTGGACGATTATATCGTCACCGTCTATACCCGCCCTTCCGGCTTCGATACCATTTCGACCTATGTGTTCAATGCGACGATCCGCGGCAATGCGCACACGGCCGAGACCCTCTCTTCGTTCTGGGCGCTGACCACGATCATTTTCCTTGTGATCCTGATCATCGTAATTGCCGCAAACCTTGCGGGACACAGAAAAAAGGAGGCCGTAAAATGAGAAAAAAACGAATCGGCGCACTTGCGCTGGCTTCTCTCGCGGCACTCCCCACCCTTCTGTTTACGGCGGGCTGCAGCGGAGAAGCGGAGATCGTACTGCGCGTCTTCAACTGGGAGGAATATATCGATCTCGGCGGAGAAGACTCCTACGAATACGACTATGAGGTCAATGAAGACGGCTCCGCTCCCCCCATCATAGAGGACTTTGAAGAATGGTATGAAGAGACCTACGGCACTCCCATCCGCGTAGAATACTCTACTTTCGGCACGAATGAAGACATGTACAATCAGCTTCAGCTCGGAGACACCTACGATCTTCTCTGCCCTTCCGAATATATGATCATGAAGCTTGCGGCAGAGGACTATCTGCAGCCCTATGAGGAAAGTTTTTTCGATCCGGAAATCGAAGAAAATTACTATATCCGCAACGTCTCCCCCTACATCAGGAATATGTTCGAGAGCAACCGCATCAACAAGAAAGATGCGGACGACACCTCGACCTGGAGCGACTATGCCGCAGGTTACATGTGGGGCGTAACGGGCTTCATCTATAATACAAGTTATGTGCAGCTCGACGATCTGACAGATCTCGGCTGGGACATCATGCGTGCACCCCAGTATAAAAACAAAGTGACGACGAAGGACAACGTACGCGATTCCTATTTTGTAGCCCTTGCCATCTGCTACCGCGACGAGATCGAAGCACTTGACAGATCTGATCCCGAATACGGCGTCAAGCTTGCCGAAATCATGAACCGCACCGACGATGAGACCATAAAGAAAGTCGAAGAAATCATGCTGGAAATGGACGAAAACATCTACGGCTATGAGACGGACACAGGCAAAGCGGATATCGTCAACGGAAATATCTGGCTCAACTTTGCGTGGAGCGGAGACGCCGTTTACGCGATGGATCTTGCCGAAGAAGAGGACGGGATCAGCCTGAACTTCTTCATCCCGGAGGAGTGTGCAAATCTCTGGTTTGACGGCTGGGTCATGCCGAAAGGCGCCAACACGCAGGCGGCGCAGGCGTTCGTCAATTTCCTCTCCCGTCCCGACAATGCCGTCCGGAACATGTACTACATCGGCTATTCGGGCGTCATCGCCGGCGATCCGAACGACGAAGAATACGGTTCCATGGTACTGGATTACGTCAAGGACTGCTATGCCGTAGATCCGGAAGAGGCCGAAGACCCCGTTGAATATGATCTCAGCTACTTCTTCGGCGATGAAAGCGCGGTCTTCTATGCAGAACGGGAACAGGCGGAATACCGCCAGCTGCATGCCCATTATCCGACAGAAGAGGTCACGAAGAGATGTGCCGTCATGGACTACTACGGCGAAGAAGCCAATGAGAGCATCAATGAGCTTTGGTCGCGCATCAAGAGCGAAACGCTTGATACCTGGGCGATCGTCGTGATCTGCGTGGGGATCGTCCTGGCAGTCGCAGCCGTTCTTCTCATCAGATTCGGAGGAAAAATCGACTTTTTCCGACTTCCTCCGAAAAAAGGATACCGGTTGGTCAGACAGCAAAATATGAAATAAAAAAAGAACGGGCCGTGGTGAAGTGAACCCCAAAGTTTAGACAAAGAATTATTAGTTTGTTTGAGAATGAGTTCGGTATTTCACCGGGCTCATTCCTTTTAATTTGAGAGATATTCTCTCGTTGTTCCAGTAATGAATGTACTCTTCCAGACAGTGGACGAAATCGTCCACTGTCTGGAACTTTTCGCCGTAATACATCTCCACCTTTAACCGTCCGAAAAAGTTCTCCATCACGCTGTTGTCCAGGCAGTTGCCTTTTCGTGACATGCTTTGCAGAATATTGTGTTCTTTCAGTCGGCTTTGGAACTCCCTCATTTGGTATTGCCAGCCTTGGTCGGAATGCAAGATCGGCGTTACGCCTTGCGGCAGTTTATCAAACAGT
>CAJFRT010000024.1 GCA_904419525.1 Candidatus Gallimonas merdae
ATTAACGCCAGGCCTAAGAAAGTTTTGCATTACCATACACCACAAGATTTGTTCATTGAAAATCTCTCTTTGTGTTGCACTTAGTTTGACAATTCATCCTCTGTTTGTTGTGTGAAACAATCAGCTTCTCACAAACGAAGTGACATTGTAAGAACAACGGTCCACGCCGATGCCGAACGAGAACGCATCGTCTCCGAGTTCCGCCCCATCAGAACTGGTCAAAACGTACGTCTCCGTCCAGGAATGTCCGTCGGAAATAAAGGTGTACGCAACCGTGAAGGATTTGCCGTCCGCCGAATAACTGAAAGCAATCCGGAGCGTAGAGCCGTTCATGATCGGACGAATCTCTGCCCAGACATCGGTATTCTCCTCAATCGTGTTTTCCAAAGCAGGAGCAGTTTTTTGTATCGTCCAGCCCAATGACGAACAAGCGGCTTTTTCGCCACTCTGACCGCTGTCTGCGCCGAGTACCCAGTTGTCCGCACGGATCGTGACGGGCGAAACGGAAATGCCGTTATAGAGCGTGATGACGGGGGCATTCCAGGCTCCGAAAGTTGTTTCCCCCTCCTTGGGATCATTCCCTTTTGAAGTAAGAGTCCCTTCCAGCGTAAGAGTCTCCCCTCTTTCCACGCCATACGTTTTCAAGTCTATCGTGTAGGCCGTGCTGTTATCCGCTGCGCCGATTACGAAAGCTCCGTCTTCATCCCATTCGGGGTGCGTGGGCGTTTCCGCTCCGGCAGGATAGTAGCTGTGCTCCGCAAGGTATGCCGTATAACGGGCCGCGACTTCATCGGCCGTGAGCGTGTCGCGCTCGATGATCGCGTTCTCCGCCTGCATTCCGGACTGCGAAATGACGAAGCCCTGGCGCTGTGCGAGCAGCAGGAACAATTCCGCAAAGTACTGCGACTGAAGAGGATGCTTGCCGTTGTCCGTTGACAAATCAACATTGATCTGATACTCGACGGCAAGTTCGCCGTTCGCGTAATACTTGATGCCCTCCGTCATACTGATGACGATCGTTGCATAGACGGACTTGTTCAGGAACGTCGCGTAATCGAAGCCGGATTGCAGGTTGGAAGCATTCGGATATGCGTTTGTCTCTTTGACGAGCTCCGCAAGCTCCTGCTCGCGCTCCGTTGCACCCGAACCGAGGTTGGGAGCCCAGCTGTCAAGGTTGGGCATGGTGATCTTGACGGAACCGGAACCGACCGAAAGGCCGATCGCACCCCAGTCGCTCGTCGCGCCGGACATCCAGAAGGAGACCGTCAGACCCGTATCGACAAGGCTGCCCGCTTCCGTCGTTCCGAGCGCATCGATCGAAGCGTTCGTTGCAGAACCGCTGTGCAGGATCGCACCGCAGACCGAACAGATATACTGACCGTCTACGTCGGATTCCCTCCAGTCGTGCGCGGGTTCGACCGAAATGTTCGCATAGAACTTGCCGCCCTCCACTCTGATGCCGTTGTAGCCGACCGTCGTGCAGGAGTTCGGAACGATCTCGGTCGCCGCTGTATCGGCGGAAACCTGTTTTTCCTCGACCGAGCCGGCACTGACGAAGTAATAGGTCACATAGCCTTCGCTTGCCGCGACGGCGGATTCCGCAAAGCTGAGCTCGAAGCCGTAATCCGCATTCGCCGTCACACCCATGGGCGCAAGCCCGATGTTGACCACCGCATACCAGCGGCCTTCCACAAAGTAGTAACCGATGCTGTCGGTCGCAGCGTTGTTCGCTGCGTTCGTGAACTCGATCGCGCCGCTTGCATAGGTCGTGAACTGATAGTTCTTCCAGCCGATGAGCGAGACATCGTTCGCGGTGCCCATGTTGGCGTTGATCCAAAGATCCTGCGTGGAGCCGGGTGCAACGCCTGCGAACACGACTGCGAGATTGTTGCCGTTGACGACCGCATACGCCGTGCCGTCATCCGTTTCCACCGTTGCCGTGTTGCTGTCCGAACCGACTGTCGTTGCGCTGACCGTTCTCGAAGCGACGAGCAGGCCGTTGTCCGCGTTGATCATGTCGATCGTGAACGCCTTGGGCGCGCTGACGAACGAAGGAAGCGTGAGCGTCAGCGTGTTGTCCTTGTAGGATACGAGCATAACGCCGTCCGCCGAGGAGCTGCCTACCGCAACGTCTGCGCCGTTGACGCGGAAGGAAACATTTGCAGGAAGATCAGGGCCGCTGTAAGTGATGGTCATCTGACCGCCGCCGCCCAGCGTCGGTTCGCCGCTGACCTGCGTCGAGACCGAATAGGTGGAGACCGCGCTCAGATCGAGGCTGATATCCGCCTGGAGGGTGTAGCCGCCGCTGTTGGAAAGATCGATGACGTATTCGGTCTTTTCGCCCGCGAACGGGATCACGACGTTGAGCGCCGTCTTGTCATCGCTGAATGCCGCGAACGCATAGGGTTCGCCGACGACCTTTGCGGAGACGATGGAATCCTCTCCCGCATAGGCCTTTTCAAAGTTGACTGTGAACGCAACGTATTTTTCGTACGTCGTGTCGCCGTCGGGAATTCCGAGCGCCTTCTTCTGTTCGTCGGTCAGATCCCTTGCGTTGCCTTCGCCTGCGACGAGCGCATATCCGCCTTCCACGCCGAGCGAGGAATACGAACCGGCCGCCGTGAATGCCTCACCGCCCGCGGTGATCGTGTCGGAATCGCCGCTGAAGGAGCTGATCATCGTGTTGTTGATGTCGCCCGTCGTCATCCAGACGTTGCTCGAATTGCCGATGTTGACGTTATCTGCAAAGAACTCGATGTCAAGTTCCGCATCGGTGAGCCCGGAGATGGCCACCGTGAACTCGAAGTAAGGAGCATCCGTTCTGAAGTCGTCGTGTCCGTCCTGATAGAGGCGATAGACGACCGTCACCGTTCCGTTTTCATACGAGACGTTGATGCGGAACGTTCCGGTTGCGAGCACGCCGTTCACACGGTTGCCGCTACCATCGATCGTGCCGAGATATGTCTCTTCCGTGATGGGCTCGCCCGTCACGCCGTTGAGCTTGCCGATCGGCGTGCGCAGGCCGATGTCGCCGTCTTCGTCGAGCGAATGAACGATGTTGTCGCCCGATGCAGGATTCTCGTAGTCATTGAAGGAGACGAAGCCGTCCGCGCGCACGGAGTAGAACGTACCGTTGGAGAGCCCGATCTCAAGGCGCATGCCGTTGTAGAGATTGGCCTGTTTTGCCTCGTCTTCGGCAGATGCCGCCCCGTTGATGAACCCGGTATAGGTCTCGTTGACTTCGATAAATTCGTTGTCCTGAATGGAGCCCGTATACGTTCTGGTACGGGAGATCGTTGCACCGCAGTATTCACAGGTGCCGACACTTCCGGAGTGCGAACCGCCCGCCGTGAAGATGTTCGCATAGAACACCACTTCGCCCGCATCGTTCGTCACTTCATAGGCGAACAGACCGGCGTCGAGGCAGGTGCCGTCCTTGATCGTGTACAGCCCGCCAAGGGTCAGGTCGCTCTCCTGCGCGATGACCGTTGTTGCGCCTTCTGCCGTGTAAGAGACCTTGTAGGTGTTATAAGCGCTCGTCTGATCCCAGGCGTTTCCGAGCTGGAAGTAGTACTCGTAGTCCCCGCTGCCCGCCTGCACGCCGTACTGCGTGGTGTCGATGACGCCTGCGAAGAAGAAGCCCGTATCGTAGTCGAGGCTGTTGTCCGTCGTGCCGTTGACCGCGAGCGAATACTCGACGATTTCGGCAAACGTCTCATCGTTGAAGACGATCGAACCGTCTGCATACGTGAAGCCGATGTCGATGAACGCGGGCGCGGACGAGCCTTCGCCGCCGTTCACGTTCAGCCACAGCGAACCGGTCCCGATGTCCCCTTCCGAAAGGTCGCTGTCCGTTCTTGCCACATAGTAGTACAGATCGGTGCCGTCCGCAACGAGATACACCGTGTACCCGGCCACGCTGAGCTCGTGACGGAGCCCCGGATCGCCGCTCACGGCGACGGGAGCGCCGTAATACATTTTGACTTCATTGGGCTCGAAGTCATCTCCGTTGTCGAATACATACAGCGTGACATAGGAGCTGTCCGGGATCCCTTCCACGGCAGGAATGGCAAACGTGACGGTGACGACCTTGTTGTCGCCGGAATCCGCCGCGGAGACATCCTTGACGACGATGGTCCCGTAATCGGTCTCGAGTTCGAGCTGCTTATTTTCGGTAAGCGCATTGAATTCGTCGATAAGCGCCTTGAATGCCTTCACCGCTGTATCCGCATAAGGGCTGTTTGCAAAACCGACCATGGCGCTTTCATACGCTTCCTTGCTCATCGTGAACTTGAAAGTCACGTCCGCGCCCGTATTGACGGGAATGTCCGCAAGCGCCCCTTCGTAGCCGTCGACCGCATAGCCGGTGATCTCCGCGGAGACGACGGGAAGGGTCATGCCGGAGACATCGATGACGACCGTCGTGGCCTGCAGACCGTTATCGCCGCCCGTCAGGGTGACGGTGTCCGCCGCTCCGCCGACCTCGACCAGAATGTCAAGATAGCTGTCCGTGACGGCCGCGATGCGGTAACTTCCGCTCTCGGGCTTTTCGACGGCCGCGTTGAAGCCCGCGCCGTAGATGCGCAGCGCAACGTAATTGGCAAACGGAAGACCTGTGCCGTTGGAAGCCAGACCCGTGGGCGCGATGACGACCTGCGTGCCGTCCTCGCTTGCGGCAAATCCGACGCTGCCCAGGGACGCACTGTCCGCAGCCGTGCCGCCCACGTCAAAGCGATAGCCGTAAACGTCGGTGATCTTGTTCGCAACGATGGACGTGATGAAATCCTCGTCGCCGAGCGCCATATAATCGTATTTCGTCGTATTGCCGACGGTGACCGCGATGCGGAAATAGTGGTCGTCCGCTTCCAGGCGCGTGCCTGTGCCCAGCGTCGTCCAGCCCTCGGCATTTTCATCGGGCTGCGACGTGACGGCCTCGCCGCGATAGACCTGGAGCTCGAAATCGTCCGTTCCGAGCCAGTTGCCTTCGCTCATCTGATAATCGATCTCGACCTTTCCGTCAAGATCGTCCAGATTGAAGGCCATGCCCTCGGCATAGTACTTGGTCGCCGTGTCGTCAAGGCCGTTGAAGCGCACGGAATTGAGCTGCTGAGGCTCCACCGAGGAGATCGACGTGAACGTCATGTCGACATAGTCGCCGTGGAGAATGGTGTCGAACTGACTGTCGGCATACTCGTCGGGCACTTTGATGCGCGCCGTGAGCGTCTTGTTCTCCGTGATGTTCTCGTAGATAAGTTCAATAATATTGTCGGGACGGAACGTCCAGGTGAGGCGGATCTCCTTTGCCTCGTCGCGATAATCCTCCGTGCGCGTGATAGCGCCCGAGGAATACACGATCCAGTCGTACCAGTCCGCGGTATTTGCGGGAACATTGCCCGCATCGTAATCGGTGAGGGCAAGCAGATAGTCGTTGGGCTCCGTCGTATCGTCGGGAATGGAGCCGTAGTTGTACCTTGCGCCCTTTTCCCCTTCGTCATCGGAGAGCATTTCGCCGTTCAGGCCGCCCAGAAGCCTGCCCTGTCCGTATGCGTTGACGCCGTTGTCGCCGATGCCGTTGAGCAGGACCCAGCCGTCGTTACGCACGATGACGGACATGCCGCCCTGGTAGGTCTGCGACTTGCCGTAAGGCGACGTGCTCGCATCGAACTCGCGCAGGGCGATACCGATATTCGGGAAGTAATACGCCTCCGTACTGGACGTGGTGTGCGCCGTGCCCGTGACCGTGACGGACGAACCCTTGCGGAGCTTGCCCACCGTCATGGTGTTTACCGTCGTGTCGGTATTCCCCTGAGGAACGGTGCCGAAGGCGCGCAGCTGCGTCAGATCGCCGTTCTCCGTGTTGTTCGCCGTAGGCCCGTTGTGGAATGCACCGTAATTGAGCACTTCGGCCTGACCGTCGGAGAGCGTCTGCGTGGTGCGGACTGCGGGACAGCCCTCCTTTTCGCAGGTCGAGATCCCCTGATCGTTCGCCGCGCCGAATGCGTGCTCGATACGGATCGTAAGAGGCGTGCTGACGGTGATGTTCCCGGCATTGTTGATATCGCCCTGCGTTTTGGGCGTTACCGTCGCCGTGTAGACGCCGTACTCGCCCCAGGTCACGCCGCTGAGATCGTAATCGCACTGCGTGCCGTTGATCTCAACCATCGTGCTGCCCGCAAACGTGCGGATCCTGAGGCCTGCGACCGCCTCGTTGAACGCGTCCGTATACGCGTCTCCCACTGTCTCGGCATCTGTCAGCGTGATGGTGTCATCGCCGACAAACTGTGCGCGCGTAAGCTGATCGCCCGTAGGTTCACCGGGGCCACCCGGTTCATCCGTCGGCTTGCACGCGAACAGACACAAAGACAGCAACATCGAAAATAAAAGCAGTAACCCGACTTTTAATTTTCTCATAAGTCTTGTTGTCCTCCCCCGTTTAGTAATATAGTTTTTACGCCACCAGAGACTGATAGCATTATGATTTTACAACAAAATAATTTCACTGTCAATATCTTTGAAGAAAAATCTGGAAACGCATTGTGAAAATTTCCCCACACATTTCCCCATTCATCGTCTGCAATTTCAGGGAAAATATGCCCGTTCCGGACAAAAAAACGCGCAGGAGCAAACGCCCCTGCGGCGGTCTTACGGAATGGTTCGGGCGCGGTCTGCCCGGCGGGATCTTCCGCCGGAGGCGTCAGATCCTCTTCATGTGTTTGAGAGAGACGTCCAGAATGGGCGCGCTGTGCGTCAGCGCCCCTGAGGAGATGTAGTTCACGCCGAGGGCGACATACCTTTCGAGATTTTCGCGCGTGACGTTCCCGGAGATCTCCGTTTCGGCGCGCCCCCTGGCGCGGCGCACCGCCTCTTCGAGCGCTTCCCCCTTCATGTTGTCAAGCATGACGATGTCCGCCCCGGCGTCCAGCGCCTCGTCCAGCTGTTCCAGGGTCTCCACCTCGATCTCGATCCTGCGCACGAACGGGGCATATGCGCGCGCCAGCCCGATGGCCTGCCGCACGCCGCCCGCCGCGCCGATATGGTTGTCCTTCAGCAGCACGCCGTCCGAAAGATTGAAGCGGTGATTGCTCCCGCCACCCACGCTGACGGCGTACTTTTCCAGGCTGCGCAGAAGCGGCGTGGTCTTGCGGGTGTCGAGAAGCGTCGTCCCCGTGCCCTCAAGAAGCTGTGCCATCTGGCGCGTATAGGTCGCGATCCCGCTCATACGCTGCAGAAAATTGAGCGCCGTGCGCTCACCCGAAAGGAGCGCGCGCAGGTTGCCCGTGACCTCGGCAAGAAGCGTCCCCGCCGTCACCCGCTCCCCCTCCTGCACGTGCAGGTCGATCTGCACGTCTTCGTCGAGCAGTTCAAACGTGCGGCAGAAGACGGGCAGGCCCGCAACGACGCCGTCCGCCTTGGCAATGAGGTCGGCATGGCCGCGCGCATCTTCGGGCACGACGGCATTGGCCGAGACGTCCTCCCAGGGGATATCCTCTTTCAGGGCGGCAAGAATGACAGCGTCCCAGTGCAGTTTCATCGTAACGTTACTCGCTTTCATGATGGGTCTCCCGTGTGACAAGTTTTTTCCGTTCTTTCAGGAAGGCGGCGACCTCTTTTTTGGTATAATTCCACTGCGCCGTCCCCTTTGCGCGCCCGCCCGCCGCGATGTCCTCCGCCGCGCGGCGCGCGAAGATGAGCGCTTCCAGCAGGGAATTGGACGCCAGCCTGTTCTTCCCGTGCACGCCGTTGCAGCAGGTCTCGCCCACCGCGTAAAGGTGCGGCGCGCTCGTCCTGCCCGAAAGATCGCTCCGGACCCCGCCCATGAAATAATGCTGGGCGGGAACGACGGGGATCGGCTCGTTCAGCACGTCGTAGCCCTCCTTGCGGCAGCGCCGCACGATGCCCGGAAAATGGCGTTCGAGCGTCTGCTGCCCGCCGCGCACCGTCCTCAGATCGAGGCGGACGAAGTCGCTTCCTTCGCGCTTCATCTGCGCGCGGATCGCGGCCGTCACGACGTCGCGCGGCAGCAGTTCGTCCACAAAGCGCTCCCCCGCGGCATTGATGAGCTGCGCGCCCTCGCCGCGCACCGATTCCGAGATGAGGAACCGCCTCCCCCGTCCGCGCGAATACAGCGTGGTCGGGTGGAACTGGACGTAGTCGAGGTGATCTGCGGCGACGCCGTGCGCGAGCGCGGCGCCCACGCCGTCCCCCGTGAGAATGCGGTAGTTGGTCGAGTGCGGGAAAAGGCCGCCCACGCCGCCTGTGGCGAGCACGGTGTTGCCCGCGTAGACGAGGGTGATCTCCCCCGACCGGTTGTCTCTGAGCGCGGCCCCCACGCAGTCTCCCTCCGCGGAGAACAGGAGATCGACCATCGTCGTATCGGGGCGCAGTTCGATATTCGTGCGCCCGAGCGCCGCGCGCAGAAGGTGAGAAGTGATCTCCTTGCCCGTGCAGTCCGCATGAAAGACGATGCGCGGACGGGAATGCGCGCCCTCGCGCGTGTAGGCGAGTTCGCCGTTCTCCTCGCGCGCAAAACGGACGCCGAAGGCGATCAGCTCGTCGATGGTCTCACGCGAATGTCTGATCATGCAGCGGACCGTATCGGGATCGTTCTCATAGTGCCCCGCGCGCATGGTGTCCTCGAAATAACTCTCGGCGTCGTTTTCGTCGTGGAGCACGCAGATCCCGCCCTGCGCCAGAAAGGAATCGCTCTCCTTCAGGCCGCCCTTGCAGACGACGAGCACGTCCTCCCGTCCGGGCAGATGCAGGGCGCAGTTCAATCCCGCCGCCCCCGCACCGATGATGAGAACTTCACGGAATTCCGTCTTCATTTTGCAAGCTCCAGCATGCGCATGAGCGCGCGGCGGGCGCGCTGCGCAATCTCTTCGTCCACTTCCACGGGAGTCCCGCCGCCCGCAAACACATTTTCAAGCGCCGCAGGCGTGATCTTCTTCATGTCGGCGCACAGAAAGTCTGCACGCGTGGGGAAAAACCGCTTCCCCGGGCAGCGGCGGCCGAGCTCGTACAGCGTGCCCGCCTCCGTCGCGACGAGAAATTCACGGGCGTCGCTGCGTTCCGCAAAGGCGATCATGCCCGCCGTCGAGCCGACGAACGCCGCGCGGCTGCGCACCGCTTCGGGGCACTCGGCATGGGCCAGCAGCAACGCTTCCGGATGCGCGGAAAACGCGGCCTCCACCTCGGACACGGTCGTGGCGTCGTGAATGGGACAGCAGCCATGTCCGAAGTAGAACTTCTTTTCGGGCAGCTGCGCCGCGACGAACGCGCCGAGGTTCCTGTCCGGAATAAAATAGATGTTTTTTTCTTTCAGGTGGGATACGACCCTGACAGCGTTCGCGCTGGTCACCACCACGTCGGCATGCGCCTTGAGCCGCGCCGAAGAATTGACGTAGACGACGACGGCGAGATCGGAAACCGTGCGGCGCATATGTAAAATTTCTTCCTCCGACGCCATGTCCGCCATGGGGCAGTGCGCGTCGGGCGCAGGCAGATAGACGGTTTTTTCGGGGCAGAGGATCTTGGCGCTCTCCCCCATGAACGTCACGCCGCAAAAGACGATGACGGGCTTGTCGCTCGCGACCGCCTTCTGAGCCAATGCAAAACTGTCGCCCACAAAATCCGCCGCCGCCTGCACGGCATCGGGCGCGTAATAGTGTGCGAGAACGAGCGCGTCCCCGCGGGCAATCTTCTGACCCATCCTGATGTTCTTCTCCCGTAATTCAGCTGTAACAGTATAAAAAATTCCCGCAGAAATGTCAAGCCGTTTCACCCTGTCCGCGCACGAGCCGCAGATATTCCGCAAGCGCCGGAAGCTCCGCCCCCACCTGACGCCCGAAATAGGCGCCCAGCAGACGGAGCGCGCGGACGATGCCGTCGGGCGTCGCCTCTCCCGTCCCCTTTGCGGCGCGCAGCGCGCGGAACGTGCTCTCGCTGGCGGGCGTCGCGTCGGGATAGCAGGCATCGCAGAAGAACGCACCGTCCCCGAAGGAAAACCGCATTCTGCCCGACGGAACTTCCCCACAGACGAGACACGCATCCGTTTCCACCGGGTATCCCGCAAACGCAAGCGCCGACAAAAGGAAGGAAACGAGCGCGAGCGGCTCGTCCGAGCACAGCGCTTCGAGCGCACTGACCGCGGCGACGAGCAAAGGCCCCGCCTGCATGCCCTCGAGTGCGACTTTGTCGCACACGTCCGCGACGACGGCGGCCGCATAATAGCGCTCCACGTCCTCGCACAGGGCGTAAAACCCGTCGTAGAGGGAGGCGGACGTCACCGTGTTTCTGTTTGCGCGCGAAGCGAACACATACTCCGCAAAACAAAAAGGCTGGGCGGCAAACCGCAGCTTCGCCCCCGCCTTTTTCACGCCCTTGAGGGACGCAGAGATCTTTCCGCGGTCCGCCGTCAGAAGCGTCACGATCTTATCGTTTTCTCCGTAGTCGACCGCCCGCAAGAGGAGCGCGTCCGCCTTGAATTCCATGAGTTATCCTTTCCGGTCTGATCTCAGCCGCTTGTACAGCATGTAGTAGGTAAAGTTTCCCGTCCGTTCAAACAGCTCCCATGCGATCTCCGCCGCGTCTTTTTCCTGCATACACACCCCCTTGCGGGCAGTATGCGGAGGCGCGGAAGAACTATTCCCCCGGCCGGCCGGAGAAATTTTCCGTCCGCAGCGGGGCGGAGGGAACTATTCCTCGCCGTAGCCGAACTCTTTGAGGAGACGGGCGCTGTCCCGCCAGTCCTCGCGCACCTTGACGTAGGTCGTCAGAAACACCTTTCCGCCCAGGAATTTTTCCATATCTTTCCGGGCAAACGACGCGGCCTCTTTCAGGGCCTTTCCCTGTTTTCCGATGAGAATGGCCTTATGCGCCTGTTTTTCACACACGATGTCCAGCCCGATCTCATAGGTCCCGCTCTCCCGCCGCCGGAAGGTATGGACGACGACGGCGACCCCGTGCGGGATCTCCTCGTCATATTTGAGCAGGATCTTTTCGCGCATCAGCTCGGCGATCATGAACTTTTCGCTGCGGTCGGAGACGACGTCTTCCGGAAAGAGCATGTCCCCTTCCGGCAGCATGGCCGCGATCCCCTCTTCCAGCTTTTTCAGGTTCTGCCCCTTGCGCGCGGACACGGGGTAGATGTCCGCATCGACGCCCGCGTCCGAAAGGAACCTGACGTCGTCCGGGATCTTTTCCTTGGGCATGATGTCGATCTTGGTATAGGCGACGATGAGCGGCACGCCGAGGGCGGCGTACTTTCCGATCAGTCCGGCGTCCTCTTCTCTGACGCCCGCGTGCCCGTCGAGCACGTACAAAATGGCGTCCACATCGCGGGAGGTGGTCTCCGTCGTCTTCATCATCTCATCGGTGAGCGCGTTGCGGCTCTTGTAAAGGCCCGGCGTATCGACAAACACGATCTGATACGCCTCCCGCGTGAGCACGCCGAGGATCCTGTCGCGCGTTGTCTGCGGCTTGGGGGAGACGATGGCCACTTTTTCCCCCACAAGCACATTGATGAGCGTCGATTTTCCCGCATTTGCCCTGCCGATGACGGCAACCGTTCCGCTTCTCATGCGTCTCTCCTTACATTCACGCTTTTTCTCCCGAACCGACGAGAGAAAAAGCCGTGATCTTCAGAAAAAACACCGAAGA
The DNA here is from genome assembly GCA_904419525.1 of Candidatus Gallimonas merdae. Taxonomy (GTDB): domain Bacteria; phylum Bacillota; class Clostridia; order Christensenellales; family Borkfalkiaceae; genus Gallimonas; species Gallimonas merdae. The sequence continues at coordinate 11,659 of CAJFRT010000024.1, forward strand.
GACACGCCGTAAACGGCTGACATCTTCTCGTTTTTTCTCGCAGCGTGCCCTTCGCAACAATCAGAGCGCACGCTGCTTCACTTTTTCTCCCGATGCCGAAGGATCGGCAAATTGAGTCCCGCTGCGGAAAGACGCGGCTTTCCTTGCGGCCCGAATCATAAGCCGTTCCGCTTCTCATGCGTCTCTCCTCAGATCGAGTTTTTTCATGACGAGTTCCTCTTTTTCGCGCATCTCCCGTTTGTCCGCTTCCGTCATGTGGTCATAACCGAGGCAGTGCAGGATCCCGTGCACGGCAAGATACCAGAGCTCGCGCTCGAACGAATGGCCGTATTCGCGCGCCTGCTCGCGCGCACGCTTTTCGCAGATGACGACGCTGCCCAAAAAGACGTTCCCGTCCTCATCGAGCTCTTCGCCGTGCTCCTCCGCGAGGATCGGCACGCCCCTGATGTCCTCCATGGACGGAAAACTCAGAACGTCCGTGACCGAATCCACACCGCGTTCCCGCGCATTCAGCGCCCGGATCTCTTCCTCGGAGACGAGCAGGATCTCCGCAGAGAGGCTGTCCCCCTCCCAGAGCCCGTCCAGCGCACCGGCAAGGCGGGAGAGCCCCTCTTCGGGCAGATCGGAATCAAATACGATGTGCTTCATTCCTGCTCCTTCTCCTTGACCGCCTGCCTGTCCCGGTTGAAACGGATCGCCGGATACTCCACGCGGTGATGATGCACGCCCGAAAGCGCTTCCACAAGCGACTTGCGGATCACGGAAAGATCGCGGATCGTGATGTCGCAGTCGGCAAACTGATCGAGATCCATGCGCTCCTCGATGATGGCGCGCACCGTGCGCTCCACGTTTTCGGGCGAGCGGTCGGCAAGCGCGCGGGTCGCCGCCTCCGAGGCGTCCGCGATCATCACGATCGCGGCGATGCGCGTTCTGGGCGTGGGGCCGAGATAGGAATAATCCCGGATATCGGCGTCCCCGCCCGAGAGCTTCATGGCCTTGTCGTAAAAATATTTGATGGGGAGCGTGCCGTGGTGTTCGCGGGCGACGTCCGCAATGATCTGCGGGAAATGCGCCGCCGTCAGCAGCTCGTAGCCGTCCTTTGCATGCGAACGGATGATGTCCGCCGAAAGTTCGGGCATGAGCTCGTCGTGCACGTTGTAATCGGTCTGATTTTCCGTAAAGCAGTCGGGCTGTTTGAGCTTGCCCACGTCGTGATAGTACGCCGCGGCACGCGCGAGCTCGGCGTTTTCGCCGATGGCGACGGCGCAGGACTCGGCGAGCTGCGCAACGATGAGCGAATGATTGAACGTGCCGGGGGCCTCCTGTTTGAGCCGCACGAGAAGAGGCGCGTTCGTGGAGGTCAGCTCCCTCAGACGGAAGACCGTCAGGCGGTTGAACGCCGCTTCAAACACGGGCAGCCCCGCGAGCGCGAGCACCGCCGAAACGACGCAGCCGACAATGGAGAACCCGACGGACGCGACGAACGCGATCCAGTCGGAATACAGATAGGTCACCTGCAGAAGCGTGACGATGACGACGGTGGGCACCGCGACGATGCACCCCGTCAGCAGAAGGCCGCCGCGCGTCTTGTTTCCGCCGGCCGCAAAGATCGCGAACGTCCCGCAGACAAAGTTGAGCATGAGGGAATAATACACCTGCATGGTCGCCCCGTCCGACGAGAAATTGTTCGTATAGGTGTCGATGACAAACATCAGCACCGAGAAGATGAAGTTGAGCATGATCGCCTGCCTGCGGTTGAACAAAAAGACGCACAAGAGCGCCAGCAGCGCGCAGGGACGGGCATAGATGTTGACGAATTTTCCGAAGACGTAGCTCAGGATCACGCACACCGTGACAAGCGAAAAGATCAAAAGGACGTTGCGCGCCTTGGCAAGGAATTCCCTGTCCTCAAAGTAGTAGTAATAGTAGATGATGAAGCACAGCAGCAGCGTGCAGACGGCGAGCGTCAGAAGCCCGGTATAATTTTCCGTGAAAAATCCGATCCAGCCGTCCGGATCGTTGATGACGATCATGAGGAAAATGACGAGGCACAGCAGGACATAGCACGCCGCAAACACGAACGCGCTTCTGACCAGGCGGAAATTGCGGACGCCGTCCTCGCTCTTCGCCGTTATGGCGAGCTCATCGTTCTTCATCGTTTTTCTCCTTTTCTTCTGCGCTGTTCCTCCCGCTCATAGGCGCGCACGATGCGCGAGACCAGCGGATGCCGCACGACGTCGCGCTCCGTCAGGGCGACGACCGCAATGTCCTCCACCCCTTTGAGCACGCTGACCGCATGCGCCAGTCCGCTCGACTTGCCGTCCGGAAGGTCGGTCTGCGTGAGATCGCCCGTGACGACCATCTTGCTTCCCTCGCCCAGTCGGGTCAGGAACATCTTCATCTGCTCGCGCGTGGCGTTCTGCGCCTCGTCGAGAATGACAAACGCGTTTGAAAGCGTTCTTCCGCGCATATAGGCAAGCGGCGCGACCTCGATCACGCCCTTTTCCATGAGTTTTGCATACGTCTCCAGGCCGAACAGTTCCTGCAGCGCGTCGTAGAGCGGACGCAGATAGGGATCCACCTTGGTCTGAAGATCGCCCGGCAGGAAACCGAGCTTTTCGCCCGCCTCCACCGCGGGGCGGGTGAGGATGATCTTTTCCACCTCTTTCGCCTTATACGAGGCGACCGCGAAACTGACGGCAAGGTAGGTCTTGCCCGTGCCCGCAGGGCCCGTGCCGAACGTGATCGTGTTTTTGCGCATGGCGGCGACGTAATTCTGCTGTCCGACCGTCTTGCACTTGACGGGCTTTCCGCGCGAAGTCACGGCAACGACGTCCTTCAGGACCGCGCCCAGATCGCCCGCGCTCCCCTCGCGCGCAAGGGAGATGCAGTACAAAAGCGCGCTTTTGTCGATATTTTCGCCCGCAGAAGCGACGTCGAGCAGATTGGCGATGACGGCGCCGCCCACATCTGCCTCCTCCCCCGTCAGAATGATCTTTGTCCCGTCAATGCGGGTCGAGAGCGACAATTCGCGCGCGATCGTCATCAGATTTTCGTCGAGAACGCCGATGACCGTCCGGAGCCTGTCCAGACTGCCCGTGTCCACCGTGACCGTCTTTTCCGTAATATCCTCCTCAGCCGAGATTGAGCGCGGCACAGGCGAGCGCTTCGCCCGTGACCCGCCAGCCAGTCCCGGTCTTTTCCGTAAGTAAACCCTCGATCTCGCCGTGATCGAGATAGGCCTGCGCGAGCGCGTATGCCTCGCTGCCCGCATACTCCGCGTCCACCGTATAGCGCACCCGGACGCCTGCGATGACCGTGACGGGGAGTGTCTCCTCCCCGATCGCCGTCACGTTCTCCACGGCGACCGCCCCCGCCTGCACCCGGTCGCCGACCGAAACGCGGGCCGTTCCGGAGAGCACCGTGAGCGATTCCACCACGCCGTCCGCAGGGATCAGCAGATTCCCGCCGGCAAGCGGCAGCGCGTCGTCCGAGACCTCCACACGCACGGTGAGCACGCCGCCCTCATGCGAGAGCGAACAGAAACTCACGCGGGGAAGGGACAGGATCTCCGCCGTGACGGCAGCCCGGTCCCCGGGCGGCGGCGAAAACATCTCCGTGCCGTTGCGCGCGAGCGCGCCGAGCACCTCCGAACGATAGTATGCGCCGCTGCCGACGACCTCGATACGCAGGACACGGCTCTGAAAAAACAGCACCGCGCACGCAAAGACGGCGGCGCCGATCAGAAGTCCCGCCTGCTTTCCCAGCAGCCGCACGGCGCGCAGAACGCCCGAAAAACGGACGTTTTTTCCATTATAACACGAACCGCGCAAAATTGCAAAAACTTTTTCACGGTCTTTGCCGTCCACGCGCACGACGACGCCCTTTTTTTGCACGTATGCGGCGAGCACCGGTACGCCGCCCTGCGCCAGTTTTTCCACCGCCCGTGCCGCGCCGATGCCCTCGATAAAAATTTCACAGCTTCGCATGGCCGTCCGCAAAGTACTTCCCCAGCGAGAGCCGCTCCCCCTCGACCCGCACATTGCTCCGCCGCCCCTTCAGAACGATCTCCGTCTCCGAAAAGGACAAGAGACGGACGACGTTCTGAAAATATCCGCCGCTCCCGTCCACGACGGTATAGTGAATGCTCAGCGCGTCTCCCGCTCCCAGAATATTGGCGATCTCCCGCAGAAATTCCATAGGAATATTGTATGCGTTCCACCGCCGTTTTACCACCCTGTCCGACCGGGGTAGCCGCGCCGCAAAAGCGCAAAGACATCTCTTGTCCCTTTCTTCGGGCAAGAAGGACGTCCCCGAAGGGACGCCCGCATGTTGATGAGACAGATCCGCGTCTTTCGCCGGCGGAACGTTCCCGTCAGTACTCCCGCCTTCCGAGCAGGAAATCAATGTCCTCATGAAAATAATCGGCAACTCTGCAAAGATACGTCAACGTGATCTCCCGCGGTCGCAGACTTCGGCTGCCGTTCGGGAAGATCATGCAAATCAAACAGAACCGATCAACAATCAGGCGCCGCGCGGACATGTCCGCGCGGCACCTGAACTTTTGCCGGTATTTCAGAAAATATCCCGCTCGACGGGCGCATAGAAGAGCGCTTCCGCCTGCTCCCCTTTGGCAAACGACAAGATCCACATGAGTTTGGTCACCGTCGCTTCCAGCGTCATGCAGCGCGCTTCCAGCACCTTGCCGCAGGCGCGCAGACGTCTGCCGACGGCGTACTTGTCGAGCGCGCTCCCCTCCCGCTCCACCTGCGTGGTGAGGACCGCCGTCTTGCCGAGCGACAAAAAGTGCGAAAGGCGCTCGCAGAACGCATCGTTTTCGTAGTTGGGAAGCCCGCCCGCGCCGAACGATTCAATGACCAGCCCGTCGCAGTGCGTATCCAGCCAGTCGAAGATATCCGCGCGCAGGCCGGGGATCATTTTGAGCACGAACACGTCCTCATCGAGCTTATGAAAGAACGTCGGCGCGCCCTTGGGCTTTTCCCCTTCCAGATAGTAGAAGGGAACGCCCTCGCGCATGACGGCGACGGCAGGGAAATCGATGCTCGAAAAGGCGTTGAAACTGCGCGTGCGCGTCTTTTTTGCGCGCGTCCCCAGAATCACGCTGCCGTCGAACACGATCCGCACGCCGTATGCCCTGTCGTCCGCGCAGAACAAAAACGCGTCGGCAAGATTTCTGCGCGCGTCCGTATCGCGCGAATACGCGGAGCGCTGCGAACCCGTCAGCACGATGGGCTTTGCGCTGTTCTGCACCAGGTAGGAGAGCGCCGCCGCCGTATACGCCATGGTGTCCGTGCCGTGCGTGACGACGAAACCGTCATAGCGGGCATAATTTTCCTCAATGATGCGGGCGATCTGCAGCCAGTGCGCCGCATAGACGTTGGTACTGTCCAGGTTGAACGGCTGAACGGCTTCCACTTCGCACACGTCTGCGATTTCGGGGACGCAGTCGAGAAGCTCCCCGGAGGAGAGCATGGGTGCAAGCCCCTCGTCCGTCTCCTTGGAGGCGATCGTTCCCCCCGTTGCGATCATCAGAATGTGTTTCATCTCTCTCCTTGTCTTCAACGAAGAATGCCCGCAAGGCGGACAAGCTCCCATTCGCTAAATTGCTCCGAAAGCGTCTCTTTTACGCGCTCCGCAAAAAATCCGCCGTCGCAGCCGCACAGAACAAGCCGGGCACGGATCTCCGCTTCCGACGCACCCGCAAGCAGTACAAGGCAGGCCGCCGCCGTGTGCGCACGCTCTCCGACGAACAGCATCCGTTCTTCGGCGGAGAGCGCCGCGCGGAGCGCTTTTTCCGTGCTGTCGGCACGAACAGGCGTCATGCCGCGCACCGTCCCGTCGTATCCGCCGAACAGGACGCGGCCGAACCGGGTGAAATGTTTTCCGTCATAGGGAATGCCGCCCGTCTCGTATAAAACGACGCCGTCCGCAAGCCTGCGGTATGCGCCGCACTTTGCGGCGACCGTCTTCAGAAAGCGCACGTCATAGGGCGCATGCGCCTCGTCGCCCGCCGTCACGCGTTCGACGACGGCCCGCTGCAGCCGGTCATGCGAACCGACGGGCGCAAAGACCCTGTCCCCTTCCTTCACGGGGAACGGACAGCGGTACCAGTACGTCCGGTCCGCGATGTTTGCGTCCTCCGCAAAGCGGAGCGCCGCATACGTCACCATTCGTCGGGGACGGGCGGATGTTCGGCGCGCCACCAGTCCTCATAATACTTCACATAGCAGGCACAGCTTCTGGACACATCGTCAAAGAGCGGAAGAGCGCTCTGCTTCCAGAATGCCCCCACGAACGCTTCGCAGGTCTCCTCGCAGATATTTCCGAGGAACTCCCGCCCGAGTTCAAGAATATTTCCGGGGCGCTTTTTGCAGGCGCGCACCGTCTCCTCAAGGCGGCGGTTGCACGGAAAGAGCACGCGGTTTTCAAGCAGGATCAGGCGATACACGCTGTACACGATCTGCTGGGCGAGATGCGCGCGCATATAGGCATTGTCCGGGGAGACGACTTTGAGAAAGTACCCCCGGTTGAGCTGCAGATCGGCGCAGAAGCATTCAAGTTTGGCCGGCACCTCGTGTTCGGGATAGCGCGCAATGTTTTCCACAAGTGCAGGGATCTCCGCGTCGAGCGTCCAGAGCACGCGCGCCCGGACATAGGCATTGCGCGTCGGTTCGCTGCCATGCTGTGCCGCCTCGGCAAGCGTTCCCTTCGTCTTGTATTTGACGTCGAAATAGCCGCCCTCATAGGTGCAGTATCCCGTGATCACCTCGGCGGTGCGCCGCTCCCGTTCGAGCGCGGCATACCTCTCGTCGGTGACGACGACGATCGCGTCGATATCCGAATCGGGACGCTCGTTGCCCTTGACGGTGGAACCGCCCCAGATGACGGCAATGACGCCCTCTTTCCCCGCAAAATATTCTTTCAGGCGCTGTGCACTCTCGATATGATGTTTGTACATGAGATCCGTTCCCCTGCCGCCCGCTGCGGACGGCCCCTTGCATGACTTCCGAAAAGCGCGCCCGCCGCTGAATGCGGCGGGCGCGGTATGTTCCGTTATTCCTTCATTTCGCCGGACGCGCCGTCCTGCGGTTCCTGTGCAGGGAGCGCGCGTTTGCGCTGCCTGGAATACTCCGCCGCGCACACCACGATCGCAGCGACCAGGAAGGCGATGACAAATGCCGCGATCGCGACGAGCACGATGTTGGTATCGCCCGAACTGTCCGCATTCTGCGAGACGAACTCGGCGAACGTGTTCTGTTCATAGATCGCGGTCGTCACGTTTTTCAGCGTCTCGGCCGCCTCGTTGAGGCTGGTGAAATAGCCGTTGAGTTTGGTTGCGAACGCCCGCGCCCCGGCAGCGGTGAGCGTTCCCGTCACGGCGCTCTCCCCGTCCACCGCATCTCCGAGCTGATTGACGATGATCGCGTTGCGCTCCGTGTAGTAAGCAATGAGCTGTTCAATGGTGGGATCGGGCGAGATGATGATGTCGCCAACCTGCGACGACGTCTCGGTCAGGGCGCGCACGGAGAACGCAGACGCGGAAGAAGTTCCGTCCCGCTGCGCTTCAAGCGCAGCAATGATGCTTTCGTTGAGCTGATATTCCTGCTGCAGCTGCGCGACGCGTTCGTTGATCGCTTCCTGCACGACGATCTCGTCCTCGTCCCCGTACAGAAGGCCGTAGCCGCTGTTCGCGCACTCGTCGGCAAGCGCGCTGCGCACGCCGTCCACATAGAGGCCGTACACTTCGGCGCGGTAGTCGGAGAGCGAACGGGACACGCTGTTCACGGTCACGCGGTATCCCGCCGAATAGGTGGAGATCCAGGTATCGTACGCTTCAAGGAGCGTCGAATATTCCTCGGACAGCAGATCGAGGCGCGCCTCGAAATTGTTCCCGTTGAACGTCTCCTTGCTGATGCCGTAAGAGAGGGACGCGGCGCGCTCCATGATGTCGTCCACCGTCGCGTCCGCCACACAGCGGATAAACAGCTGCGCCGTGTCCTCGTCGCGGAAATAGCTCCCCTTGACGTTGAGCGTGTATGTGACCGTCGTATCGGTGCCCGTCGTGTCCTCATCGGTCACGGCGGAGACGGAGATGTGGTCCTCGCGCACCATGGTGGCGACATCCACGTTTTTAAGCCGCTCGTCCTTTTCGATCGCATCCTGAAGCGTGGAGAGCGAAATGATGTTCCGGTAAGAAAAGGGCGTGCCGTCCGGATACTGCTGGGTCGAACTTGTGGGATAGACAAGCTCGAAGCTCATGCTGTAATAGGTCGTCAACGGATTGAACACGAGCGCAAACAGCACGACCGCCAGAACGGTCACCCCCGCCGCGATCGCAAGCACAAGCCAGATTTTTTTGCCGATGAGCCGGCATATTTCACCAAACGTGATGCCGCTCTCCCGTTCTTCCGCTTCCATAAGCATCTCCCCGTATATGCACGAAAACGGCCGCAGCCCGCAAATTGTCAGCCCCGCCGCCTTTCCGCACGATGAATAAGGACATTATACACGATTTTCCGCGCCCCGTCAACCCTTTTGTGAAATGAAAAACGCCGCCGCAGGCATGCGGCGGCGCGATCGCCTTTATTCTTCGGGCTCCTGCGGTTCGGGTCCGGAGGATTCTTCCTGCGGCTCCGATGCCGCGGCGATCCCCTCCTCCGCCGGCGCCTGCGGTGCGGAGACGGCCGGCGTTCTTCCGGCCATGGAGTCCGCAAGCAGTTTCCGGACCGCACCGATCTTTCCCTGATAGAGATTGCCCATCAGATCGAGTGCGTACAGCCGAAGCGTCTTTAATTCCTTCCCTTTCTTTCCGTCCACAAGGATCCCTTTGAGTTCTTCGACCGAAAGGGAAAAATCGATGGAATGCCGCTGCTCAATGACGATGCGCGTGCGCTCGTCCATTCCCTCTTTGGCGCGGTAGAGCGCCGTGAGGTCGAATGCGATGCCGCCGTTCTTGATGCCGATCTCCTTGATGGCGATCTCGCTCACCGAACGGTTTCCGACCGTCAGCGACGCATACGCTTCGCGCGTGTGCACATCGGTGGCATACAGTCCGACAAATTTCAGCCGCTGCACGGCAAACCTGCTGCGCAGCGAAAATACGAGCCAGAGCACAACGCCCACAAGCGCGATCGTCACAATGCCCAGTATGAGGACAAGGATCCCCGCATTATCGTTCAGCCACATAGTTAAATCCTCCTGCTCTTCGTAGTCGTATTATACGCCGTCCGCGCGAAAAAATCAAGGGGACGTCCGTCATTTTTTTGCAGAAAAGGGCGCTTTTTGCAAAAGCGTCCTTTTCTGCGTGCACCGCGCCGGCGTTACTTCTCCGAATAGACGGGTTCGAGATACTCCGCAGGGTCGGTCTGTTCGCCGTCCAGCGTCATCTCAAAGTGCAGATGCGTCCCCGCGCCCGCCTCCGAGCCGTAGGCTTCGGCGACCGAGGCGATCTTGTCCCCCTGCCTGACCTTGTCGCCCTCTTCCAGGCCGTCGACGGGCTCCACAAAGCGGTAGACGGAAACGAGCCCGTCGCCGTGATCCACGGTGATCAGATTGCCGAGCTCCTCGGACAGGCTGACCGACGTGACGGTGCCGTCTGCGATCGCGTAGACTTCCGCGCCCGCTTCGGCGGCAAAATCCACCCCCTGATGGCGGTAGTAAAATCCCGTGATCGTGTTCGCGTACACCGCATTGTGCTCCACCGAAAAGCCTTCTGCCTCCACGGGAGCGACGTACAGCGTCTCGCCACCCGTGGGTTCGTCCGGCTCCTCGGGCTTGTCGTCGTCATCGTCCTTGTTGTCGTCCGCGGGAGGATTCTCCGCGAGATCGTCCGTGTTGTTCGTTGCAAAATACACCGTGAGAACGGTAGCCGCAGCGAGCAGGAGCACGCTGACGATGAGCAGGAAGTAATACAGCCCTTTCTTTTTGGTTTTGGTCTTCTCTTCTTTCATGATAATACCCCTCCGAATTTTGGTATGTAGATGTTTTCCCGAATGACGGGATTTTATACGTGTCTGCAAAAAATTTCAGAATCCGCCGAAGATGACGGGCGTTCCCGCCGCCGTGCGGCCGTTCCCCGCCGCGATGTGCAGGTTGACGGTCTCTCCGTTCAGGACGACGCCCCCGCCCAGGAGCGGAGAAAAACAATAGTAGTTCACAACGCCGCAGACCTCCTCCGTAAAGAGCACTCTGGCGCGGTAGCGGCAGAGCAGTTCCCGGCGCACATCCCCCTCCCAGCGCGCGCTCTCCCCCGCAACGGGCGTGAACAGCTTGTCGAGCGCGGGCGTATCCGTCGGCAGGATCCGCGCGGAAGAGGAATCCCCCAGCGAGAGTTCATATCCATCGCCCGCAAAGACGGGCGAGCGGGTGAGCGCATAGGCAAACGCCGCACACAGGAAGGCCGCCGCAACGGCGGCGACGCCGCGCATGTTTTTCGTTCTTTTCCGCATAAAAAACTCCTCCCGCTTGCTTTGCGGAAGGAGTTTTGACCGTTCTTTTTTCGTTTATACCTGCGGGACATAGAAGTGCGCGCCCCGCGGCCGGGGCCTTATTCCCACGGCAGCGTCTGCCCGCCGAGGATATGGATATGCAGATGATGCACCGTCTGTCCCGCATTCTCGCCCTGATTGACGACAAGCCGGTACCCCTCCGAAAGCCCGAGCTCCGGCGCAAGTTTTCCGATCTTCGCGAGCGTGCGTCCCAGAAGAGCGGCGCGGGCGCCGTCTGCCTCCGAAAGATACGCAAAGTGCTCGCGCGGGACGCACAGAAGGTGAATGTTCGCCTTGGGTTCGATGTCTTTGAAGATGACGATCTCGTCGTCCTCGTACACCTTTGCGGAGGGGATCTCCCCCGCCATGATCTTGCAGAATACGCAGTTTTCCATATGATTATATCTCCTTTTCAATTCTGACATGCCACCCGTCGCGGTAACGTTCCAGGAGCGTGACCTCGTACATGCCCCCTTCCTTTGCGTTCTCCGCATAGACGCGGATATAGTTGGACGTATACCCGCCGTCGCTCTCGAACAGGGCAGTGAGCGTCCGCGATGCGAACCGGGACAAATAGGCCTCCTCCGCCTCTTTCGCGCGGGCCAGCATGCGGGCCATGCGCTCCTGCTTCACGGAATCGGGAAGCGGGGGCCGTCTGGCGGCGTTGGTGCCGGGACGCGGGGAATAGGGAAAGGCGTGCACGCGCGCAAGTCCCGCTTCCCCGACGATGCGAAGGCTCTGCATGAAGTCCTCCTCCGTCTCGGTCGGGAAGCCCACGATGATGTCCGTGGTGATCGCCGCGTCGGGGAAAAACTCGCCGATGAGCGCGCAGGCCTGAAGATACTGCTCCCGCGTGTACCGCCTGTTCATGGCGCGCAGGACGCTGTCCGACCCGCTCTGCAGGGACAGATGGAAGTGCTCGCAGACGTTGCCCGCCTTTTTCATCTTTTCAAGGAATTCGCGCGAGACGATCCCCTCTTCCAGCGATCCGAGGCGAATGCGCGCAGGCACGTCCTTCAAAGACAGCAGCAGATCGCCCAGGTCGTTTTCGCCGTCCCGGTAGGACGTGATGTCGATGCCCGTCAGAACGATCTCGCGCGCGCCGCAGGCCGTCGCCTCGGCGTGCACGCTTTCCATGCTCCGCGAACGCGAGCGGCCGCGCAGATAGGGAATGAGACAGTACGAACAGAAGCGGTCGCACCCGTCCTGAATGCGCAGATTTGCGCGCGTGTGCGTCCTCTTGGGGGCGGGAAGTTCGCAAAACGCGGTCTCCGTCTGCAAAAAGATACCCTTTTCGCTCAGAAGATCCAAAATTCTGTCCTTGCGCATCGTCCCGGTGACGAGGGTGACCCCCTCCCGGGAAGCAAAGGCCTCCGGCGCATTCTGCGAAGCGCAGCCGCACACGAGCACGGGCGCCTGCGGATTGAATTTGCGCAGCCGTGCCACCGCCTGCCGGCTCTTTTTTTCCGCTTCCGCCGTGACGGCGCAGGTGTTGATGATGTACAGGTCGGCGGCGCAGGGCGAATCGGCCGTCTCCCAGCCGCGCGCCTCCAGCCCTGCAAGCAGGGAAGCGCTCTCCGCCTCGTTGACCTTGCAGCCGAGGGTCAGGATACAGGCCTTCATCCGAGTTCCCCGGCCTCGTGCATGACGACGGAGAGCAGCGCGATCGCCGCCGTCTCGGCACGCAGAATGCGCTTTCCGAGCGAAACGCCGCAGTAGCCGAGGCGCTGCGCAAGTGCATACTCCTCTTCCGCGAAGCCCCCCTCGCTCCCCACGACGGCGCAGACGGTGGCGCCGGTGTCGATGAGATCTTTTTCCGTCTCGTCGAGGAATTCGCAGGCGAACAGCCGCGTGACGCACTCTGACCCGGCACGGAGCGCCTCTTCGAGCGTCTCGTAATATTCCACGCGCGGAACAGAGGCGCGCAGGCACTGCTTTGCCGCCTCCCGCGCCACACGGTTGAGCCGTTCGAGCTTGTTTTCGTTCATATAGGCGGAACAGTACCGCGAGGAAAACACCCCGATGCGCGAGACGCCGAGCTCCGTCGCCTTCTGCACGACCAGCTCCGTCTTGTCCCCCTTCAGGGCGCCGATCAGCAGAAAGACCCACGTTTTGGGCTCACGGTCGGAAACGTTCTCGCGGACGACGTGCACGGTGATCCCCTGCCTGTCCGCCCGCGTGACGACCGCGGAATATTCCTTGCCGCTGCCGTCAAAGAGGGTGACTTCATCGCCCTCCGCCAGACGCAGAACATTTTTCGCGTGGCGGCCCTCCTCTTCGGAAAGCGTCATCTCCTCCGAGATGTTCTGTGCAAAAAAACGCTTGGGTGCGGCCATGGGTCACCTCTCATAGACGAGCGCATACCACTCGCCCCTGTTCATCTGCCTGCACAGCTTCAGTCCCTGCGCATGGTACGCCCCTATGACGAGCGGAAGCCTGTCCGCGATGATGCCGCTCAGAATGAGCGTGCCGCCCTCTTTCAGATTGGCGGGAATGGAGGGAGCGAGCCGGACAAGGATCTCCGCCGTGATGTTGGCGAGCACGACGTCCCCCTGCACAGAGGCGTTCGCCAGCAGATCGGAGTGCGCGACGACCGTCTTTTGCGAGACGCCGTTTCTGAGCGCGTTGTGCGCGGCGCTCTCCACGGCGACGGGGTCGATATCGGTCAGATAACACTGCTTTGCGCCCAGCTTTGCCGCCGCAATGCCCAGAATGCCGCTGCCGCAGCCCACGTCGATGACCGTATCCCCCTCCTTCATGGCCTCCTGCAAGGCCTCCAGGCACATGGAAGTCGTCTCGTGTTCGCCCGTGCCGAACGCCATGTTGGAATCGAGCGTAACGACCACCTCGTGCGACTCCTTTTTATAGTCGATCCACGCGGGCACGACGACGATCTTTGTGCCGATGTGCAGGGGACGGAAGTGTTTTTTCCATACGTCGATCCAGTCGTCCCCGTCGATCATACGGCGGGTCTCTTCGAGCGAGCCGAAAGAGAGCCCCCCGCGCTCCTTCATTTCGGCGAGCTGCGTCCGGATCTGCGCGATCGCCGCGTCCGCGGTTTCCGGCTTCAAAAAACACTTGACCAGAACGTCCGTCCGGGGCGCTTTCAGATCATCGTCGATATAGTCCCAATAGACGCCCGTCTCGCCCCTGATGAGCGCCGCCACGTCCTTTGCGTCGCTGACGGCGACGCCGCCTTCGGTAAACTGCCACATGACGTCGGCGACCAGTTCGCTCGCCTCCGACGTCGTATGCACGGTAAGTTCCACGTATTCCATGCCCCTATTATAATTCTTCCCGCCCCTATTGTCAAGGACACAATTGTGTGATATAATGCAGGCAAAGGGAGAGAATCTGATGAAAAAACTTTTTTGGAGCAGTCTGATCCTGCATATTGCCGCAATTGCCGTGACCGCGGCGGCTTTTGCTTTGTTATGGACCGGTTTACAGGACGTCGAAAACCTGCTGTACACTTATGAAACCTTTCTTGCCGCGTTTGCTGTCGGTGCAGTCATCTATGCGGCGGACATCGTTCTGCTGATCCTCATACAAAAAGACAAATTGACCGACATACGGAAAATCAACTCGCTGTTCGCCTCGCTGTTCGGAGATCTGTGCCTGGCGCTTGGCGTCATTTCCGTCTTTTCCCTGAAGACCAATGCGGCAACGATCCTGAGCGCCGTGACGGAAGGCATCATTGCTGCAAATGCGGTCGTCCGCACGGTTTTCGCCGCAAAATTGAAACGTAGCCTGAATGCTTCGGAATCCCGACAAAAAGAACACAAGGAACGTCTCCCGCTCCCCGCCAAAGAAAAACGCCTTTCCCTTGCCATTGCCCTGACGGGTCTTGGTACAATCGCGTTCGGGATAGCGCTTCTCTGCACTGTATTCCTGATTTCTGAACCTGCTGCCCGCGAAGAGGCAATCGCTCATGCACAAGAGCAGGATACTTTAGGACAGTTATACAGCGCTGTGTTTTACCGCCTTGGAATCGGATTCGGCTGTATGTTATTTCTCGGATGTACCGGATCGCATCTGCTCGTTGTGTTATACATCAGTGTGTTCTTTTTCAGGCATCTGCATGTAAAACCAAATTTAAATTTGTTTGTGCTTTCCTTGACACTGACGGTGTTTTCGTGTTTTTCGCTTCTTTGGGGCATATTGTTGCCGATCAGTATGCCTCCGCACGGAGCGCCCCTCACCATGGCGGCATGTTTCACCGCCGTTACACTCGCAAACTGTGTCCTGAATTTCATATTTGCCGCACGCATCAGGCGCATGCAAAACGTTCCGCCGTCCGAAACGCCCCTTTCGCAGTGATGTAAAGGAGAATAGATGAAAAAACTTGTACTGTATACCGCCGTGATCGGGTTGATCGGCATTGCTTTTGGGATCGCTTTGTTTTGCGTCATCTTTTTTCACGACTGCGCCGCATACGAAGCCTATGTCGACAGTATTCTCCAACAGGAGCAGACCGACCTGGTCGTAAAATTCTTCGGAGGAGCCGCTTATGCAGTCAGCTACTCCATCGGAATGGCATGTTTTTGCCTGTTTACGGGAATCTATCTGCTTACAGCACTGGGCACGACGATCCGGTTCCTGCGCCGAAAAACAGGATATTCATATCTTGCTTTTGGCCTCGCGGCGCTATCCTTTACCGAACTGCTGGCGATTTTAAGTTACAGTCTTCTGATGAAGATTCTTTTCAGCAGTCTTTCCGTCCGCATCGCGTCGCTGATCCTCGGAATTTTCCTGTTTGCCATTGCCACGACGCATACGGTACTTTGCTTTATCTGTGCCGCACGCATCCGGCACATGCAAAACGTTCCGCCGCCCGAAACGCCCCTTTCGCAGTGATCATAAAATCAAAAAAGCAGAGGCAATACCTCTGCTTTTTTCCTTCTTCGGGTGCCGCTGATGCTTGAACCTACTTTTCGTATACGCTTCTTTTCAATGCGGCGATATAGGGAAGATTGCGGTAGCGTTCGGCATAATCCAGGCCGTAGCCGACGATGAAGTGATTTTCCACTTCAAAACAGGTATAGTCCGCCTGCGACGCCACCACGCGGCGGGAAGGCTTGTCCAGAAGCGCAACCACCGTCACGGAATTCGCGCCGCGCTCGGCAAAAAAGCTGCGCAGCGTGACGAGCGTCCGGCCCGTGTCCACGATGTCCTCCACCAGGATCACGTCCCTTCCCTCGACGGACGAGAACAGATCCCGCGTGATCCTGGGCTTGCCCGCCGAGATCGTATCCGCCCCGTAAGAGCTCACCGCCATAAAGTCCATTTCGACGTCGACTTCCGTCGCGCGCAGAAGATCGGTAAAGAACACCGCGCTCCCCTTCAGGTTGCACACCGCAATGGGAAATTTCCCGCGGAATCTCTCCGTCAGCCATCTTCCGGCCTCCCTGACCTTGGCGGCCAGTTCTTCTTCCGTGATCAGAATACGCTCGCAATCGGGATGCATGTTATGTTTTTCCTCCGTAAATATGATCGGGTACGCGCAAAGGCGTATACAAATAAATCAGATGTCTTGTTCCGGACGTCACTTTCACGCTGTCCGCGATCTCGACGCCGCAGACGGCAAAGACTTCGCTTCCCTTTGCAACAAGCGGGAGCGTCTTGCCGATCCGCGCGGCGATCTTCCGGTCGGTCAGAAATTTTTTTAGCGTCTTTTTTCCGCCGCCGTACGGTGTAAAGACGTCCCCTTCCCGCCGCGTACGCACAACACAGCCGGAGGGAAACGCATCAAGATCGGCGCACAGCGCATCCTCACGCGCACGGTCTTCCACAATGAGCGGAAATTCTTCAAATGTGCCCGGGCGAAAAGCCGTCTCCCCCGGATCGCAGGGACGTTCGCGGCAGAAAACGATCTCTCTGCCCTCCCGCACGGCCAAAAGCCCCTGCGGAAGCATGGCGCGGCGCCCGCTCTGCAATTTTCTCAATCCCGCGATCTCCGCGAAATTCGCGGACGTATAATCGCGCGTCAGGCCGCAGAACTTCATGGCATACAGGCAGGCCCGGAAAAAGAGCGGTTCCGGAAGATCGGCCGCCACGCGCGCCTCTTTGCCGGCAGCCGTCACAGATGCGCGCGCAAGAGCGCAGAGATATTCCTCGTCCGCGGCTGCGCGGCGGGCGAATTCCACCAGATGTTCCGCCGCCCCCGGCACGGCCCCTTCCAGCGCCGGAAGCACCGTATGCCGCAGGCGGTTGCGCGTGATCGACTGGTCCGCATTGGACACATCTTCGACAAAGGGAATGTGATTTTCACGGATATACGCGTCGATTTGCGCCCGCGTGACGGACAGGAGCGGACGCGCGATGCCCTCTCGCTCCGGAAACACGTTGAGCCCTGCAAGCGAGGTCCCGCGCGCAAGGCGGAACAGGACCGTCTCGGCATAGTCGTCCCTGTGATGCGCCGTGGCGACAAGGTCGGCTTCCCCATCCGACAAGACCTGCCCGAAACACGCATACCGCCAGTTCCGTCCGGCTTCCTCCACGCCCTCTTTGCGTTCCTTCGCGAGCCGGGCGACGTCCGCGCGGAATACGCGCAGCGGCACGTTCCACTCCCGGCACAGGCATTCGACAAAGGCGAGATCTTCCAGCGACGCCTCTTTGCGCAGACCGTGCTCGCAGGTGAGCGCCGAAAGCCCGACGCTGAACCTTGCGGCATTCTGCCGGAAATAATGCAGCAGCGCGACGGAATCGCGTCCGCCGGACAGCGCAACGCACACGCGCTTCCCCGCATATGGCTGCAGATCGAACAATTCCATATCTGTTCCAGTATACCACACCGCGGCGACGAATGCAAGGCATTCGGAAAGATTCTGTAAAAGTGCAAAAAAAGTTTGAAAAGTCAAGTATTTTTTTAGAATTTTTTTCTGAATTTCAAAAATTTTTTCGGACGTGATATAATCACGGGAAGAATACCCGAAAAACGGCAGGAAAACAGGCTTATTCCATCGGGAATAAGCCTTTATGTGTGTTTATCGATACGCCAAAACAGCCGTCTTACAGCGGCTTGAAAGTGCACTTTCAATTTTCAACGCTTACAAAGCGGCAAACTCGCGCGCATACAGCTCCGCAGGCGTAGCAAAGCCAAAGATTTCACGCGGATAAGCGTTCAGCCAATCTTCAACCGCCTGCACTTGCCTGTCGGTACACTTCGAGAAGTCGGACTTCTTCGGGAAATGCCGCCGAATGTCACGGTTAAGCCGTTCGTTCGTCCCGCGCTCGCAGGACGTATAAGGATGACAGTAATATACCGCCGTCCGCTTGCCGCCATAAACGGAACGCTCCAATCCCGCGAAGTCGGAGAACTCTGACCCGTTATCGACCGTAATGGACTTGAACAGCTGCCCAAACTTCCGCCCGTAGCGGCGTTCAAGTTTATCGAGCGCGCCCACGATTGTAGCCATCTTGCGGTTTGGCAACCTTCGGACGATCTCAAATCGCGTTTTACGTTCGGACAGGACCAGCAGTACATTCCGCGTATATTGCCTGCCTACGACCAAATCCATTTCCCAATGCCCGAACTCATTACGCAAGGCAATATCAGCAGGGCGGCGTTCAATGCTCGTCCCGCGCGGAGGACGCTTTGCTATCGTCTTACAGTAATGCTTCTTACGCTGCCCAAACGGAAGTTGCTTTGACGTAATACCCATGAAAATACCCTGCGCAATGTAACGGTACATGGTCGTCTTGCTCACAATGGTGCGGCACGGCTTAAGCCGCCTGATCTCGCCAACCACGGCGCACGGGGATAGTTTATCCTCGACAACACGCTTCTCCACATAGCGCACAAAGTCATAATCATTGCCGACCTTCAACGGCGCGCCGTGCGTCGTCATGTTCAGCTTATACCGTTCCTGCGCAAGTTCGGGACTGTATGCTTTGACGATCTTGTAATGATTTTCGCCCCAATAGTCGGTATAGCTATGCTTCTTTTGTTCGCACTCGCCCCGTTTGAGTTCATTGTAGACCGTTGCAAGGCATACACCAAGTAACCTTGCAATCTCCTTCTTATGCAGCCCCGCTTTCAGATACCCTTCAAGCTGTAAGCGCTGCGTATAGGTCAAATCCTTCGTGCCCTTACGTTTCATCTTTCGTTACCTTCCTCTTCCTTACGTTACTTCCACTCATATAAATTTTAACCCTGAATTGCCCGAAATGCCCTAAAAATCACGCAGAGAGCAATACGCGCCACCTTGTACTATACGAGCGCCGCGCTCCGCGCGGCGGTACAAGGTGGCGCGTATTGCCGCAGGCAGAGCCGCCCATTTCGCACGCAAAAAGGGCGGCGTTCGCGCTAAACCGCTTGCGAACTGCCGCCCTAAAACATTTGTGCTGCCGAAAAGGCGGAAGATCGCGGTTTATCACCTCGGTTTATTCCTTTTTCGGCAACGCCAAAATGCGCCGTATGTAAAGCCATAGGCGCAAAACAGGCGTATTCCGTTGTCAGCTCACTGCAAGCCTCTTACGCGGCTTGCGGACTTCGGCTCAATAAGTCGAGCATGGAGAGCTGCTTCGGTTTGTAGTGCATAACGTCACGTTCCCATTTGACGGTATCGTCAAACAGGACGAACTTACGCACAAAATCGAGCATAGACACAACGATCTCCCGCGCGGGAAGTTTCATACAAACTTCCGTGGGAATATCGCGGCTATACACGATACGCTCGCCCGTTTTGCTTATGTACTTCAACAAATAGTCGATTGCATTGCCGTTTTTCAATTCCATTTCGTCAAGCTCCTCAAAATCATTCCGCCCGAACGCTTCTTCAAAAAAAGTGTTCGGATATGTTACCTGCATTTTCTCCTGCGCCGTGCTGTAATCCTCGCGTCTGTAAACCTTTCCGATCATCTCCCCGTCGGGGACATAGAAAAGCCCATGAAAATGCAGCCTGCCCGTTTCAGGGGCACGCTCGAACACGCCCATGTACTTCCATCCGCGCCGCGTGTGAAGGTTGGAAAGACACTTGCGCAGCTTCTTGCGGAAGCTCTCCTCGGTGTGCTTCTTGTCATCGAACGTCACCGTTACAAACCTGTTCCAGCGGTTAAGATAGGCTTTGCGGCGAAAGCGCTTTGCACGATGGCAATAGTTATTGCGCTTGCGCTTAATACGCTCGGCAATCGTTTCATCCAGCGTTTCATAGTCGGAAAACAGTTTCAAAATACCCGCCTTGATATATGCGGTCATTGCCTTGTCGCTCTTTGTATCGCGCAAACCTTCCTGCATGGCGGCAAGATACAGGCTGTCAAACAGAATGTCAAAATCCGTCCGCGAACGCGCCTTTGCCTTCGGCTTCACCTGACTGCGGAAAATGCGCGACGCAACATAATGACTGCCGTCATTGTAAATCTTATACCACGCTTCCTGCGGTACGTCGTCGTAGAAAAAGAACGGACAATCCTTGTCCCCGTGGAACTCTGCAACCGAAATATTCATTTTGTACCCCTCCGAAAATCGATCTGAAAATCACCCTTACGGGAATGACACTTAAAACTTGTACTTTCCGCTGCGCACGCGTGCCATGTCACGGTACGCGCTCATCACGCCCTTTGAAAATTCCTCGCCCTCGCGCGCATTCTCATGGGCACTGTCAATAAACTCGCTAATGGACTTTTTCAGCGGCTTATCCGATTTCGCGTAATCGTTATAGAGCGTTACACCGAAACAATAGCCCGAGGAAAACAGCCCGCCGCGGCGTTTATTGTAATCATACTTTTCCTGCACCGAACGAAACATAGTCAGCTCCTTTTTGAAAGTGTATTTTCAATTTTTCTTATTTTCCGAAAAGTTATTGACTTTTACGGAATTTCGCATATAATAGATAGTAGATTAGCGGTTGGCGGCAATGCCTGCGCAAGACCGCACATTTTCGGGGCGTTCTCCGCGAACGCTATACCCCGCATTGATTGCCCAATGCGGGTGATTTTTTAGAGCGTAGCCGCAAGGCAAGCGCAAACAATGCTACCATTTGGAGCGCGTGACCTGTTGAAATGCAGGTCACTTTTTCTTTGTAAACTTCCCAACGAAAAATTTATGCCGCCGCTTCATTGATTTTGCGCCGATATTTTTAACATCGGCTATTTTCACGCCCCGGATGTTCCCGTCCAAATTGACAGCCGACCAAAGAGGAAAATCGGCGTCCTTTTTCGGGATAGGATATAAATATCCTCGCTTGACCTTTTCGATCTTTAAAGGCGCAAATTCCGTTTGCGGCTCACCATATCGGTCTTTCACAATAAATCCGCGCCTGTCACGGCATACCGTTTCCAGCGAAGTAATCACATTGACATTGCAGCGGCTGCCGCTCACTTCGCGGATATACACATAATGTCCGCCTTTGAGCGGCTTGCCGTCTGCACCCTTCATCCCGAGCGCGGCATTGCTGCAATAACCGATTTGACCGACATAGCGGTGACGAAATCCACTCATGATTGTTTTTCCTCCAAATCCTTTACAAAATAACTGTTCTGCAAGCTCATCTCGCCGAACGTTGCTTTCTCCGTCGCATATTCACGCAGGTCGTCTATCCCAACAGGGGATCGCAGCGCTTTCTGCGTAAAGAAGTCAGAAAAGCAATCCGTCGAAAAACGCTTACTATAAATCTTCTTATTCGCAAGGTAGTACTTCTTCTCATCGAGCTGCCCGTCCTGCGTACCACTCTCTATTTGCACCCGTAGCGTACAATAGCCGAACGTGCTGTACACACCCATGTAGTAGTGCTGTATCTTCGCCACAATCGTTTTGAGAATGTGCATGGAAAGCGTATTGTCGCCGCGGGTAAAGCGGTACTTGGAATACAGATTGACGAAACGCCCGAAAACAAAGGAATACAGCAATTCCGCAATGAAGAAGAAGGGCATGGCAAGTTGCGTTTCGCCGCTTTCGCGGATATGCACGATCTCGCACAGCTCCCTTGCGTCCGCGCCCCAGCTCTCGGGACGCTGTTCGTCCGTGATCACCTTCACAAAGGGGAAGTAGTCTACCGTTGCAGAATGGCGTATCATTTTCAGCCAATCGTTAAAGCCGTCGTTCTTCTGATTGGTTGCGTCCGCCAGCTTTTTCATACCTTGCAGTTCCAGCATGTTCTTGCGCTCCTTGCCGATCTCCGTCAGATTGAGCACACCGAACTCAAAGCTGTCCTTAAACGGATTTTCCTCTACAAGGCGTTTTCCAAGCCGCAGCGCGTCAAAGTCAACGATATGCGAATGACGGCTGTATGCGTCCATCAGACGGCTGTCACGACGAAAGAAATCGGTGTTCCAAAGCGGAAAGTTCCCGAGATCGCTCATCAGGTTGTCCGTCCGTATGGCGTAGTTTGAAATGATGAGCGACGACTGAATAACGTAGATAAAGTAAAGCTGCGCATATGTTTCCAGCACGTCCCACACGTCGACCACTTTCAGCTTGTCATCGTATGTAAACCCGTACCGCACGTAATCGTAGTCAAACAGAAGGTTGCCGCCAACGCGATAGCCCAGCTTCTTCCAATGACGGCGCACGCACTTGCGCATGGACGATGAAGTTTGTCCCGCATAAAAACAGCAGGCAAGCCGCTGAACGAACACCTTGCAAGTTGCGAGGTTATACACCTCATGCCGCGCCATTGCCCGCTTAATGGCGTTCTCAAAGCTCATCCACGGGAAGTACGGGAATTTCAGATCGTTCTCCAAAATCTTCTCGAACGCCTTATCGCGCAGCATGGCTTCCTGCGAGAGCGCCATGTCCGTGATCATCGTCGTCTTTTTCTTGCCCATCGTCCCGCACGCCATCAGCACGATGGGGCGTTCGTTGATAAAGCCGCGGTTTTTCATCTCGTTGTGATGGAGCACTGCATAGCCGATTTTCCGCCGCCAACGGTCTATAAGAAACAGCGCAAGAAGCACCCAGCACCATACAGGAATGAACGTGAACGGCGTCCAGAGGTCAAAAAAGAGCTTATACACCTGCCTGTAAATGTTGTCGAAATCAAAGCTCACGACAAAATACAGATAAAAAGCGATGAGCTCCAAAAAAATGGTAAAGGCATTGAAGTAAAACAGCCACATGCAGAGCCAAATTATCCAATATACGCCGTGGGTACGCACAAAGCCGACAAAAGCGATAATCCAATGTTTGGCGGAACGATAAGTTATAGTTGAAATGCGCTTAAAAATGCGCAGCGGCTTCGTGTCTTTGCCCCAATCATTATTCCTCGCCTTTGCGAATTTGCGCAGCACAAGAAAGGCTATCAGCAAAACAGGAAATGCACATAATATGAACATACAAATGTAATACAACACATTGCCAAGGAAGGACAAATAACCAACAAAATTCTCCATCGTTGCCCAACATTGCCAATACGCCATCCAATGCTGCGCAAACCCTTCAAACGTATCGGGAATGGGAATTTCGGGGGCTTGCGCTCCGCCCATGAAGTCAAAGAAAGGAATCTTCGGATAATCGTTGACCGTAGGTGTGATTCCATGCGGAATTTGAAACAACTCGCAGAAATAGAAAGCGACAGACAAAATAAAATCACGTACACTTTCTATCACACGACCGACGCTGTCAAAAAATCGGAATATACCGATGGCGAGAAACCCGAGCGTAATAACAATGCAAATAATATGCCGATAGTCAAACCGTCTTTTTTCCATTGCCGTCTTTTTCCTTGCGCCAACCCGCCATATATACTTCACGGGCGATAGACATACTCATGCTTTTCGGGAAACCCCAATTTGCACGGAGCACGACCGCCAATTCCGATATATCCCGTTCTTGTTCCTGCACATACCGTTCAAATTTATTCCATAATTCCGTGTCTTTTTCCGTCATACTTGAAACCCCGTATAAACAAAATACCCGATCAATGCCAA
The DNA here is from genome assembly GCA_904419525.1 of Candidatus Gallimonas merdae. Lineage (GTDB taxonomy): Bacteria > Bacillota > Clostridia > Christensenellales > Borkfalkiaceae > Gallimonas > Gallimonas merdae. The sequence goes on from CAJFRT010000024.1 coordinate 35,034, forward strand.
AACTACGACCAACAACAATACCTTCAAAATCCGCTTCAAAGTTTTCATTCATTTAACCGTCTTTTTACCAAAATGTTCTTATAACATTATCATAAACTTTTTCACGTTCAGCACGAGTAAATACGCGCCCGTTTTTTTCTTGTTGAAGAATACAAGCACCATGATAAAGCTGCTTATGTTCTTCACCGCGCTTTATAGCGCGATTTTGTAAAGCCTTATGTGCAGCGTTACTTGCTTGAAGCCGACGTTGTTGTTTTGTTTTTTTCATAACTTACCTACCTTTTTATTTACTTTTGAAAGTACACTTTCAATTTTTCTTTTGCCGTCAAAATTGTTTGACTTTTCCAATTATACGCCGTATAATAGCAATCGAAAGTAGTTAGCTCGGTGTTAGCCGCAAGGCTTTCGTCCTCGGAGCTCCACGAAAGGCAACATTTATGTTGGTGGCTACTTTCTTTTTTTTGCCCTGCAACTATTTGCGGGGCTTTTTGTTTTTCGGCTTGTTGCCCGTTCTCGGTACTTTATAACGCTTGCCGTTCTTAAAAATATCGTCAACTGTCGGTTTATCCTCTTCGGCAAGTTTATATTTACTTGTTCCAACGCCCAAAGCCGACCGCTTACCCTCGTAAACACGGGGAACAACGTGCGAATACTCGCCCTTATTCTCTTCGGTCTTATCGATATTCACTTTCAATTTGCGCGTTTTTACGACATCGTGTTTTTCAATAGGCTTACGCTTATTATCCTTGTCGAAATCGACCTTCTCCGAATGAGTAAAAGTTATGTATTCCACGTCATCTTGTCCTGTTTTCCGAAAATAGGCGGGATGATTTTTATGTGGGTACTTCTTTGTATGCGCCCAACCTGTGGAACGCTTACGGTTGTTTTTCTTTGCCATAATCACCTCATCAATCAAAAACTTCGTCGATGTTGTAACCACACGGGCAATTCTGCTCGCCGTACTCTATCGCCTCGTCAATGTCGTCGAAATAAAATTCGCCGTCATCACACGTCAACACATATCCCATAAAATCACCTCGTAAAAAATTTTGTAATGCCGAACGGAGCTTTTCCGCCCCGCTCGGTATTACTTTATTGCAAAGCCCGTTCAAGGGTTCGCAACATCAAAAATGACATAGATAGGATAATGGAACCTATCAACAACGTCATCAAACGTAAATGTCAAGATAACGCCGATTCCGCTATATTGCGTCTTTTCCACCGACACGGAATCTTCTTCAGGACCGCTGATTGTAATTTCCACGCCGTTGAAATAAAATCCGTTGTCTGCAATCTCCGAAGAATACAGAGAGAAATAAACCGTGACGATATCGAAATCCGTCAATTCCGCATAGAAAGATAATCCATACGGAGCAGACTCTACTGTTTCCCCGTCGGAAACTGTAAAGGAAAACGGCGAAGAATCTCCGATGTCATCTCTATAGTAATCTTCCGAATATTCCGTAAAGGAGATT
>CAJFRT010000025.1 GCA_904419525.1 Candidatus Gallimonas merdae
ATTAACGCCAGGCCTAAGAAAGTTTTGCATTACCATACACCACAAGATTTGTTCATTGAAAATCTCTCTTTGTGTTGCACTTAGTTTGACAATTCATCGCGTTGGTGAATTGTCACCTGAGGTGTGTCTGCCGGTATTCGGAGGGCGATTGAGAGGTCAGCTTTTTGAAATAGGCAGAAAATTGCATATAGTCTTCATAGCCGCAGTTTGCGGCAATTTTTTGTATGGGAAGAGAAGTGAATTCAAGCTGCTGTCTGGCGAGTTCAAACCGTTTTTCGAGGATATATTGCTTTGGGGAAACGCCTGTTTCCTTTTTGAACAGGTGGCGGAAATGATCGGGGCTGTATCCCGCCATGGTGGCAAGTTTATCGATATCGAGTCTGGTCATGTAGTAGTCGTCGATATAGTAAACCGCCTGCCGGATCGAGGTGGGGTCAGATTGGGAATGTGCGGACTGGCGTTTGATATGCACGATGGCCTCTGTCAGGTAGGCGTTGATGTTGTCGTTGAATCTGTACAGCCGTTCGCGGTTTTCGGTGCGGATCTTTTCGATCATGCGTCCGAGGGAGTAATCCGTGTCCGTGCAGAGCATCGTCTGCAGCGGGAGATCTTCGGGCGGCCGGAACGTGATGGCGAACACTTCCGAAGGCGTCGTCAGGACCTCGTTATGGATGGTATACGGGGTGTAGATGATAAAGCTCCCGGGGTGTACATCGAATTTTTTCTTATTCCGATCGATCGACGTGTCGTAGACGAGGAGCTTTTTGAGTGCGGGGGCATTGTTGTCCGAGGAATATTCGCTGTACCCGTCTCCGTGGAAGTAGTATACGAGTTCATAACAGAAATGATAGTGCGCTCTCGTATAAGAGGGGGCGCTCGGACCGTTGTCAACAATGTAATAATACTGCAGCATATCTCCTCTCCCGTTGAAAATCCTTGGTTTCATTATAGATGACAGGGGAGCGGATGTCAATGGCCATTTTGATATTTTTCACGGAAAATCACAAATATATAGCGGGAAAAAGTATTGGCATAACGGGAATGATAAGATATAATGTGTGTATGAAAATTTCACAATGCAGGAAATTTTCACAATGGGAGGAAAAAATGAAACTCGAGATAGCGGCGGATGTGATAAGTAATTCAAAAAAGGATCCGGAACACGAAAAAAAGAGAAAAAGAAAGTGGACCGGACGCGATATTACGCTTGTCGGTATGGCATCGCTGAGTCTGCTCTTCTTAGCGGTTTTTTCATATGCGCCGCTCTTCGGCCTCGTGCTTGCGTTCAAGGACGGCGATTACGGTCTCAACCTCCTGAAAACGATGGCAACGGCTCCGTGGAACGGATTTGAAAACTTTGCGGCGTTCCTGCTGGATCCGAACTTTGTCGATGCATTGGTGAACACGATCTGTCTGAATCTCATCATGCTGCTCATCAATTTCCCGGCGCCGATCCTGTTTGCACTCCTGATCAATGAAGTGCGGAACAAACACTATAAAAAGGTCGTTCAGACGCTTTCCAACTTTCCCCACTTTATTTCATGGGTCATTTTCGGGGGCATGATCATCGCCATGACGGATATGACGACGGGTATTTTCAATCCGATCCTGGAGGCGATCGGCCTCTCCTCGGAGGAAAATCCCGTCAATCTTCAGGGCGCCGATTATGCGTGGGCAACGATCATCCTCTCTTCGCTCATCAAGGGCGTCGGCTGGGGTTCGATCATCTACACCGCGGCCATCTCCTCGCTGGACGGCGAAATGTACGAGGCGGCGGAGCTGGACGGCGCAAACCGGTTCCAGAAAGCGATTTACATCACGCTGCCCGGAATTGCGTCCACGATCACGGTGTTCCTGCTGCTGAACATCAGCGGTCTGCTCGGCAATTCGTTCGATCAGTTCTACATTCTGCAAAATTCGCTCAATCTCTCCAAGACGCAGGTCCTTACGACGTACGTCTATCAGACGGGTATTTCGCAGCGCAGATATTCCTATGCTTCGGCCCTTGGCCTGTTCAACTCCGTCATATCGGTCACGCTGCTGCTCATCTCCAACTTCATCAGTAAAAAGACGACGGGAAGGGGGATCTACTGATGAGAAAGGTCAGGTTTAACTGGGCAGATTTTATTATCTGGTTTGTACTCGGGCTGTTTGCGCTGATCGCGCTCTATCCGTTCATCTATGTTCTTGCGGGTTCATTCAACGACGGAATGGATTATTCCGCAGGCGGCATCTGGCTCTTTCCGCGGGAGGTCACGCTTGCCAACTACAGTGTGGTGCTCATGGACGACGACTTCTGGCACGCATTCGGCAATACCGTCCTGATCACCGCTGTCGGAACGGTGTGCGCGCTCCTGTTTACGTCGGTGGTCGCCTATGCCATGAGCAGAAGAGAGCTCCGTTTCCGCAATTTCTTTCAGATCGCGAATCTGTTTACGATGTTTTTCAGCGGCGGTCTCATCCCGTATTTCATGATCATCGTGCTCCTCGGGCTCTATGACAACTTTCTTGTCTACATCATTCCGAGCATCTATTCCGTGTACAACATGATCATCATTCAGAACTTTTTTAAGGGTCTTCCCGAAGAACTGCGGGAAGCGGCGATCATTGACGGCGCGAGCGAGCTGAAGATCTGGTGGACGATCTACATGCCCCTTTCAAAACCCGTACTTGCGACGGTCGCGCTGTGGCTGGCAACCGGGTTCTGGAACAGCTATTTCTCGACGATGGTGTATACCCGTGCCGGTGACCTTGAAACTTTACAGTATTTCCTGATGAAGATGATCAAGGAGGCGCGGGTGGATACGGGCGGCATGGATCCGTCGCTCATTGAACAGACGACTTCCGCAACGATCTCGTTTGCGGCAATTGTCATCGCGACGATCCCCATTCTGCTGGTATATCCGTTCATTCAGAAATATTTTGCCAAAGGCATCATGATCGGTTCATTAAAAGGCTAAGGAGGAAAAATATGAAATTCAAAACGTTGGCATCATTGGCGCTGTGCGGAGCGTTCGGTATGGGCTTTGTGCTGTCGGGCTGCTCGTTCGATACGGAGCTGGTCTATCCGGATTATCCGCTTGCGACAAACGATTCGGAGAGCTGGGAACAGTGGCAGGACTATGATCCGACAAACATCACGATCGATTGGTATGTGGACTATTCTTCGTTCAGCTGGGAATCGGAGGCGTCCCTTGTATCGGACATCATCGAAGATAAAACGGGTATCCGCATCAATTTCATGACGCCCGTTTCGGACAGCAGCGATATGCTGAACACGTTGATCGCGGGGAATGAGCTGCCGGACGTCATCACGATCCTTGCAAACAGCGCCGAGCGCGTTCAGCTGGCGGAGGAGGGATATATTTACCCCGTCAATGAACTCTCTTCCCGCTGGGCGCCGCGGCTTATGAACAGGGTGGACGGGGAAATTTCGGAGTACTTTGCGGCGTCCGACGGGCTTTTGTACGGACTTCCCAGCCACTTTTACACGACAAAGGACAAAGAAGCCTATGAGGCGCAGGGACATGCTCTGCAGTCCAACGGCGCGATCGTTGCCCGCAAGGATTATCTGGACGCGTACGTGGCCTATAAGCAGTCGCAGGATCCGTCGTGGAGCGACGTGGAGGCGACAACGCCGGAAGGCTTTGTCGAGATGTGCGTCTGGGTCAAGCAGGAATACGGGCTGACGAATACCAACCCCACGGTCTGCCTCGCTCCCTTCGAGACGACCAATACCTCCACGGGCAACAAGGCGATCAACTGGCTGATGGAGTATTTCAACGTCATGCCGGAGGACAAGGACGGCAACCTGACCTATCAGTATGCCGATGAAAGATTCCTGGAAATGATGACCTTCCTCAACGAGCTCTATCGCGAGCACCTGATCATCAGCGGAAACTTCACGACTTCGACGAGTCAGGTCGGGTCCTACATACAGCAGGGGCTTCCCTTCGTATGTATTCTCTCTCCGCAGGACTACGCGGGCAATTTCAAGGAGTGGACGCTGAAAAATCCGGACGCGGAGTACGTTCCCATCGTCCTCACGAATTCGGACGGCGAAGCGCCCCAGCTCCGCTCGCTGGCGGGAAGCGGATACCGGTTTACGATGATCACCGGGAACTGCGAACGCCCCGACCGTGTGATCAAACTGTTTGATTACCTCTGGTCGGAAGAGGGGCAGCGCCTGCTGTATTACGGCGTGGAGGGCGTCACATATGATTACACGGAACCGGCGGAGCTGTTCCCTTACGGGACGATGACGTGGACGCAGGAAGTGCGCGACGCGTTCAACAGCAATACGCACGGCGAATACGGAATGCTCAACAGCCTTGTGTTCCTTGCCAACCCGATGTTCCCGTATCTGACCCGCGAGGAAGGGTATCCGCTCAACAACTATACGAGTTATGTCAACTACAATCTGAAAGCCGCGCTTGCGGATTATGTGTATGACCATCAGGCCCTTGAATTCCCGCTCAATATGTCGGACGGGCAGTACGGCGACATGATCTCGCTGCGCTCAAGGCTGTACAACCTCTGGATCGAGTACATTCCGCAGATCGTCATGGCGGCAGATGCGGATGCGGCGCGGACGGTGTGGGAAGAGGCCCTCGAATATGCGCGGCTCTACGGGTATCAGTCGCTCACGAGCTGGCAGAACGAAGCCTTCCTTGCCTTCAAAGAAAAACTCGGGATCGGGTACGCATATCCCGTCAACGATCCGGATTCCGGCTATTCCGAACTGAAAGTCGATTCCCTGTTCGGCGATCCGTCGCTGTATATCGAAGTTCCGGACGATGTTGTAAAGCAATAATAATTTTGTGGAGAGAAAAATGGAATATCATGTAATTCTCGATACCGATATCGGGGACGATATTGACGACGCGATCGCGCTGGCATTGGCATTGAAGATGCCGCAGATCGTGACAAAGGGCGTCATTACGACCTATCGCAACGCAAAAATGCGTACCAAGATCGCAATGGCGCTTCTGGACGGCTGGAAGCGGATGGATATCCCCGTCTATGCGGGGGAGGACGATCCGGAGCGCGAAAAATATTACAATTTCCCCTTTGAAAAGCAGGATGCAGACGGGAAGCCGATCATCGGACACTACGAAGAGTATATGCGCGGTTATGCATGCGCCGAAGGGGACTGGCAGGAATTCCTGGCACATCAGATCCGCAGCGATCCGAACGGGATCAGCCTGATCGGCATCGGCCCGCTCACGGATATCGCAAAGTTCGCCGATTCCCATCCGGAGGAATTCTCGCTGTTGAAGGAGATCGTCATCATGGGCGGGGATTTCGCGCAGCGGAAGCCCGAATGGAACATCAAGTGCGATCCGGAGGCCGCGCAGAGGGTGTTTTCGTCCGGTCAGAGGATCAGGCTGATCCCCGTCAATATCACCATTCAGTGCGTCTTTTCCGCAGAGCAGGTGCAGCGGCTGCATAACGAATGCATCGGCAATCAGCGGCTCAGCCGCATGATCGGGATCTGGATCAAGAACACGCATTACAAAAAATTGCCCATTTTGCACGACCCGCTCGCCCTGACATGTGTCTGCATGGACTTTTGTTCATTTACTCAAAAGACCGTGCGGGTCGGGCTGGAAGGCGGAGAACGCGGGGTGACATTGGAAGACGGCGCGGGGAGCGAGATCCTGGTTGCGGATTCCGTAAGGGCTGCGGAAGCGGCGGAATTCATCTGCAACACCCTCTGCGATCTGCGAACGGGAGGTGAGCGATGTTAAAAAAATGTGCGGCAGTCGCCGCGGCAGTCTGTATCGGCGTCGCGGTCGCCGGAAGCAATGCATCGGTGTTTGCCGACGGCGGTGAAAACAAATTTGTCTATCAGGAATCTTCGGGTTACGAGGGGATCTGCCTGCAGGTGGTCGGCGCTCCGGAGGATAATTACCGCAAGATCGGTATCCGATTCGAGGACGCGCGGAGCCTTGGCGACAACGACTACGTTGCGGTGTCCTTCCGCAACCTGTCCGGGGCCAATATCCCGTTTTCGCTCACGGTCATGGATTCCGAGGGCAACAAGTGGAAGACGGGGCATAACGGTTCCGCGGAAGATTATAACACACATTGGTACCATCCGGAGGGAACGGACGACCTCACGGAAGTCAAAGAATACTACGCGTGCATGTATCTGACGAGCGAGATATCCGGCGGGGAGGTCTTTATCGATCTCTCCAAGCTGACGCGCGTCGCGGGGGAAGCGCTGAAAGATGTGTATATGGTCAGCATCGGTCTTCCGGCGGCGTACAATCCGGCAGAAAAGATGGAGCTGCTCTCGGTGGAGCTTGCAGACCTTCCCGCGTTCACGGCGACGGAGGACGGCTTCCTGGACGCCGAGGGCGCGCCGGTCACGGCGGCGGAGATCCTGAACGGGACGCAGCGGACGACGCTGTATGACTTCACGCAGGTGGAATCAAATGCCGATCTGCAGGCGCGGTTCGATGCGTATGAGCTGCTCAAACTCAATTCAAACGACGAGGTCACCCGTTCGTTCGATTCGTATGTCAGTATTTCCAAGTCGGAGTCCGTGCGCGGCGTCTCTCTCGGCGCGGCGTGCAGCGAAGGGGTCAGGTTCTCGCTCGACCGGAACGGGACATGGGTCTCCGATTCCGCCGATAAATTCGGATATATCCGTCTGGCGGATTTTTCGGACGCTCCGATCGATGCAAGCGATGCGCTTGCCGTCGGCATGAGCGCGCTCTATAACAAATCGGCGTTCCGCATCATCATTGTCGACGAGGACGGCGAGGCGTTCCGCGCAGGCGGGAACGAGGGCAGTTTCGTCTTTACCGAAAAGGACGGGACGCTCACGCAGATGCCGACCTACTACAACTGTATCTGGCCGGAAAAGGGCGAGGGGACGCTGCTGCTGCCCTATACGGCGTTCTCCTTTGTGCCGGAAGGCTCGCTCGATATTGCGCAGAACGGGAAGGCGGACGGCGTGCTCACAAAGATCAGCGAAATTTATCTGAGCATGGACATGGCGGCGACGAGCGGCGAGGCTCCCAACCGCAAGATCGCGGTCGCCGCGATCGCAGACGTGGAATATGCCTCGGAACGCATTCGCGTGATCGCCGATCTTACGCAGTACACAAAGACGGAAACGGCTTCCGGATCGGCGCAGGTCAACTTCGCGGAACCGCGCAATTCCACGGTCGTGGCGCCCTGTTCCACGAATGCGGCGACCAATGCGAACTGGCGGCTCGGAACGCCGACGGCGCAGGAACTCGCCGTCCGTTCGGATATCGAAGAAAAGTATCTGGGCGACGTCAAGGTCCTCGATAATTTCTCCGTGCGCGACGAAGGGTATTCGGATGACGATCTCAATGCGATCATCGGGGACTATTACACGACGTACGGCGAGGCGTCTTCTGTTTCTGCGGTCCGTCTGGACGGCGGCATGACGGCGCTCCGCTGGACGATCGGCAATTATCAGTCGGAGTTCGCCAATGTCAGCGGCGGCTATGCGGGGCTGACGGTCAATCCCGTCTCGTCAGTGGACGACTGGGGGGATTGGAGCGGCGCAAAGGGGATCACGCTGCACATTCAGAATCCGCAGCCGTATGAGATCAGTTTCAACGTTGCATTCCAGCAGAGCATCGACGGCAATACGGTCAGCTACCGCATGGACTACGCCAATTCTCCCGTCTATGCGCTCGATGTGAACACGGGAGAGGAGTTCTCCTTCTGTACGGCGTCCACAATTTATTTGCCGCCGCTGTTCGACGGCTGGATCAGGATCGATTTTTCCACGTTCCGCCGTTACAGCGCGACCGGACCCGATGAGATCGATTTTTCCAAGGACGTGGTCGCTGTCAAGATCACAAGTTATATGTACGATAACAGCGACGTGAGTTTCATTTTCTCCGGGCTGGGCCTGTATTATAACTCGTTTACGGTGGATTGGATCTTCGGCGATACGGGCAGCACGATCGCGGACAACATGAGCGGGAAAGGGGGTGCGGTATGAAGAAGATGGTTTGCAGGATCGCGGCCGTCGCGCTCCTCTGCTTTGTGACCGTGTCCGCGGCGGCCTGTTCAAATGAAACGGAGGAGTTTGTTTCCAAGCCGGTCACGGGGATCGATGCGATGTTCGACGAGTCGCTCGGATACTACAACGAGCATCCCTGCGTCGTGCAGGTCTCCGAAACGGAGCGCTATGTCTACTATACGAAGAATGCGGCGCGTTCGGAGAACGGAAGCGAATACATCGCCGTGCGGCAGGGAACTTTTCAGGACGGGACGTGGACGTACGGCGAACCCGCCGCGGCGCTCTCTCCCGCACAGAGCGGGTGGGACAGCGGAAGAGTTTTCCAGGCAGATGTGATCGGGGGAAGCTTTACGTATGAGGGGGATTCCTATGCCTGGCTGATGGCGTATGCCGGAACGGGCACGCAGTCGTCGCGGGACGGCGCACAGATCGGGCTCGCGGTGGCGTCCTCTCCGGCGGGACCGTGGACGCGCGTCGGCAGCGCCCCGTTCGTCACCTGGAGCGCCTCGGACTATACACAGTACGGCGAGCTTCTGACGGACGGCGTCAACGAGCCTTCCCTTGTCAGTTACAACAGGGCCGAACAGGTCATTCTGTTCTATTCCCTGTACAATCCGAACACGGTGGATTCGTGCAAGTATGTGCTGCTCGATCTTTCGGGCGATCTGAATGCGCTGACTTCGGTCAAGGGGGAGCGCGGAAATCTGCTCTCCTCCAAGGGGATCCGGGATATGAGCACGACCCCCGCCTGCATCGCCGCCGATTTTGCGCTGACGGCGGACGGGGAGACGCTGCTCGCCGTGCGCGATTACTATCCGCTGGAGGCAATGACGCCCGCGGGAGCCGCCGCGGTCCAGGTCATTTCGGCGCCCGCAGCCATTCTGACGGAGAGCATTTCCGCTTCGTCGCCTTCGTGGACGATTGTCAACGACCGCATCAACGCGCTCGATACGGCCGTCTGGACGGAGGAAGGGAAAACGGGGTATGACCGCATCTATTCTGGCTGCGTGATCGGCGATCCCTACGGGCGCGTCGCGGACGCGCAGTCGTTCTCCGTCGCCTTTACATCGTCCGCTACGGCAGTCGCAACGCAGTCGTACGCATTCACGCCGATGATTCACGAAATGGCGATCGGAGGGGAGGCAGATCTATGAAAAAAGGGATAAGCGTGCTGCTCGCAGCGGCAGTGACCATCGGAGTGGGAAGTATGGGATTATTGGATCGGGAAATACAGCGCGCGGACGCGGCACTCGCCACCGAAACGCCGGCCGAGATCAAAGTAGTGATCGATGACGAGGCTTACCGGGCGGAAAACAGGCAGTGGCAGGGGATCCCCGGCGTGGAAGTTACCGAAAACGGCCGCATCTGGGCGTGCTACTTTACGGGCGGGCCGAGCGAGCCGAACGGCGCAAACTATGTCGCCTACGGGTTCAGCGACGACGGCGGCGAAACCTGGTATGACAGTTACTTTATTGCGGATCTGGCGGGCGACGAACTCCGTACATATGATCCGAATATCTGGGTCGATCCGTTCGGGCGGCTCTGGTGTACATGGTGTCAGGCGCGCGGCAATTATTCCGACCTCAAAACGTGGGCGGTCGTGCTTGACGATCCGGATGCGCCTGCCGAAGAGCTTGCATCGCAGATCGAGGCGGCAAAGCCGCGGTTCCTGGCGGACGGCGTCAAGCTCAACAAGCCCATCGTGCTCGCAAACGGGGACTGGATGTTCTTTACGGCGGCAACGTCGCCGACGGCGATCACCGTCTGGGCCAGTACGGACAACGGCGCAACGTGGCAGGTGCGCAGCAGCGTGAGCGGAAACGGGCTGAGCGTCACGGAGCCGATGGCGGTGGAAACGAAAGAGGGCATCGTGCTCTATACCCGCATCGAAGGCAAGCAGGGCGGCGGCATCGGAATGGCGGTCTCGCAGGACAACGGCTACACGTGGAGCGAGTACCGTTCCGAGCTGGAGGCGCCCCTGCGCGGCCCGTCGTCGCGGTTCGCGATCACGAAGCTGAAGTCCGGGAATCTTCTTCTCATCAACAACGCAAGCGAAACAAGCCGCACGGCGCTCACGGCATATCTCTCTGCCGACGGCGGCAGGACGTGGTCCTCTTCTCTCGTGCTGGACGAGCGCTCCGAGGTGTCCTATCCCGATGTCGCGCAGGACGAAGAGGGATACATTTATGTGATCTACGACAAGGGAAGATATTCCGAAAAGGAGATCCGCATCACGAAATTCACGGAAGAGGACATTGTACGCGGGGCATTTCTTTCCGAAGGTTCCCGTGTCAGGATCGCCGTCAGCGTCCTCGGCGGAGACAAGGACATCGAGTCGGTAAAGACGGATTTCGCAAAGACCGTCACGGCGGAAACGGGAACGCCCGTCTCGGAGATCCGGTCTGCTCTACCGAGGGAGATCACGGTGACGGATGAGGACGGGACCGAATACACGCTGGAAGGAATGTGGAGCGCAGCGTCGTACGATGCGGATACGCCTGGGACCTATGTGCTCACGTTCAATGCGACCGAGAGTTTGCTGCGCTACGGATTGTTCGATGCGCACAATCTGCTCACGGTGGCGGTCACACTGGAAGACACCTTCAACGAAGGGCTTGTCTACGGGCTGATCGGCGGCGGCGCGGGCGTCGTTGCGGTCGCTGCGGCGACGGCTGCCGTGATCGCGGTCAAGAAAAAGAATCAGAAAAAACCTGAACAACAGGAAGCATAACGGAGGGAAATATGATAAGGGAAACAAAACCGACAGGAAGCCGGATCCGGATACTGGCAGTTGCTTTTATTCTGATGATAACTTGTCTGATCGGCGGGCTTTTCGCTCTTCACAGGACAAATACGCGGGCGGCGGAGATCGCAACGGATTATATGGAAGATATGCAGGCGCTGACCTATACGACCACCGTCAACGGCGAGGAAGTCACGCTCAGCTATCGTCTGTACGTGCCCCACGACTACGACGCTTCCAAGGCGTATCCGCTGTTCACGATGCTGCACGGGCACGGGGGACAGGGAAACGACAACGAGACGCAGCTCAATGTGTTCAAGCCGCTTCTGAGCCGTCTGACGACGGTGGAACAGCTGGAAAGGGACCCCGCCATCATCGTCGTGCCGCAGTCCGCGCCGACCACAAGTGGGTGGAGGTCAACAACTGGACGGGACACTATTCGGTGGAGACGTTTGACATTTCTCCCGACCTGCAGGCGGTCGCCGATCTGACGGACGACTTGTTGGAAACATACAACATCGACCGGGACCGCCTGTACATTACGGGACATTCGATGGGCGGACTTGCCACCTGGGATATGCTGGCGCGCTTCCCAGGCCGCTATGCCGCCGCCGTCCCCATCAGCGGCGCAGGCAACGACCTGGCGCAGGCGGAGACGATGAAAAACGTCAACATCTGGGCGATCCACGGCGCGTTGGATACGACGGTCGGCGTGGACGTAAGCCGCGACATGGTCGCCGCGCTCCAGGCAGTCGGCGCCTGGGTGAAGTACACCGAATATCCCGAAGGGAACCACAGCATCGGTACGGTGGCCTATCAGAACGAGGAGGATATGGTGGATTTCTTCCTGTCCTCCCGCAGGGGCGTCAAAAACAGCTACGTCGGCACGTATTCTCCTGCCGAAGCGGGACAGGATAAGGCGAGCGCGGCAGGCTATACGTTCGTCAACAATGCGGGTTCGACGACGTTCAACGGCATGCACATCACATCGTTCGACGCGCTTTCCGTGAATTTCCCCACGACTTCGGAGAGCAACCTTGTCAACATCTCGCTTCCGTTTGCGGAAGCCGCCGATCTGAGCGCAGAGAACGCCGCCGTACGCATTCGCATTCAGACTGCCGTGCCCGCCACCGGCAGAGAGGGCCTGCGGTTTGACCTGATGACGAATACGAGCGCCTCCTATATGACGGGCGGGGCGACGGTCTATCGTGTAAAGGGCGGAAATACCGTTGCTTCGTCTGTACAGGGCACGACGGGGACCGGAGCAAATATCTATATCCTCGACACGGACGATATCAACGGCACAAAGCTCTTTGACGGCTATCTTGTTCTGCCCGTAGCGTCGTTCGATATCTCCGATGCGTCGGCGGTCACGTCGCTGCGTATCCGCACGAATCCCGCATATGCACAGAACATCTGGAATTTCGGCGCCGTGGAGTACGGCACGGTGACGGCGGACGGGGCGTTCGCTTCCGCCGGCGTGCTCTGGCAGCCCTATGGCGGGGACGGTACGGCGTCGGAGTATACCGTGGACGAGGGCGTGGACGCCGCCATTCTCCGCGCGGGCGAAATCACGGGTGGGGAGACAAAGGCGTTCTATCTGAAAAACGTGTTCGACGATGCTCTTGCGACGACGGACACGCTGGATATTTCCGCCTACGACGGCGTGAAATTCTACATCGACAACACGGACGGCGCGGCAAAGAGCTTCCAGCTCTTCCTGTACGACGAATCGGTCGCGGCGGGGAGCATTACGTCCTCAAGCGCGGCGATCGTCTCCAAAAACGGGCTTGCGATCTTCCTGCCCGATGAAGACTGCGCCGCCTACAAGGGTTCGGTGGGGTATCGGTCCAGCTTTGTCCCTGCGGGGTTCAAGGGGTGGATGTATCTTCCCTTCACGCTCAACGGCGATTCGGAGGCGGGCGTATTCCAGAATTTCGACGGTTCTGCCCCCGATGATTTCCCTGCGAAAATTTACAATCAGTATCTCATTTACTACGGACATACCGGAAACGAGTATTTCCGTACGGGCGAAGCGGTGCTTGTGGCGGACGGCGAGGCGTTTCTTCTTGATGCTTCTGAGGTAAGTCCCACCGTCAGCACTCCCATCGACTACGATACGGCGATCATGGTGCAGGGCAGCGCGCGCCTTGCCCCGCAGTTTGAACTTTGGACCAACAACGAGTCGGGCGTGAGTTTTTCCACCTGCAACGAGACGAATGAAGTCATCACGGGCGGCACGGCGCTCGCCATCGCCATTGAAAACCTCAATGATGCGCCGTTTGTTCTGAGCGTCACCACCTGGAATTCGATGGCGGATATGGTGCTTCTCGGCGGAAGTATCCGCGAGGCTTCGGTCAAACTGGTGGGAGCGGACGGCGAGGTCACCATGCTGACGATGCGGGACGGCTACATCACCGTCCCCGCAAGGGCGAGCGGAACGCTCATTCTTCCCTATGTCGGCGGACTGGACGTCACTACGTCCAAGGGCAGCACGACAACCTATCCGATCGGTTATCCGGTCAAGGGGATCTTCCGCATCATTTTCAATGCATACGACGCAGCGGGCGAGGCGGCCTTCCTCATCGGACAGATCAGTGTCGTTGCGGAGAACGGAAGCATGACGGCGGTCCGGATCGACGGGCAGGATCTGAGCGCGGCTGCGGCGCAAAATACGGACGGAACCTATAAAAAAGACCGCGCCTATATCGCTTACAGCGGTGTGGTCAGAACCTTTACGGCTTCCGCAACGCAGCGTGAGGGCGCGACCCTTACCGTGAGCGAGGAAAGCGTCATTTACGGAAGGGAAGTGACCTTTACCGTTTCGGGGCTCACCGCGGGGGACAGCGTCATCGGCGCGACCCTGAACGGCGAAGACGTCACGCAGTTTCTCGTACATGAAGGGAACAGCTGGACGTTTACGGCGAAGGCGGTGGAAGACCTTGAATTTGCCGTTACGCTTGATTCCGATCCCAAATATTACGATGTGACGGTCGGCGCGGAAGGGCACGGAAGGGCAGATCTTTCTTCCGAGACCGTGCTGGAAGACACTTCCCTGACAGTGACGTTCACGGCGGAAAACGGGTATATGCTGAAGTCTGTCACCGTCAACGGCGCGGATTGTACGGAACAGGTCACGGACGGGAAGCTCACGTTCACCGTGACGGAGAATACCCGGGTCGCGGCCGTATTTTCGCCCGTCGTCTATACGATCACGTATGAGACGGACGGCGGGGACGCGGCGGAAAATCCTGCAACGTATACCATTGAAAGCGACACGATCGTGCTTGCCGATGCGCAGCGCGAACACTATGAATTTGCGGGTTGGTATGCGGGCGACGAACTTGTCACGGCGATCGAGGCGGGCAGCACGGGAAATATCGTCCTTACGGCGCGGTGGACGCCCGTGCAGTACACGATCGGCTATGAATTCAACAGCAACATGGGCACCGTCTCGCCCGTCCGCTATGAAGCGGCCTGGGGGGAAGAGCTCACTTTCACCGTGCAGGCAAAGGAGGGGTATACCCTTGCGGAAGTGAAGGTCAACGGCGTTGCCGTTGCCGTTACGGACGGGACTTTCTCGGTCACGGTGGAGGGAGACACGACGATCTCGGTTACGTTTGAGGGAACGGGCGCGCCTGCCGCGCCTGCAGATGATGGAAACGACCCGACCGTGGCGATCGCCGTCGGGTGCAGCGTCGGCGGGGCGGTCGTCGTTGCCGGCATCGTGTGCGCGGTCATCTTCATCAAAAAGAAAAAGAGATAAGATATGATCAACAACCGTAATTTTCAACGGGAGACGGCACTCCGTCCCCCTGTGCAGCGGACGTGTATTTATCGCGCGGAAGAGGGTGCGGCGTTCTCGCACCACCCGTATCTGTGCCGGTTCCGCGGCAGATTTTATGCCATGTGGTCGGGCGGAGCCGTCCATGAGGACGACGTCGGACAGCGCGCCGTGATCGCGTGGAGCGACGATTTCCTGCATTGGTCAAAGCCGCTCCCCCTGACGGCGACAAACGACCCTTCGGCCGTGGATACCGCGTGCGGAATGATCGTCTGGGGCGATACGCTGTATCTCTATGTGGGATCGTACCGCTACGACGAAGCGCACATCGGCGGGGACGGGCACCGCGTGTTTGCGGACAGCGGACACACCGGGACGCATCTGTATGTCCTTACGAGCAAAGACGGCCGCACGTTCTCTCCCGCACGCCGGACAGGGCTGAACATGGTGCCGAATATGCCCCCGCGGATCCTTTCAGACGGGATCGCCGTGATCTGCGGAAACTTCCTGATGCCCGTCAACCGTAATTTCCCGGACGGAACGTGGGAGCTGCACGGGCTGAGTACGCAGTGCGATACGGACGATTCCGAGACGTTTTATGCGGTATCCCGTTCGATCGGGCTGGATACCGCCGTGTGCGAGTGCGATATCCTGGAACGGGAAAACGGATATACGGCGCTCTTCCGCAGTCAGTCCAAGGAGCATTCCGGCGTATTGTACGCGTCCGAAAGTGCAGATCTGGTCGATTGGAGTCTGCCGTATGCGACGGAGTTCACCAACGATACCTCAAAATTCCACGTCGGAAGGCTGAGCGACGGCAGGTTTTACTGGCTGGGCAATCCGCTGGTCGGCAACGGCCGCGACCCGCTCGTGCTCTCGCTCTCGGAGGACGGCGAAAATTTCACCCGTCACATCATTCTCGGCGAAGGGAAGCGCCCCATGGGCTGTCGCGGCTTTGCCAAATTCGGCGCATACGGCTATCCGTATTCCTTTGAAGAGGACGGTTGGTTCTATGCGGTCTGGTCTGTCAACAAGGAGGATATCGAAGCATGCAGGATCGGAACAGCGCAGCTGTAACGTCGCCGAAAGTGTTTCCGACGATGATCACGCCGTTCACGGCGGAGAACGCCGTGGATTATGACGGAGTGGACGCGCTCGTCGAATGGTACTGGAAAAACGGGTGCGACGGGATATTTGCCGTCTGTCAGTCGAGCGAGATGTTCTTCCTGTCGCTGGAAGAGCGTGTCGCCATCGCACGGCGCGTCGTGCGCCGCGCCCGCGAACTTGCGCGTTCGTCCGGGCGGCCGCCCATGACGATCGTCGTTTCCGGGCATATTTCGGAGACAAAACAGGATCAGAGGGAGGAGCTTGCCGCCATGTCGCAGACGGGCGCGGACGCGCTCATTCTGCTGACCAACCGCTTTGACGGCAGCTCGGACGAGGCTTGGGCAGAAGGACTCTGCGAGACGGTCTCCTGGCTGCCTCCCGATCTGCCGCTCGGTCTGTACGAGTGTCCCAAGCCGTATAAACAGCTTCTGAGCGAGGGAATGCTTGCTGCCTGTGCGCAGACGGGACGGTTTGCGTTTATCAAGGATACCTGCTGCGACGGTGCGCTTATCGGGCGAAGGCTGGAACTGCTGCGCGGTACGGATATTGCGCTCTATAATGCAAACGCGCAGACGCTCCTGCAGACGCTGCGGCAGGGCTGTGCGGGCTATTGCGGCGTCATGGCCAACTTTCATCCCGACCTGTATGTGCGGCTCTGCCAAAATTTCAATTCAGACTCCGCGCAGGTCCTGCAATCGTTTCTTGCCTTGGCGGCCTTTGCGGAGGGGTTGACCTATCCTGCGGCGGCAAAGTACTATCTGTCCGCATTTGAGGGGCTGCCGCTGCGGATAAACAGCCGGTCGGTCGATGCGGCCCTGCTGACGGATTATCAGAAGAGCATTCTGTCGCAGATGCGTACGCTGGAAATGCATCTTCGCAAAACATCGGAGCTTCAGTCATGATAAGGAGAGGATAAATATGAAACCTGTGATCGGAATCAGACCTGTGATCGACGCGCGCCAGGGCGTTTACGACGTGCGCGGCGGCCTGGAAGAACAGACGATGCGCATGGCGGAGGAGGCGGCGGAGCTGTTCCGTGCGAACGTCCGCTGTCCGGACGGCGAACCCGTAAAGGTGGTCATTGCGGACGGGACGATCGGGCGGGTCGCGGAAGCGGCCGCCTGTGCGGAGAAATTCCGCAGGGAGTGTGTGGACATTACGCTCACTGTCACACCGTGCTGGTGCTACGGGTCCGAGACGATGGATATGGAGCGCGGCACCATCAAAGCGGTATGGGGCTTCAACGGTACGGAGCGTCCGGGCGCGGTGTACCTTGCGGCGGTGCTTGCGGCGCACGCGCAGAAGGGCCTGCCCGCGTTCGGCATCTATGGAAAAGAGGTGCAGGACGCGGACGCGAAGGGCATTCCCGAAGACGTCAGGGAAAAACTTCTGCGGTTTGCACGGGCGGCGGTCGCGGCGGCATACATGCGCGGGAAGAGCTATCTGCAGATCGGTTCGGCATGCATGGGGATTGCGGGATCGTTCATCAACGCGGATTTTTTTGAGGAATATCTCGGTATGCGCGTGGAATCGGTGGACGAGGTGGAGCTCCTGCGCCGCATCGAGCAGGGGATCTACGATCAGGCGGAATACAGGCGCGCGATCGCATGGGTCAAGGAAAACTGCCGCGAAGGGCTGGATAAAAATCCGCCCGGACTGCGCCGTACGGCGGAGCAGAAAGAAAAGGACTGGGAATTTACGGTCAAGGCGGCGTGTATCATCAAAGATTTGTTCCACGGAAACAAAAATCTTCCCGCGGGACGGGAAGAGGAGGCGCTGGGACATAACGCCATCGCGGGCGGATTCCAGGGCCAGCGTCAGTGGACGGACTTTTTGCCGAACACCGATTTTCCCGAAGCCATTCTGAATTCCTCCTTTGACTGGAACGGGGCAAGGGAACCGGTGATCCTCGCCACGGAGAACGATACGCTCAATTCGGCGTCCATGCTGTTCGGGAAGCTCCTTACGGGGCGGTCGGTGATGTTCTCGGATGTGCGCACCTATTGGAGCGGCGCGAGCGTACGCCGCGTGGCGGGGTATACGCCGGAAGGACATGCCGGGGAAGCGGACGGATTTCTGCATCTCATCAATTCGGGGGCGTCCGCGCTGGATTTCAGCGGCGAGAGCAGGAACGAAGATGGGGAATGTGTGGTAAAACCGTTCTGGGAGATGACAAAGCGGGACATCAAGGCGTGCCTGCATGCAACGGAATGGAGCTGCGCGGACCTTGGCTATTTCCGCGGCGGAGGGTATTCTTCGCGGTTTGTGACAAAGGCGGAGATGCCCGTCACCATGCTGCGGATCAACTGCATCAAGGGGCTTGGCCCTGTCCTGCAGCTGGCAGAGGGCTGGACGGTTGCACTGCCCGATGAGGTGACGGACATACTGTGGAAACGGACGGACTACACATGGCCGTGTACGTGGTTCACGCCGCGCGTGACGGGAAAGGGCGCGTTCAGGAACGCTTACGAGGTCATGAACCGCTGGGGCGCCAATCACGGCGCGATCGCGTACGGGCATATCGGCGCCGATCTCATCACGCTGTGCTCGATCCTGCGCATTCCCGTGTGTATGCACAATGTGCCTGAGGAAAAGATCTTCCGACCCGCATGCTGGAATGCGTTCGGCATGGACGCGGAAGGCCAGGACTATCGGGCCTGTCAAACCTATGGCCCCTTATATCGTTGAGGGCAGCTATAACTTGAATCTGTACGGCAGGGACGGTCATTTTACGATCGTCCCTGCTTCTTTTGACGGCAACGAAGAATGAAAAACGTAATGAGTCCGGACGCCTGCGCCTTCAAGTCGGGCGGGCCCGGCAACATGTCTCTTACGGAAAGCTCCAAGAGGACGGAGGCAAGACGTCGCATATCCATCTATCCCCGTTGTACAAAGCCAAGCGCACACCTTTTTATGCCGGAATTATTTGTGAATTTTTATGGATCAGGGTAAATATAATTGACTTTATCCGTCAGAAAGATTATACTTCATATTGGTTCGCAATAGGGAACTTCAGGTGCGGATTTTTATTATCCCCATGAGTTCGCCATGGCGTACCAAATTTATTGCCCGTTGGTTCGTTTTTGCGAACATATCGGGAAGAGGTGTGTGTGAAAGACGGGAAAAGCAGGAAAGTGCCGGGAGAGCTGAAAGCGTGGGAGAGGGAGAAAAAGCTCATTCCCGTGATGATACGGTCGTATTGCCGCGGCAAACACGGGACGAAAGGGGAAGAAGTGTGCGAGGAGTGCAAAGCGCTCACTCAATATGCGCTCTTCCGCCTCGAAAAATGCCCCTTCAAGGTCAACAAGCAGTTTTGCTCTTTCTGCAAGATTCATTGCTACAAGCCGGAGATGCGGGAGAAGATAAAGGATGTTATGAAGTGGGCGGGGCCG
>CAJFRT010000026.1 GCA_904419525.1 Candidatus Gallimonas merdae
ATTAACGCCAGGCCTAAGAAAGTTTTGCATTACCATACACCACAAGATTTGTTCATTGAAAATCTCTCTTTGTGTTGCACTTAGTTTGACAATTCATCGTGGATCAGTTATTGCAGCAATTACACGAATTGCACGGGTTGCAGGAATTCCATCCGCTGCGGTTGTTGCCGTTGTTGCAGCAGCTGCAGCAGGAGTTGTACACGAGCGCGTACTGCCGGGCATAATAGGCGTCGGAGCAGGCGTTCAGAGACCCGCAGGAGCCGAAGCCGCCGGTGTTCGCACGCAGCCAGCAGTCCCCGCAGCAGTTATCGCAGCCGTTATTCCAACCGCTGCGATTGTTGCCGCAGGAGCAGCCGCACGAAGTGGAGAACAGGTTTTCCAGCGCGCGGGCGATGGCGTTCGCACAGCTGTTGTTGCAGCCGCAGCGCGTCTGACACGAATTGCACATATCGTACCTCTGATAGTAAAAATTCGGCACGAGCCGTCACTCCATCGTATGCAGGGCGCATGCTGCGCCGTGCGTGAAATAATTTTATAAAAATACTTGTTTCCGAGCGGGTTCGGTGCTATAATAGCAACGGACGCTTTGAGGAGAACGCAGGGATCTATGAAACTGCAATGGAAAAAACCGACCCGAAGACAGGTACAGCGCTTTCTCGTGTACTGTCTGATCGTCATGGCGGGGAATGCCGCCGCTGCCGCCGCAAGCACGTTGTTTATCATTCCGAACGGCCTTGTAATGGGCGGGACGACGGGGCTCGGCATCTTTGTGAGAAATCTTGTGGACGAACAGAACGAATGGCTTGTCTCGTTCACGGTCTATGCCGCAAACATTATACTTTTTATACTGGGTGCTATCCTGCTCGGAAAAAAGTTTGCGCTCGCCACGTTTGCCGGCACACTGTTGTACCCGTCCTTTGTGAGTCTGTTTACTTACGTCAATAACGTTTATGTCGCCGCGTACGGTCAGCCCATTGCGGCGGACGATCCGTGGCTTGCGATCATCTGCGGTTCCATCATGTTCGGCGCCGGCATCGGCTGTGTCGTCCGGGTAGGAGCAAGTACGGGCGGCACGGACATTCCGCCCCTGATTCTGCACAAGTTCTTCAATATACCCGTTGCGGTGACGCTCTGGGCGCTCGATCTCACGATCGTGCTCATTCAGCTCATTGTCGTACCGCTGGACACCGTCCTGTACGGGGTGGTGATCACGATTTTCGCGTCGGTGGTCGTCGATCTCGTTTCGCCGATCGGGCTGCGCAAACGCCAGGTCCAGATCGTCAGCGCACAATGGCGGGAGATCAGGGCCATGATCCTGAATGAGCTGCACCGCGGGGTGACGCTGCTGCATGCGCGCACCGGTTTTTTGCAGAAAGAGCGATATGTGATCATGACGGTCGTCTCAAACCGTGAAGTCGTGCGCCTGCGCAACGCCGTGCAGGCAATTGACCCGGAGGCATTTTTTACCGTGTCGGTCGTGTCGGAAGTGCGGGGAAGGGGATTTTCTTCCGAAAAGATTCTGCTTCCGCTCTCGGAAGAGCGTGATGCGGAAGAGCCGTCCGACGCATATGCGGAGAGCGCTGCGGCGAAAGATCCCGTGGCGCAGAACGGTACGGACGGAAAGGGCGTATGAATCAAGCCGCGCGGCGGGAATCCCCCGCCGCGCGGCTCTTTTTTGTTATTTCTTTTCCTTTCTGCGCTTGTCGTTGATGACGGCAAGCGCCGCTTCGTCGATGACGGAAATGCCCTCTTCCTTGGCGATCTTCACCATCTGGGCGAGGGCGGCTTTCAGGAAGACGCGGGGGATCTTTGTCAGTTTTGCGCATGCCTCCCTGGTAAATTTCACGTCCGGGTCGGTGCGCTCCGCGGCATAGATCACGGAATTGATGTCGCCCTCCTTGGCCTGTATTTTTTCGGGGAAGGGCTTTTTGAACCGCGAACACCAGAAGTTCGTGCTGTCGCGGTAGCCGTAGTCGACGGGAACGGGCGGGAAGGCATTGGCTTTCACGCCGTTCACGATGGAATCCCAGTACTTTTCCTTCATCAGGATCTTGTCGATGTTCAGGATAAAGTGCGCGCCGAACTTGCTTGTGATGCCGTTGAACGAGCGGTAGGGCGGCTCGTACCCGTCAAGCTGTCCGGGTTTGTCGAGACAGGCGTCTTCGAGCTTGCTGTTCCAGGTACATTCAAATACCTGGAAGGCCTCCCTGATGACAAGGGGACGTTCGCCTTCTGCCTGTCCCTTTTCAAGCGTAAACAGACAGTTCTTCATCTTTTCCTGCGGGGTGTCTCCCGGGAACCCGAGGCGGACGGCCTCGCGGAAGTACTTTCTGTCGTCCGGAATGAAGTTCAGGGACACCTTGCTCCCTGCTAGAATGTGCTGGGCCGTGTTGGAGCTGTTGCGGCATTCAAGGAGCATTGCGTACCGGTCCTTGCCGGCGATGTAATAGGGGAAGCACAGCGAATAGGAACCGAGACTGGTGCGTCCTTCGCTGTCCAGCGTGCCGACCAGCACGGTCGGCATGGGGAAGAATGCCGACGTCTGATAGAAGTTGTCCACGATCCGGAGATCTTTGAAACTGCTCATAAAAACCTCCTGAATTCTTCTGCCGATATTGTACGCTCTTCTCCTTCAAAAGTCAACCCCCGTTTTGCGCAAAAAAGCGGTTTTGTGGCGATCCGGGCGGCCCGGACGCATGTCCGGCGGGTCGGCCGGAAGTCTTTTCCGGACGCCCCGGAGAGCGCGGGAAACGGGCGGAAAACGGCTCCGGAAAAAACCGGCGGAAAATCCCGTATTTTGTGCTTTGCACCCTTGACAGGCCGGCATTCGGGTGATATAATGTATCGTGGGCGGAATGGTGGATATAACAAGGAAACAATAATCAAATAAGGACAGAGGCAAGAGAAGAAATGGAAAGAAAACCTACCAAGATCAGCATTATCGGTGCAGGCGCGGTCGGCTCGGCCGTTGCATTTTCCATTGCCACGCAGCGCCTTGTCGCGGAGATCGTCATTATCGACGTCAATGCGGAAAAGGCCGAAGGCGAGGCGATGGACATCAGCCACGGCATCATCACGATGGGCTCGATGGACATTCACAGCGGTACGTATGCGGACGTTGTGGACAGCGACCTTATCATCATCACTGCGGGCGTCGGCAGAAAGCCCGGCGAAACGCGGCTCGATCTTGCAGCAAAGAATGTTGCGATCGCGCGTGATGTCACGGCAAATGTCATGAAATACTATAACGGCGGCGCCATTATGGTCATTTCCAACCCCGTCGACGTCATCACCTATCTGGTTCAGAAGGAGAGCGGGCTTCCCGCGGGCAGAGTGTTCGGCACGGGTACCGTTCTGGACAGCGCGCGCTTCCGTTACTTCCTTTCCACGCGGCTGGATGCCGATATCCGCAATATTCACGGATTCACGGCGGGCGAGCACGGCGAAAGCCAGTTTGCCGTGTGGAGCTCGGTGCACGTTTCGGGAATGCGCCTGGATTCGTTCTGCGCAAAGCGCGGCATTGCGCTTGATAAGGACGAAGTGCTCAAAGACACCGTTTCTTCGGGCGCGCAGGTCATCAAGCGCAAGGGGGTCACAAATTACGCAATCGCCGCGATCGCCGCGGAACTTGCCGGCACCGTCATCAAGAACAAGCGCAGTATTTTCAGCGTGACGAGCGTGCTCCACGACTATTACGGCATCAACGACGTAGCGGTCAGCGTTCCTTCCTTCGTGGGGGACGAGGGCGTCGTCGGAAACCTTGTGTATGATTTCACCGACGAGGAGAGGGAGAAGCTCTGCAATTCTGCAAAACAGCTCCGTTCCTTCCTCGATTCTCTCAAGATCTGAAACCAAAATTTTTCAAGAGGTACGATTATGGACAAGAAACAGTATGCGCTTGACAAGCACAAAGAGTGGAAAGGCAAGATCGAGGTCGTGACCCGTGCGCCGATCACCAACCGCGAAGAACTCGCCGTCGCTTACACGCCCGGCGTTGCAGAGCCCTGCCTTGCGATCAGCAAGAATGTGGACCTTTCGTATGAATATACGCGCCGTGCCAACCTTGTTGCGGTCGTCACGGACGGAACTGCCGTTCTCGGCCTGGGCGATATCGGCCCTGAGGCAGGCATGCCCGTTATGGAAGGCAAGTGCGCGCTCTTCAAGACGTTCGGCGACGTCGACGCGTTCCCGCTCTGCGTCCGCAGCAAGGATGTGGACGAGATCGTCCGCACCGTTCAGCTGCTTGCGGGCAGCTTCGGCGGCATCAACCTGGAGGACATCTCCGCGCCCCGTTGCTTTGAGATCGAAAAGCGCCTGAAAGAGGTGTGCGACATTCCGATTTTCCACGACGACCAGCACGGTACGGCCGTTGTCACGCTTGCGGCGATGATCAACGCGCTTAAACTTGTCGGCAAGAAGATGGAGGATCTCTCCGTCGTCGTCAACGGTTCGGGCGCGGCCGGCATCGCCATTACCAAACTGCTCATGAGCAGAGGCCTCAAAAAGGTCATTCTCTGCGACAGAAAGGGCGCGATCTACGAGGGCCGCGACGGGCTTAACCCGATCAAGGAAGAGATGGCAAAGATCTCCAACCTTGAAAAGAAGGCGGGCAGCCTTGCCGAAGTCATCAAGGGGGCAGACGTGTTCATCGGCGTTTCCGCTCCCGGCAGCCTGACCAAGGAAATGGTGAAAACCATGGCGGCCGATCCCATCATCTTTGCAATGGCGAATCCCGTTCCCGAGATCATGCCCGACGAGGCAAAGGAAGCGGGCGTGCGCATCATGGGCACGGGCCGGAGCGACTTCCCCAACCAGATCAACAACGTTCTGGCATTCCCCGGCATTTTCCGCGGTGCGCTCGATGTGCGCGCAAGCGACATCAACGACGAAATGAAGATCGCGGCGGCAGAGGCGATCGCTTCCGTCATTCCCGAAAGCGAACTCCGTCCCGACTATATCATTCCCGATTCTTTCAATCCGCACGTCAAGGATGCGGTGGCTGAGGCTGTCAAGGCAGCGGCAAGAAAGACGGGCGTCGCAAGGATCTGAAATTGCATCAAAAAAGCTCACGCTTCGGCGTGGGCTTTTTTTGTTGGGTTCATGAGGGGTCTCGCGGCCTTCGTTTTCCCAATCAGTCGATCGGCAAAACCAAGGAATCTATTTTTTCGGAATCTATTGACAAGATCATCATTCGGTGTTAGAATTTGACTGACGATAAGCACTGTACAACGGGGCAGACAATCGGGAGTAGATGTTGAGAGATTCAGGAAGAACAGGAGGGAAACCCGATGGGGAATCTGATCAGGCGCAGCAGAGCGTAGATACTTTGTTGCGCATTTTTGTTTTCGGGAGTCGGTTTGCAGAAAAGGGATTATTTTGAAACAGGAGCGCTTGAATGAAAACAATAAATATTTTTACAAGCATAATTTCGTTGGTTTTATTGGGAGCAGGGGTGTTGTGTACGGGATGCACATCTGAGCAACGGTATTCCGAATCGGTCGGAACCTTTTATACATTGGAAGAAGCATATGAGGCGGGGTTTCTGACGCGCGATGACCTCATGAGTATCGCCTATTATCATAACGGCGGAAGGCAAAATAATGAATCTGTTATGGCTGAAGATTACGCGCCCAAGCCCAAAGTTCCAAAGGAATTGAGTGAGGAGATATCTTTAAAGATCCGGAACACGGCTGCATATGATTTCCGCAACGATGAATCTGTTAATGCGCCGAAAGCGGTTGCGGACGACTTTAAGATTATCGAATATTGCGGCACATACAATCATTGTGTTGCAATTATGATGACAGATAATTATACGGGTTATACAGGGGCATTACATACGGATATTATTTCAGAGATATCATTTTGTTATAATGGTGGGAATGAAATAAAGATTTGGAAGCAAAATTAGACAAAAACCGAATCGGCAGGAAACAAAAAAGACCGTCTGTTGTCAGACGGTTCTTTTATTGCGATATCATTTGTTTTTGAGTTTCTGCTGGCCGATAAAGACGCGCATGACAAGGGAGTGCGGAAGAAGTTTGGTCGCCGCGTGCGTCGCTTTGGCGACAAATCCGGGAACGACGTAATCCTTCTTTTTCTTCATGGCGGAGAACGTCTTTTTGGCGATAAAAGCGGGGTCGTACATGCAGTCAAAGTGCGTGATCAGCCCCTGCGGGTTGGCGCGGTCAAAAAATGCGGTCTTTGTCCAATAGGGGCAGACGGCGAGAACGCGTATCTTCCGCGGACGCAGCTCCAGATTGACGGCGCGGGAAAGCGCAAGGACGTACGCCTTCGTCGCGGCATACTCTGCGCCAAACGGAACGGGCTGGAAGGCGGCGACGCTTGCAATGTTGACGATGATGCTTCCCTGTGTGCAATAGGGCAGCACAGCGCGCATGACAAGGGTGAGCGCGCGGCAGTTGAGGTCGACCATTCCCGCCGCGTCGTCCTGTCCGATGCGGTCGAACCGCTCGAATTTTCCGTAGCCGCTCGCGTTGACCAGAACGCGGACGTCGGGCTGTTCTTCTTCCAGCAGGGCGGTCAGCATGGAGACGCTCTCTTCCTCGGTCAGATCGAGCGAGAGCGCGCGGATGGGGACGGAGACCGTTTCGCCGAGGGCGAGCAGGCGATCCTCGTTGCGCGCGATGAGCCAGAGTTCGTCCACCTCGTATCTTTGCGGCAGGCCTTGGGCGATGAGTTTTCCGATTCCGGACGAAGCGCCCGTTACAATTGCGATACGTTTGCGTGACATAAAAAATCCTCCGAAAATTCGTTTATCAGTTGTTTAACGGAAAAAGAAACGCGGTATAATATATATGACCTCCGAAGGGGAGGCTCCAAAGGAGAAAAAATTATGAAAACCTATTTGCAGAAGAGAAGTTCTGGAGATGTGTTCGACATGTTCGAGGATTTCTTCAAACCCATGTTCTACGATGAACAGCTCGACAGCATGAGGACGGATATCAAGGAAACAGACAAGGACTACCAGCTCGCGATCGAGATGCCCGGGTTCAAGAAAGATGAGATCAAGGTCTCGCTGGAAAACGGGTATCTGACGGTCAGCGCCGAGAAGAACGAGACGCAGGAAGAGGGCGACAAGAATGCCAAGTACCTGCGCAAGGAATGCCGTGTCTCCTGCCAGAGGAGCTACTACGTCGGCGACAAGGTCCAGGAAGAGAACGTCAAGGCAAAGTATGAGAACGGCATGCTGCAGCTTACCGTGCCCAAGGAAGAGCCGAAGAAGATCGCTTCCAAGTCCATCGCAATCGAATAACCGATTGCGCCTGAAAGGGTATGCGGTCGGAAATGACTGCATACGTCATCGGTTTTCAGGATCCCGCGGTTTCCCCGCGGGGTCTTTTTTTGTCCGGACGCAGACAGCTGTCTAAATCAGTGTGCCGTATTCTTCGTATAATTTTTCGGAACGGGCGGCAATTTCTTCAAGTTTCTGCGTGATCTCCTGTGCGCGCAGATAGTCTCGCCCGCAGACGGCAAGCTCTTCTTTCAGGGCGGCTTCCTCCTCTTCCAGGGCGGCAAGTTCCGTCTCGATGGCGCGGATCCGGTTGCGCCGCATGGCGTCTCTGGCCCGTTCCTGCTTGGAGCGGAATCCTTCGGCCGGCTTTTTTTCCTCCGGCTGTCTGACGGGCATCTCCTTTTTGCGGGCGAGAAATGCCCTGTATCCCTCGGCAAAGGGCTGCAGATGACCGTTTTCAATGGATACGATGCAGGTTGCGACCGACTCCGTGAACCGCCTGTCATGCGAGACAAACAAGATGGTCCCGGGGTATTCTTTCAGCGCGCTTTCCAAAGATTCCCGCGCCGGCAGGTCAAGGTGATTGGTCGGTTCGTCCAGGATCAGCACGTTGGCGCGTTCCGCTTCCAGCATGGCGAGCGCAAGTTTTGCTTTCAGCCCTCCGGAGAGTTCGCCCACCGTTTTCTGCACGTCTTCGGCGTCCAGTCCGGCCTGCGCGAGTATGCTGCGCGCCTCCGTCTGCGAAAGGCCGCGATGCGTTCCCCAGAACGCGTCAAGTACGCGGTCGGAAGGGGTGAGAGCGGCGTTTTCCTGGTCGTAATAGCCGATGCGCACATACCGCCCGATGCGGACGCGCGGATCGCCCGACAGCAGGAATTTCAAAAGGGTGCTTTTTCCCGTCCCGTTGTCGCCGAGCAGGGCGCATTTCTGCCCGCGCATGAGCGTGAACGAGGCGTCCGTAAGCAGCTGTTTGCCGTCCGCTGCAAGGTCGAACCGATCGACCCGCAGCACGCATTCATAGGGCTGTTCGTCAAAGGGGAACGCAAAACGGGGCGGGCGCTTCGGGGGGATCGGTTTTTCGACGGGTTCCATGCGTTTGAGCTGTTTGACGCGGCTCTGCGCCGCCGAAGCCGAGGTCGCGCGCACGATGTGTCGGTCGACGAAATCCTGCAGCCTGGCGATCTCTTCGCACTGTCTTTCGTAGGCGCGCTCTTCTTCCTTGCGCTTTTCCTCGCGCAGGACGCGATATTGGGAATAACTGCCCTTATAGGAAGTCAGGACGCCGTTTTCCAGCTCAAGCGTCCGCGAGGTCAGGCGGTCGAGAAAATACCGGTCGTGCGACACGATCAGAAGCGCGCCCTTGTAGGAGGCAAGGTAGTCCTCCAGCCAGAAGAGGGTGGTGGTGTCAAGATGGTTGGTCGGCTCGTCCAGCACGAGCAGCTCCGGCTCTTCCAGCAGGAGGCGGCAGAGCTTGAGTTTTGTGCGCTCGCCCCCGGACATGGTGGCCACCTTCTGCGCGTAGACGGCGGAAAAGCCCATGCCGTTCAGCACGGTGCGGATCCGCACGTCATAGTGGTAGGAATCGCGCGCCGCAATGCGTTTTGTAAGGCTTTCGTACCGCGCGGAGAGGACTTTCATCGCGGCTTCGTCGGCGTGCTCCATGGCCTCTTCCGTTTCGCGCTGACGGGCAATGAGCTGCCTGTCCTCTTCAAACAGTTCCTCCATTGCGCCGTAGACGGTGGAGTCCGACGTGAATCCGCCGCTCTGTTCGAGATATCCCGGCGAAAGCCCGTTCTTTCTGACCACATTGCCGGAATCCGGCACGAGCTCGCCCGTCAGAAGTTTCAGAACGGTCGTCTTGCCTTCGCCGTTGCCGCCGAGAAATCCGATCCGTTCCTTTTCGTGAACGGTAAAGCAGACGTCCCTGACGACGGGGACGCCGATGTAGCCGTATGTGACGTGTTCAAAGGTGACGAGCATATTTTTTTCCTGTCTGCCGAAGCTGTGAGTATGGATCGGAAACTTGAGAAGGCCGAACGCCTCCGGGAGCGCCTTAAAAGCGCTTCGCCGGACGAATGTGCAAAAATTACGGAACGGCTCGTGAAACTTCTGGATTCGCTTGCAAAATAGCTCACATGTCCCATTCGGGAATGAAGGCTTTTCCGGCGCTCTCCTTTTCCTGGGTGTAGAGGGGGGCAAACCCGAGAGCAAGCGCATGGTCGACGACGCGGCGGTATTCGCGCGGCGTCAGCGTGCGGCCGAGCTCGGGCAGCGCGCTCGTGCCCATGGGCGTGTACTGCCGCATGAGCGAGACGGGCGTGTGCGGGGGAAGGACGTCTTTGAGAAAGTCGAGAATGCGCAGACTGTCCGAAGTGCAGGAGGGCATCACAAGGTGCCGCACCAGGATCCCCGAAAGGAGCTGCCCGTCCCGCCAGACGGCGGGCTTTTGCGCCATGTAGGCGATCGCACGGGAAGCGTA
This sequence comes from Candidatus Gallimonas merdae, assembly GCA_904419525.1. Classification (GTDB taxonomy): domain Bacteria; phylum Bacillota; class Clostridia; order Christensenellales; family Borkfalkiaceae; genus Gallimonas; species Gallimonas merdae. The sequence continues at coordinate 9,735 of CAJFRT010000026.1, forward strand.
GGCAAAGTAATCGTCTCTGCCCGTATAGCGCGCGGACAGGGCGGGTGAAAAGAACTTCAGGTCGGGAAGCCAGACGTCGATATAGGGCGCAATGCGTTCCAGCGCGTCTGTCTTGCAGTATCCCCCGGAATTATACACCACGGGGATTCGGGGCCGGAAAATCGCAAGCGCCTCCGCGATCAGATCGGAGACATGGTCGGGAGTGACGAGGTTGATGTTGTCCGCGCCCATCGATTCGAGCGCGCGAAAGACGTCCGCAAGCTGTGCGGGCGTCATTTCTCTGCCCCGCATTGCGCGCGAAAGTTCATAGTTCTGGCAGAAGACGCACCGCAGAGAACAGCCGCCGAAAAAGACCGTGCCGCTGCCGTTCCGGAAGGAGACGGGCGGCTCTTCAAAGGGGTGAAGATAGTATTTTGCGACGGTGATCCCTTTCACGCCGCATGCGCCTGCGCGGACGGCGCGGTCTGCACCGCAGGCGATGGGACAGAGCGTACATTGCATGGAAAAAAGTATATCATGTTTGTACGGAAAAAGCAACCCGAAGCCCGCCGCAATTCATTGACTTTTTTCGGGAGCGGTATTATAATAGTCAGACTATGAGAAGATTTTTTACCAGCGAAAGCGTGACCGAAGGTCACCCCGATAAAGTCTGCGACAGCATTGCGGACGCCATTCTGGACGAGCTTGTCAAAGCCGATCCCTTCACCCGTTCGGCGATCGAGTGCTGCGCCGCCTACAATACCCTGTTCCTGACGGGGGAAGTGACCAGCCGCGCGCAGGTCGATTATGAACAGATCGCGCGCCGCGTGATCCGCGAGATCGGTTACGACAGCGGCGATTTTGCCTATGACCGGTGCCGCATCATCACGCTCGTGCACGGACAGTCCGCCGACATCGCGCTCGGCGTGGACGCTTCCGCCGAGATGAAGGCGGGGGGAGAGGGCTACGATGCGCTCGGCGCGGGCGATCAGGGCATGATGTTCGGCTATGCCTGCCGCGAGACGGAAGAGCTCATGCCGCTTCCCATCGTGCTTGCGCACAGGCTCGCCGCGCGCCTGACTCATGCAAGAAAGTCGGGCGAACTCACCTATCTGCGCCCGGACGGCAAGACGCAGGTCACGGTGGAATATGAAGGAAAGACTCCCGTGCGCGTGGATACCGTCGTCGTGTCCACCCAGCACGACGCCGCCGTTTCGCAGGAGCAGATCGCGGCGGATATGAAAAAGTACGTCATCGACGCGGTCATTCCCGCGCATCTGCTTGACGGGAAGACGCGCTATCTCATCAATCCGACGGGCAAGTTCGTCATCGGCGGGCCGGAGGGGGATTCCGGGCTGACGGGCAGAAAGATCGTCGTGGACACCTACGGCGGCAGATGCCCGCACGGCGGCGGCGCGTTCTCCGGAAAGGACGCCACAAAGGTCGACCGCAGTGCGGCGTATCTTGCGCGGTACATCTGCAAAAACCTCGTTGCGGCGGGCATTGCCGACGAGGTGGAACTCCAGGTCGCTTATGCGATCGGCGTGGCGCGGCCCGTGTCGGTATTCGCGGAGACGTTCGGAACGGGCAGACTGCCCGACGACGAGATCGCCGATATCGTCAGAAAGGAATTCGATCTGCGTCCGGCGGCGATCATCGATGCGCTCGGCCTCCGCCGTCCCATCTTCCGCGCGACGGCCGCCTACGGCCATTTCGGGCGGGAAGAATTTCCGTGGGAGCGCACGGACAGGGCCGGATCCCTCAAAAAATATCTCCGGTAAGATGAATGCAGAAAAAAGACCCCCGCTGATATGCACCCCAAAAGTTGGACAGACTTTTGGAGGTGCATATTTTTATGGCAAAAAAAGGAAACAAGCAGAAAAAGTATAGCGCGGAGTTCAAGGAA
>CAJFRT010000027.1 GCA_904419525.1 Candidatus Gallimonas merdae
CGTGCAGAACGGTACCACGCTGTATGCCGTTTGGGAAAAAATATCTTAAAGCAAAAAATAAATTTTATAAAAATGTCAGGAGGTCTGTCATGACGAAAAAAAGATATTGTTGGTTTGTTGCATTTATTCTCATGCTCGCGGCTTGTTTCGGGTTGGCGGCTTGTGCCGATCCGTCGGATCATTCCGAAACGGGTGCGGAGGCCGGAGAATATTACTTTGAAGCAGAAAGCGGGGAATACCTGCTTACGCTCGGGGAGGACGGCAGCGCGTCGCTCAATGTCGGGCAAGATCTTACGGGTACATATGCTTTGAACGGGAACGATCTCGCGCTTACGCTCGGCGAAGAAGTGATCGACGCGGAGTATCGCGAAACGAGCATCTCGCTCACCTACAACGGCGAGGAGATGGAGTTTCTGAAAAAGATATACTTCACCGTCACGTTTGAAACGAACGGCGGCACGGAAATCGGCAGCGTGCAGGTGCTCAACGGTAAAACGGTCGCCGAGCCGGAAGAAGAGCCGAGCCGCACGAACTATGAGTTTCTGGGCTGGTATAAGGATAGCGCGGGAAACGAACCGTTTGATTTTACGACAGAAAAGATAACCGCAAATACGACCATTTACGCGAAGTGGGAGTATATAAACACGATTGCGTATGATTCCGAAAACGGAGTGAGCGGTTCGATTACGGTAAAGGAAGGGGAGTCGTATTCGCTTCCCGTTCCGGAGGCCGACTACGGGTATCTGTTCATCGGCTGGCACACAGAAAGCGGAGACAGGCTGACCGATGCGGACGGCGAAAGCCTTGCGGCCTGGAATCCTTCCGAATACGGCAATATCACGGTATACGCACGCTTTGAGGCAGATCTCACCTATACGCTCACAGAGGACGGCGCCGGATACATTGCAGAGAAGAAAACAGAGAGTGCCGATCTGGAGAATCTGATCATTCCCGCATCGCACGAAGGCAAGCCGGTCGTGGAAGTGGGCAGCTTTGCGGGATATAGCAAGGTCAGTCGCGTATCACTTCCCGACAGCGTTACGTCACTCAACGTTACGGGATTTTCCGATTCCAAATTGCTTACTTCATACGAAATATACGATGCGGGCGCGGCTGCCCCGGTTTTTACCTCTGCCGACGGGGTGGTGTTCAGTGCGGACATGACCACGCTCGTGCTGTATCCCGTTGCCAAATCGGGGGACGGAGATACGACTACGTACACCATTCCCGTCTCCGTGACCGAAATCGGCGACTATGCATTCTGTGATATCCGCTATACGGAAGCGGGTGACGAATGGACGCCGCTCTATGCGGGAACATTGCAGGAGGTTATCTTTCCGCAGGGATTGAAGAAGATCGGGGATCATGCCTTCTATCAGCGAGGTAAGCTCTCTTCGGCGACTTTCGGAGGGATGCAGAGCACGCAGGAATGGTCAGTCGGGCCATACGCATTTTACGGGAATATTCTGAGCGAATTCGATTTCAACGACAATTTGACTAGCATCGGAGACTACGCCTTTTACAGCGATTATGCAAACCATTCGCAGTTGTCAGAAGTGGTGTTTACGGGTAACTCCAAACTGGAAAGCATCGGCGTTTCGGCGTTCTATTTTACGAGAGCGCTGCGGAAAGTCGTTCTCCCGCCTTCGCTGACAGATTTGGGGGAAAGCGCCTTTTATAACTGTAACGGGGCGACAACGCTGGAATTTTTGAGCGGCAGCAAACTGTCTAAAATCGAGAATAACACGTTTGCGCAGTGGGCGTTTACGGAAGTTGTGATACCCGATTCCGTCACAGAGATCGGCGAGTATGCTTTCGGATCTTCGTCGCTGCAAAAGGTGATCTTGTCGGAAAATCTTATTTCGATCGGGGCGGAGGCGTTTTTAAGTTGCGAAGAACTGGAGGAAATTACCATGCCGTCCTCGCTGAAAACGATCGGGACGGATGCTTTTTCGGGGTGCTCGGCTCTGAAAAAAGTTGTTCTGAACGACGGGCTGGAAACGATTGGCGACAATGCGTTTGTAACCGAAGAACATGACAAGTATACGCAGGAGCTCACGATTAACATTCCTTCGTCCGTAACGGCGATGGGGAAAGGCATGCTCGCTTCCCAAAAGCCGATCGCGGAACTGAAGGTCGATAACGCCGCATTTTTGTCGGCTGCCTCTGAATCGGATTGGTTCGACTCTGTCAATGTTTTGCTGCTCGCGGAGGGGTTATCGCTCCCTGCCGCGCAGGGCGACGACTTTGTATTGGTCGAGGATGCGGCGGAGGAAGGGTACGCTTTCTACGTCAACCGCAATATAAAAGTCCGGACGCAGACATATCTGGACGAAATTGCATCGCAAGCATGGATTTCTCAGATCGATACGCTGCTCATCGAAAAAAATCTCACGGTGCCGCAGTCGATTTCCGGAACCTTCACCAAGGGAGATGCGCTTGTGGAAGAGTGGCATTACTATTACGTTAAATATCTGAAAACAACCGTTTGATCGGAAAGGGTTTTATTGGTTGCGAAAACGGTTTGCGGCGCAGTTTTTTGCGCTGCAAACCGTTTTGAAAGGGGTGTTCATGACGGATTCAAGAAGAAAAATAGCGGCTCTGTTGTTTATCATCGTTACAGCGGCTGTGTTGTTTCTGTTTTCCGGAAACGGAGACACGGCATATGCCGCGGAAAATTTGACTGACGGCACCTATACAGTCAGCGTTTCCAACGATATGCCGATGGGGAAAGACAATATTTCGGATACGGCTGTCCTCGAAAAACAGAACGGGATGTATTACTTATCACTGACGTTCAATGTCGCAAAATTAGCGGATATCCGCCTGGAGATCGAAGATAAAACTGTGGGAAGCCAAGTTGTGGAAGAAAGCGAGGATGCGGCGACGTATTGCTATACGCTGTCGGAAGAGAGCATTGCCGCGCCGCTGCCGTTCGTCGCCGACGTGCTGCCGATGGGGCAGAGCGGTCTGAACAGGGAAATCTACGGTCGATTTGTCTTCCGCGGAAAAAACGAGCGATACTATCGAAAACCGAGGCGAGCGCCCCGCGGAGTTTGTTCCGACGCTTCTGACGAATGCCGGCAGTGAGTATCTGCAGGAGACGGGAACAACGTTTACCATTCCGTCAGCCACAGCCGTACTCGGCAGCGAAAGTTGTAACGTAGCTATTTCAACTTATTATGTCAACGGGGATGAGCTTCAATCCGTCGCTTCCGAAAATAACCGGTTATCCCTCGATAAAAAGGGCGAATATCGTATCGTTTACAGGGCAAGCAGCCCGTTGTATAAAACATCCGATGGGAATGATACCTATATGGAGTATATCGTAAAAATCTTTTCGGGCGTCGGCGTTTCGCCGCTCGCAAAATTTGAGGATATAAATGGTATTTTGCCGGAAAGGGTAACGTTGCAGGCGAGCCGCATCGAGGCGGGGGCGCTGTACAATACTGCCGCAGAACGGATGAAGACGGTATCCGACCACTATGAGGTTTTTGACGTAAATCTCTATGATGCGGAAGGGAAGGCAATCGATTTATCGGATACCGTTCGTATTGGCATTTCGGAAAGTTCGGAATATGTCGGAGAAGAAATAGAAATATATTATCTAAGCGAGAGCGGAATGCTCGGCAAATTGACTTGTACAGAACTGAACGGTTATGTAGAGTTTGAAACGGACAGGCTTGGCGCATTTATCGTCTGTATCCCCGGCGTGGCGTTCGTCATGCCGATGTGGGGGTACGCGGTCATCCTTGTCGCCTGCGTCCTCGTAGTGGCTGCGGCGGTCACCGTTACGGTCGTTCTCGTCCGCAGAAAGAAGAAAGCGAACAAATCAACGGAAGCATAAACAGGGAAGGGGGAAGATGAATACGACAAAAGAAACGCAGGAGATGTACCTGAAAGTCATATACAAATTGAGCCGCAGGAAGGGAAGCGTGCGTTCGGCGGACGTGGCGGCGGAGCGCGGATATGCGCGTTCCACGGTCTCGTATGCGATGAAATCCCTGCGTGCGAAAGGTCTTGTCACGGTGACAGCAGACGGGGAGATACGCCTAACGGAAGAGGGCAGAGAGCGCGTCGAGAAAGTAAACAGGCGGTACGCGGTCTTTACGGAGATGCTGGAGCGGCTGGGCGTGCCGCAGGAAAGGGCCTGCGCTGTCGCCTGCAAGATGGAGCATATCGTACCGGACGACGTGTTCCTGCTTATCGAGCGGAAATTTGCGGAGGAGGAAACGCATAGCATTCCGGATTTGAATAAAACATCGAATAAAGCAAAAGCGGAGCAGGAAGTCGAGAGACGGTCTCCTGCTCAGTCATTTAGCGGAAGTTTGAACTCGGTAGAAACAGCACACTTATCGTGAGTCTGGCAGAAAAAGGTATCATAAATGCTTGATTTTCTTCCTATATTCGGCTATAATAATATCAGATATTAAATTGGTCAAATAGGCGGTAATATGTACAGAAAAAGGCATGCGGAATCTGCGGTGAAAAAACTTTCGGAAATGTTCGGGGCGGTTCTTGTCGCGGGACCGAGGCAGGTCGGTAAAACGACCATGCTGAAGGCGCTGACAAAAGATATCGGTTACGTGACGCTCGACGATATGATCGTGCGGTCTGCCGCGCAGGAAGAAAGCGGGACATTCTTTAAGGATAATCCTCCGCCAGTTTTCGTGGATGAAATCCAAAAGGCGCCCGTTCTGTTTGAACAAATCAAAATGTATATTGACCGCGATCGGAAGAAAGGGCAGTTTTATATGTGCGGGTCGCAGCAATTCAGGATGATGAAAGGCGTTTCGGAGTCTCTTTCGGGCAGGATCGGGCTGCTGACATTGCTTGGATATTCTTTGCGGGAAATGTACGGAATAGATTTTGATCTTCCTTTCTTTCCGACAGAGGATTATTTTGCGAAAAGAAGAACATGCCTTAAAAACATGGAATACGGTGACGTTTGGAAAATCATTCATCGCGGAAGCATGCCGGAACTTTGCGAAAATCCGGAATATGATTGGCAGATGTTTTACGGAGCATATCTGCGCACATATATCGAAAGAGACGTCAGCGATTTGGCTGAGATCGGAGACAGTATAAAATTTTCAAAGTTTATGGTAGCCGTTGCAGCGATGTCCGGAAATCTTTTGAACAAGGCGTCGCTTGCGAGGGATGTAGGAATATCCGAACCCACCGCAGAAAGATGGCTCAGCATTCTTGTAGCGTCAAACATTGTTTATCTGTTGCAGCCGTACTCCAACAACATTACGAAGCGAGCAATCAAAACGCCCAAGGTTTATTTTCTTGATACGGGGCTTGCCGCATATCTGACCAAATGGAATACGCCCGACGTTCTGAAAAACGGAGCTATGGCAGGAGCGTTTTTCGAGAGTTTCGTTATTTCGGAAATCATAAAGAGTTATTATAACAGAGGGATACTTGAACCGCCTATATATTTCTATCGCGATAAGGAGATGAACGAAATCGACCTGATTATAGAGGAGGGAGGAAAACTCTATCCCATTGAGATAAAAAAGTATGCTGATCCTGCGAGGAGAGACATTGAAGCATTTGATCTGCTTGACAAAATCGGCGGGGCCAAGCGCGGCAGCGGCGGAGTGATCTGTCTATACGATAACCTTATAACGCTGAAAGGGGATGATCGCGTCATTCCTGTTCAATATCTGTAAGTCTTCCGAATGCGGCTGCGGACATAGGCCGACTGCGTCTTTCTGCGGGCGTCGAGCGTGTCTTTGAGCGCGTCGTAGTCGTCGAGCGAGCGCATCTGCATGTGCCCGTATTTGCGCCGCACCCATTCGCCGAGCAGTTCCTGCCGCTCCCTGTCGATGTCGTCGGAAAGGCTGCGCACGTTGAGCATATATTCAAACACGTCGTCGCTCGTGACGATGGCGCTCTGTTCGGGCATGGTCGCGGAAAGGGAGAAGGAGCAAAGGCCCACGTAGTCGCCGAAAAAGTCGGAACGGTTATAGGGCGCATTCCGCGACAGGGAGAGCGCCTCCGCAATGACGTTGAGCGCGGTCGTCTTGCCGCTGCCGTTTCCGCCGTACAGGACGGTGACGGGCGCGAATTTCAGCTCCGTGAGCCCGCGCTCGGACAGCACAAAAAAGGGGTAGATCGAATTGTAACACGTCCGCTTGAGATCGAGGCGGAACTGATAGTCGTCGTCCCAGTCGGGGAAGACAAACCGCGAAAGGTAGAGCATAGGCGGCCTCCGCTGCGATTATAGCACACTTCCCGGCGAAAGTCCATGCTTTGCTTTCCGTGCGGATTGACAAAATTTTTTGCAGGCGGTATAATGTACGCATGGAAGAACGGTTCAGCCGCACGGCCCTGCTTCTCGGGGAAGCGGGCGTGGAAAAACTCAGAAAAAGCCGCGTCGCGGTATTCGGCCTCGGCGGCGTGGGCAGCTGGTGCGCCGAGGCGCTCGCCCGTGCGGGCGTGGGGACGCTCGCCCTGGTGGACAAGGACAGGGTGGAAGAGAGCAATCTGAACCGTCAGCTCGTTGCGCTCACTTCCACTGTCGGACGGCCCAAGGCGGAGGTCATGCGCGAGCGGGTGCTGGACATTTTCCCCGCCTGCAACGTTCAGGCGCACGAGCTCTTCTATCTGCCCGAGACCGCGCACCTGTTCCCCCTCGGGGAATATGACTATATCGCGGACTGCATCGACAACGTGACGGCAAAGATCCATCTGATCTGCTCCGCCGGGGCGGCGGGCGCGCCCGTGATCTCGGCAATGGGGGCTGGGAACAAGCTGCGGGCGGACGGATTCCGCGTGTCCGATCTGGCGGAAACAAGGGTGGATCCGCTTGCGCGCGTCATGCGGCGCGAGCTGAAAAAGCGCGGGATCGAACATCTGCCCGTCGTCTGGTCGGACGAGCTTCCCAAGGGAGGAGATCCGGACGCGGTGGGTTCCGTCTCGTTCGTGCCTCCCGTCATGGGTCTGCTGATGGCGGGATTTATCGTCGGAGAACTTGTAAATGATCTATCTTGACTATGCGGCGACGACGCCGCTCCGCAGGGAAGTGCTTGCGGAGATGATGCCATATTGGACGGAGGAATTCGGCAATCCCGATTCCCTTCATGCCTGCGGGCGCCGGGCGGCCTATGCGCTGCGGACGGCGCGCGACAGCATTGCGGAACTTGTGGGCGTAAGCCCTTCGGAGGTCTATTTCACTTCGGGCGGGACGGAGGCGGACAACTGGGCCGTGCGCGGGATTGCCTGCGACGGCGCCCGCGGCGGGGCGCTCCTCTCGCCCGTCGAACATGCCGCGGTCCATGTGCCGGCGGCGCGTTTTCGCAGCCGCTCCGGAATGTGTTCCGTGGGGGAGGACGGCGTCGTCTCCCCCGACCATGTCCGCGATCTGCTTGTGCACGACGGGGGCATGTCGCTGGTGTGCGTGATGGCCGTCAACAACGAGACGGGCTGCGTACAGCCGGTCGCGGAGCTCGCAGAGGCCGCCCATGCCTGCGGCGCGTACTTCTTTTCCGACTGCGTGCAGGCGGCCTGCGCGTGCGATCTGAAGGAGCTTGCGGGCTGCTGCGACGCGCTGTCGCTGTCCGCGCACAAGCTGGGCGGGCCCAAGGGCGTGGGCGCGCTCATCGTCAGAAAGGGCGTTCCGCTCTCGCCGCTGATCGTGGGCGGTGAACAGGAGCGCGGCCTGCGGGGCGGCACTTCCAATGTGGCGGGCGCGGTCGGATTTGCCTGTGCGCTGCGCCTTGCGCAGCAGGAGCGGGAGCAGTTCGTCCGTCACACGGGCTCCGTCCGCACGCTGTTTGAACAGCGCATTGCAGACGCGCTCGGGCAGGAGGTGCGCATCGACGGCGCGCGCCGCAGTCCCAACATCTCGCACATGACGTTCGCGCGGGGCGGCACGGCCTTTCTGGACGTGCTCGATCTGAACGGCATCGCGTGTTCCGGGGGCGCCGCGTGCTCGGCGCACAGCGCGGCTCCTTCGCACGTGCTCATGGCCATGGGCAGGACGGCGGAAGAGGCGGTGCGGGGCGTGCGGTTCTCGTTCGGCCTGCAGACGACGGAACGGGAGGCGGAGGAGGCCGCCCGGACCGTGATCGGCTGCTATCGGAAATTCAGGAGGGAATAAGATGATCAGACACGTCGTATGTTTTCGGATGAAGGAAGGCTGTTCCGCCGGGGAAGCGAAGGAGATGCTTCTTTCCATGCGCGGAAGGGAGGAAACGGCGCTTTCCGTGGAGGTCGGCGTCGACGCGCTGCATTCCCCGCGTTCGTATGACCTCATTCTCATCGTGACGCTTGAAGACTTTGCCGCGCTCGAACGCTATCAGACGCAGGGCTATCACGCGCACACCGTCAAGCCCTATATGCACTCCGTGACGGCGGGATCGGTCTCCGTGGACTATGAGACGGCGGGCGAAGCGCTCTGAGCCCGGAAAGCCCCCGGGGAAACGCCGGGGCATCGGAACTTCATTGCGGCCGTCGGGGCCGCATACATCAGATTCGCGTGAAAGACCGCGCTGCCGACTTTGTTCGACAGCGTTTTTTTCTTCTAAAACGGAAGTTTGCGGCATAAAGTATGATAGCTATCAAGCGAGACGGGCCCGGAAGCCCGAATGAAATTCATCAAGAGGTGTGGGTATGAACGAAGAACTCAGTTATGCCGAGATGCTGGAGATCCCGGTGGAGACGGTGACCGTCAACCGCAGGGGAAAGAAGCGGCGCGCCAAGGAGGAAGACCTTGCCGAACAGGTCGTGGACACCGTGAACGACCGCGTGGAATCGCGCGACCCGGCCTATGCGGAGAGCATGCCGATCGAGCGGGAGGCGCAGCCGCAGGACAGGCGCGCAAAGACGGCCCGCAGGATCCTCTGGGGAGAATTCATTGCGGTCTGCGCGCTCTGCGCAACCATCTTCCTTACGAACATCTTTATGACGGACAGCGCCATCAACACCTTTGTGCGCGGGCTCTGGAACGGGACGGCGGACACGGCGGATACGCGGACGTATGAGGACTTCACGCTTTCGCCCGTCGTCAACGAGTTCACCGACGTCGAACTCGCCGTCTCCGATACGGGCGTGCTGTCCTTTACCGCCGCGTGCTCCGTCTATGCGCCCTGCGAGGGAGAGGTCGCGGCCGTCAACGGCGATGCGGAAAACGGCTACACGATCGAGCTCAGACATTCCGATACGTTTTCCACCGTCATGAGCGGGCTGACCAACGTCTACTTCGCGGAAGGGGACAGCGTGCGCAGCAACGTGCCGCTCGCCTATACGGACGGGACGCACCCTGTCCGCGTGACTTTCTATGAGGACGGCAGCCTTCTCGACTGTGTGACGGTGGAAGGGGGAGAACTTGCCTGGAGCTGAAAAAAAGTTCCGCTTCCGCGTCCATCCGCTGTTTCTGGCGGCGGGGCTCGCCTCCGCATTCACGGGGGATCTGCTGCTCTTTCTTGCCGCGGCGCTCGCTGCCGCCGAGCACGAATGCGCGCACGCGTTCGTCGCGCGGCGGTACGGGTTTGCGCTTGACAGGCTTGTTCTGATGCCCTACGGCGCCGTGCTCTCGGGCGACATTTCGGGGATCGGAAAAAAGCAGGAGCTCGCCGTACTTGCGGCGGGCCCCCTCGCCAACGCGGCCACCGCGCTCGCGTTCGTCGCCCTGTGGTGGCTCTTCCCGGAGACCTATCCCTATACCGATACGGCGGCGCAGGTATCCTTTTCGCTCTTTCTGGTCAATCTTCTTCCCGCATATCCGCTGGACGGCGGAAGAATGCTGCACATTCTGCTCTCCCCGCTGGGCGAAAAGCGCGCGGTGCGCATCTGCCGCGCCGTCACATTTCTGACGGCCGCGGGCGTGCTGGCCTACTTTGTCCGGACCTGTTTTTCAAGGCCCGCCTTTTCCGCGCTCATCTTTGCGGTGCTGCTCGGCGCGGGCGCGTTCGGGGGCGGGCGGTATTCCCGCATGACGTTCTCCCGGGAAAAGAATCTGTCGCGCGGGCTGGAAGAGCGCCGCGTCGTCATCTCCGCCGAAAAGACGGTGCAGGACGCGTTTCGCTTTCTGCGCGAGGAAAAGTATCTCGTGCTCGTCCTCTTTACGGGGGGCGAATTCCTCGGGGAACTGACGGAGGAGGAGTACCTGCGCGCCGTTTCCGAAGGGAAGTGGAGCGAACCGCTCGGAGAACTTCTTCCGAAATTCTGAAATTTCAAAAAGACTTGAAAAATTGCGCGGGGTGTGATACAATAGTAAAAACACTGTAAAAACATCTTGAAAAAGGTCCCGTGCGGGGCAAAAGGGTACGTTTCCTGATGAGGAAAGAATGGTTTTTCGACCGTTTCTGCGGCGCGCAGATCGCCGTGTATGCGGAGGACGGCAAAATTGCAGAAGCGGTGTTCGAGCGCGGCAACAGCGCGGAGCTGACGGGCAATATCTATAAAGGCAGGGTGTGCAACCTTGTTCCCGGCATGCAGGCGGCGTTCGTTGCCTGCGGGTTGGAAAGGAACTGCTATCTCCCTCTCGGCGAAAGCGCGGCGATCTTCACTTCCTATGACGGTGACGGAAACGCCGTGCACGCACCCGATCTGAAGGAGGGGGACGAGATCCTCGTGCAGATCGTCAAACCGCCGCGCGGGACCAAGGGCGCCAAGGTGACGTGCGATCTGTCCTTTGTCGGCAAGACGCTCATCTACCTTCCGCAGACGGACTTTCTGGGGATCTCCCGCAAGATCACCGACCCCGAAACCCGCGAACGTCTCCTGAAAGAGGCGGACAAGCTGCGCGAAAAGGGGACGGGTTTCATCGTCCGGACGGCCGCCGCAGACGTGGAAAAGCGGCATCTGAAGATCGAATCGGAGTACCTGAAGCGCGTCTGGCGCTCCGTTTCCAGGGCGGCGCAGTCGGCCGCGGCGGGCGATGTGGTGCACCGCGAATACGACCTCCCCTTCCGTGTTATGCGCGACAGCCTGGGCGGCGGCGTCACACACATCTATGTGGGCGACCGTGCGACCTATGAAAAGATCGTTCAGCTCGTCCGCATGCGCTCCGATCTCGGCGAGCGCGACGTGACGCTGTATCCGGGCACACGGAGCATGTTCCGCGAATACGGCATTTCCGAACAGCTGCATACGCTCGCATCGCGTACGGTCCCGCTGGAAAACGGGGGATATCTCGTCATCGACAAGGCGGAGGCCATGACGGTCATCGATGTCAATACGGGCAAGTTTATCGGGGACAGCGACCTTGAAAGCACGGTCTTTGAGACCAATCTCGTCGCTGCCCGCGAGATCGCGCGTCAGGTGCGTCTGCGGAACATCGGCGGGCTTGTGGCAGTGGACTTCATCGATATGTCCGACGAATCCCACCGCGCCGCCGTGGACGAGGCGCTTACCGAAGCTCTCGGGCATGACCGCGCCAAGAGCCGCGTAGCGCCCATGGGCGATATGTGCGTCACCATGTTCACGCGCAAGCGCACCAACAACGACGCCGCGGACTTTTTCCTGCAGCCGTGCAGGCACTGTTCCGGGCTCGGAACGGTATTCTCCGACGTCTATCTCGCCGTGAGTATCCGCAGCGATGTCGCCGAACTGTTTGCGGACGACTATACGGCGGCGGTCGTGGACTGCAACCGCGATCTGATGAAAAATATCCTGTTCAAGCGCTATCTGACGGAGGAAGCGCGCGGCGTCTGGCGGGAAAAGCGCGTCTACCTGATCCCGCATGATGACTGGGGATATGAAAAGTACACCGTGCGCGGCGATAATGCAAAGGTGCTTTCCCTTCCCGATTCGGCTCAGCTGCTGTACTGAACGGTCAATATCCGCATATCCGATGCGGCGGCGGGCGCTTTTTGCGCCCGCCGCCGCGCTTTTTTTCGCAGGAGAGCAATTATTTTTGCCGCGGGTATTGATTTTTCCGCGATTTCCTGTATAATAATATCATCGGCTGTTACAAATGTATCATTTGCTTCGGCGAAAATTTCAGATAAGGGGACAGATTATGAGTATTTCGGCAAAAGATATCCGCAATGTAGCCATCATCGGACACAGCGGCGAGGGCAAGACCACGCTCTTTGAAGCGATGCTCTTCAACAGCGGCGTCATCGAGCGCATGGGCAGGGTGGAAAACGGCACCACCGTCTCCGACTTTGACGAGCAGGAGATCGCGCGCAAGATGAGCGTTTCCCTCTCCGTTGCCTCGGTCACGTGGAAAGACGTCAAGATCAACCTGATCGACGTGCCCGGCTTTTATGACTTTGAGGGCGAGCTGTCCGAGGCGATCCGCGCCTGCGGGGCGGTCGTGGTCGTCACGGGGGCAAACGGTTCGGTGACGGTGGGGGCGGAAAAGGCGATCGATCTCTGCCTGAAAGCCAAAAAGCCGATCATCATCTTCATCAACGGCATGGATAAGGAAAATGCCGATTATCCCGCTACCATTGCGGCATTCCGCGAAAAGTATAAGAATAAACTTGCGCCCATTCAGATCCCGATCATGGACGGCAAGAAGATGACGGGCAACGCCAATGCGCTCACGGGGCGGGCGTACCACTTCACCAACACGGGGCCCGAAGAGATCGCCGTGCCCGAAGAGTACCGTCGCGACTATGAGGAGATGCAGCTCGCGCTCACCGAGACGGCGGCCGAAAACGACGACGTTCTTCTGGAAAAATACTTCGAGCAGGGATTCCTGTCGCGCGAGGATATGATCCACGGTATCCGGAAGGGCATCTTCAACATCAACGTCATTCCCGTCATGGCGGGCAGCGCGCTGCAGAACAAGGGCGTCATCAACCTGATGAACGAGATCGTCAAGTATCTGCCCGAAGCGGCGGAGCGCGCCGAACAGCCCGCGACCGACCTCGGAACGAACACGGTCGTCGGCGTGCCCTGCGACCCGGACGGCGCGTTTGCGGCGCAGGTGTTCAAGACGGCAGTTGACCCGTTCGTCGGCAAGATGAACTATCTGCGCGTCGTGCGCGGGTGCCTGAAACCCGGCATGAGCGTATTGAACCCCAACACCAACACGACGGAGCGCATCAGCGCCGTCTACCTTGTGCGCGGGAAAAAGCTTGAGCCGCTCACCGAGCTCGGCGCGGGCGATATCGGCGCCGTCAGCAAGCTGACCAATACGGGCACGGGGGATACGCTCTGCGCCGAGGAAGCGCCCGTCATGTTCGACCCGATCCCGTTCCACAAGCCCGTGCTCTTCATGGCGGTCTATGCGGCCGTGCGCGGCACGGAAGATAAGGTGTTCGGCGGCCTCAACCGCCTTGCGGAGGAGGACAAGAGCTTCACCGTCAGCAAAAATCCCGACACGGGCGAGACGCTCGTCGGCGGCCAGGGCGAGGTGCACCTCGACGTGATCCAGAAAAAACTCAAAGCAAAGTTCGGCGCCGATGCCGAATTCCGCACACCGGCCGTTGCCTATAAGGAGACCATTCGCGGCAAATCGGACGTCGAGGGCAAACACAAGAAGCAGACGGGCGGCCACGGACAGTACGGCCACTGCAAGATCCGCTTTGAACCCTGCGAAAAGGACTTTGAATTCGTCGACGAGGTGGTCGGCGGCACGGTGCCCAAGCAGTATATTCCCGCCGTGGAAAAGGGTCTGATGGAGTGCCTGCCGCACGGCGTGCTTGCGGGCTATCCCGTCATTCACGTAAAGGCGACGCTCTATGACGGAAGTTTCCACCCGGTCGATTCCTCCGAAGCGGCGTTCAAGGCGGCCGCCGAGATCGCCTTCAAAGAGGGTATCAGGAACGCGTCTCCCGTGCTTTTGGAGCCGCTTTCCAGGCTCAAGATCGCCGTTCCGGAACAGTATGTCGGCGACATCATGGGCGATCTGAACAAGCGCCGCGGGCGCATCATCGGTATGGACGCACAGGACGGCATGCAGGTCGTCACGGCGGAGGCGCCGCAGGGCGAACTTCTGACCTATGCGACCAGCCTGAGATCCATGACGCAGGGCCGCGGCAAATTCACCGAGAGCTTTGCCCGCTACGAGCAGGCGCCCGACAACGTATTGCAGGATCTTCTGAAGGCAAAACAATGATCAAAGGTCTGCCGCCCGACGCAATTGCATCGGGCGGGGTAAATGTCAAGAGTAAATGCGAAAAAAGTTCAAAAAAATTTTTATGAGAGCTTTGCAAGCTGTTCCGCAAAGCGCTCATCGGGGGTATCATAGTCCAAAACGCCGCGAGGATAGCTGTTTAACCACGCTTCTGCTGCACTGACCTGCTTTACACTCACACGGTCAAAGTTTGTACCTTTCGGAAATCGCCGGCGGATTTCCCTGTTCATACGTTCATTCGAGCCGCGCTCATACGCGCTGTATGGGTGACAATAATAAACTTTTGTGCGCTTTCCCTTTCTGCGGCAAGACCGTTCTAACCCCTCACAATCGGAAAATTCCGAGCCGTTGTCTACGGTAATTGTTTTGAAAATATCATAAAAACGGCTCCCGAATTTTCGTTCAAGGTAATCCACCTTGCCGACAACGGTCTTTGCCGTCAGATCGGGAATAAGGAAAACGATCTCTTTGCGCGTCACTCTTTCGGTGAACGCGAGAATTGCGTTTTTTGATTCCTTTGTCCCTTTTACACAGTCCATTTCCCAATGTCCGAACTCCGAACGCTCCGCAACTAAAGCGGGGCGTTTTTCAATGCTTTCGCCGCGCGGAGCTTTTGCCGGAAAAACGTGCCGCACATGGCGGTTGCGTTTTCCCTGAAAAGGCAAGTGTTTGAGCGAAAGCCGCAGAAACACGCCTTTTTCGATATAGCTATACAATGTTCGGACACAAATACTTGTAGAAAAAGGCAGTCGTTTCCGCTTGATTTCGCCCAACACGGCAGATACCGTCCAGCCCTCATCGACGATCTTGCGTTCAAGGTAATCGGCAAGGGCGTGGTCTTTGCCGATTTTGAGCGGTGCGCCTTTTGCCGCAAGACTGTCGCGGTACTTCTGTTCTGCCATATCGGGGCTGTATGTTTCCTTGTAACGATACCGCGTTTCATAGCCATAGCGATCTTTCCATGCTTCTTTTCTCATGTACACGCCGCGCTTGATTTCCCGATATACCGTGCTGATATGTACGCCGAGATTGTCCGCAATCTGCTTTGCGGACATTTTCATTTTCAATCCCGCTTCAATCTTCAAGCGGTCTGTAAAAGATAGATGTTTGAATTTTCTCCGTGTCATTTGTGTTACCCCCGTATTACGATGCTTCAAATAACATAGCCGCGATGACAGCCGTCAAGGGGCAAGCGGTTGTATTTTTTCGTAAAGCAACACGAAAAAATCTCCACCGTCAGGCATGACACCCTTGACTGCTTACGCGGCTATGTTCGGGACAGATTAAGAGCTGTAAGGCGCGCCTTACAGCTCCCGCTATTCTGTTTGTTTGGTGGTGACCCTGCCCCGTGGGGGCAGGAGCGTAGAAAACAGAACGGGCGCGGGTTCCCCGCTAAACCGCTTCGGGAACGCCGCGCCGCTGTTCTGATTTTCTCCGCTCTATATCCGCTCCCCGTTCGGGAGCACAATCGCAATATCCAACGTACAGCCGAGAGCCTCGACAAGCCGTTGATATTCCGATAGCTTGAAATCGTTGCGACTGAACTTATTTGCGAGATTTCCTTGCGACTGCCCCGAACGGGCGGCAAGTTCGCTTTGCGTGACGTTCTGCTTTATCATAGCGATTTTCAGTTTTTCGGTCAAGTTTATCATCTTGCCACCTCCGCATACATTCTATCACGATATAATTATAATGTCAATCATTTCGGGAAAAATTTTCTGAAAAAGTCAAAAAAACCACTGAAAAGTATATAAAAACGGTTGACATTATAACGGAATAGTGGTAAAATATACTTGTAAATGAAAGGACGGCAACCACAACAGCCAAAGGAAAAAAGACACATGAACAAACAAGAAAGATTACAGGCAATCAGAGCAATGGACACAATAGCAAAAATGCTGAATGATGAAAATGAATATATTTGGTGGGCAAACATGGGAATACCTGACGGAGAAATCGACGAAACGACAAAAGACAAGGAAATCGAATGGCTTTGCGAAGATGATATTTTCCCCGATTTGCTTTTCAATTTTTGCCGCATATTCGGAATGAAAAAAGAAAAAGCAACAGGCTTTCTATATTGCGACAACGTGACAGGAAAAGAAACAGACTAAACCAAAACAGCCGACCGCAGGCGGCACAAGTCCTGCGGAAAGGGGTTACAGATGAAATACATTTACTTTCACGACGTTCAGACCGTCGAAGAACTCAAACG
>CAJFRT010000028.1 GCA_904419525.1 Candidatus Gallimonas merdae
GGAGGAAAACGATCTCCTGATCGATTCCGTCATGTTCCGCATCGTGCAGGTGGCGGAAAACGGCGCAAAACTTTCCGAAGCCTTTCGCATGGCGCATCCTGATATTCCATGGGCTGCCATTCGCGGGATGCGCAATCGAATCGTACACAATTACGGCGTCGTGAGCATGACCGTCGTCTATGATACGGTCATCAATCATATTCCCAGGATGTATGCCATGCTTATTGCGATCATGGAAGAGGGGTGAGGAATGAAAGCAGTCATCTATGCCAGATATAGCTCGGACAATCAGCGAGAGGAGAGCATTGAAGGGCAGATCAGGGAGTGTACCGAATACGCAAAGTACAATGATATGGAGATCGTCGGGCAGTATATCGACCGTGCCTATTCGGCAAAGACGGACAACCGCCCCGACTTTCAGCGCATGATCAAGGACAGTTACCGAAAGCAGTTCGACATCGTGCTCGTGTGGAAGCTCGACCGCTTTGCCCGTGACCGTTTCGACAGCGCCTATTACAAGCGCATCTTAAAGAAAAACGGCGTGCGCGTCATCTCTGCCAAGGAGACGATTTCCCAGGGAGCAGAGGGCATTTTGCTTGAGTCCATGCTGGAAGGCTATGCCGAATTTTACTCCGCCGAACTCGCTGAAAAGACAAAGCGGGGCATGAAGGAGAATGCGCTCAAATGTAAAGTTAACGGCGTCGTTGTTCCGCTCGGATATATTGAGGACGGCGAGCACCGCTTCGCAATCGATGAAGCGTATGCGCCCATTGTGCGAGAGGTGTTCGCGCTCTATCTCGACGGCAAGGGATATAAGCAGATCGCGCAGTTTTTGGCAGAAAAGGGCGTCAGGCAGAAGAGCGGAAAGCCCATTACGCCCAATGTCGTCTATACAATGCTCCGCAATCGCAAGTATATCGGAGAATACAAATTCGGCGATACCGTCATCGAGAACGGCGTGCCGCGCATTGTATCGGACGATATGTTTTCGGCAGTGCAGAATAAGATCGCACAAAACAAGAAAGCGCCCGCCAGAAAGAAGGCGATCGATGAATACCTTCTCACGACAAAACTTTTCTGCGGGGAATGCGGCGCAATGATGGTCGGTGAGAGCGGCCACAGCATGACGGGGCGCATCTATCAGTATTATCGCTGCGTTCATACCAAAAAGGTCAAGACGTGCAGCAAAAAGCCGGTGCGGAAGGATTGGATCGAAAATCTTGTCATCCAAGAGGCGCTTCGTATTCTGAACGATTGGGAAATCGTTGAGCAGCTTGCCGATCGCCTGTATGAAATGCAGGGAGAAGAGAGCGCCTATCTGCAAAGCCTGCGCAAATCTCTTTCCGATACGCAAAAGTTGCTCTCGAACGTGATGAAGGCGATCGAACAGGGCATTATCACAGAGACGACCAAAGCGCGATTGGAGGAATTGGAAGCAGAGCAAAAGAAGCTGGAAGGGGAGATCGGTGCAGAGCAGCTGCGCCATCCGCGAATGAGCCGCGACGAGATCGTATTCGGCATTGAACGGTTTGCCGCGCTCGATGTTACAACGCATGAGGGAAGGCAGAAGCTGATCGACGGGTTTATCAATTCTGTATTCCTCTACGACGACAGGATCGTGCTCAATTTCAACGGGACACGAGAGGCACGCACCTTGACGTTGGCAGAAGTGAAAAGTTCGGGTTCGGCTGACAAGCCGCAGCCAAAGCCGCAGCCAGAAAAGAGAAGTACCCAAACAGAGTACTTCTCTTTTTTTATGCACTTTGAGGCGCATACCCTCAATCGAACGAGATGTGCGTCGAAAGTGACGCGATTACGAAAAGGCATATTTTGCGGAGAAGTTTGGATTGCCAACCGCCGCGCTTTGAATGTCTGCCGCTCCTCTTTCCCATTGGCAGGAGCGGCAGTTCTATTGTGATGAAGATTGAGTACGCTCACAAGGGGAAGTGCTCAAAAACGTATGGCGTCTGACGGACAGCAAATCAAATGACAAGGCTTTCTGCAATGCCGGAAACGGCGCGGCGTGTGATCCATGCGTCTGTTCCGGATGTTATGGCGGCCGAAAGCTGACAGCCTTATGCATGTACTGAAAAAAGAGCGGCGCGTCCGCTCTTTTTTGTATGTGCCGGAAAGATGGCATTTTCTACTATCGAACTCCCCGGGGATCGGCCGCGCATCGCGTCACAGGCCTTCTTGCAGCAGCATTTCCCGGATATCGAGCAAAAACTTCCGGTGCCTCGGAGAAATGCCGTTCGTATTGGTACAATGCCTCTCCGTGAATGCGGCATTTGCCCCATAGGCAGCAAGCTGAGGCCGCAGGATCTGATCCGGATAATCGGTAACCTGATGGTTCATCTGTAAAACTCCGGTTTTCATTTCTGAAGGGGCAGGTCATCTCTCGCGGAACACCTCCCGCGGGGGACGGGAGTAATATTTGGAGAACGTCCGGTAAAAAGTCGTCATGGAATCGAAGCCGTTGGAAAATACAAGCTCGGAAAGATTGGGATTTTCCGTTTTTTTGGCTTCGCTGACGAGATTCCTGACGCGCACCGCATTGATGTAGGCATTGAGCGATTCCCCGATGTACAGGTTGAACAGGCGGGAGAAGTAGTATTTGTTGTATCCGAACTCCGCCGAAAGTCTTTCCAGCGAAAGCGGCTCCCGGTAATGTTTGTCAATATAGTTGATCGCGGAAATGACGGTGCCGATGTTCGGGGAAGTCTTTGCGGGAACGCAGGGGTAGTGACCGAGAAGGCTCCCGACGATGATGTTGATGTAGCCCTTTTTGACGAGTTCGGGCGCATCGGAAAGGTCGGCAAGCGCCTTGAAGTGGGGGAACAGACTGCGGTTAAAGGCTCTGTCGCTGAGATAGTTGGGCAGCGATTCCGCCTGAAAGATGCCGCGGAAGTCGTCGGAATACCGCTGCCCGATGATGAGGACATAGTCCGTATAGCCTGGCGCGGGGGACAGGGCGTGCACGGCGCATTTTCTGACGAAGATGATATCGTCCTTTTCGCAGACGGTGCATTCGCCGTCCACTTCACAGCGGACGCCGCCGCTGAGGATATACAGAATTTCGATACAGCGGTGAAAATGCGGAAGCGTGTCAGAGTCCCGGCTGTAAAAAAAGTCCACCGTGTCTGCGCGGTCGTGCCCTGCTTCGTAGAGGGGAAAGTCTTTCATGATGTCAATTTCTGGTAGGTTTTTCTAAAAAAATGCGTGGAAATCCGCAATTTTCAGTGTTATTATATCATCGGACAGGGGAGAAGTCAATACAGGGAGGAAAAATCGTGAAAATTGCAGTGATCGGCTACGGCGGCATGGGGAGCTACCATGCGTCCTGCCTGAAAGAGTTTGCGGCGGGCGGCGGGGCAGGGCTCAGCCTTGCCGGCGTCTACGACATCGATCCTGCGCGCACGGAGGCGGCGCGGGCACATGGCCTGTTCGCATTTTCCGATGCTGAGGAGATCTGGTCAGATCGATCGGTCGGCGCGGTGCTCATCGCCACGCCCAACGATATCCATGCGGAGTACGTCAAAAAGGCGGCCGCGGCGGGCAAGCACATCGTCTGTGAAAAGCCCATC
Source organism: Candidatus Gallimonas merdae (assembly GCA_904419525.1). GTDB lineage: Bacteria > Bacillota > Clostridia > Christensenellales > Borkfalkiaceae > Gallimonas > Gallimonas merdae. The sequence continues at coordinate 3,585 of CAJFRT010000028.1, forward strand.
GGCCTCTCGCTCCGGCAGGCGGAGGAGATGTACGCCGCCGCAGAGCGCGCGGGGGTCGTTCTGGCTGTGCACCAGAACCGCCGCTGGGACGACGACTTTCTCACCGTGAAAAACATCATCGCCGAAGGCAGCATCGGGGAGGTCTACCGCATCGAATCGCGCGTGATGGGCGGGAACGGGATTCCCGGGGCGTGGCGCAAGGAGCGCGCCCGCGGCGGCGGCATGATGCTCGATTGGGGTGTGCACCTCATCGATCAGATGTTACAGATGGTATGTTCCCCCGTCCGCTCGCTCTATTGCGAATACAGCTATATTTACGGAGAGGAGGTGGACGACGGCTTCCGGCTGAGCGTCCGCTTTGAAAACGGCATCGAATACCTTGTCGTCGTGGCGACCGACTGTTTCAGAAGGCTTCCTCGCTGGCAGGTGTACGGCACGGAGGGAACGGCGACGATCGGAGACTGGGACCTTTCGGGCGGGATCACGCATGCCCATGTCCGTCATGATGACAAGATCGCCGGGATCCGCGCGGGCAACGGCTTCACGCGTACCATGGCGCCGCGCGTGGGGGATACGGTGGAGGAACTCCCGCTCCCGCGCGCGCATGCGGAGCCGTTTGCATTTTACAAAAATTTCGCAGCCGCCTGCGCCGGGAAGGCGCCGTGCGTGATCCGCAAAGAGGAAGTGCTGCGGGTGTTCCGTCTCATGGAGGCGGCGGAGCGTTCCGCACGCGAAAATATTGTCATCAAAGAGGAAATTTAAGGAGGAAACAATGAAGATCAGTGTTGTCAGCGGCATTCTGGGCGATTACAGCCTGGACGAGAGCCTTGCCTATCTCTCCGCCCTCGGCGTGGACGAATTCGAGCTCGGAGTCGGGGGGTATCCCGGAAAAGCGCATGCCGACGCGCTCGTACTGAGCAAGGACAGGGCGGCGCGGGAACAGCTGCTTGAAACGTTCAAAAAGCACAACATGGGCATCTCCGCGCTTGCGGTGCACGGAAACTGCGTGCACCCCGACAAAAAGACGGCGGCGGCCTTTGAAGCGGATTTCGAGGCGGCCTGCGTGCTTGCGGGGCAGATCGGCGTCGACCGCATCGTCACCTTTTCGGGCTGTCCCGGCTCCGATCCCGATGCCAAGGCGCCCGGCTGGATCACCTGCGCGTGGCCGCCGGATTACCCGAAGGCGCTTGAATGGCAGTGGAACGAAGTTCTCATTCCCTACTGGAAAAAGGCGGTCCGGTTTGCCGCCGATCACGGCGTGAAGCGCATCGCGCTCGAAATGCACCCCGGGTTCTGCGTGTACAATCCTGCGACCTGCCTGCGCCTGCGCGAGGCGGTCGGCCCGCTCATCGGCGCGAACATCGATCCTTCCCATCTGTTCTGGCAGGGCATGGACATTCTCGAAGTCATCCGCGAACTGGGCGAAAAGGGGGCGATCTACTATTTCCATGCCAAGGACACCCAGATCATGGAGAGCGCCGTGCGCAAAAACGGCGTGTTGGACACAAAGTCCTTTACCGACGCGGCGCACCGCTCGTGGATCTTCCGCACGCTCGGCTACGGGCACGACCTCGGTCTCTGGAAACAGATCGTCTCCATGCTGAAGATCATGGGGTACGACGACAGCATTTCCATCGAACACGAGGACGGTCTGATGTCGCCCAAGGAAGGCCTTGAAAAGGCGATACGTCTTGTCAAAGAGTGCATCATTACCGAGGGAAATACCAACATGTGGTGGGCGTAAGCGCCCGGAGGAGAGACGGTATGAAATTTGCGGTTCAGCTGTACAGCCTGCGCGACATGGCGCAGCGGGAAGGCGCGGAAGCCGTCCTCAGAGCGGTCGCCGAGGCAGGCTACGACGGCGTGGAGTTCGCCGGATTTTACGGGAAGACGCCCGTGCAGATGAAGGAGCTCCTGGAAAAATACCGGCTTGCGCCCGTCTCCGCGCATATCGGCGCGGCGGCGGTGGAGGACAACCTGCCCTATATCGATGCACTCGGGATCGGATATGTCTGCATTCCGTGGGCAGGGCCGGAAACGTTTGCCTCCGGGCAGGCTTACGGGGCGTTCATCAAAGAAACGGAGCGGGCGAAGGCGTTGCTCGAAGCCCGCGGCGTCGTACTCGGGTACCACAACCATGCGCACGAGTATGAAAACGGCGCCGACTTCCTCGGAAAACTCACGGGCGACGCAAAGATCGGGGCGGAGCTCGACATCTTCTGGGCAACGGTGGCGGGAAAGGACGCCGTGCAGGAGATGCGGCGGCTTTCGGACAGGCTCGTCCTCGTCCATATCAAGGAGGCGGCGGCCGTTGCTCCCGCCGAACGTCCGCAGCCGGTCGTCGGCGAGGGCGCGATCGACATGAAGGGCGTCTTTTCCGAAATGAAGCGGCAGCAGATCCCCTGGGCGATCCTGGAAGTGGAGCAGTACCCCTGTTCCGAGAGGGAGTATCTCAGGCGCAGTCTTGAAAATATGAAACGGTTGTCGGAATAAGGGGCGCGTCCCATAAAACGCATACAAAGATAAGGAGAAACAAACATGGACAAAAAAATCAGGCTGGGCGTGATCGGCTGCGGCGGGATCGCGAACAGCAAACACATGCCTGCGGAAAAGCGCAATCCCGCATCGGAGATGGTCGCGTTCTGCGACATCGTCGAAGAGCGCGCGCTCAAAGCGCGCGACGACTTCGGAAGTCCCGACAGCAAAGTCTGCACGGACTACCGGGAACTGCTCGAAGACAAGAGCATCGACGCGGTGCTCGTGCTCACGCCCAACAACGAGCACTGCCGCATCACGGTGGACGCCCTGAATGCGGGCAAGCACGTTCTGTGCGAAAAGCCCATGGCGATGAACTACGAGGAAGCCAAGAAGATGCTCGCGGCGCGCGACAAGTCGGGCAAGGTGCTCACGATCGGCTATCAGAACCGTTTCCGCACCGATGCGCTGTATCTGAAAAAGCTCGCCGACGAGGGCACGTTCGGCGACATCTACTACGCGGAAGCGCTTGCGATCCGCCGCCGCGCGGTGCCGACCTGGGGCGTGTTCACCGACAAGGAAAAGCAGGGCGGCGGGCCGCTCATCGATATCGGCACGCACGCGCTCGATCTGACGCTGTTCATGATGAACAACTACGAGCCCGCTTACTGCGTGGGCAAGACCTTCCATAAGCTCAACGGGCAGAAGGATACGGGCAACATCTGGGGGGACTGGGATCCCGAAAAATTCACGGCGGAGGACAGCGCGTTCGGCTTCGTCGTCATGAAGAACGGCGCGGTCATCTACCTGAAATCGAGCTGGGCGCTCAACATGGCGGATCCGATCGAGGCGGCGACCACCATCTGCGGCGACAAGGCGGGCGCGGACATGCTGGGGGGATTGCGCATCAACACGGTCATGGCTGGCAGACAGGTCATGATCAGGCCCGACCTCGGCAGCGGTGCGGTGGCGTTCTTTGAGGGCAGCGGCGGCGCCGCGCCCGAAGATCTCGAATCCGCAACCTTCACGAATGCGATTCTCGGAAAGGGCGGGCTGTACGTCACGGCCGATCAGGCCGCCGTCGTCACGCGCATCCTCGAGGGGATCTATCGTTCGGAAGAGACGGGCAAGCCCTACTATTTTGATTGAGGAGGAGACAGATGAACGTTACCGTTGCATGCGAGCATAACCCCGCCATGGACAGCGAGGAGGGAAAGCGGGCGTATCCCGAAGGACTGGGCGTCTGCCTGAAAGAGATGCTTTCGGAGGCGGGCCACTGCGTGACGCTCGTCACAATGGACGAAAACGGCGCCGAGGGGCTCACCGATGACATTCTTGCAAAAACGGACGTCATGTTCTGGTGGGGGCACTGGTATCATCAGAAGGTGTCCGACGAGATCATCGGAAAGGTCGCCGACAGAGCGCTGCGCGGCATGGGCATGGTGTTCCTGCACTCCGCGCACGATTCCAAGATGTTCAAAAAACTGCTCGGGTCGTCCTGTTCCCTGAAATGGCGGGAGGACGGCGAGCACGAACGTCTCTGGTGCGTGGATCCGACGCATCCCGTCGCGCGCGGCCTGGGAGAGTTCATCGACATTCCCGAGGAGGAGATGTACGGCGAACCCTTCGATATCCCCACGCCGGACGAGCTGGTGTACATCGGCTGGTTCCGCGGCGGCGAGGTGCTGCGCGGCGGCTGTGTCTTCCGGCGCGGCGCGGGAAAACTGTTCTATTTCAACCCCGGGCACGAGACCTATCCGACCTATAAACTTCCCGCCGTCCGTCAGCTTCTGCGGCAGGCGTGCGACTATGTCGCGCCCGCTCTGCCCCTGAAAGAAAAGATCTGCTGCCCGCACATCGAGCAGTTCAGCGTCAGATAACGGTAAAAATCACATATCAGAACGGACTTTTGCGGCTGCGGAAGTCCGTTCTTTTTTTGCGGTGAAAAAACGGAATGCGATTTATAATTTTTCTTGCATGGTTCTTCGGAAAAAACTGACAGAAAATGGCGGAAAACGTGCATGCATGACGCGTTTTGGAAAAAAACTTGCATATGTCGCCGACTTTTTATATGCAAGCACTTGACAAAATCAATGGGGAGGGGTTATACTCTATGTGTGAAAATATCGCGATATGATTGACGTTTTTCCGTGTGGTGCGTCCGATCAGGCAGCAAATGAGAAAATACGATCGTAGTATCGGATAAAAAAGCAGGAGGATATGTATGGAAAAGGGCAAGGTAAGGGGCATTGCGGCGCTGTTTGCAGCATTGCTGGCGCTCGTACTTGCGGCATTCCTGTGCATGGGGCTCCCTGTCAGGGAAGCCAATGCGGCGGAGTCGGATTGGATCGCTCCCCAAGAAGAAGCGGTCGCGTCCGTCACTTCCGGAGGAGAGACCAAGTACTACAAGGCGTTAAAGATGGCACTCAATTATGCGCCTGATGGTGCCGTTGTCGAAGTATTGAAAGATACTTCAGATGCCGTGGAAGGTTCGCTTGGTACTTTCCAGGACGGCACCAGTCTTTGGAATCAGGTCGCAAGAAAATCGCTCACCGTCAACGGAAACGATCATACACTTACGGCGACGGTCAGCGATTACGCTTTGTACGTTGTAAGCGGGCCGGGGGAGAGCGTTGAATATGAATTTACGCTGAACGACCTGAACATCGTTTGTTCCGCCGGTTCTCGTAGGCCGTTCTATGTCTGCAACGGCAATTATGACGTCACGTTCAATAACGTTACATTGGATAATTCGGCATACACAGCGAGATCGGAGTCTGTGTTTGCAGTCGGCGGCAGTGGAACAAACACGACTGTCACGATCAACGAAAGCAATCTGCTCGGCGGGAATCTTGGTTATGCCGTTATGGTTCTCAATCCTGCCAAGATCACTGTCACCGGCAGTACGCTGGAAGGACGGTCGGCATTGTTGATGTCCAAGACAAGTGATTCCCTTGGCAGTATGGGAAGCGAAGTCACGTTCTCGGGCTGCACCATGAATATCAATTCTGCTTTGAACGATACCTATAACGAGGAGTTCGGTGCTTTCACGTTCATGCAGGATGAGGCGACCGTCAAGATTGAGAATTGTAAAATTACCTCTACCGTAACGGGCAATGCGCTCCAGCATATCGTGTTTTACAGCGGGATGCAGCGAGAGGACGCATTCAAAAATCTTAATGTCAACTTTACAGATACCGATATTACAATGAACGGCGGTGAAGAAGTCCTTGACTTCTTCGGCGGCGATTATGCCGACGTCATTCCGGAAGATCCGGAAGAACTTGAAGTGAAGATCGCCGGAGGTACGTTCAACAGACCCATTGACGAGCAGTTCCTTGCAGATGGCTTTGAGCTTTCGCTGGGCGCGGACGGCTCCTACACCGTGGTCGATACGAAAGAGACCGTCGCAACCATCACGCGCAGCGAGAATACATATTGGTATGCGGCTGCGCAGGACGGCGACACGATCGTTGTCGTTGCGCCTGCTGCGATCCCGGAGCGCATTCAGATCGAAAAGAGCGTTACGCTCGATCTGAACGGGCAGACGGTCACCGTCGCCGCGGGGATCGGAAACCGTTCCGCGCTCGATGTGCGCGCGGGCACATTCACGCTCATCGATTCCAGTGAGAACGGCACGGGTGTGATCGATGCGACCGGCGCCGATTCCGCTCCGGACGAGGGCACTGTTCCCCTGGCGGCCATGGCCGAGGGCGCGACCGTGATCGTCAGGTCGGGCAAGATCATTGTCAATACCAATTCCGAATCCTGCCTGTTTGCCGGATTCGGCGGCGTGGTCTATATCTATGGCGGAACGTTCATCAATGAATGCACAGAGCCGTTCTACTGGGATAAGACGAGTCCCGCGCTTGCCGTGAACGTCCACGATAACGCGGCGTATGAAGACGGCACGCAGGGCATGATCATCAGCGGGATCATCAGCGGAGGCACGTTCGTCGGGCGCAATCCGCTTCTCGGCGACACAAACGGGAAGATCACGGGCAGCTACCTTGCGGAAGATGCGGTCGTCGCGCTTGCGGCGGACGGCTCTTTCACGGCCTATCCTTCGTCTGATGCAGTCCCGGCGGGCGCAGGCACTGTCTACACGACGGATGCGGAAGGTAAGACGGTTGCGACCGTCTATTCGGAAGAAGCGCTTGTGGCGGCAGTGACCGGCGACAGCGAATTTGCAGACAACAATTACGATGTCGTCCGTCTCGGCAAGTCCCTGACGCAGAGCATTGAGGTTCCTCAGGGCAGAACGCTCACGCTCGATCTGAACGGCTTCACGCTCACCAACACGGCAGGACAGCACACGATCATCAACAACGGCACGCTC
>CAJFRT010000029.1 GCA_904419525.1 Candidatus Gallimonas merdae
TAAATTCAATGTCGTCCTGATGCGCGGAAATGGCAAGGTGTGTTGTACGGGAAATTGCCGCCTGTTCCTGCGTTCCGTCCGGAATATATGTGATCATTTTATCTCCTTTGCGAGCATTGCCGCGCCCACCAGCCCCGCGTCGTTGCCGAGGCTTGCCGCCCTGATGACGACGGGCGCATATCTGCCGCGCCCGAGAATTTTTGTGTCCACCATCTTCTGCAAGGGTAGCGTGAGTGCTTCCCCTTCCGCGGAGATCCCGCCGCCGATGAGCACCGCCTGCGGACGGAACACGTTGACGATATTCGCGATCCCTTCCGCCAAATAGTTCAGATAACGTTCCACGACCGCTTTTGCCGTTTCGTCGCCCCGCCGCATCCCGTCGAACGCCGTTCTGCCGTCCGCATTGTCCGCGTTCCCTCTGCAAAGTTCCCACATTTTGCTCTCCGGGTGAGCGACCATTGCGTTCTTTGTCTGCCGCACAAGCGCGCTTGCCGAGGCGTACGCCTCGAAGCACCCTCTTCTCCCGCAGGCGCATGGCTCGCCGTCCATGCGGATGACCTCATGCCCCAACTCCGCGCCCGCGCCCAGCTCGCCCGTGAACAGCTTCCCGCCGAAGATGATGCCGCTCCCCACGCCCGTGCCGAGCGTGATGAGAACAATGCTCCGATATTCCTTTCCCGCGCCGCAGGCGTACTCCCCGTACGCCGCCGCATTCGCGTCGTTACAAAGCGTGACGGGAATGCCGAGCAGCTCGCCCAAGTCCTGTGCAAGGGGCTTGTTCTCCCAGCCGAGATTTCCTCCCGTGACGACCATGCCGTGTTCGCCGTCGATAACGCCGGGGCAGCCGATGCCCACGCTCTCCGGCATACCCATGTCCGCGATCATGCCTCTGACCGCTTCCGCGATTGCGGACACGGTGGTCCCGTAATCGCAGCCCGCGGGCGTTGGAATTTTATCTTTTTTGAGAATATTTCCGCTCTCGTCGACTGCGCCGAACTTTACGAACGTACCGCCGAAGTCGATGCCGATATGATAGCTCATAACTTTGCCGCCGCCTCTTGATCGGCGATCAGCATGCAGTCGGGGTGCAACAGTAATACGGACGCGGGAACCTCTTCCGTCACTTCCCCCTTCACCATCTTGTAAACGGCGCCCGCCTTGTTTGCTCCGCTCGCCAGAATGAGGATTTTCTTTGCCTGCATGATCTGTCTGATGCCCATCGTGAACGCCTTGCGGGGTACTTCGGAAATGTCGTCGAACAGGCGTGCGTTATCCTTCACTGTACTCTCCGCTAGTTCCACCACGTGCGTCCCGCTCCCGAAGGGCGTTCCCGGTTCGTTGAAAGCGATGTGCCCGTTGCTGCCCAATCCGAGAAGCTGCAAATCGCGCGGGAGCTGTTCGAGGAGGGCATCGTAGCGGGCGCATTCCTTCGCTTCGTCCGTCGCCATGCCGCTTTCAATGTTGGTGTTCTCGGGGTCAATGTCCAGCCCGTCGAACAGGTTCTTGCGCATGAAATAGGCATAACTCTGCGGATGCGTTTTTGGCAAGCCCTTGTACTCGTCCAGATTGACCGTGCGGATATGCGCGTAACTTGTGCCGTGCTTTTCATGATCTGCGATCATGTGCGCGTAAAGTCCGAGCGGCGTGGTGCCTGTGGCAAGTCCCAATACCGCGTACGGGTTATCTTTCACGACTTCCAACATCACCCGCGCCGCTCTTACAGAGAGTTCTTCGTAATCTTTGGTAACGATGATCTTCATGTGTCTTCCTCCAGCCCGAGCGCCGTCATGAATGCATCAAACCCGCGCTGGCCGACTTCGTCCTGTTTGAATACCGCCGTATTGTCCAGTATTCCCGCGCATACGCGGCCGACGTATGCGCGCACCCGCGCCTGCGCCTCCGCTTTTCCCTCCGCCCGTCCTTCCGAGAGCAGTTCTTCGATCATATGTCGGTGCACATACAGATCGTTCGCAGGATCGCTGATTGCAGCTGCGTCGTATGCCCTCTCTCCGCAGAGGATATCCTCAATCGCCGAAAGCTGAAGTTTCAGCCGCGGAGGAAGAATGAACAAACCCATCGCCTCGATGAGCCCGATGCCCTCGCTCTTGATATTGAGGTGTTCGGGATGCACATGGAAAATGCCCTCGGGGTACTGCTCGTCCGTGCGGTTGTTGCGCAAGATCACGGAAAAGACGTATGTATCGCCTGCCTTTCGCACGATGGGCGAACAGGCATTGTGCACGGTCTGCCCCGTATGGCTTAAAATGCCGCAGGCAGGACAATCGAACGTCTTCCATGTTCCGATGATCTTTCTTGCAAACGCCGAAACTTCTTCCCTGTCCGTTCCCTCAAACTGCACCACGCTGTTATACCAGTCGAGGATACCGATGCGGAGATTCGGAAACTCTCTGCTTTGGTATTCTTTTCTAATCTTCGCACGATGCATGGGCATGAGGTGCTTTCCGCCCTGAAAATGCTCGTGATTGAGAATGGAGCCGCCCACGATGGGTAGTGCCGCGTTGCTCCCGATAAAGTAATTGGGCAGAAGGTCGACAAAATCGAGAAGTTTATCGGGCGTGCTTTCGTCCACCTTCATGGGAACGTGACGCTCATTGATGACGATGCAGTGTTCATCGTAATACGCATACGGCGAATACTGCATAAACCACCTTTCCCCGCCGAGCGTGAGCCTGACGGTGCGCAGGTTCCTGCGCGGCGCCGACGTCCCCTCAAACCCCTCGTTTTCCTTGCAGAGCGCACACGCGGGATACTTGTTCCCCTTGGGTGCGGAGAGAAGTTTGGCAACGTCTTTGTTGTTCTTTTCCGGTTTGGAAAGATTTACGGTGATCTCCAGCCCGCTTTTTCCGTCGTCGTATTCCCATTTGAGATTGCGCGCAATCGCCGTCTTCTGCACATATCCGCTCTTAACGGACAGCCCGTACAGATAGTCGCACGCCGCCTGCGCACCCTCTTTCTTCAGCCGTTCCCGGAACGCAAAGTTGACTTCGGACGGGCGCGGCATCATAAGCCCGAATATATCCGCCGCAAAATACTCCTCTCTGCCCTCAACGCACAGACCCTTTGCAAGCGCGTATGCTTTGATCTCCTCCGTAAGTGCGTCTGGAACGTCCGCTTTCACGGCGTCCGCAACATCCGCCGCGCCGACATAGGGCGCATCCGCATGAAAGAAGGTGAGCATTACGTTGCGTATATAGACTTCATCCGTCTGCACAAGACACAGATGCCCCCGCGCATATGCCAATAATTTTTCGATCAGAAGTTTTTCTTCCATGTCTTTAAAAAATACTCCGGTTTATGAAAGGTCGTACATCCCGTCGGATTGAGCGCATACAGTTCCTGCCTGCCGTCCGCTTTTTTATCGAGGCGGAACGCGTTCAACACGACTGCCGCACGGTCATACCCCTGCATTGCGGCAAGCGGCAATTTGATCTGTACGGCGTACCCCTCTTTCGTGCGCGCCGCATCCGCCCGAAACGGGGGCGGAAGTTTCTTTAACCTCTTTTCTCCGCCCGCAAACGTCACTTCGCCCCAGAACCGCACGCCGAATGGCGAGACTTCCAGCTCGAAGTAGTGCTCCAGATTTCCGTCCGGCGAGAGAAACACCTCCACCGCGTCCCCCTGCCAGATATCCTCGTTGTCCTCTTGAAACGGGCTGATAATTCCTCCGTCCGTCACGTTGAAGAAGAACTCCGCCTCCCGTTCGCCAAAACGGAAACGAAAGGAACATTCTTCGTTCTCCGCGCCCGTCACGTTCTCCCGCAGAGAATACGTTCTTCCTTCTTCGAGCGTCATTTCACGGCTTCCTGCATCTTGTCAAAACAGGCAAGCATTTCGTCCACCAGTCTGAACTGCGTGTGCGCGCGGTCCAGGTTGTGCCCCGGGCGGTGCGTTTTGAAATAGGTGTCCCCTTCGAGGTAGTCCGTCAGGAATCGCATCCCGCACTCGTAGGTCATGAGGACGGCGCCCCACGGCAACAATTCTTTTTCCCTTGCCGTGATGCCGTTCCCCACCGCCGAGAGATAGCCGTCAAGATAGGTCTTGTATAAATCGAACACGAAGTGCACCTTGGTAAGGTCGGGCTCGTCCTCCGCCGCGGAGTTGCAGCCGAAACGGATACTGTCGCCGAAGTCATAGCATAAACTCCCCGGCATGACGGTATCCAGGTCGATGACCGCAAGCGCTTTCCCCGTGGCATTGTCCAGCATGACGTTGTTGAGCTTGGTGTCGTTGTGCGTCACCCGCAGCGGGATCTCCTTTGTTTCGATCGCGTCCACGAGCTTGCCGCACAGCTCCTTATGCGCCCTCACCCATGCGATCTCACGCTCCACTTCCTTCGCCCTGCCGCACACGTCCCTTTGCACGGCGGTCTCAAAATTCGCATACCGTACCTTCGTATTGTGGAAATCCGGCAGCACCTCGTACAGCTGCGAGGCGTCAAAGTCCGCCAAAAGGTTGGCAAAGCTGCCGAACGCCACCGCGCTCTCGTAGAAGTCCCGCGGCGCGCGCACGCTCTGATAAGATGTAGCGTTCTCGATAAAGACGTACATGCGGAAGTAGTTCTCTCCGTCATGATAGTACGCCTGCCCGTCCTTCGTACGGATGAGCGTGAGGCATTCGCGCATGGGATCCCCGCCGCGCGCAAGCACGCTCCGGCGGCAGAAGTCCGTCACCAGTTCAATATTGTGCATGAGCTTGGCAACATCCGGAAAGAGGCGGTTGTTGATGCGCTGCAAAATGTAGTGCACCTCTTTGCCGCCCTCCGTCATCGTCACCTTGAAGGTATCATTGATGTGCCCTTCGCCGTAACGCTTACACCCGGAAAACGTTCCTTGGGCCTGAAACTGCCCGACAAGCTTTTCAAAATCAAAATTGTTCATTGTTTCCTCACTTGATAAGAATTACGGCAGCGCTGCACGCAGACATGGTGCCGCCCTTCGGCGCCTCGCCGACCTTCCACAAAATTTTGCCGTTCAACGGGAAGGGAACTTCCGCCCTTCTGTTTGCGGGATTGAGTGCGACGACGATGCGCTCGCCCTCCGCCATGCGCTCATAGACGAAAGGATACTTCCCCTTTTCGGCGTAAAGCGACGTGAACCCACCGAACGACTGCAAAGCCTTGTGCGCCTTCCGCAAGGCAAGGAGCTGTTTCACCGCATTCAGCAGGGAATCTTTGTCCTTCGCCTGTTCTTCTACCGTAGGTGCATCCGCGCTTTGGTCGAAAGGAATGTACGACGTCGCCGATGAGGTAAATCCGAAGCCCGTTCTCTTTTCCCACTGCATGGGAGAACGTGAACCCGTGCGGAAATACCCGCCCTCCACGGAAGACAGCCCCGCAAGATAGCGCATGCCGATCTCGTCGCCGTAATAGAGGAAGGGTGCGCCCGGCATGGTCAGAAGGAAGGCAAAGCAGATCTTCAGATCGCGCATATCCCTTCCGCGCGCAAGGCGGGGCATATCGTGATTGCCCGACGGGATACAGATGAGCCCCTTGCCCTCGGTGGAGGCGAGCATGGCGGAATATGTATCAAGAAAGGCTGTGATATCGCCTTTCCCCTCTTTTGAGAAGAAGGGCGTTTCTCCGCGAAAGAGCGAAGTATACGCGGGCGGGCCGAAGTGCAGCATGAAATCCATATGAAAACCGCCCGCAATGGACTCTTTGGGGACGCCCCACTCCGAGACCATGGCGCAGTGCGGATATTCCTTTTCGAGAAAGGCGCGGAAATCCTGCCAGAGACGGATATTTGCGGGGCGCCCCTCGTCGTCGTCCTTGACAAGTTTCAATGCCATATCGACGCGAAAGCCGTCCGTCCCCAAGTCGAGCCAGAAGCGCATGACATCCTTGATCGTCTCGCGCGTTGAAAGCGCGGCGGGAGAGTCGGCGGACATCTTCCACGGCTTGTCCGGATGGGCGTACCCGTAGTTGAGCGCGGGCTGGTGCGAAAAATAATTGGCGACCGCAACGCCGTCCCGCGCATACATCCCGCGAAGATAGGCGGTGTTTCCCGGAAGCGACCACGTGTTGTCCGTCCAGATATAGCGGTCGGTATACTCGTTGCGCTCATACTTTGCCGACGCCTTGAACCATTCGTGATCGATGGAGGTGTGCCCCGGGACAAGATCGATTAGCACGTGCATGCCGCGCCTGTGCGCTTCGTCAAAGAAGCGCTTGGCATCCTCGTTCGTGCCATAGCGCGGCGCGACCTTCTTGTAGTCGCGTACGTCGTAGCCCGCGTCGCCGAAAGGCGAATCATACCACGGATTCACCCAGACTGCGTTACAACCGAGCTCTTTAATGTAGTCGAGACGGGAGGTCATTCCGGGAATGTCGCCGATGCCGTCGCCGTTGGAATCCTGAAAAGACTGCGGATAAATTTCATAAAACACCGCATCCGCAAGCCAAGCGGGAAGGTTGTTCATAATCTTTTCTCCTATTATAAAATGTTCGGTTATGCCTCGTCGCAGCGTTCGATGGAGCGGATGAAGGGATACTGCGCCATAATCTCCGTGAGCCGCTGCGAAGAATATTCCTT
>CAJFRT010000030.1 GCA_904419525.1 Candidatus Gallimonas merdae
GACTTTTGACGGGATCAAAGCGATCTATGAAGTGACGGATGCGGATTTCAAGAGCGATGAAAAAGAGATCTGCGACGGGCTCTTTATCGCGGAGCGGGACTATGCCGAATTCAAGGAGTTCTATGACGCAAACAAGGCAGAAAACGTCGTCTATCTGTTCCGCTATCAGGTGACGGATTTTATTTCTTCCGAGGCGACACACTTTGTCCCTGAATCGGGGCTGGGGGAGAAGATAGGGGCATGGAACAGCGAGGATACCAATGCTTATTTCATGCAGGAGACGGTCAACCTCGATTTCGATATCATCGACGTCACCTGCACGAAAGATAACGTGGAAACGGTGCTTTCCGTGGTATCGTCGCCCATAGACAATATTCCGGACGGCACGCCGCCCGTGCATACCACGTCGGACGAAAGGCTTTCATGGTGGCAGATCCTGCTTGCCGTGCTTGCACTCATTCTTGTCGTGTGGCTTCTGTTGAAGTTCGCGCCCGTGATTGTATTGGCGGTGGGGAAGGTGGTTGCGCTGCCGTTCAAGGCGGTTGGCGCGGCGAGCAAAAAAGCAAAGGAGCGACGAAAGGAAAAGAAGCAGGCGAAGGCGCGGGAGAAAGAGGAACAGGAGGAGCGATACAGGCAGGTCATGGCGGAGGACTATCCCTATGACTATTTAAGTGATGAGGAATGGGACTACATTGAGGCAATGTCGCATTGGGAGGACGACCTATGAAGACGCTGAAAAGGGTTTTAGCGTTCGCGGTAATCATTGTCGTTGTCCTGCTCATCGGCTATTGTATCTATACGGCAAATAAAATTCCGACCGAGGAAGTTCGGTCGGAGGAGGGATTACAGCAAAGTTACCGGGATGAAACTGTCTTGTTCTGTGATGGGAATGACGGTCGGACTCATGCAGACAATGCCGCCCGCTCCGCGGGGGATATCATTGTTCTCTAACATGGCATACTTTTTTACTTCGCGTCGATCGGGGCTTGCGGAGAGTTTGATTTCCAGCGGATGGATTGCGCCGCTCATTTCCAGGAACAGATCGACCTCTTTTTGATTGCTGTCGCGGAAGTAGGTGAGGTCATAATTTTGCGTGGAATAATCAAGGTCTTTGATGAGTTCCATTAAGACAAAGTTCTCAAAATAGTGTCCGGCGGCATTGCCGTTCATCAAGACATCCCTGCTCAGCCATTTGGCAAGATATGCGCAAAATCCGGTATCTGTAAAGTACAGCTTCGGCGTTTTGGCAAGACGTTTGAATTTGTTGCTTGAATAGGGCTGTAATAAATATACGATATGCAGTCGTTCCAGAATGGAGAGCCATGCTTTTGCGGTTGGCGCGGAGATCTCTGCGACCGTTGCAAGATTGTTGAGATTGAGCTGTCCCGCTACGTTTGCCGCGCAGGCGGTGAGAAATTTGATGAAGCGCACCTCGTCCGTTACGCCGCCTGCCTGTGCAACGTCACGCATCACATAGCTGCTCGCATAGGAAGAGAAATACATGGTAAGCTCTTCCGACGTGGCATTCTGCGCCTGCGGCATGCCGCCCCGCCAGATGGCGTCGAAAATGCTCTCCATATCAAATGGTTTTGCCTGCGCTTCTCTGTGTAAAAGTCCTTGCAGCGAGAGATCGAGAGGGGCGTCGAAGGTGATTGCGTGTAATTCCTGATAGGAGAGGGGGTGCAGTGTCATAATTCCGATTCTGCCGGCGAGCGACTCGGTGATGTTCGCCATCATACTGTACTGCTCGGAACCTGTGAGCCAAAACAGTCCCTTTTCATCGGAGGCGTCGCACATGAGCTTGATATAAGGGAACAGTTCGGGCACCTTTTGCACTTCGTCGATGAGTACGGGCGGCTTAAATCGCATAAAAAAGAGTTTCGGATCCTGTTTGGCGAGGAGCAGGGCATCGGCGTCATCCAAACTGACATAAGTTCTGCCTTTGGAGAGATGACGCAGCATGGTCGTCTTGCCGACCTGCCGCGCCCCGGTTACCAAAACCGCTTTGAAGAAAGCGCTCATGCGTAAAAACTTCTCTTCCATTGCACGCTTGATATACATAGACGCTCCTTTTACGATAATCTAAAATTAAATTTAGTTTATCATAAAATCAGGGATGTGTCAAGGTGTGGGAGACAGAAAAAATGTCGAATCGGAGGTTGTTATGACAAAAAAGGCAAATTATGCTATCACGGTCATCATTTCGCTTGCCTTCCTCGCGTTCGGGGCGGTGTTTTGGCAGTCCTATTTGCGCTTTGTGGAGACGTGTCGCGATTTTGGTTTATCCGTCGCGTACTACTTCTGTGAGCTGTTCGGGGTGGAATATGCTTTCACTCCGACTGTCACGGAATATTCCGCCGTCATGCAATGGGACGTCCTGCTCCCGTCCGATTTTGCGGGCTTTACCGACGCGGCGGGCAAGTATGTTTCGTTGCTTATCAGCGGCGAAAACTTTGCGGGGTATTGGAAGAACGTGGCAAACGGATTGGAAAGTACGGCAAAACTACTCGTCGTGGCGCTGCCGTGCGTTATCTTGCTCGTCATCATCGTGCGGGCGATATATCGCAGGCCGAATACCAAACATAACCACGATACTTTGCCTCTTCGTGTCTTCAAGTGGCTGGCAAGGCGGACATATCAGCCCATAAAAAGAGGGATCAAAAGCTATCTTGCCTTTCTGAAGAGGCATCTGTGGATCGTCGTCTGTTGGGCGCTTCTTTGGGGATTCCATCTCAATCTTGCAAGCATCGTCATGGCGTTCTTTGCGTACTATTTTTACTTCGTGTTGAGTTTCGACATCGGTAATCTGTATGTACAGGTCTGCAAGCGGCTGATAGACTTGCAGGTTATCTTCCGTCACTTCCCGTGGTGGAGCATTGTGGCCGTTGCATGGCTTCTCTTCAATCGCTGGCGCAAGAATATCGCCCTGAACAGGCTGCGGCACTTCGAGGCGCGCAACTGCGGGTTCATCAACGAGTTGCCCATTGTGTCCATGTCTTGTGGCAGTATGGGGAAGAAAAAGACGACACTCATCACGGACATGGTACTCTCGCAAGAGGTCATGTTCAGGCAGAAAGCGCTTTCCATCCTGCAAAACAATGACATGAAATTGCCGCATTTTCCGTGGATCATGTTCGAGGACGAGCTGCGCGCGTGCATGGAGCACGGCACCGTGTATAATCTGGCGTCGGTCAAGACATGGATGGCATTGAAGCGGTCACGATACCTCCGTCACCGCAACGCAAAGCGGCAGCTCTACGGCTACGACATTCGCAGGTACGGCGCCACGTTCAACGACGCCCTCAAAGTGCAATCCCTCTTTGACGTGCTGGAAACATATGCGCTGGCGTACTTCATCTACGTCATTCAGAGCAGTCTCATTGTTTCCAACTATTCCATCCGCACGGATAACGTATATGCGGACAGGGGGAACTTTCCCGTGTGGTGTTACGATTTCTTCCCCGAAGGCATCACGGACGGGCGGCATGCGCATATCCTCGATTTTGACGTGTTGCGCCTCGGTAAAAAGGTCATCGAGAACAATCCAAAAGCCGGTAGCTTTGAGTTCGGCGTGGTCGCTATCACAGAGATCGGCAAAGAGCGCGGAAACAATCTGGAACTCAAAGAGGTCAAGAAAGGGACTGACGAGGCAAACCAGAAGAATGACCTGTTTAATTCATGGTTGAAAATGTGCCGCCACTCTGCTACGGTAGATAACTTCCCATTCATAAAGGTATTCACGGACGAGCAGCGGCCCGAAAGTTGGGGTGCGGATGCGAGGGATCTTTGCGACGTCATCCATATCGTCTCTTCCGGTGATCACCGGCTCGCTCTGCCGTTCTATACGATAGAGGAGATGATTTCGGAATGGGCGTTCAACCGCTTTATGCGCCTCTATAAGAACTTCCGTTTCCGACGCGGCGACAATACGCTTTTGGTACATATCCTTAAAAGCGTAACGGCATGGCTCTGGCGGCGCGATCTGCGTATGCACAACAAATACGGCTATTCTATCCTCAAAATTGAGAAAGAGCGCGGCACGATGGACGGCAAAGTGGAGAACAAGAAATACTTTCTGATGAATCAGAAGATCTACTCGCGCAGGTTTGCCACGGACTGCTTTTCGGATTACTTTAACGATATGGCGAGCAAAAGCGGGATGGGGCTTGCGGATTATCGCGAGTACGTCACAGAACGGGCGTCTGTGGACGAGCTGAAGGAGCAGAACAGTTACTTTATCCGTGCGCTGTACGGCGCATGATCGGGGCAGAGCCGAATGTTTTTCGGCTCTGTTATCCATACGTAAAAAGGAGGTTTTATGCCATATCCGAAGTGCAAGATCTATTCGGACAGAAGTCACTATATTGCGATCCCGCACACGGAACGCCCGTACAAGCCGCGGCGCAAGGTGCAGGAAGAGGAGATCGTCGTAGAGGAACGGGAGGAGCAAGAGAAGCAGGAGAATGTGGCGCCGCAAGCCGATTTCGATACGGAAGAACAGGCGTATGAGGAGCAGGTTTTAGAGGGGGTTGGGAACGAAATGCCGCATACGTCTATGAAAATCACGACCACGGCGCGCAGAATAACGCGCAAGCAGCTCTTTGAGCAGTTGTATGCAGAGGGCACAGGTTTGAAAAAGCGGGTGCTTCGTTCCATGCTCGTCAAGGGCATGAAACCGTACTTTCCGAGCGAACAGGCAGTAAGGGAGTACGTTGACCGAAATTTACGCCGCAAACAGCGCAATCTGGTCGCCCGACGTATCCGGATGTCCCGCAAGGCGAATTTGCAGACTTTCAACTATTTCGTCACGCTGACGTACAACAGCGAGATTCATACCGAGCAAAGTTTCAAGCGAAAGCTGCGTACCACGCTCTCGCATTTTGCGGACAGGAAGGGCTGGAAGTATATCGGCGTGTGGGAGCGCTCGCCCGAAAAGAAACGGCTGCATTTTCACGGCGTCTTTCATATCCCCGAGGGATCACTCTCCGGAGAAATGGAGGAAGTCAACAGTTACAGTTTCGCAACACATCAGCGGCAGATCACGATGCAGAACTCTTTCTTTCTGAAACGTTTCGGGCGGAATGACTTTGAAAAGAACACGGACGAGAACCGCGTCGGCGACGCGCTCTCCTATCTCATGAAGTACATTGAAAAGTCCGGAGAGAAGATCGTCTATTCCCGCGGCCTTCCGCAGTTCTTCATTTCAGACGTCATGGAAGAGGACGTTCAGACGTCATGGAAGAGGACGTTGCCTGCACGATGGGAGAGGAGCAGGAGAAGCTCGTTCTTCACGATGATTTCGGTTGTTGGGTAGACGGCGAATACATGGGAAAAGTAAGCAAAGAGACCATCGCCAAATTGCCGAAAGCGAATTAAAAATCGTTTCATGTATTTTTTATTTCAAATTATTGACTTTTTCTGAAATATGGATATAATATATGCAATCTATATTTCAAGAGGAAGCAGAAATGAATCGGGCAGGACAGTACATTACGGCATTAAATGGAGAGGCGGCTTATAAAGCGTATCATCCAAATCCGTTGCCTCCTTCGCCGGGGTTGGAGATGGATGAAGAATTGGTCGGTTTGCTTGCGAAAGCGCATCACGGGCTTGGGAAGTTGGATGCCACATCGGAACTTGTCCCGAATATGGACCTGTTTTTGGGAGCTTATGTTCGAAAAGAAGCGCTTTTAAGCAGTCAGATCGAGGGAACGCAGGCGACTTTGGAAGATGTGCTCGATGCAGAAATGGAAACATCAGTCAATTTGGAAGTCGGCGATGTCATCAATTACGTTCATGCTCTGAATTTTGCGATCGAAGAAATGAAGACTCTCCCGATTTGTAATCGATTGCTTTGTGATACGCATAAGGTTTTGATGCAAGGTGTAAGAGGTCAGGAGAAAAATCCGGGAGAATTTAGGAACAGTCAGAATTGGATCGGAGCAGCTGGCAGTACGATCCAAACGGCGCGGTATATTCCTCCTACAGTAGAAGATATGAAAACGGCAATGAGCGATTTGGAAAAGTTTATCAATCTTTCGGAGATGGATATTCTGTTAAAGGCGGCGTTGGCGCATTATCAATTTGAAACGATTCATCCGTTTTTAGATGGAAACGGTAGGATAGGTCGAATGCTGATTGTTTTAATGTTGCTGAATGAAAAGGCGTTGCATCGCCCGGTTTTATATCTTTCTTTGTTTTTAAAAAGGAACAGGGTAGAGTATTATGACAGGTTGGGCGAAGTTCGCGTCAAAGGGAATTACGAACAGTGGGTCAAGTTTTTTCTTTCAGGGGTAATTGAGACGTGCAATGACAGTATTCAGGCAATTTTAACGATCAATCAGCTGATTGAAAAAGATGAAAAGATGTTGGAAGGGCAGACGGAAACTGTGAAAAGGGTGTATCAATACCTGAAGGAACATCCGATCATCAATATAGGCGCAACGGCGAAAAACGTTGGGCTTTCTTTCAATACAGTTTCAAATGCAGTAAATAAGCTTATGCAATTTGGGATCCTTACTGAACGAACGACGGCTGCCAGGAACAGAGTGTTTGAATATGCTGCGTATTTGGATGTTTTAAAGTCGGGGACGTGATTGGCAGATACGTGTTCAAGAAATTTACACTTACAACGCGTTTATGAAAGGGCACCGGGACTCCGAAAACTGAAAGCAAGAGTGGCGGCATAAAAACAAGTTTCCGCGCGGCGGGAACAACAGGGCAGCGCAAGCGGGTCAGCGGCGCGCCCTGTCCGCCGTCGCCTTGTTTTCCGTTGACTAATTGCTTTGGTTGCGGAGGCGTGTGCTTGTTTCGGCGCCCGAGGCGCGAAGCGCCGAGGGTGACGAGGGCGGCACAGCCGCCCTCGTCAGCTCTGCCGCCGACTTGTATATATAACAAGCACACGCCTTATTGCCATTTGTGTTTTTCGGGGTAAAATCGGGGCTTTTTTCGGGTGATTTTGGCGGCATGTTTGACCGTTGCCCGCATGAAAAAAGGGGAGAACCATAAATCGGCGCTCCCCCTGCAAGGCGGATATTCAGTTGTGGCCGAATTTGCAGAAGCGCGGGTACTGAATGATGAACGCCGGCGTGTACCACACACTCCAAAGTTCCTGCGTCAAAGTGTTCTGGTGGCGGACGATGGCGGGTGCTCCCGCAAGAGAGAGCTGCAGATACGTCATGTGAACGCACCGAATGTCGATGTCTGCGGCGTCCAGATAGCAGTTTCGCGCATAGTTGACGCCGCGGCTTTTGAGGACTTCGAGCGCTGCAACGAGCATCCCTCCGCCTCCGCAGCACGGATTAGAGATGGTGATGACCTCGTCGCGGTCCGCCTTCTCTCTGACGAGTTCTTCCGTGAGCGTGACTTCCGCCATGAAGTGGGAGATGTGGTAGGGCGTGAAGAACTGTCCCGTGTGTTCATTGCCGAGATCGGTGTTCATGAAGAGCTTGCCGAGGTAGTCGTCGAATCTCCCGTCGTCATAGACTACGGAGGAGAGCAGCGCGAATATATTGGCGAAGATGTCCGCAAGCGCGTTTTGATCTTCTTTCGGATAGCCCTTCATGATCTGCAAATACCGTTCCTCGCGTTTTTCCCGCTGCGGCAGATCGACGAGGTTGGAAACGGCGATGGCTCCGCATTCCATGAGGTCGGAAACGAATTTGTGCTTGTCCGTGCGCCTGGCGGCGCGTTCGATATCCTTCACGATCTCTTCGATCTTCGGAATAGGGTAGGGGCATAGGTGTTTGGGCTCGGCGACGAGGGGCGTATGTACGGGAGGAACGTCCGTATAGGTCACGTTCGACATTCCGAGCGTGAAGTCGAATACAAAGGGCGGCAGCATCTCACGCTCCTTTCGGGGTATAGCTCTTTCCTTGTACGACGACGGCGTCCCCAAGTTTCTGCGGCTCGCCTTTCCCGCAGGCTCGCAGGAGGATGCTCTCGGACGCGGGGACTTTTGGCAGGTCGTCTTCCTGAAAGTCCGCGCCGACTTCCACGATGTTGAATCCCTTGAAAACGAGGAAAGATGAGAACTGCCAGAGCTTTTCAAATTTCCCGTTGCTGTCAAAGACGGCGCAGATATTCTTCTTCGGGTGATATGCAGTGATGCGGAAATAG
>CAJFRT010000031.1 GCA_904419525.1 Candidatus Gallimonas merdae
AGAATCTCTCTCAAACTAAAAGGAATGAGCCCGGTTGGATACCGAACTCATTCCCAAACAATCTAATTCTTTTTTGTCCAAACTTTGGGGTTCACTTCAATTCTGCCTGCCTTTTCTTTCTGCCCGATTACTTGTTGAAATACCGCTTGAGAAGGCCCTTGAAGCCAGCGCCGTGGCGCGCCTCGTCCTTCGCCATTTCGTGCACGGTGTCGTGAATGGCGTCGTAGCCGAGCTCCTTCGCGCGCTTTGCAAGCATCAGCTTGCCCTCGCATGCGCCCGCTTCGGCAGCCGCGCGCATTTCAAGGTTCTTCTGCGTGGAGGACGTCACGACCTCGCCCAGCAGTTCCGCAAACTTGGAAGCGTGATCTGCCTCCTCATAGGCATAGCGCTTGTACGCTTCGGCGATCTCGGGATAGCCCTCGCGCTCGGCAACGCGCGCCATTGCAAGGTACATACCGACTTCGGTGCACTCGCCCGTGAAGTTGGCACGCAGACCCTCCATGACCTCCTTGTCCTCAACAACGCCGTCGCCGACGTGATGCTCGCAGGCAAATCCCTTTTCATCGATCGGCTCGAACTTCTTCGCGTGGCAAACGGGGCATTCCATGACATCATCTGCGACGATCTCGCCGCATACAGCACATCTCTTCATAAATCTGATCTCCTTTCAGGTTTTTGTGCTTGTATTATAACACAAATGAGACTGAATATCAATAGTTTTCAGGAAAATTTTTCGAGAATTTTTTGGAGCTGCAAGTAATTTCCGGCAAACGTGGCTGCGCCCGCCTGTTCCAGCTGTTCCCGCGTGCGGTAGCCCCACAGCACGGACACGCCGAACATGCCGGCATTGACCGCAACGCGCGCGTCCGTCTCGCCGTCGCCCACGAAGGCGCACTCCGCAGGGGAGACGCGCAGTTTCAGCGCGCCGTAGCGCGCGAGCGAGGGATCGGGCTTACAGGGAAACATGCCCGTATCTCCCCCGATGAAGTCGAAAAGATCCGCGGGGAAGAACTTTGCAAGCACCCGTTCGGCCGCGTCCTGCGGCTTGTTGGTCACGACCGCAAGCAGAAGCCCGCGCTCTTTCAGCGCCCGGAGCACCTGCATTTCGTCCGGATAGAGCCGTGTGCGTTCCGAACTGTCCGCCGCGAACTCCTTCCGGAAAAATTCATAGCACGCATCGAGATCGGGGCTGCCCTGCGGAAGGGCGCGCTCGATGAGAAGTTTTGCGCCGTCGCCGACGTATGAACAGGTCTGTTCATAGCTGATCGGCGGACAGCCGAATTTTGCAAGCGCCAGATTGACGCACGCCTGAATGTCGGGAACGGTATCGAGCAGCGTCCCGTCCAGATCAAAAAAAACTGCCTTTAACATGATCGTATGTGGCCGCGGCGAACGCGGCAAAAGTCTCCGCCTTGATAAATTGGCCCTTTTACATCTTCTCCGGGACGCCGATGCCAAGAAGGCCGAGCCCGTTTTTCAGGGTGGTGAGCGTCGCCTTGGTGAGCGCCAGACGGAACGAACGCACGTCGCCCTCCGCCTGCAGGATCTTGCATTCCAGATAGAACTTATTGAAGAGCTTCGCCGTGTCCAGACAAAAGCGGGAAATCAGGGACGGTTCATACTTTTCCGCCGCCTGCACGACCGTCTCAGGGAACAGGGCAAGCTGTTTGATGAGCTCCGCCTCCGCATCGCACGGCGCCAGATCGGGCGCTTCGTCCACGGCGATGCCCTCCGCTTCCGCCTTTGCAAGCACGGACGAGGCACGCGCGCAGGTGTACTGCAGATAGACGCTCGTCTCTCCGTCGAAGTTGAGCGCACGGTCATAGGAGAAGGTGATGTCCTTGATCTTGTTGTTGCACAGCGCGCCGAACGCCACCGCGCCGACCCCGACAAGTTCGGCGACCTTTTCCTTGTTCTCGAGATCGGGATTCTTTTCCTCCAGCACGGCGCGCGCCTTTTCCACACAGCGGGAGAGGACGTCTTCCAGCCAGACCACCTTCCCCTTGCGCGTGGACATTGCGCCGTCCTCCAGCGACACCATGCCATAGGCGACGTGGACGAGATCTTTCGCCCACTCCTTGCCCATGAGTTCGAGCACCTTGAACACCTGCCTGAAATGCAGGTTCTGCTGATAGGCGACGACGTAGAGACATTTATAAAAATGATAGGTGTCGTGACGGTAGATGGCGGCCGCAAGGTCGCGCGTGGCATACAGCGACGCGCCGTCCGACCGGAGAATGAGGCAGGGCGGCATGCCGTACGGCTCCAGATCGACGATCTGCGCCCCCTCGCTCTCCTTCAGAAGACCCTTTTCCCGCAGTTCTTCGACCACGGGCGCCATCTTGTCGGTGTAGAACCGTTCGCCCGCATAGCTGTCGAACGTGATATGAAGGCGGTCATAGATCGTCTGCACATAGGCAAGCGTCAGGGACTTGAACCAGTCGAACAGCTCGTTGGCCTCCCTGTCGCCGCTCTCGATCAGGCGGAAATATTCGCGCGCTTCCGCCTGCATCTGTTCGTCCGCCTCGTTGTTGAAACGCACATAGAGGTCGTTGATGGCGTGAATACCGCCCTTTTCCACTTCCTCGCGGTTGCCCCACTTCTTGTATGCCGCAATGAGTTTGCCGAACTGCGTGCCGTAATCGCCGAGGTGGTTGATCCCGACCGCCCGGAACCCGAGGAAATTGAAGATGCGGTACAGCGCACCGCCGATGACCGTGGTGGACAGATGCCCGATGTGGAAGGGCTTGGCGATGTTCACGGAGGAATAGTCAATGCAGACCACTCTGCCCGCGCCCAGATCGGACGCCCCGTACCGTTCCCCCTCGCGGGAGATGCGCGCAAGCACGTCTTTGGCAAGCCCCGCCTTGTTGACCTTGAAATTGAGATACCCGTTGACGGCGGTCACTTCCGCGATCGTTCCGTCGGGCGCGATCGACGCGGCAAGTTCCTGCGCAATGGCGACGGGACTCTTTCTAAGCGCCTTGGCAAACCTGAAACAGGGCAGCGCATAGTCCCCCATGGCAGGATCGGGCGGAACGGCGATCAGCGACGCCACTTCGTCCGTGCTCACACCGTCCACGTGAATTCTTTCCGCAAGATACTGTCTGTAATCCATAACCCTCTCCGCTGTTTTTTTCCGCGCATTATTTTACCATAAATTTTTGCAATTGGCAAACGAAAGGTTTGCGCGAAAAAAAGAAATACGGTATAATAGGAAAAGATCGTTCTTTTTCCTTGTCCGTACAGGGGAAAATGTCTGAATGATGAGGAGTCAGTATGAAACTTGGTGTCGTGGGTCTGCCCAACGTGGGAAAATCCACTCTGTTCAACGCAATCACGCATGCGGGCGCGGACGCCGCCAACTATCCCTTCTGCACCATTGAACCGAATGTGGGCGTGGTCGCCGTCCCCGACGAGCGGCTTGAAAAACTTGCGGCGCTCTACAACAGCAAAAAAGTCACCCCTGCCGTCATCGAATTCGTGGACATCGCGGGGCTCGTCAAGGGCGCAAGCCACGGCGAAGGGCTGGGGAACAAGTTCCTTTCGCATATCCGCGAAGTGGACGCCATCGTGCATGTGGTGCGCTGCTTTGAAGACGAAAACGTGACGCACGTGGAAAACAGCGTCGATCCCGTGCGCGACATCGAGACCATCAACCTGGAACTTATTCTCGCCGACATCGAGGCCGTGCAGAAGCGCATCGACCGCATCAAAAATGCGGCGCGGGGCGGCGCAGACAAAAACGCCGCGGCGGAATTCGCCTTTTTGCAGAAGCTCATGGCGCACCTCGAACAGGAGAAACCCGCCAATTCCCTGCCCGTTACCGATGAGGAAAAGGAACTGCTCGACAACGTGTTTTTGCTGTCGGCAAAGCCCGTCATCTATTGCGCGAACATCTCCGAAAAGGATATGGGCGCCGGCGAGGAGGACATTCCCCTCGTCCGAAAGGTCAGGGAATACGCCGCACAGCACGGCGCGGAGACCATCGTCGTGTGCGCCAAGACGGAGGAAGAGCTCTCGCAGATGTCGCCCGAAGATCAGGCGGTGTTTTTGGAGGATTTCGGGCTCAAAGAGAGCGGGCTCTCCAAGCTCATCAAGGCGTCCTA
This sequence comes from Candidatus Gallimonas merdae, assembly GCA_904419525.1. Taxonomy (GTDB): domain Bacteria; phylum Bacillota; class Clostridia; order Christensenellales; family Borkfalkiaceae; genus Gallimonas; species Gallimonas merdae. The sequence goes on from CAJFRT010000031.1 coordinate 4,110, forward strand.
TTCGCTCCTGGGGCTTATCTCCTATCTGACGGCGGGCGAAAAAGAGACGCGCGCATGGACGATCGTCAAAGGGACGAAGGCGCCGCAGGCGGCGGGAAAGATCCACACCGACTTTGAAAAGGGATTTATCCGTGCGGAAGTCGTGGACTGGCAGACCCTTTTGGAATGCGGCGGACTTGCGGGCGCGCGCGAAAAGGGAAAGGTGCGCTCCGAGGGCAAGGACTACGTGATGAAGGACGGCGACGTGGTGCTCTTCCGCTTCAACGTATAAACTGCTTCCGAACGCATATGCGGGAAACTGAAAACGGCGGCGGTGCGCATTGCACCGCCGCCGTTGATTTTTGCCGTCATCGACCGCTTTCCCCTTTCCCAACGCAATCAATTCCGGGATTTTGACGCCCTTTCCATGCAGATCATCTGAAATATCTTGTGGATATACATTCTGCAGCACAGAAATACGATATATCCGAACAGACCGCCCGCCGCACCGATCAACAGAGCATGCCATGCAAAACTATCGGTTTCGATTGAAAGATCGATGCAGCAAACGATCCCGACCAACAGGACAAACACGCCGAGAAAAATGCCGATCATCGCGATCTGACGCGCCGGATCGATCAATCGCTCCATTTTCTTTTGTTCCTGCGGGGACAACTCGGCCATCATCCATTTCGATATATTCATACTTCCCTTTCCATATATCCCAAATCGGGATATATTGATTATACCATATTGGTATAATCATGTCAAGAGGAATGTATGAGATTGCGGGAATTGCGCCGGCAACGGCACCTTTCACAACTGAAAGTCGCAATGGACTTGAATATGAATCAGAACAGCATCAGCCGCTATGAAACGGGCGAACGCGAAGCGGACTACGCAACGCTCATCAAGTTTGCCGACTATTTCCACGTTTCTGTCGATTATCTTCCGGAACACACGGATGAACCGAAACCTTATCCGAAAAAGACGACCTGAGCTGAAGTGAACCCCAAAGTTTGGACAAAAAAGAATTAGATTGTTTGGGAATGAGTTCGGTACCCAACCGGGCTCATTCCTTTTAGTTTGAGAGAGATTCT
>CAJFRT010000032.1 GCA_904419525.1 Candidatus Gallimonas merdae
ACCTGCGAGCGAGCACTCGCCGTCCGATTTCATTCAGCGTTTCACGCATGCGGGAGAAAGCCTGATTCCGGAGGGAGAAGCCCTGACGTATACTTACGGGAACGATCTGGAAATGCTGGATCTGAAAGTGACGCTCACGGGGGAGTATGCAACATATACCTATGAAACGACTTTCGTGATCGCGGGCTATACGAACACGTCTACGCTCACCGGCATGGATGTAAGCGATCCCGCAGTCGTGTTTTAAGGGGGCGCTATGCAGAGCAAGGGACAGTTGGCGGCGAAGATCATCGGCATCATCCTTGTCCTGCTGCTCGTGGCGGGGCTGGTAGCCGTCCTTTATAAGTTCACCAACGGCTTCAACGAGGATTTCAAGACATTCTATGTGGAGCACGAGGGCAAGCAGATCCTTTCCGAGAACAGCGAGACGACGTTCACGAAAGGGAAGACGCACCGCTTTGACGTGAAGTACACCTTCGATACGGGACAGACGGAGGCAAGGGACTATTCAGTGGAGATCGTGCCGAACGCGGAGCAGGACTTCGAATACACGGTGGACGGGGAAACGTATCTCTATTCCAAAGCGGAAGATCTGTCTGTGGCGTTCAGTCTCAAGAAACAGAAGAGCTATTTTGAGATCATGTTGCGGGAGGATATGACGATCCAAAGCGTGTTGGAGGCCGTTCATCCCGGGCAGCAGGTTGAAGTGCCGGAGAACGCATCAGATAGCAATCCCTTTCCTTATGCACTCATTGTGAGTTCGTACAACGGGAACGTCAGCTATCGCATCGCGTTTGATCTCAGTGCGGACGTAACAGGGATCACGCTTGATCCGCCAAGCATTGTTTTCACAGGATAAGGAGGACACATGTCTTTACGAAACATCACAAAGCAAGTCGTTGCTTTTCTGCTCGTGCTGTTCGTGTGTATCGGAGTCGTCATGGGCGGGCAGGGTTTTCTGTCCGCCTCTGCGGCAAGCGAGATACAGACAGCGTTCGAGGAGAGGAACGTCATGGACGACCTCACGGGCGGAACGGTGGGCGGCAAGAAGTTCTCACTCGCGGACTATCCGCACAATTCAGACGGTAAACCGCAGATCATCTCGTTTACGGAGTTCTGCTATTCGTACTATGCGGAAAAGCAGGGTGATTACGGCTTGTATGTCTATGTGTATAACCCGCAGGACGTCGCCTTCGATACGCAGACAAATCGCAACCGGATCCAGCTCACTTACGGCGGGAAAGCAAGTTATGCCAAATACTCGCTCATCTTCTGTAACTACTCCACGCAGGCGGGATATGAGGGCAGGTTTTTTAAGTTCAGGGTACAGCTTACGGATTCCCAACGGTCAGATATCCTGCAAACGATCAAACCAGACGCCCGCGTGTACAAGGTGAGCGGGATAGAACTTTCTTACAAGGGGCAAGTCACGGACTATCCCTGTGCGCAGAGCTATACATATACAGGCTTTGCGGAGGGGTACGGCTCGGAGCTCGCCGCAAGCGATACGCTCTCCTGCCGCGTCAACGGGTTTGAAAAGTATCTCACGCTAGACGTACACTCCACCTATTACCGCCCCGAAGGGACGAACGGAAAGAACGATTACACGCAGGACAGTCTGCATTCCGTGTACTTTGCCATTCCCCGCAGTGTCGTCTCGGAGTACGGCAAGATGACCGCCGTCCATGCGACGTGGCTGGACGCAACGCTCGCGCCCGTCCTCGTCACGGGGAATAGAGAGGCATACGACGACATTCTTCCCTATCTCGGGCAGAACGTTGGCACGCATACGGAAGGGCTGAAACACGCCTATGCGGGGAGTGCGAATTACACGGTCACGAGCTGGGCGGGTTCTTCCGCTCTGTACGGCTGGGATTGCGCCTATGCCTTCAATCTGCCGTCTTCATGGAACAAGCTCGGCGGAACGGTCGTCAACAAGACGGCGCGGGAGGTTTCGCTCCTGTATTGGCTTGCCTATGCGGGCGATGGGACGGACAGCGCGGACGGGTATGTGCTCTCTTCGGAGGAGATAGAAACCAAGCTGAAAGAGTACACGCAGAAGTATGGCGGAGAGCTCGTCAACGACCGTTACAGCCGCGTGCTGTTCGACGGCGTGGCGGACAGTTTTACGGAAGTGAATATCCGGGCGGATGAGGAGTATTCGCTCACAAATGAAGTGCTCGGCTCGTCGTGGTGGGACAAGCTGTGGGGCATTACATGTCCTTCGACTTTTGACGGGATCAAAGCGATCTATGAAGTGACGGATGCGGACGGGCTGTTTATCGCCGAGCGGGATTATGCCGAGTTCAAGGAGTTCTATGACGCAAACAAGGCGGAGAACGTTATATATCTGTTCCGCTACCAGGTGACGGATTTTATTTCTGCCGAGGCGACGCACTTTGTTCCCGAATCGGGGCTGGGGGAGAAGATAGGGGCATGGAACAGCGAGGATACCAACGCGTATTTCATGCAGGAGACCGTCAACCTCGATTTCGACATCATCGACGTCACCTGTACGAAGGATAACGTAGAGACGGTGCTGCCCGTGGTATCATCTCCCATTGACAATATCCCGGACGGCACGCCGCCCGTGCATACGACGTCGGATAAAGAGCTTTCATGGTGGCAGATCCTTTTAGCCGTGCTTGCGCTCATTCTCGTCGTGTGGCTGCTGTTCAAGTTCGCGCCTGTCCTCGTCTTTGCGGTGGGGAAGGTGATCGCACTCCCGTTCAAGGCGATCGGCGCGGCGAGCAAAAAGGTCAAAGAGAAACGGATAAAGGATCAGGGGGAACGCGCCCGGAAGAAGATGGACAGGGAGTTTGAAAAATTCCATAAAGAAAGTGCAAAGAAGAGAGCGAAAGCGGAGCGCGATTCCAAAAAGATCGACGTGGAAAAACTCAAACAGGATATATGGTCCGGAAAACGCGACGAGTTGGATATGAACGATGCGGAACTATATGCGCTGAGCCATGACGAGGAATGGCTGAAAGAACAGGAAATTATAGGGCAGATCCTCTATGGCAGTGAAGATGATTGGGGGTGATCTATGAAGACACTGAAACGTATCGCGGCGGTCGCGGTAATCATTGTGGTTGCCTTGCTCATCGGCTATCTCTTTTACACGGGAGGGCAGGTGGGTGCGTAGGAATATCGTTATTACGGTCATTATCTCGCTTGTCTTTCTCGCGCTCGGGGCGGTGTTTTGGCAGTCCTATCTGCGTTTCGGCGAGGCGTGCCGCGATCTGGGCTTGTCCGTCGCGCACTATTTCTGTGAGTTGTTCGGCATAGACTATTTCTTCACGCCGACGGTCACGGAGTATTCCGCCGTCATGCAATGGGACGTGCTTCTGCCGTCCGATTTTGCGGGTTTTACCGCTGCGGTGGGTAGGTATTTCTCTTTGCTTTTCAGCGGCGGGAACTTTGCGGGATATTGGGGGAGTGTCGTAAACGGATTGGAGGGCGCGGCAAAAGTTCTTGTCGTGGCGCTGCCGTGCGTGCTGCTGCTTGTCATCATCGTGCGGACAATGTACCGCAGGTCGAATACCAAACATAACCACGATACCTTGCCTCTTCATATCTTCAAATGGCTGGCACGGTGGACATATCAGCCTATCAAAAGAGGGATCAAAAGCTATCTCGCCTTTCTGAGGCGGCATCTGTGGATCGTCGTCTGTTGGGCGCTTCTTTGGGGATTCCATCTCAATCTTGCAAGCATCGTCATGGCGTTCTTTGCGTACTACTTCTACTTCGTTTTGAGCTTTGACGTCGCCAACCTCTATGTACAGGTCTGCAAACTGCTGATAGACTTGCAGGTCATCTTCCGCCACTTCCCGTGGTGGAGCGTCGCGACCGTTGCATGGCTCATCTTCAACCGCTGGCGCAAGAAGATCGCCCTGAACAGGCTGCGGCACTTTGAGGCAAGGAACTGCGGGTTCATCAACGAACTGCCGATTGTTTCGATGTCGTGTGGCTCAATGGGAAAGAAGAAAACGACGCTCATCACGGACATGGTACTCTCGCAGGAGGTCATGTTCCGTCAGAAAGCGCTTTCCATCCTGCAAAACAATGACATGAAATTGCCGCATTTTCCGTGGATCATGTTCGAGGACGAGCTGCGCGCGTGCATGGAGCACGGTACCGTGTACAATCTGGCGTCGGTCAAGACATGGGTGGCACAAAAGCGGTCACGGTATCTCCGTCACCGCAACGCAAAGTGGCAGCTCTACGGCTATGATATCCGCAGGTACGGCGCAACGTTCAACGACGCGCTGCGGGTACAGTTCCTCTTTGACGTGCTGGAAAAGTATGCGATGGCGTACTTCATCTATGTTTTGGAGAGCAGCCTCATCGTGGCGAACTATTCCATCCGCACGGACAACGTGTGCGCGGACAGGGGAAACTTCCCCATGTGGTGCTATGATTTTTTCCCCGAGGGCATCACGGACGGGCGGCACGCGCATATTTTGGACTTCGATGTCCTTCGGCTCGGGAAGAAGGTTTTGGAGAACAACCCGCGTGCAGGCAGCTTTGAGTTCGGCGTGGTCGCAATTACGGAGATCGGCAAGGAACGCGGGAACAATCTGGAACTCAAGGAAGTAAAAAAGGGGACAGACGAGACCAATCAGAAGAATGATCTGTTCAACTCATGGCTGAAAATGTGCCGGCATTCCGCCACGGTGGACAACTTCCCGTTCATCAAAGTCTTTACGGACGAACAGCGACCGGAATCCTGGGGCGCGGATGCGAGGGATCTCTGCGACGTCATTCATATCGTCTCCTCCGGTGATCAGCGGCTTGCTTTGCCGTTCTATACCATTGAGGAAATGGTGAGCGAGTGGGCATTTAATAAGTTCATGCGGCTGTATATGAACTTCCGGTTCCGCAGAGGGGACAATACTTTGCTCGTACATATCCTCAAAAGCATCACGGCGTGGCTTTGGCGGCGCGACCTGCGTATGCACAACAAGTACGGCTACTGCATCCTGAAAATCGAAAAAGAGCGCGGCACGATGGACGGCAAGGCGGAGAACAAGAAGTACTTTCTGATGAATCAGAAGATCTACGCGCGCAGGTTTGCCACGGACTGTTTCTCGGACTACTTCAACGATATGGCGAGCAAAAGCGGGATGGGGCTTGCGGACTATCGTGAGTACGTCACGGAGCGGGCATCGGTGGACGAACTGAAAGCGCAGAACAGCTACTTTATCCGTGCGCTGTACGGCGCATGAACGGGGCAGAGCCGAACGTGTTTCGGCTCTGTTATCCCCATGCAAAAAAATTACAAGGAGGTATTATGCCATATCCGAAATGCAAGATCTATTCGGACAGAAGTCACTACATAGCGATCCCGCATACGGAGCGCCCGTATAAGCCGCGGCGCAAGGTGCGGGAGGAGGAGATCGTCGTAGAGGAACAGCAGGAACAAGGGGAACAGGAAAGTGCGACGCCGCAGGCTGACATTGATACGGAAAAGCAGATACATGAGAAGCGGGACTCAGATGAGATAGAGCAAGCTGTTCCCGAAATGCCGCATACGTCCCCGAAAATCATGACCGCGGAGCGCAGAATGACGCGCAAACAGCTCTTTGAGGGCCTGTACAGGGAGGGCAGGGGACTGAAAAAGCGGGCGCTGAAATCCATGCTTGTCAAGGGCATGAAATCATACTTTCCGGGCGAGCAGGCGGCAAGGGAGTACGTTGACCGAAATTTACGCCGCAAACAGCGCAACCTGGTCGCCCGGCGTATCCGGATGTCCCGCAAGGCGAATTTGCAGACTTTCAACTATTTCGTCACGCTGACGTACAATAGCGCGATCCATACCGAGGAGAGTTTCAAGCGAAAGCTGCGCACTACACTTTCGCACTTTGCGGACAGGAAGGGCTGGAAGTATATCGGCGTGTGGGAGCGCTCGCCCGAAAAGAAACGGCTGCACTTCCATGGCGTCTTTCATATCCCCGAGGGAACGCTCTCCGGCGAGATGGAGGAGGTCAACAGTTATAGTTTCGCAACGCATAAACGGCAGATCACGATGCAGAACTCCTTCTTTTTGAAACGTTTCGGGCGGAACGACTTTGAAAAGATCACGGACGAGAACCGTATCGGCGACGCGCTTTCCTATCTCATGAAGTACATTGAAAAGTCCGGAGAGAAGATCGTCTATTCCCGCGGCCTTCCGCAGTTCTTCATTTCAGACGTCATGGAAGAGGACGTTGGCTGCTGGGTGGACGGCGAATACATGGGCAGAGTCAGCAAAGAGACCATCGCAAAAATGCCGAAAGCAAACTGACGCTAAAATCGCATATACTATATTGACATTATATCCAAATCATGATATAATAGCGATACCAAAAGGAAGGAGGTAGTGTTATGCCGAATATCAGACCGTCGTCGGATATCCGAAACAATTATCCGGAAATCTCACGTCTTTGCAAGGAGACGGGAAGGCCCGTCTATATCACCGTGAACGGAAAGGGGGATACGGCGATCATGGATATTGACGCCCTCGATGAGCTGTATGCAAGGCTGGAGCTCTATGAAAAGCTTGCGGCAGGACTTCGTGATGTGGATGAGGGACGCGTCAGGACGCATGAGGAAGTATTTGCAAAGTTTCGGGGGAAGTGATGTACCGTATCTTATACGCAGAGAAAGCAGACGAAGATCTGACGGAGATATATAGCTACATTGCGGCGGATAGCCCGGAACGTGCAGCAGCTTATTTGGGAAAGATGGAGAGCTGCATTCTACAGCTCAAGGATTTTCCGAATATCGGGTATGGCGGGAAATATCCCGAGCTTGTCAAGCTCGGGATCAGGATGCTGTCTTTTGAAGATTATCTGGTATTCTATACCGTCAATCAGGCGGAGATGTGCGTTCATGTGCTCCGCGTGCTGCACGGGTCGGTAAATTACCGGAGGCTGTTCCGAGCGGCTAAACAAGCGGATGAGAGCACCGAGGACGGAAAATAAGCGGGACGTCGGCAATAGGGCAGGTTTTCGCACGAAAACCCGATCGTTTGGACGGCAAGGAGCTTTTTGCGGTCATTGCCGTCGGGTGTTTTATGAAACTTCCGTAATAATTCATCAGCGGCATCTTCGGGCAGAGTGAATTTGAAGTAGTAGGCAATGCCGCTTTCCGCATGTTTGCTCGGGTTTGTGATCCCTGAAAGGATAATGGTTTTGATCCATAGGTTCCTCCTGATTTTTTTCTTATAGGATACGCTTTTACGGTTTGGAAAGACAGGAGGTACGAGGGAAGTATTTCCTGTCGGAATCCCAACGGAACGGTAGAAAAACCCAACAAAGGGAAGGAATTTCCGAATGGATTTTGCGCCTTTCGGCAATGACCGAACAGGGAGAGCGGGCGCAGGCTGTCAAAGGTCTGCCCGTCAGGGACGCGCAATTAAGATGTCGGTCTGTTGGAAGAGGCGGGAAAAAGAATTGCGCGCCTTTGACAGACGGCAAGAGCTCTCCCAACCTCTGAAGCCGAAAGGCGCAAAAAAGAATCTTTGTTTTCCAAGAAAATTTTCAAAGTCGTAAAAAATCTACGACTTTGACTGTTAAAATCCTCTCAAAAAGTTCCGGGAGGGGATCATGACGATCGAAAAGATCAGGAAAGACCTGAAGAATATCCGCACATATTATGCGGATTGGGAAGTGCTGGACGCTGCGTTCCGGATCTTACCGCATCGGGTGAAAGGGCTCGTAGATTTTTATGCGAAAATGGTCAGCGAGGTTCCGCTCGAATTATACAAAGTGTATTACGAGCTGTATGTCAGAGGGCTTACACAGGAGGCTGCGGCAGAGGAATTGAATTACTGCACGGAATACATTCGCATGAAGAACAAAGAGCTGTTGATGTACTTTCAAAGCAAAATGGAAGACGAATAAAGGGAGGCAAGCGGCATAAAAACAAGATTCCGCGCGGCGGGAACAACAGGGCAGCGCAAGCGGGTCAGCGGCGCGCCCTGTCCGCCGCGCACTTGTTTTCCGTTGACGGATGGTTGAGAAGGCGTGTGCTTGTTTCGGCGCCCGCGAGCGCAGCGAGCGGGTGCCGAGGGCGGCGAAGCCGCCCTCGGCAGCTCTGCCGCCGACTTGTATATATAACAAGCACACGCCTTATTGCCATTTGTGTTTTTCGGGGCAAAATCCGGGCTTTTTTCGGGTGATTTTGGCGGCATGTTTGACCGTTGCCCGCATGAAAAAAGGGGAGAACCGTAAATCGGCGCTCCCCCTGTAAGGCGGGTATTCAGTTACGTGCGAATTTGCAGAAGCGCGGGTACTGCATGATGAACGCCGGCGTGTACCATACGCTCCAAAGTCCCCGCGTCAGGCTGTTCTGATGCCGAACGATGGCGGGCGCTCCTGCAAGCGAGAGTTGCAGATACGTCATGTGAACGCACCGAAGGTCGATGTCGGCGGCGTCAAGGTAGCAGTTGCGCGCATAGTTGACGCCGCGGCTTTTGAGTACGTCAAGCGCCGCGACAAGCATTCCTCCGCCACCGCAGCACGGGTCAGAGATGGTGATGATCTCGTCGCGGTCTGCCTTCTCTTTGACAAGCTCTCCCGTCAGCGTGACTTCCGCCATGAAGTGGGAAATGTGGTAGGGCGTGAAGAACTGCCCCGTATGCTCATTGCCGAGATCGGTGTTCATGAAGAGCTTGCC
>CAJFRT010000033.1 GCA_904419525.1 Candidatus Gallimonas merdae
TCCGCGATAAAGAGCCCGTCGCAGATCTCTTTTTCATCGCTCTTGAAATCCGCATCCGTCACTTCATAGATCGCTTTGATCCCGTCAAAAGTCGAAGGATATGTAATGCCCCACAGCTTGTCCCACCAAGAGGAGCCGAGCACTTCGTTTGTGAGCGAATACTCCTCATCCGCCCGGATATTCACTTCCGTAAAGTCGTCCGCCACGGTATCGAACAGCACGCGGCTGTAACGGTCGTTGACGAGCTCTCCACCATACTTCTGCGTATACTCTTTGAGCTTGTTTTCTATCTCCTCCGAAGAGAGCACATACTCGTCCGCGCTGTCCGTCCCGTCGCCCGCATAGGCAAGCCAATACAGGGGCGACACCTCCTGTGCCGTTTTATTGACGACCGTTCCGCCGAGCTTGCTCCACGAAGACGGCAAATTGAAAGTATAGGCACAGTCCCAGCCATACAGAGCGGTAGATCCCGCCCAGCTCGTGACCGTGTAATTCGCACTCCCCGCATAGGCGTGTTTCAACCCTTCCGTATTCGTGCCGATGTTCTGCCCGAGATAGGGAAGAATGGCGTCGTATGCCTCTTTATTCCCCGTGACGAGAACGGGCGCGAGCGTTGCGTCCAGCCATGTTGCATGGACGGCGGTCATCTTGCCGTACTCCGAGACGACGCTGCGCGGAATGGCAAAGTACACGGAATGCAGGCTGTCCTGCGTGTAGTCGTTCTTGCCGTTCGTCCCTTCGGGGCGATAGTAGGTGGAGTGTACGTCCAGCGTGAGATACTTTTCAAACCCGTTGACGCGGCAGGAGAGCGTATCGCTCGTGGCGAGCTCCGAGCCGTACCCCTCCGCAAAGCCCGTATAGGTATAACTCTGCGCACAGGGATAGTCCGTGACTTGCCCCTTGTAAGAAAGCTCTATCCCGCTTACCTTGTACACGCGGGCGTCCGGTTTGACCGTTTGCAGGATATCCTCTTTCTCGCTCTCCGTAAGCTGTACCCTGAACTTGAAAAACCTGCCCTCGTAGCCTGCCTGCGTAGAGTAATTGCAGAAGATAAGCGGATATTTGGCATAGCTCGTTTTGTCCCCGTATGTAAGCTGGATCTGATTGCGGCTCGTCTGCGTATCGAAGGCGATGTCCTGCGGGTTGTACACATAGACGTACAAACCGTAATCCCCCTGCTTTTCCGCATAGTACGAATAGCAGAACTCCGTAAACGAGATGATCTGCGGCTTGCCGTCTGAATTGTGCGGATAGTCCGCGAGCGAGAACTTCTTTCCGCCCACCGTTCCGCCTGTGAGGTCGTCCAATACATTGCTTTCCTCGAATGCTGTCTGTATCTCGCTTGCCGCAGAGGCGGACAGGTTTCCCTGCCCGCCCATGACCGCACACAAAACAAGAAACAGCGCAAGTATGACCGCCGTGATCTTCCCTATAATTTTTCGCACTGTCATATTTACCTCCTCAACCTGTGAATACGATGCCCGGCGGATCGAGCGTGATCCCCGTTACGTCCGCACCGAGATCAAACGCGATGCGATAGCTGACGTTCCCGTTGTACGAGCTGATGCAAAGCACATACGGGAAGACGTCCGCCGCGTTCTCCGGCACTTTGACCTGCTGCCCGGGGTGAACGGTCTCCAACACGCTTTGGACCGTCATATCCTCCCGCAGCGTGATCTCAAAATAGCTCTTCTGCTTCTTGAGACTGAACGCCGACGATAAATCTCCCGCTTTGGAGTAGAGATATGTTTCCCCGTCCACCGTGTACTCAAAGTCCTGCTCCGCGTTCGGCACGATCTCCACGGAATAGTCCCTTGCCTCCGTCTGTGCCGTATCGAAGGTGTACTTCACGTCAAAGCGGTGCGTCTTCCCTTTCGTGAACGTCATCTCGCTGTTCTCGGAAAGGATCTGCTTGCCTTCATGCTCCACATAGAAGGTCTTGAAGTCCTCGTTAAATCCGTTGGTGAACTTATAGATGACGGCGATCAGCCCCGCCACGAGCAGCAGGACAAGAATGATGCCGATGATCTTCGCCGCCAACTGTCCCTTGCTCTGCATAGCGCCCTCCTTAAAACACCACCGCAGGTTCGCTTACATCCATGCCGGTGAGCGTAGACGTGTTCGTATAGCCCGCGATCACGAAAGTCGTTTCGTAGGTATATGTTGCATACTCCCCCGTGAGCGTCACTTTCAGATCCAGCATTTCCAGATCGTTGCCGTAAGTATACGTCAGGGCTTCTCCCTCCGGAATCAGGCTTTCTCCCGCATGCGTGAAACGCTGAATGAAATCGGACGGCGAGTGCTCGCTCGCAGGT
>CAJFRT010000034.1 GCA_904419525.1 Candidatus Gallimonas merdae
TCTCCGCCCGAGAACGTAACTTGTTCCACGCCGCGCTGTCTGACGGCGCGAAAGACGTCCGCCCATTCCCCTGCGGAAAGCTCCGTTGCCTTGATCGTCCGATCGGCTTCCCACGGACAGCTGCAAAAGAGACAGGTATGGTTGCAGCGGCAGGTAAGTTCCGCCGTTAACACACGCGGAAGATTCATTGCACTTTCCCCGTTCCGAACACGATACTGATGTGTACGGGCAGCCCATAAGTGTTGAAGATCCGGTTGATCTCATCCTGAACGTCGACAATATCCTGCAAAGACAGGTTCTGCTCCAACCGTTGATACAGCGGCGCAAAAAAGTTGCTTTTCAGCCGCTGAAAGACCTCTTTGGGCGATTCGTTGTCCATCCCGTAATAATTCCACAGCCCGTTGCGAACTGTCCATTTCTGGAACGCCTTCTGCGCCGTTTTGAAATCAAAGCGCACGTTCTGGAACAAATCGCCGTGCAGATAGCTGTGTATTTCTTCTTTTGTGAAGTTTACTCTTTCCTGCCACGCCATCCACCTTTGCATAACTTCCGACATGTAGTCAATCAAGACATGGCTGCGGGTGATTTCTGAACAAATCATCTTGCCCGCCGCATCGAGAGCTTGCTCGACAGGCTCCAGTTTCTCCTGTATCCGCTCCATGAAATCCACATATTCCTTGACGGTAAACTGCGTCTTTTCCGTTTTTTCCAACGACGCGTAGGCGAACGGGAGCAGTCCCTGACGATTATTTTCCTTCCAGATCAGGTCGATATTTTTGCGCATTTCTTCCAAATCGTACACAACGGTCATCCCGAGTACCTTGAAAAGAGCCAAATCGATCTGCGGCTTGACAAAACCTGTTTCTTCATGCATGTCATCTATGGCTCTGATGATTCCCCTATATGAGAGAACACGGTATCGATCCCAAAAAAATGTCACAAAACGATAGAAGATAAAATCATGCTCCCCGTCACCGTTGCCAAAATCTGTATGTTTCTTGATCAGCTCCAAGGCACGAGGAACGGTCAAATCGGGCACTGCATAAAAATCGATAGGCGGCTTCCTCGAATGGAAAAGTTCCGGATTTTGCAGCACCGCTTTTTCTTGCATATACCGTTTTTTCCAATCGGAAGTTTCCTGTGGAACGGGTTGACGGTCAATACATTCCTGTCCGACAAAAAAAGCGAGTTCTCTTTCTCTGAACACCTGATTATAAAGTTTGTCAAAAAATCCTGCAAGGTCGTCAATTTTTTCAGGAAATGTCAAAAATCGGAGCACCAATTCATATTCGAATCTACTTGTATATCTGTCATCTTCACTTCGGTACACACAAATGTAGGGCAAACTAACATGCCACTCTTGTTCATCCTTTGCCTTGATGTGCATTTCATAGGGCGCTGCGCCGTGTTTTTGTACACAATCGGGACAATGGCAGCAAAATTGTGCGTCCATGCCGGCAGAGCGAAATACCTCGAAATTTTTTCCACATAAGGCGCATTGACGGATTTGATTAATTCGCCGAGGGAACTCCATGCTGTAACACATTGCCATTGCAGGGCGCACAACGGTATATGTTTCATCGTCTAACCTTGACTCGCGCAACTTGGCAAGTTTCGCATCTATTTGCTCTTTGGTGAGTTTTTCCATCATTTCGCTCCTTATCATGTCTGTTTTTCTATCAAATTTCAACGCATATGAAAATCGCGTTTTTATACATGGCACAAAATCAGTCGGTTTTTCGCACGATTTTTCTCAATACACCGGCCAGTCGATCGGCAAGTTCTTCCTTGTCTTCTTTGGATTTCCCGTCCGCTGCGCGCACAGCCCGCAAAATGAACTCTTTTTCTTCCACTGTGAACATTTTTCCCGCTAGGTAATATCCTTTTGTTGTCTTTTGAATGGGATAACCGACCGTCATGAGCGCGCGGATATTCCGCCCGACCGTCTTGCGGTCGCACGGATATTGTCCGGAGATGATCCGTACGATTTCGCTTTGCGAGAGCGGATGCTGTTCATCGCTCTCCGTTTCTAAAATTTTCAAAATAAGTAAGATGAGAAATTTCTTTTCCTGCATAACTTTTCCATTTCCATTATATCATACACATTGTACCAAAAACCGCCCAACTTTTCAAGAGATTATAAAATATCTTAGTTTTTTTCAATGTATATTTCATACCTTTTCCGAATGCTGACCTTACGGTGGTGTATCGTTCCTCGACCGATGCCTAGTTCGGCGCAGACTTCGGATTGTCTCATACCGTTCATGTAACAGTTAAGAATTGCAAGCTCTAAAGCGGAGAGCTGTAACGCTTCTACAAGTTCGTCGTATTTGCTGTAATCCGTCTGTTCCTGTTCAAAGCAGTTTACGGAATCGGCGGGGAGAGCTTTGTAATTTGTGAAATCGATAGATTCGACGATCGTTCCCCTTCTGTCGGGTTTGTTGCGCAGATGTCTGATGAAATGATCTACTTCGCGATAGCAGGCAAGTTTAATGGTGATGTCTTTCCCTTTACGGTCTTTGCCGTAAATTTCATTGGCGGTATGACCGACGAATTGATACAGGAAGCAGATAGCGGTCTGCGCTACATCATAACCGTCCGATACGATATAGTCTATCTCGCCCATGTGGTGCAAGTCTTTTATCAGGCCGATATACAGCCTGTCCGCGACTTTCATATCGAACTTTTTGACGGTGCGGAGTGCTTGCAAAGCGATCATTTCGCCCATAAGTTTGACGTTCTCGGCGGAGATAATTTCTGTGAACAATTCACCTTCATTGCGATACTTTCCGTTTGAGAATTTGGTTACCAACATTTCCATTTTAACACCTCTGAATTTGTATTTGCCTTTTTCGGGCAACAGGCGGAGGTGCATAGGACGGTGAATGTCGGTACTTTGAATAGCAAGTCTGCGGAAGTCAACGGGACAAAGCCAAAATCGTTACGTATAAGTCCAGAATTGCCTCACAGACAGCCAAAGAGCCGAGCAAGGGAATTTTCCTTACTCGGCTCTAAAAGTCTTTCTATGGGTGTTTTCAGTGACGATTTTGCGGCCGTTGACGTCCGCGAGGAACTATGCTACCATAGCCGACCGAAAAAGCAAATTCGGAAGAGCTCCCATGACATAGATATATCCTTAAAAAGACATTTTCATCATTCGTCTTGTCGAATTTTGAGAACTTTTTTGAAATCGATAAAAAGTTTTCAATTTATATTGACTTTTGTCCTTCCTCATGCTATACTTCCTGCAAGGAGATATCGCCATGGCGCTGATTGAACGGAAAGAATACACCGATTGGCTCAAACGCTATCGGGACAAAAAGATTATCAAAGTCATCACGGGTTTGCGGCGCGTCGGGAAATCGACCATATTTGAACTATACATTGCACAGCTTCTGAAGGAAGGTGTCGCCCCCGAACAGATCATCAAGATCAATTTTGAAGAATTGGAAAACGAACCGCTGCTGGACAGGCGCGCACTTTATCGTTTTTTATCAAGCAGACTCCTGCCCGATCGGAAACTGTATATCTTTCTGGATGAAGTGCAACGCGTCCCTGAATTTGAAAAGGTCGTGGACAGTCTGTTTGTCAAGGACAACGTCGATTTGTATATCACGGGCTCCAACGCAAAGTTCCTCTCTTCGGAGATCGCCACACTGCTCACGGGGCGGTATGTGGAGATCAACGTGCTGCCCCTTTCCTTCCGCGAGTACTCAGATCATTTTGCGGCAAGCGGGAAAGACCGCCGTGCGCTGTTCATGGATTACGTCACCTACGGCGCGCTCCCCGGCATGTTCATGTTCGATACGGGCAGTGCCGAACAACGCGAATATGTGGAAAGCGTCTATAAAACCATCCTTGAAAAAGATGTGTTGAGACGTAATTCCGCTGCAAGCAGACAGCTTGTAGAAAGTTTATTGAGCTATCTCGTCTATAACATTGGCTGTCTGACCTCTGCCAAGCGCATTTCGGACACATTGAATTCCAACGGAACAAAAGTTTCCTACAACACCGTAAATAGCTATATCGAAACATTGCAGGACTGTTTTTTTATCTACAAGGCAGACCGATACGACATTGTCGGAAAAGAGTACTTAAAACTCATCAACAAGTACTATGTCACCGATTTCGGCTTCAAATACTATATTTTAAACAATAGAACAGTGGAACTTTCGCAAATTCTTGAAAACCTCGTCTTTCTGGAACTCAAACGCCGCAGATTTAAGATCGCTACGGGGAAGATTGCCGAAAAGGAAGTCGATTTTATCGTCAAGGACGCACACGACGGACTGATTTATATCCAGGTTGCAGTCACCGTGATGGACGAAGCAAAACTGGAACAGGAACTTCGCCCCTTCCGCGAGATCGAAGATAACTATCCGAAATATATCATCACGCTCGATGATCTGTTCGTCAAAGACCATGACGGCATCAAGACGGTCAACGCCCTCGACTTTTTATTAGGCCAGCCGCTGTGACATCCCATTCGATTTACGCCCTTCTTGGGTCACCAACGCATTCAGGGGATTTTCGGTCGAAAATCCCCTGTTTTTCTCTCAAAAATGCTGTTATTTGCTCTTTTGGGCTTAAAGTAAAAGTGCAACCCCAAAACGAACCCCCAAATTTATTTTATCGCCGAAAACTTCTTCCGGAACGGTTGACAGACCGCAAAAACGGTGATAAAATAAAAGAGCAACAGAGGGGCGTTACCGTTCAGCGGTCAGCCCGTGTTACTAAAAATAATCGCCGCGACTGCCACATCAAGGGCGGTTATTTTTTTATGATTATGTAAACCTTGTCCTTCGTCACTCTGAAAGAGAGGATCACGCCGATCTCTACCATACGGCAGAGCAGGCGCAGGAACAATTCGTCCATACAATCACCCCCTTTTCGGAAATACTCATCATATTTCCCCCAAGGGGCTAACCGCCTATTTGCAACGCCCATGTTGCCTACAATGATGATACCACTTCCCCGCAAAGAGGTCAATCCCTTTCGCGGGGCTTTTTTATTGCGGATTCCGCCCGGACGATCACCCCGCTTCCGGAGATTTCTTCCGGGCGGATAACGCGGGGGCGGAAAAGGCTTTCCGCCCCCGCGTTATCCGCGATACAGGGCGGACGCATCCACGCTGAAAGAAAACGTTCCCGCAGTCACTTCAAACACCGCGTACCCGTCCCGCAGCAAGGCAGCAGCAACGCCGTCGGCGGCGGAAAGGGACGCCGCTTTTTTTCCGTTGACCGTGATCCCTTCCAGCGACGGAACGGGAAGTTTCACCGTTGCCGTTGCGTTGGCGGGAACCGTGACGGTATAGTTCCAGCGATCCCCTTCAAAACAGGATTTTGCTGTAACCGTTCCATATGCGGACTCGTAGGACGCCTCGACCGACTTCATTTTTTCGTTCGGCCGGGGCGCGAAGAGAATGTTTGCAAAGCCGGGCGCGGAAGGATTGTATCCGATGCCGGCCATCGACGAGAACACTCACCCCGCGACCGCGCCATAGGCATAATGATTGAAGGAATTCATGCCCGCATCGCCGAAACCGTCCTCGATCGTATAGGAGTCCCAGCGCTCCCACGTTGTGGTCGCGCCCTGCATGACGGAATACAGCCACGAGGGATTTTCGTCCTGAAAGAGAAGCATGTATGCAAGATCGCTTCTGCCGATCTTGGTGAGGGCGGGCAAAATGATCGCCGTTCCCAGAAATCCCGTCTGCATTCTTCTGTTGTGCCGCCCGATATTGGAAGTGAGCTGTTCCGTGACCGCCGCAACGGACGCTTCGTCGGGCAGCAGATCCAGATAGAGCGCATACAGGCACTGTGTCTGATAGCCGCGCACCAATGTTCCGTCTGCATTGACGTAGCGGGAAATAAAGAACTCCTTCTCCTGTTCATACACGCCGCGGTAGTGTTCCGCAACGTCCGGCAGCCCGATGGCAGACGCCATCTTTTCCATCATCAGTGCGTCCCACGCATAGAGGGAGACGCCCAGCATCTCGCGCGCAAGCGCGTCCATCCGGGCGGCGTCCCCGCCTTCGGGGGAAAGGTGATCGCCCCAGACGGGCCGGCCGCCGAGCCTGTCCGTTGTGGACAGATAGTCCATGTACCGGGTCATGAGCTCCCAATTTTCATGGATGACGGAGACATCCCCGTACATCATGTACAGCTGATAGGAAATGATGACCCCCGCGTCAGCCCAGCCGAAGCCGCCCCAGTCGGCGCCCTGATACTGCCCCGATCTTACGACCCTGCGCATCGGCATCAAGGACAGCGCAAGGTATATCGGCGGCATCAATCTCTTCGGAAAAAACAGCGGCGACACGGAACAGGACATCATCGTTCAGGTAAGCTACAAAACACAATAATTCTGCGAAATACTGCTTCATCCGGAGCGGGAGAGGCAATGTTCGCGCGTGCCGGAAGAACTGATCATTCGCGGCACATAATTCTGAACGCAATTCACGGCGGAATTTTCACCCGTTAAAGAGGGCGCGCGTTGCAACGCGCGCCCCCTTTGGCGGTTTTTGCGGTTTGCAGTATAAAAAAGGCATGAGTTGCCAAAAAACGGCCGATAAATGTTACAAAATTTTTTATATAATAATAGAAGAATGTAACGTTTTTTGTCGGATTTGACGCGACGTCAGATCGAATGTCAATCATCTGAGTTTCTGTTTCTTTCATTTTTTCCTGACTTCACTTTGGAAAAAGGAAATTCAGCCAATTTGCGGCCCATGGCTTGAGAACCCCCGATATGATCAAGGAAAAGAAAACGATCGAGTTGCTCATTCAAATCATTCACACCGATTTGCAGGAACTGTACGACGCGAAGAACAACGCCTGCAACCGCGATTTCCTCCTCGGACAAATTTACGCATACGTGGAGTGTTTGGAAATTTTACAGCAATGCCCTTCGTTCCGAAAAATGGGGCTCGATTATATAATTGAGGACAAATTCCCGTTGGAATAGCCATCGGGAAATCCAACGGACGCAGAACATAATTAAGCGCCCCACCCGTTTGACTGATATGCACCCCAAAAGCCGGACAGACTTTTGGGGTGCATATTTTTTTGCAGCGATCCATAGAAAAAGGGACATCTGGCGATGTCCCTTTTGTTTAGTTTCCGAATGTAAGTTGCAGCCATTCTTCCAATAGATCGTTCACGCTGCTGACCTTCCAATA
This sequence comes from Candidatus Gallimonas merdae, assembly GCA_904419525.1. GTDB lineage: Bacteria > Bacillota > Clostridia > Christensenellales > Borkfalkiaceae > Gallimonas > Gallimonas merdae. The sequence goes on from CAJFRT010000034.1 coordinate 7,181, forward strand.
GACCGTTGCGTCGTCTGTCTCCGAAAGAATCCGATATTCTGCAAATCCGTATTTATCCTGTCCACTCAAACCATAGGAGATTTGTGTATCCCCTATAACAATTTTATTTGCCAAATCCTGATAATACATTTTCTCGGAGAAATTATAATTATCATTATATTCTATCCGCGCATTTACAAAATAATAGTCCTCCGCCGTTTCCTGCTCGCCTATTACAATCACCATAACGGTGGAATCATCTTGCTGATGGCGCACGGCACGCCGTTCCGTCACCGTGAGGCGCGAAAGCGCCGGAACTTGCTGCAAGGTTTGTTGAAATTCCTCGTCCGTCAACGCTTCCATATAGACCCCTTCTTCTCCAAACGAAAGATCGGGGATCTGAGGCTGCGACTGAGAGCGTCCGCGGAACAGGAACACCGCCGTTACGACAAATGCGACCAGCAGCACGGCGATTGCGCCGGTCAGCCAAGCAAACGTCCTCCGCCTGACCCTTACGGGACCGAGGTCGGAGGCGGGCTCTTCGGGCGGCTCAAAATCCGTGAGCCGATCCTGCCGCTCTGCGAACCATTCGTTAAACGGCTGGTCGCTTTCCTCTATTTTTTTTCTGATATCGCGTTCAAACCGGCCCATAATTTTCTTTCCTTTTTCTTATTCAATAGATATAAATTTCGTACCCGTCGATCAGATTGGTGTAGTCGTCAAGCGAAATATAGACGAGCGGACTTGCGGGGTTCCCCGTTGCCACCGTAAGCAGATCAAGCTGCTTGACCAGGTTGCCTACCGCATTGTAGTAGCGGATCGTCCGATACCCGTACCCCACGACCGTGTGATTGCCGACGTAATATTGCTCGTAATATTCTTCCGGCCCCGACTCTGCGTCCAACGCAATTGTAGCGATCACCGTATATCCCGATACAAAGAACACGACGGGCCTGCCGTTGTCGATGGACTGCTTATAGCGGGAGGACAGCAGCTGCTGATTGGAGACCACCTGTGTATAGGAGACGTTCCTGCCCTGTTCGTTGACGTACGTCTGGAATCCGGACTTGAAATTGGCGACCGTTGTGCCGCCCGCGGTGACGTTCGTCTTCATGTCGTCGTACAGCCGCGCCATGACGTCCAGTACGGCGTCCGTCTGAGGTGTATAAATTATCTTGCCAAAAATTTCTCTGGTCGACGTGAAATTTTCAATAAGGTTATCGTAGTCTTTATCGTAATACCCGAGCACGATCGCTCCCGCGACGTTCGCGCACGTGTTCTGTCTTCCGGAATCATCCGAATATTCGGGCAATGCCCCGTAAAAACTCTTTTCGTCGTTTTCCTTTGCCGCAAACGAGATGGTTTTGAACTCCGTTCTGTCCAACGACGCGCCGTTGAACCCGTTGTCTGCGAACGTCATCTGCCGCGGCGCGCTGAACATGGGAACCGCAAACAGAACGCTCAGCAAAACAGCTGCCAGCTTCTTCATAATCTTTCACCTCTTGTGTATTTTTCCTATAAGACAGATAAACAAGGGCAAAAGGAGCACCGTTTGCAAAATTTTTTTCAGTTGTCAAAATACTGGCGGACTTTTTGTTTGACGGAGCGATAGCGGCGCTTCGCCGTGGTGTAATGCATGCCGATCTCTTTTGCGGCATCTTTCAGCGAAAATCCCCAGACGGTATGCCGGAGAAAGAGATCCCATTCCTCTTTCGTGAGCAATCTGAACAGATCTTCCCGCCACATTCCGTTCTCCGAACCGGGCTTTTCGGTTTCGTAAACTTCGGCAACGGTGACTTCATGTTTCCTTTTCTGAATCAGATTGATCGCACCGTTCCTTGCCATGGCGATCAGATAACCGACATGGTTGGAAATCTGCCCGACGTCCCCTTTGAATTCGGCCAATTTCACGATGACATCGGAGGCAACGTCTTCTGCGTCCTCGCGGTTATGCAGAATATCGAAGGCTGTGAAATAAAGTTTTGCGTGATATTCCTGATAAATTGTTCCGAGAGCACGGGTGTCGCCTGCTTGCACCCTCTTCATGATCTCAATGAATTCCGCTCCCGTCATGTTACAACCCTTCACCTCTCTTTTGTTTTTTAAATTATAACATTTTCGGGTCGGTTTTGCAATATAATTGAGATTCGATACGATTAAAATCCCTTAAAAAACGACATAAACGGCGCTTATTTACCGCATTGGTGCACACGTATGAATTTTTCGCGTTATTTGACGGTTTCCTGCTCTTTTTTGCCCGGCTGAACTGTCAATAATCATGTAGCCTATTTCAAGGGGGAACATATGAAGCTCAGGACCAGAGAAGAAATCGTGATCGGGCAACTCCGCGCGGGAGATGAGATCACCGCGAAAGCATTTCAGAAAATGCTCCGCCGTTTCGACGAGGACGACGAGATGTTCGGAACATACCACGGAAGGCTGATCCGTTCGCTTTACATCACCGATACAGAAAAACATATCTGGAAAATTGCCGTTGAGAACAATGCGAGCGACCGTTCCCTCTACCGTTATCGCAAAGAATATCTCGGCTGGATCGAATTTTACCGCCGGAAACTGGCGTCGCGTTCCGAAGCGGCCGCCTCTTCCGACAACTGACAGGCTCCCGAACAGACAGCCGTCCGCCCATGGCGGACGGCCTTTTGCAGTGCAGCGGAATTTGCGGATCGCTCCGCCGCAGCATACTCAGACAAACATCCGGCAGTCCCCTGCCGGATGTTGCAATTTGCGCCGACCCACGGCGCTGGTGCCGCTGACCGGATTTGAACCGGTACGGGATCGCTCCCGAGGGATTTTAAGTCCCTTGCGTCTGCCGGTTTCGCCACAGCGGCATGAAAAAATTATAGCAAACGCACAAAAAAATGTCAAGCGGCTTTTGGCAGAATACTGCCGCCCGATGCAATTTGTAAGTTGTAATATTAAATGCGAAAAGTAGAAAGGAAGAAAATTCCTTGAACTTTTCGCATTTTTTCTACGGTCGCGCCGTGGGTGACGGCGTAGTAGTCACCTACCCCTTTGATACAAAGCCGTCAGGCATTGTAAATACATATTTTATATGGCGTAAGCCAAAAGGAGTAGTTTTATGGCACAGGTTGAGTTGTTCAAACGCAAGGAACGCAAGGGAAAGTACACGGACAAGAAAACGGGTGAAGAAAAGCCTTTCACGAATTTCTTTGTGAAATGCGGCGATGAGCTTATTCCCGTTGAAGTCAAGTATTTCGAGAACGAAGAAGGAAAAGACCCTCGCTATTCTGCCCGCAGGGCCGTCATGTCGGCATTTTCGGCAATGCTGCCCGACCGAGAAGAACAGGCGAAAGGCAAAAAGAATGCTTCCGGCAAGGTCGTGGACAACGACGGGGACAACCCCTTTTGACGGGTGAATCATGTTCGTCGAATGCCATACGGCAAAAGGCGAGGTGTTGACGGTAAATCTTGCGTTGATCGTCTGCGTGCTGAAAGCCGTTTGCCCTTCCGGAAACACCGAAGTGTAAAAAAGCGGGCAAAAGGTGCAAAAGGTGCAAAAACGGCAGAATTGCCGAAAGCATAAAAACAGGCAAAACCGTAAGAAAAGCACCGAAAACACCCCTGTTTCAGCCGAAAATCGCATAAAATGCACGCGCCGCTGGGGCTTGTCCAGCGGCGTTGGGCAAAAGGTGCAAAAAAGGGCAAAAACAGGGTGAAAAGGTGCAAAAATTCGTGTGTTTCAAATCGGGGGTATAGAAAATGTATTTGAAACAATGCGAAGTTGAATCCCGTGTAGAGTACTTTAAGGGCGATATTCAGGAAGTCCTGAAATCGCACAAAGTCATCAAAAAATGGGCGTATATCCTGCATGACAAGGACGACACCGCACCCCACTATCATATCTATCTGAATTTTGGCAGTTCGGGAGTAGATACGGCACAAGTCGGCGCGTGGTTTGGATTGCAGGAATCACAGGTCAGCCGCGTTAAGGGACGCGCAACAGATATGCTCCTTTATCTGACGCACGGGAACGATTCGCAAAAGAACAAGTATCAATATTCGCCGTCCGAGGTTGTCGCAAACTTCGATTTTGAAACGGAGATC
>CAJFRT010000035.1 GCA_904419525.1 Candidatus Gallimonas merdae
AATGTTCCAACTTTGAGATTTGCAGAATATACAGATGAATGGCACAAACATGCGTTGTCAGACTTCGTAACTCGTATTAAACGCAGGAATAAAAGCAACGAATCGTCATTACCGTTGACTATATCGGCACAATATGGGCTTGTAGACCAAATAACTTTTTTTAACAAGACTGTTGCAAGCGTCGATTTGTCGGGATATTATCTGCTTTACAATGGCGATTTCGCATACAACAAAAGTTATTCCAACGACTATGCTTGGGGTGCTGTAAAGCGTTTGGATAAATACGAAAAAGGTTGTTTGTCAAGCCTATACTTTGTTTTTCGCCCAACAGACAAAGTTGATTCCGATTACCTTACTCATTATTTTGAAACAAGTAAATGGCACAAGGGTATTTCGGATATCGCAGGTGAAGGAGCAAGAAATCATGGTCTATTAAATATGGCGGTTGACGATTATTTTGCAACAAAACACTACCTTCCGTCATTATCGGAACAGAAGAAAATAGCCTGTTTTTTAAATCTAATAACGAAACGTATTGAGATACAAAACAAAATCATTGAGGATTTGAAGGTCTTAAAGAAAGAACTTTGTAATAAGGTTTTCAGCAAGGGCTCTTTCGTTAGGCTTGGTGTTCTTATCGAAGAAGTAACCACAAGAAACAAGTTTAATACCTACGATAATGTTTTGTCTGTCAGCAACAAAATGGGATTTATTAAACAATCCGAGCAATTTGAAGATAGAACAGTGGCAAGTGAAAATAAAAGCAATTACAAGGTCGTTACGGAAGGTTGCTTTGCTTATAACCCTGCAAGAATCAACGTCGGTTCAATTGCCTTGTTGTCAACATATAAAATCGGCATAATAAGTCCTATGTATGTTTGTTTTAAGACAAAAAGCTCTCTTGATTCAGAGTATTTGAATTTTTACTTTCAATCTAATGTATTTTACAAAGAATTGCAGCAAAAATTAGAAGGTAGTGTTCGACAATGCCTTACGTATGAAAACATGTGTGAAATCCGTATTCCTTATGTCAGTATTGAAGAGGAAAAAGAAATCGCTACTGTCTTAAAAAAATTTGTAACAATGATAGCAACCGAAGAAAAATACCTTAAAGTTTTGCAAAAGCAAAAATCTTATTTTCTCAATGCTATGTTTATATGAACATAGCATTGAGAAGGTGCTTTTTCTGTGCCTGTAACGCGGTTTTATATTTTTCTTCTACTGTTATTTTAGATGAAATAGCGTTAAGAACATTTAATACTCGTTCTTGTTCTTTTATCGAAGGCAAATACAACGGCAACGTGGCTATTTCTGAAATGTAGTGTCGTTTATGCTCGTTTGTAGTTAGATTAAGAAATAAAAGGTATTCATAAAAGTATCTTAATTCGATAAATCGTTTAGCTTTTAAAATTTTAATTGCAGATGACTTTACCTTAAAAGGAAAATCTACATATTTGAAATCAAGAGTAAAGTCATCAAAAATAATACAGTCAGATTTATCGTATATACCATCCTTTTCGTTCGTATAACCGAGAAAAAATGCCTTATTTGCAGTTAATACCGGCGTTTCCCCGTCTACAATATACTTATCAGAATTGACAATATAACTTGTAGGTTGCTCATAATCAATGACGTCTTTAATTTTGCAATTAGGCTCTTTGCCGTTTGTCAAGCGACTAATTAAAAAACTATTAAGTTCTTTCAATGATGATCGATAATCTCTAATTAAAGGAATTAGAGAACGAGTCGTAAGTGGTAGTTGGCAATGGAAAAAACTTGATGAATTGATACAAGAAGGCGTTGTTCGGTTGAATCGGGGAAACATTATTCCAAAGCACCAAAAAGATAATACATATAAATACCCCGTATATTCTTCATCAACTCAAAATAATGGATTGATGGGTTATAACAATACCTATATGTTTGACAAAGAATTGATAACGTGGTCTATTGATGGCGGCGGAAATTTCTTTTATCGCAAAAAGCATAAGTTTAACGTTACAAATGTTTGCGGCATAATGCAAGTCGATGAAAACGTTTACTCTTATAGATTTATAGCGGAAATGCTGACATATCAGCACTCGAAAATGAAGTTTGATTATCAATCAAAGGCTCACCCGAGTGTTATTTCTTCATTATACTCATTGCCTTGTTTGCCTATTTTGGAGCAAAATTCTTATTGTCAGTTATTTGTTGCTTTGGATAGAAAAATGCAAATCGAGCAATACGGTCTAAACAAATTAAAAGAGCAGAAAAAATATCTGCTCTCAAAAATGTTTATATAAACATTGATTTTAGAAGAAATGTTTTTTGCTTTTGTAGAGCTGAAAGCATTTCTTTTTCTGTTTCGACTTTTGTTTCGTAACAGGAAAGCGTTTTATTAATCTTTTCTCGTAGGGTTGCCTCGGGATAATAAATTTGTTCGTTTGAGTAATCCTTGAAATAAATATGCGGAATACCTGAACCAACTTTATATTTATCAAAATCCACGGCGAGCAGTGCAAAATACAAAAACTTTGCATCGTTTACGTCATTAGGAATTAGGACGACAGAAGTCCCAATAACGGAGTACTTTCCAGAGGCAAATTGAACTTTTCCAGCATTAGATCCATCTTTTAATACTAAAATACCGCTTTCCTTAAACTGGTATTTATCAATAGTGGCAATTACTCCGCTTGCGCCAAAGACTTTGTATTCACCATCACGGTATTTGGCAATATTACTTTCTTGCAATGTGGAAGTTCTGCATTTTACCAGATCCGACAAACGAATTGATTTATTATGTCGAAAAACTCTATCGCAAAGTCCTTTAATTAGGGTTTCATACTTGCTAATGATTTTGTTTTGGACTTCTATCTTCCTGTCAATCGCGGACAAAAATGTAGCAATTTCCGTTTGTTCTTCGATACTTGGAACGGCACATTTTGTTTTTTTGATTTCACTATTAGAGATTTCAAGAAATGTTGAACCTGACGCATATTTGATAAAATGCCGTTTTTGTGTCTGTGCTAAATAATAAAGAAATTCATTATTTATGCCTTTTTTAGGTATTAAATTTTGAAATCCTTGATTTGTAGTGCAATCTTTTTGTGTAATGGAGCATTCTCCGACAGTGGCTCGGCTGCTCAACAAAATACTCCCTGCTGGCAATATTTTTGCACTTGATTTTTGTAAGCCAAGTTGTGAAATTGTCCGGATACTTGAAGAAACGTATTTTGAATGTCCAACTTCTGTCGGTGTAAACCATTGAATATCTCCATTCCAAAGCGTAGAATCTGTTGTATCTGGTGTTCCACCACCAACAACTTCCGCAATGTCCGATAACCGTTTTATAGACCAGTCATCTCTAAATTGCCTAAATCTCAAAGTTGGAACATTTGGGGCATTTTTATCTCTTTTCATTGTAATTAGTCCTCCAAAATTCCAAGTTCTCTTAGATACTTGTTTATTTCCTCAGTAATCGTTGTTTTCAATTTCTTCCATAGTTGCCACGTGACAGAACTTATCAACGTCTTTGCGCTCCACATAAGCGTTAACAATTCGGTCAATATCCTCGGAAGAAAGTTGGTTCATGTTCTTTCCGGGCGTGAAATACTTGCTTGCATCGATAAAACAGATATTGCCTGCGTTACCGTTACGATATTTGCGAAGAACGAGGCAGCATACAGGGATACCTGTTCCGTGGAAAAGGTTTGCGGGCAATCCGATTACGGCGTCCAAAACATTCAGGTCTTTAATCAAATATCTGCGGATAGTATCCTCACTACCGCCGCGGAACAAAACGCCGTGCGGAAGGAGAACGGCAATACGTCCATCATCGTCCATGTGATATACCATATGTTCTACAAACGCGAAATCCGCTTTGCTTGAGGGAGCCAACTTTCCCGCTCCGCTGAAACGGGGATCGTCGAGGAAAGAAGACGCCGCAGACCACTTTGCCGAATACGGCGGGTTGGCAACCTGAACGGTAAATTTCGTTGTACCGAAATTGTCCTTTTCGAGCGTGTTGTCGTTGAACAAGTTGAAGTATTGATAGGGAACGTCGTGCATCAACATGTTCATGCGGGCAAGGTTGTAAGTCGTTCCGTTCAGCTCTTGTCCGTAATAATGTCCTACAGCATGTTCCGCTGTTCCGCCGTTGGCAATAACAGCTTTGCGGACTTCCAGAAGCATAGATGCTGAGCCGCAAGTGGGATCGCATACGTTCTTAACGGACGTCAGCCCAACCGTAGCAAGTTTACTGCACAGTTCGGAAACGGCGCTTGGTGTGAAGAATTCGCCCCCCTTCTTGCCGCTGTCGGAAGCAAACAATCCGATCAAAATCATATATGCCGTTCCGAGAACATCAAATTGTGCGTCATCATAAGAAAATTCAATGTCATTGACGCGGTTGATGACCTTTGCGATTTGCTTCGTACGGTCGGAAACTTCCTTGCCCAAATCTTTATCTTTCAGATCCATAGCGTCAAAAATTCCGTCGAAGGCGGCCTCCGATTTCTGACCGAGAGTAGATTGCTGAATAGAATCAATCGCCTTTTCAAGATAGTCAACCGAAAAAACTTTCCCGTCATACTTGCCAGCAATCATATTGACAATATAGCCGAAGCTGTATTCGGGGCGAATGATGTATCCGAGGTTATCAAGAGAATACTTGTCAAGAGCTGCAAGCAGTTCTTCATTTTTAGAAGCGAGCGCATCTGAATAGGTCATGCCGTCATTCTTGAGTATTTCTTCCATATACTTTTCCGTCTTTTCGGAAAGAAAACGGTAAAAGATAATACCAAGGATATAGTCCTTGAATTTACTTGCGTCCATAGTGCCACGCAAATCGTTTGCAATAGCCCAAAGTTTGTTGGAAAGTTCCTGTGCTTGCTGTTTATGAAGTTGGATATCCGTTGCCATAATTTTATACTCCTTCTGCTCTGAATTTTTCATATTGTTCTTTTACAAATTCCTCAATTTCACTCGAGAGTTTTATCGTTTGTAGCAATCCGTAACCCTTTTGACTCAGACGTTTTCTGATGTCTTCAAGGCTTATTACGTGCTTGAACTGATATTCTGAGATAAAGAATCTGATTGTTTCAACATCGAGATTGGTTTCTTCGGCAAACATTTCGATGTCCATGTTCTGCTGCAGTACTTCAAATTCCTCGTATGCCTTAACGATGTCTTCGTCCGGTGACAGGTTGAAAAACTTTTCCGTTACGAATCGTTTTAGCATGTCTTGTTTTGCGCGTAGCCGTTCGTTGTCGGAACGCTCGATTTCTCTCAGAATCAAGTCGATCGACCGCTTCTTTTCGTTTTCGTCTTTCTTGATTACGTCTTTTAACAGGTTCAATATGTAAACGACGTTGATTTTATCCGTTCTGATAAGTTCGATGTTGAAGTCGATATCGACAAGAGTTGTCTTGACGTTTTTATCGCGTTCCTTCTTAACTAAATCGTAATAGTAGAGATACCACGATTTATAGCCCAAGAATTCGTCCTCATCCAAAATGGTTGCGATATCGCTCCACTCGAATTTAGAGAAAGTTTTTAACGTCGAAAGTGTTTGCGCTACCAAGCGGAATGATACAATAAACTTTCTCTGATCGTCTTCGGACTGCAATCTTCCGGCAATATCGTAAGACGGAGCAACGTTTCGCATGATAGCAACTCTGTCGGCATATTCCGCCACGTAATAATCATAGTTTTCAAGTAAATACGCGTTCGGATTTCCGTCCCCTGAAAATAGTTTTAACGCTTTGTCTTGCTCTTCTTTAATATTTCGGAACGTAATGATCTGCCCATACTGTTTCGTCTCCTTATAGATGCGGTTGGTGCGGCTATATGCTTGAACAAGGGAATGCCAGAACAAGGGCTTATCCAAATAAAGCGTATTAAGCGGCTTAGAGTCAAATCCAGTGAGGAACATATTTACTACAAGCAGGATATCAATTTGCGGAAGTTCCTTTTGTTTGAGACGCTTGGCAATATCTTTTCTGTACGCATCAAACGTATCGAGACTAAACGAAAGTTTTTCTTTATCGGTAGAGAACATTTCGTTGTAATCTTCAATGCATTTTTCCAAAAATTCTCTCGATTGCGGAGTGTCAGCGCCTTCATCCATATCCTCGTTTGCTGCATATGTAAAGATAGCGGCGATCCTCAGACCTTTATTATTCAGCTTCTTAAAAGCGCTATAATATTTTTGGAGGAGTGGAACGGATTGAATAGCAAAGAGAGAAGTATAAGTATCTGTGCCGATCTTAGTATGTTTTTCGTAATGCTCTAAAATATTGTTGGTAACAAGCTCTATTCGCTGTTGATCGCTGTATATGCTCGAAATATCAATGTTGTTGCGTTTGCAATATTCCTCTAAATTAAAGTTAGGATTATTGCTTTGCTCGTGAACGATACGTCTCACGGTCATATCGGCGGCATTTGTCGTAACAACGTTGAACGTGTTTTGATACTCAACGGAGAATTTCAGTACGTTACCGTCCGCAATCGCTTCTTTAATTAGATACTTGTGTAAGCAGGCGTCCATAGTACCGGCATTAAAAATATCTGCCGTCGTTTGGCCGCTTGCCCCTTTGTTTTCTTCAAAAATTGGTGTTCCCGTAAAGCCGATGAAGTTTGCGTTCTGAAAGTTTCTGCGAATATCGCCATGCATTTTGCCAAATTGACTTCTATGGCACTCGTCGATGACAAACACACATTTCTTTGTCTTATATGTCTCCATAATAGGCTTATATTTCTCATTTCGAAGTGCGCTTGCAAGCTTCTGAATGGTTGTGACAAGCATTTTTTCGCCACTGTTTTTCAGGCGCTTGATGAGCTCAAAGGTCGAGTCGGTGTTGTCTACGCAATTTTCCTCAAAGGAATTATATTCGTCAACTGTTTGATCGTCCAAGTCTTTGCGGTCGACCAAAAAGAAAACCTTATCAATTCTGCCATTGTCTCGAAGGAGGGAAGCACATTTGAAAGAGGTAAGCGTTTTCCCGGAACCTGTTGTATGCCAAACATAGCCGTTACGGTTTTCTTCCAACACCCGACGCAAAACCGCTTTCGTTGCATAGATCTGATACGGGCGCATTACAATTATATTTTTTATTGTATCTTGCAACACGGTATAGTCTGTTAACAGGGCGGTTATATTGAACTTGGTAAAGAAGTCATCTGTAAATTCGTTCAGTTGGTTGATACGCTCATTGTTCGCATCTGTCCAAAAGAAGGCGAGACTTTTCAATATAGCCTTATATGTACCGTCTGCATTCGTTTCATTTTCATTTGCAAAATACTTTGTTTGGATAGAGTTCGAAACGACGAAACACTGGATAAAGTGGAAAAGCCCTCTGAATGAGTATCTGCGATAACGGTTGATCTGATTGATAGCTTCATTGATCTCCACTCCGGGACGTTTTAGCTCGATTTGAATAAGGGGCAATCCGTTAATAAGAACTGTGACGTCGTAACGATTTTTATAAATAACCTCGTTCATATGGTCTTTATCCATCGTTACTTGGTGAGTAACCTGATAAATGTTGCGATCTATATCTTTTGATAAAAACTCAATATAGATGCGTTTGCCGTTATCAAGCTCCAACACCTGTTTATCCCGTAAAATTTTTGCCGAGTCATAAACGGTTTTGTTCTCAATTTGCGTGCGAAGTCGGTCAAATTCGGCGGTAGACAATTCAGAAATGCCCTTGCCTTTTATAATCTCATCTTTGTTGAAAAGTTCAAGCTGAGCCTTGAAGTTCAACATAACTTCGGTGTAATTTTTTAATTCGATATATTTATACCCTATAGTCCCTAATCTTTCGATAAAAAGATTTTCAACTTCATACTCGCTTTTTGCCATCTTTCGACTCCTTTTCATATATAATCATCAGTTGCTGCGCTAACACATCTGCTTTTTTGGCCTCTATGGAATGTGTTGTTCTATCACGTTGTCGTTTTAACTCATCTATCTTTCCGATTGTTCGTTGTGTTTCGATAGGAACCAATGTTACGTCAAAGCTTTTTAGCTTACTAAGCGGAATAATTGATACAGCTGTAGTGCCTTGCTGCATTTTTCTGATCTCTGCCTTATTGTTATTAATAAGCCAACACAAATAATACGGATCAAGCAAATTGGTATCTTTTATTCGTATAATAGCCAAATTAGAAAGGATCAGCCTGTTTGCACGCTTATTGTCAATGACGATTGCCTTTCCGGAACTTAGTCCTACGACGACATCTTTATTTTGTGTTAGCGAATATGTATTGAGCTTATCGCCTTGAACAACAATATGCTTTTCAACAGGAAGATCATCCGACACATTAGCAATATAATTAAGTTCTTGCATTGTTATCGTTTCAATGGATACACCTTCTGAAACTTCTATCCTTGTAGGTATGTTCCCTTGTATAATGCTTGCCAGTTGTTTTAATTCCACGTTACACATATCCTTTTTTGAAATTTACATAAATATCATACATCGGAAAATTTATTTTGTCAAGTGCTTTTATGAAATTTAATTAAATTTCTTTTTGACAATGGATCTGTTTCGCATCCAAACGCGTTTTTCAATTCGAGATGTGACAGGATTTCGACATCATCGCGTTCAGAACAAAAAGTTTGGCAAGAGGTATTGTCAAACGCATGATCGTGCGGTATAATAAAATCAGTGGTAGAAATGCCATTTGCAGAAGAACTATCGTTTTCCCGTGAGCGTCTGCTCTACGATAGGCGATCCGATTTTTTGTGAGATCGGACGTGGGCTTTTTTCGTGTTACATTTTTGTCGCACAAACAGTATACACCGGAAGGAAAGACGGCTTCCGCTAGGCGGTGAAAGTTTTTTTCCCGCATTAGCGGAAAGATTTGTCGGCATCAGGTTCTGATCTGACGACAAAACAATTCAATATTCAGGACATAGGTCCGTGCAAAGAAGTAGTTTATCGCTACAAAACTTGCACGGACTTTTTTTGTCTCTAAATAAAATTTTAAGGAGGTATCTCGTGAAAAATTACAATCTATTTCGCCCGCCCTGACGGGCAAAAGAAGAATCAAAAAGTATGAAAATATAGCAAAAAGAGGCTGATTTTACCAGCAGGTAAAGAAAAAATCATAAAACTGATTTTTTGAGACTTTGAGACAAAGTTGGAAACCCACTTGTCTGTCTCTTTAAACCACGAAAAAAGAAAGGACAAAAAATTAAGGGCTGATCCGACGATTATTCCATAAGAGCTTGACTTGTGAGAAAAATGATATATAATATGTATTAATACGATACTTTTGGGAGAGCAATTATGGAAAAACGCGAGGATACGCCTGTACGCAAGACGCGCAGGAAGTATGAAGAGAAAAACAAGGAAAAGAGAAAACAGGCGAGCGGAAACTTCGGTACAATGATACCGAGAGCGTTTTTTGATGAAATCAACACTTTTCTCAATGAAAACAGGATAACCAAAGTGCGGCTCATCCGAGAAGGATATGAGGCACTGAAAACAAAGAAAGAAAACGGCACGTTAAACCAGTAGCCGATACTTCCGCTGTTTTGCGTAATAAAATCGATGATAAGGAGATTTATATTACGAAAAACACAGCAAAAGAAAAATATTTACGCCCTGCGGCGAGCATATTTACCCGTTACTTCAAGGATAAAAACGGCGGGTATGCGAGAAGCCGCGAAAAAGTGATCGGGAATACGATCTATACCGTTATCTCACGCGAAAAAGAAAACGCCAATACTACGGCGTTTGACATTACACAAAAGATGATCGAGCGAAATATCGGCGAGGCATTGCGTCCGCCCGTTCGGTCGGATTACAAGGAATCGTTTGAAAGTTGCAATTCGGGAGGTAATAAACAATGAATTTGCAACAGACAATGAAATATAAGAAGCAAAAGAACACGGAAGAACAATGGACGGCGCTCTATTGCAGACTGTCCTGCGACGATGATCTGGAGGGTGACAGTAACAGTATACGCAATCAGAAAATGCTCCTGCAAAAGTATGCGGACGAAAACCGCTTGCGGAACACACGGTTTTACGTAGACGACGGATATTCGGGAAGCAATTTCGATCGCCCGGATTTCAAACGCATGATGGACGACGTGGATAACGGCAAAATATCCACCGTTATCGTCAAAGATATGTCGAGATTCGGCAGGGATCATATTCTTGTGGGGTATTACACGAAGTATTATCTTGCCGAAGCCGACGTGAGATTTATTGCCATCTACGACCAAGTGGACAGCGAAACCAATCCGGACGACGACATAACGCCTTTCAAGAATATTCTGAATGAGATGTATGCCAAAGATTGCAGTAAAAAGATCAAGGCGGTCATTCGCGCAAAAGGAAATGCGGGAAAGCATATCACGACTTTTCCTCCGTTCGGATACAGGAAGGATCCCGACAACAAGGAGAAATGGCTTGCAGACGAAAAGAGCGCAGAAACCGTGAGAGAGATTTTCCGACTTTGTATTCAAGGGTATGGTCCGACGCAGATTGCGCGGATTCTCACCGAGCGCGGCATAGATACACCCGTTGTATACTATCACAAAAACGGATTACCAACGCCGCTGACACTTCGAGAGGATTCGGGAATATGGTGTCAAAGAACGGTTGCGGATATACTTGAAAACTTGGAGTACACAGGTTGCACCGTCAACTTCCAGTCGTATAAGAAGTCGTATAAGTCTAAAAAGCGCATTGACGTACCGAGAGAGGACTGGGTTATCTTTGAAAACACGCAGGAAGCGATCATCGATAAGCAGACTTTTGAAACCGTCCAAAGAATTCGGGAAGCAAAACGCCGTCCTACGGATATGGGTGAAATGAGCCCGCTTTCGGGATTGGTGTATTGCGCCGATTGCAGAAAGAAAATGTATCTCTGTCGCTGTACGACCATGAAACAAAAGGAGTATTTCAATTGTTCGACCTATCGAAAAAACAAGAAACGCACCTGTACTTCTCATCAAATCACGGTGGAGGCTTTGAGCTTACTCATTCAGGACGATTTGCGGCGAACCATCCGTTTTGCTACAAGTCAGAATGAACGGTTTTTGCAAACCCTGCAAACAAACGCCGAAACAAAGACGAAAAAAGAACTCAAAGAGAATCAGGAGGAAATCAGGTCGGCAGAAGAACGGATCGAAAAACTCGACAAGATCATCGAGAGCCTTTACGAGGATAAGGTTGAAGGAAAGATCTCCGAAGAACGCTACTTAAAGATGAGCGACACCTACGAAGCGGAACAACTCACATTGAATGCGCGTGTTAAAACGCTGAAATCGGAAATTGAAAAAGCGAAGGAACAAAACGATAAGATCCTGAGCTTTATGATCCTCATCCACAAGTACAGCAGTTTTGAGGAATTGACACCTGAGATTTTGCGCTCGTTCATCGACAAAGTCATCGTCCACGAAAAGACGAAAGTAGACGGTCATTACAGACAAACGGTGGAAATCATCTACAATTTTGTCGGAGCAATCGATAAGCCGCTTTTTGCGGAGGAGATCAACTAAAAAGACATGAAAAAAGGCGTGGTTTCACGCCACGCCTCGCTCAGTCACCGCGACTTACCGTAAAATCCCTATGGGAATTACGGTAATGCGTCGCTTTTTTTCAGATCGCCGACCTGTCACAAAAGGAGCGCCCCGCGGAGAAGAAAGCGCTGCTCCGCGGTAAGACGATACAGCTGCACGGCGCATTCCGACCGCGCGCACAGCAGCCGATTCCAGTAAAATACGATTGCCGCAACGGCGATCAGCGCCGTGACGACAATGGTGGGAATATTCCAGAGATCCGCGAACGCTCCGTAACCCAGCGTCGGGACGAGCAGGCCGCCGAAGTTGTAGACGGCGTGCAGCACGATGCACAGCGCCAGACTGCCCGTGCAGAGCAGGACGACGGCAAGCATCGCGCCGATCAGAAAGGTATACCCCGCCTGCAATAAGGTGGACGCGATCCCTGCGCCCGAAAACAGGTTGAGCAGATGCGTCAGCCCGAACAGCGCAGAAGAAACCAGTACGGCCGTCAGCCTTGCGCGCTTCCCGGAACCGAAGCGCTGCAGCATGAGCGGGAAGATGATCCCGCGGAAGGTCAGTTCTTCAAACGACGCCACGAAGATGCATTCCAGCGCAAACAGGGCCACCTGTCCCGCCCCTGCCGTCACCCCTGCCGCTCCCGAAAAGAGCGCGATCAGCGGCGCATTGTTCACCGCCACCAGAAGGGCGGGCAGAACCATGAGCGGCGCGCCCTTCTGCAAGCGGCGCGTCCCGAAAGAAAATCCGAGCTGCACATATAAAAAGAGCATTACCGCAAGCCCCGCCGCGCGGCAGACGATCAGCCCGGACAGAGACGCGGTGAGCGGATCGTCCGAAAGCAGGCTTCCAACCTGATCATACGGCAGGCCGATGAGCCCGACGGCGAACAGGCAGACGATTACTGCCGCGCCGACCGGATCTTTTCGCAAAAAAAGCAGCCCTCTCATAGTCCGCATTATACCCGCGTGCGGCCCAAATGTAAAGTGTTTTTTCACAGGTGCGTCCTTGACAATCTCCCAAACCCGTGATATACTGAATAAAATCCGCCGCATAGGTATTGTTATGTTTCCCGACGTTACATTTTTAGGCCTTGAACTGTATGACTGGTGCATCATCATCGGTGTCGTGCTCGCACTTGTGGTTGCGCGCATCTATTCCGATCTGCTCAAGATCCCGGCAAGGCTGCAGAACCTCATCTATGTCACCGCCGTCGTGGCCATTGTCGCCGGCATCGGCGGCGCGATCCTGTTCCAGTCCGTCTACAACTGGATCGAGACAGGCGTCTTTGAATGGCGCGGCATGACGTTTTACGGCGGACTCATCTGCGGCGCGGTCATCTTTCTTGTCGGATACTTTCCCGTCGGCAAAAAGATCTGCGGCGACATGCCGAAGCAGTACTTTTTCAAAGTTTCCGGCATGGCGGCATGTGCGATCGCCATTGCGCACTGCGTCGGGCGCATCGGCTGTCTGTTCGCAGGATGCTGCTACGGTCACGTGACCGACGCATGGTACGGCATCTATCTTCCCGCCGTGGGTGAAAAAGTCGTACCCACGCAGCTGTTTGAAAGCATTTTCCTGTTCTGCCTGTTCATCGTGCTCACCGTGCTGCTGTTCAGGACGAAAATTTCCGGCCTGGGCGTCTATCTCACCGCCTACGCCGTGTTCCGGTTCTGCATCGAATTCGTGCGCGGCGATGACCGCGGGCAGCTGACCGGCGGCATCACCCCTTCGCAGTTCTGGTCCATTCTGCTTTTTGTCGCAGGCGTGATCGTCATCGCCGCCCCCTACGTGATCGCCCGGCTCCGTCCGAAAAAAGAGGATCCGCCCGATCAGACGGCTGACGCTTAAAACAAATCCCCGCGACTATCGCGGGTTTTTTACGGCAAAATTTTTACAGCAACTATTTCAGGGCATGAAAAAAGGGACGCAGATGCGTCCCTTTCTTTTCCGGTTGTTACTTCAGCTCGGCGAAGTACTTGATCGTGCGGACCATCTGGCTGGTATACGAATTCTCGTTGTCGTACCAGGAGACGACCTTGACGAGCGTGTTGCCGTCGCCGATCGGCATGCACTTGGTCTGCGTTGCATCGAACAGCGAGCCGTAGGTGATACCGATGATGTCGGAGGAGACGATCTCCTCTTCCGTGTAGCCGAACGAAGCGGAAGCAGCGTCCTTCATCGCCTTGTTGACGTCCTCAGCCTTGACTTCGCCTTCGCAGATCGCGATGAGCT
This sequence comes from Candidatus Gallimonas merdae, assembly GCA_904419525.1. Lineage (GTDB taxonomy): Bacteria > Bacillota > Clostridia > Christensenellales > Borkfalkiaceae > Gallimonas > Gallimonas merdae. The sequence goes on from CAJFRT010000035.1 coordinate 13,756, forward strand.
GGGTCAGCGAACCCGTGGGAACGGGAACGCGCTGCGCGCAGCCGTCAAGCACGCCGTTGAGTTCGGGAATGACGAGGCCGATCGCTTTCGCCGCACCCGTGGAGTTGGGAACGACGTTGACCGCAGCGGCACGCGCACGGCGCAGATCGCCCTTGCGGTGAGGTCCGTCGAGCACCATCTGGTCGCCCGTGTAAGCGTGAATGGTGGTCATGTAGCCCTTCTTGATCTTGGCGAACTTGTTGAGCGTATCCGCCATGGGAGCCAGGCAGTTGGTCGTGCAGGAAGCCGCGGAGATGATGGTGTCCGTAGCCTTGAGCGTCTTTTCGTTGACGCTGTAGACGATCGTGGGCAGGTCGTTGCCGGCGGGAGCGGAGATGATGACCTTCTTCGCGCCTGCATCGATGTGCGCCTGAGCCTTCGCCTTGGAGGTGTAGAAGCCCGTGCACTCAAGCACGACGTCGACGTCGAGTTCCTTCCAGGGAAGGTTGACCGCGTCTTTTTCCTTGTAGATCCTGATGGTCTTGCCGTCAACGGTGATCGTGCCCTCTTCATCGTTTGCGCTGACGGTGTCTGCAAGAGCATATCTGCCCTGAGCAGAGTCATACTTGAGAAGGTGCGCAAGCATCTTGGGGCTGGTGAGGTCGTTGATCGCGACGATCTCATAACCCTTAGCGCCGAACATCTGGCGGAAAGCGAGACGGCCGATGCGACCGAATCCGTTGATCGCAACTTTTACGTTTGCCATGTGAATAAATCCTCCGAACACAATTTTTTCGGCGCTGCTGAACGGCGCCCTTGTCCACATCATATTGTACTACACTTTTGTCTGCCTGTCAACGGTTTTTTTTCAATTTTCCCCGTATGAATTTCCCGCTTAATTTTGCAAAGAAACTCTTGCAATTTGTGCCGAAAAGAATTATAATTGAAGAAAAATCATCGGAGGACAACTTCATGCCTTTGGTCACTACGACTGAAATGTTCAAAAAGGCGTACGCGGGCGGCTATGCGGTCGGCGCGTTCAACGTCAACAATATGGAGATGATCCAGGCCATTGTGGAAGCGGCAAACGAGTGCCGTTCCCCCGTGATCCTGCAGGTCTCCGCCGGCGCAAGAAAATATGCGAACCCTGTATATCTGCGTCACCTTGTCGAGGCCGCAGTCGAAACGACGGACATTCCCATCGCGATGCACCTTGACCACGGCGCGGATTTTGAGATCTGCAAGGCGTCCATCGACGGCGGCTTCACGTCCGTCATGATCGACGCTTCTTCCAAGCCCTGGGAAGAGAACATCGCCCTCACCAAAAAGGTTGTCGAATACGCGCACGAACACGGCGTGGTGGTCGAAGCGGAGCTCGGAAAACTTGCGGGCATCGAGGACGACGTAAAAGTCGAGGCGCACGACGCCATGTTTACCTCTCCCGACGAAGTGGAGGAATTCACTTCCCGGACGGGCTGCGATTCGCTTGCGATCGCGATCGGAACCAGCCACGGCGCATACAAATTCAAGCCCGGCCAGGATCCCAAACTGCGCATCGATATCCTGGAAGAGATCGGAAGGCGGCTTCCCGGCTTTCCCATCGTCCTGCACGGCGCTTCCAGCGTGCCCCAGGATCAGGTGGCGGTCGTCAACCAGTTCGGCGGCTCCATGCCCAACGCGATCGGCATTCCCGAGAGCGAGCTCAAAAAGGCCGCGGCCCTTGCCGTCTGCAAGATCAACATCGACTCCGACCTGCGCGTTGCATTCACGGCGGCCGTGAGAAAGCACTTCGTTGAGCACCCCGATCATTTCGACCCCCGCCAGTACCTGGGCGACGCGCGCGCGAATATGAAAGAGATGGTCAAGCACAAAATCATCGACGTGCTCGGTTCTGCAAACAAGGCGTAAAAGCCTAAATGTAAAAAAATACCTTCTGAAAATTTTTCGGAAGGTATTTTTTTAGCTAAATTAATTCTCACTAAAAATAATTCTATAAATTTGACAACTAAATAATAATCTGTTATAATATATGTGCAACATAAGAAACGGAAAGATTTCTTTTGAAATTTTGGCTAATGAATCTTCTGTAATGCTATTAAGAGGATTACCCTTTGAGGTTTATAGCAATAGGTCGCCCCTATAATTAGCCACATGCTTTCTTTGTTGACTAATTATAGGAGTGAAAAATCGTCTTTCCGAACGAAAGGTGACAACTGAAACTATGGACTTAAACCATGAAACGGCTATGCGATTGTGGGTTAAGTCTTTCGGCAAAGAAACCAAAGTACAAGATTTTGCTGGACGTGAAATTGCCAAAGGCGCCTACGGTGATCGCAATAGTCAATATGGGTGGAATGTAGACCATATTCTCCCCCAAAGTAAAGGCGGAACAACTGCTGATCATAATTTGGTGTGTTGCAATATCAAAACCAATGATGAAAAAGCCGATAAGTTCCCTTGTTTCAATGCAAATGGCAAAAAATTTGAGATCATCAGAGTTCAAAACCACTATGAGATCAAACCTGCCGCAAATGTAACTCAGCAGGAAAAGCAATTCGATGACGAACTCAATTTTTACGATTCTGCTTCCGGCTTGCGCTTTTTTAAGAAACTGAAAGGCATTCAAAATAAAAAGCGTTTCGTTGGATCAGTTCTTATCCGAATCGAAAAGTTGCAAAATAACGCGGTAGTTGATTTTATTGAAGCATTGTTTTCAGAAGAAAACATTTCGTACCCAGATTTCAAACCATATATTGGATATGGACTCATCAGTAACAGACCGTCATCCGAATTGCGTATTCTTGTAACAAACTACGACATGCCGCAAAAAGATGATATCTCCGAATTGCTCAATCGGTGCATTTTGCTAAATACATATTTTAGCGCGTACTTTTATCCGCTTGACTATGTTCAAAGTTATGAAATTGATTTTTCGGTTATGCATTTTGACGATAAAAACAAAATGTATGATTATATGAAAAATGGCGGTGAGCTTGCGCAAATTAAAGGTGGTTTAGACAATACACTGTATATTAGTGATTTGGTCATTATCAATACCGAAGCCAAAGAAAAACTTTCGGAAACGGGCAAGCTCCAACAATACGATTACGTATATTCGCAATTATCTAAAAATTTGAAAAAGGAGGTTGAAGGAAGGTAACGACTTTCTCACTCCTATAAAACCAGGTTAAAGGGCGACATTAACCTAACAAAAAGAGCACCTATTCAAAACGAATAGGTGCTCTTTTTGTTTACCGTCGATTTATACCTAATGCTACCGGAATTATTTCTGTTTGTTCGTGAATGCCAGGAGCTGTTCGGTGTTGCCGAACACAAGGAGCTGGTCCCCTTCCTGAAAGACATAGGAGCCGTCGAGCGAAGAGATGACGTTCCCGCCGTTTTTGACGGTCAGAATGTTCATGCCGTACTGCCCGCGGGGATTGATCTCTACAAGCGACTTTTTCAGCCATTTTTTGGGCAGGGCGATCTCGAAGATCGAATACTGCGAATCGAGGTCGACAAAGTTGATGACGTTGTCCGTATTCAGGCGCACGGCAAGTTTTTCGGCGATATCCGCATCGGGATAGATGACCTCGTCTGCGCCGACGCGCATCAGGAACTTGCGCTGGATCTCCGTCATTGCGCGGGAGACCACCTTTTTCGCGCCGCAGTCCTTCAGATTGGATGTGATCTCCAGGGACGCCTGAAAGTCATCGCCGATCGTCACGACGCAGGCGTCAAAGGAAGGGATATCCATGGTTTCAAGGTTGTCCAGGCTCATGCAGTTGGCAATGAGCGCATTGGTATAGCGCGGCGCAAGCGAGTTGATGACGTCCTCGTTCTTATCGACGATCATCACTTCGTCGCCCATGCCGAGCAGCTTTTCGCCCAGCGTCCTGCCGAACTTTCCCATGCCGATGAGTAATACGGAAATCATAAAATTCTCCTGTCAGATATTGCGCTTGTTTTTAACAGATACCAAAGATAAAACTCAGCCGATGAACACGTTGTCGATGGGACGGCGCACCGCTGCCTCGCTCTTTTTGTTGCGTTTGAGCGCGAACGCAAAGGTCAGGATCCCGACGCGCCCCAGATACATGAGCATGATCAGAATAAATTCGGAAACGACGGAAATCTTTGCAGTGAGCGCCTGCGTCAGTCCGACCGTGCCGATGGCCGAGACCGTCTCGAACATGACCGCCGAGAAACTGGCGAAATCCTCTCCGTTTAATCTGTCCGGCTCGATGGCATTGATCAGAAGGGTCGCCGTGACCGTCAGTACCAGGTAGGCGACAAAGACGGCAAGCGCCTGCACGAGCGTTCCGTGATCGATCCGGCGTTTCCCGATGGTGATGTCTTTTTTCCCGCGCATGACCGAGAACATGCCCACAAGAATGACGGTGAACGTGCTGACCTTGACGCCGCCGCCCGTCGAGCCCGAACATGCGCCGATGAACATGAGAATGATCATCAGAAGAGTGCCGCTGTTGGAGAGGGTCGCGGGGTCGGTGGTGAAATACCCCGCCGTGCGCGCGGTGGTCGCATTGAAGAAGGAACACAGCAGCTTATCGCCGAAATTGAAGCCGGCATAGCTCGGATTGTTCCACTCGAAGACCATAAAGAGCGACGTTCCCGCAATCAGAAGAACGGCCGTACCGATGAGGGCAAGACGGGTGTAGAACTGGAACTTCCTCGGATTTCCCTTGCAGTCCGCAACGTCGCCCCAGACGCAGAAGCCGAGCCCGCCGATGATGATCAGAAAGCAGATGACCAGGGAGACGAGCGGATCGCGCGCATAGTCCACCAGAGACATGGGGCCGATGATGTCGAATCCCGCATTGCAGAAAGCCGAGATGGAATGGAACACGCCGTACCAGATGCCGACTGCACCGTAATCGGGGATAAAGCGGATCATCAAAAGCAATGCCCCCGCCGCCTCAAAGATGAGCGTGCCAAGAAGAATGCGCTTGACGAGCTTTTTGACGCCCGTCAGCTTGCTTTCCCCCACCGACTGCACCATCGCCGTGCGTTCATACAGACCGAAGTTTTTCCCGCCAATCGCCATGAAGAGAATGGAGACGAGCGTCGTAAAACCCAGTCCGCCGACCTGGATCAGACAGAGAATGACGACATGCCCGAACGTGGTCCAGTGCTCGGCCGTGACCACGGGCGTGAGGCCCGTGACGCAGGTGGCGGAAGTCGCGGTGAACAGGCCGTCGACATAATCCGCAAACGTCCCCCACTCCCCGCTCTGCTTGGCAAAGGGCAGCACAAGCAAAAAGCTGCCGAAGAGAATGAGCAGCAGATACCCCAGTGTGAGATACCGCCAGACGCTCATTCTCCGTTTGACCTTGAATTTCATGAACTCCTCTTATGCGGAACACGCTCGCCGCACGCTCCGCCCGGAAAATCGTATCATATCACAGGTACAATGTCAACCGTTTGCAGCGATTCCGGACAAAAAGAAGCAAACGGAACTTTTTCCTCAAAAACCGCCTTCTTTTTACGCCAGCGAGATCCTGTCCGAGACCGAACGGACGAACAGGCCCTTTTCCTCACCGTACGAGATGCAGTCGCGCAGGAACATCTGGAAGCGCTCCCCTTGCTTGACGGCGGGGAACACGCCCGCCAGCAGCGCGCACAGTTCGTCCATATACAGAGCGACCCGTTCGCCGAGCGCCGCCTTGACGACGGACACGACTTCATAGACGGTGAGGTCGTCCCCGCTGCGGCGCACCGCGTTCTCGCTCTCCGTGCGGAATTTGCCGATCTCGATCGCGCGCGGGTTCTTGTAGAAATAATCGGTGTTCATCACGCGGTCGCGGTGGAGCGCACAGCCGTCGATCAGGGAATCGAGGCGGCTTTCCACCTTGGATCCGCTCTTCTGAATGCCGAACGTCGCAAGGCAGCGCTTTTTCAGGAACGCGCGCGAAATGGGCTCTTCCGCCGCCACGATCTCCTTGATGCGCGCCATGATCGCAGCATCGTTCTCGCCGCCCGTGACGAACGCCGCCACCTCGCTGGCGGTGGGCTTTACCGCCTTGTAGGGCTTCGACCACTTGGCGATCCAGCTGCCCGACTTGCTGTCTGCACCCGTCAGACGGTCGAGCACGTCCTTGATGCGCTTGATCTCGCGCTTGGGATTGTTGTAATAGTTGACGCTGTTCACGCGCACCACGTTCCAGTTGCCGCGCTTGAGCGTCTGCACCTGCAGGATATTCCTGTCCTTGACGGAAAACTGGTCGGTGCCGTCGCACAGCACGCCCAGAAGGAAGCGGTGCTTGTTTTTGGGATCGACGACGCCGACGTCCACCTTAAAGTCAGATGCGCCGACGTCGTAGCGGCACTCATAGCCACACGCGGAAAGTTCTTCGGCGATATATTTGCCGATGCCGGCGCCCGTTCTGACGGAAGCGGAGGGCGCCGCAAGCGTCGTCCTGCCCTTTTCCGCAAATTCCAGAAAGGCCTTGAGCCCCGCCACGCCCTTCGAGGAGGTCTTGGCAAGGTCGATCATGGGAGAGGTCATCGTGGAAAAGACGAGCATCTCCTCGCGGGCGCGCGATACGGCCACGTTGAGGCGCCGCCAGCCCCCTGCCTGATTGAGCGGGCCGAAGTTGAGGGACACGCGCCCGGTGCTGTCCGGGCCGTAGCAGACGGAAAAGAGAATGACGTCGCGCTCGTCGCCCTGCACGTTTTCAAGGTTCTTGACAAAGAGCGGCTCCTCCCTGTCATATGCAGCCGCGTCCAGATGCCTTGCGATGATCTCCTTTGTCAGAAGCCGATCGATGTCGTCGCGCTGTGCGCTCGAGAACGTGACGATGCCCATGCTCGACTTGGAGAGAACGGGGTCGGAAAGCCTGCGCACGACCTCCCTGACGAGCGCTTCCGCCTCCTTGCGGTTGCGCTTGGTGAACCCGCGGTCATAGGTGCCGTCCACAAGGACGAGCTTCACGCGGCTGTCCATGGCGTCGGGCGACGGGAAGGTGCAAAGACGGTTGTCATAGTACATGCTGTTGGAGAACGCGATGAGGCTCTCGTGCTTGCTGCGGTAATGCCAGACAAGGTGCCGCTCCGGCATGCCGAGCGCAAGGCAGTCGTCCAGCACGCTCTCAAGGTCCTCGTTTTCAAGGTTCTCCTCGTCCACATAGGCGGTATGGAAGAACGCCGTGGGCGGCAGCTGTTTGGGGTCTCCCACGACGATCGCCGCCTTGGCGCGCGCGATCGAACCGACCGCCTCGGCCGTGGACATCTGGGACGCTTCGTCGAAGATGACAAGGTCGAACTGATCGGCGACGGGCTGCAGATACTGCGCAACCGTGGTGGGGCTCATGAGCATGCAGGGCGCCACGACCCCCATCAGCGTGGGGATCTCGGCGAACATTGCGCGCAGACCTGCGCCGCGCAGATTGCTCTTGGAAAGGCGGGTGAACGCATTCAGCTCCACGGAGAGGCTCCCCTCTTCGTCGGAGGAGGGCAGGCGGGAAATGAGCCGCGCACGGATATGTTCCCGCGTGAGCCGCGCAAACTCGTCCCAGGAGAGGCGGAATTTTTCCACCGTGTCCTCCAGCGTCCCCACCGTCATGCGCGAGAGCGCGGGATCGGCCGGAATGTTGATTTCAAGGAAATTGCGGTAGACGTTCTTTTCAAATCCCGCAAGCACGTTGTCCGTGCGGAACCTGCCGCTCTCCAGCGCCTCGGTGATGAAGTTGAGCCCGAGGTCGGAGAGCCTGAGCGCGGTCGCGCGGTACATGCACCAGTTGGGGAGCATGTCGATGTTGTCGATGAGCGCGCTCGCCTTGGAGGAGAAATAGTCGAGGACGTCCTCTTCCTTCAGCTTGTCGCGGTCGGCCTTGGTGATATCGAGGAAGGAATCCTGCGCGAAGAAGTAACTTTCCGCCGCCTTCAGGTAGCCCTCGAGCACGGGCCTTGTGTAGCCGCTCGTCGCGCGGATGCACATGCCGTTGAACGCGTCCGGATTGTAGTCCATAAAGACGGCCGCGGCGCGCGCATGAAGATCGGACAGATCGGCAAGAAAGTCGGAACGTTTTTTGAAATTGATGCGTCCCGCGCGGTCGGTGAAGCTGCGCGCGAGCGGCGTGTTGTCCGTCACGCGCCCCATCGCGCCGTAAATTTCCACGAGCGTTTCAAGGAATTTGAACACGTCCTTGTCGTCGAGCGGGCGCAGCGCCGCCTTATCCAGCCGCTTTGCGACCGCCTTGGCCGTGCGGTTGAGCTTCCAGTCCCCGCCCTCTTCGCAGAATTTTTTGAGCTCGGGATATTCCTTGTCGAGCTCCACAAGCGTTTTGAAGTGCTTGTAGTAATATTCCAGGCAGGTATCCAGCCGCTTGTTCGCGTTGAAAAACAGGTAGAATTCCGCCTCGTCCACGCCCGTGAAATATTTGTCGTACGTGCCGGCGACAAGTTTCCGGGCGAGCTCGGAGAGTGCGCGGATCTTGCGGAGCGTGAGCGTGGAAACTTTCTGGCGGTAAAATTCCAGAAAGAGCGCAAGGAAGGCCTTCAGATGCTTGATCTCGGCGAGCATGACTTCGCAGGCGCAGAACAGTTTGTCGCGCAGCGTCTGCGAATATTCGGTCAGATTGACGTTTTCAAAGGGGGAATTTTTTACGCCGCCGCATTCCTTCGCCGCGGCCGCCGCTGACAGGATCATGCGCCGGCATTCGGAGAGCTTCTCCTCGGTGAGCGAGTCGTAGAACGAGCTTTCAATGTCCAGAATGTCGGGGGCGTTCTTGTTTTTCAGATACAGAAGGATCGCCTGATAGACGGAGATCCCCAGGCGGCGCTTTTCATGCAGGGCGCGCATGGGGCCCTTGAGCTCCTCGCGCAGAGCGATCAGTTCCTTGGCGCGCTCGGAAAATCCCGCCGCGTCCTCCGCCTTGGCAAGGGCGAGCGTCTGATCGAGCCGCCGCAGGACATCCGTCTTATCCGTCTTGTTGGAATGCAGTTCCAGGCAGAATTCGCCGATGCCGATGGAATCGAGCCGCTTTTTGACGACGTCGAGCGCCGCCTTCTTTTCCGCAACGAACAGCACGCGCTTTCCGTCCGACAGCGCGTTCGCGATGATGTTTGTGATCGTCTGGCTCTTGCCCGTTCCGGGCGGGCCGTGCAGGACAAAACTTGCGCCCGCGCCCGACAGCGCGACCGCCGAATACTGCGAACTGTCCGAAGGCAGCGGCAGAAGCACCTGCTCCGGATCCCCGTCGTCCTCTTCGGGGGGTGCGGCCGTCTCGGGGCGCTCCATGCGGTTGTTGAGGAGCGCGGACACGACGGCGTTTTTGGACAGTTCCCCGATATGGTTGCGGATGTCGTTCCACATGAGGTAGCTCTGGAAGGAGAATGCCGCAAGGTAGACGTCCTCCACGACGTCCCAGCCCTTCATGTTCGCCGTCTCGGCGCGCACCATGGCAAGGATCTCGGCGATCCTGAGCGCGGCGACGTCCCCGCCCAGTCCGCGCACATCGATGTTGAACTCCTGCTTGAGAAATTCAAGCAGCGTGGAATTGACGAAATAGCCCTCGTCCTGCGACACGCTGACGGAATAGTCCTCGTTCCCCTTGGCGCGGCCGATCTGCGCGGGCGCAAGCACGAGCGGGGCATAGCGCTGGACGCCGTCGCTGCCCGTATAGCGCAGAAATCCGAACGCAAGATAGAGCACCTTGGCGCCCGTCTCTTCCTCCGCCTCGCGGTTGCGCCGCATGAGGCGGCTTGCGACTTCCGCCGTCGTCTTGCTGTCCGCACACGCGCGCAGAATGCCCTTCTTCTGTTCGAGGAGGACGAGCTCCCTGCGCTGACGGGCAAGTTCGCCGCCGAACGGCAGCACGGTCTCGTACGTGTTTTCGCCCTTCAGGCGCATGCCGCCCTTTTCGAGCAGCAGGGAATACAGCTCGTCCGCCCCCGCTTCATACAGGTGCACGGCGTTTTTTCCGCTGAAATTGAGCAGCGTGTTTTTGGTGGTAAGGTCGAGCAGCCGCCGCTCCCACTGCTTATTTTTGGGCTGTTTCCCGTCCAGCGTGAGCTTGCGGAACGCGGGAATGGGTGCGGGCGCAGAGTCGTCGGACATCTCCTCCTCTTTGAGGAGTTCGTAGCCCTTGAGCCCCTTGCCGCGCACGGGGCAGGCGCGCACGCCCCCCATGCGGCAGCGGCGTATATCCACAAAGCATTCATAAAGGCCGCTTTTGAGTTTCTGGCGGAAATGCCCCTCGGAGGGCGTGAACGCCGCATTGGAGGCGGAGAACAGATCTTCCGCGTCGATAAAGCTCAGATTGTTGATCCCCTCGGAGACATATTTGCCGACGATCTCCGCGTCGTCCGTCACGGTGTCGAGGAAACAGCTCTCATACAGCCAGAGTCCGACGGCGATGCCCGTCTTGCCGACGGCCAGCACGGGATTGAGGTGAGCGGCCTCGAAACACGCCGCCGTGAACACGGCAAGCTCGGCAGCCGTTGCAGAGCGGTCCTTGACGAGAGATCCCTGTCTGGCCACGCACAGAGGCGCAGTAAAGTCGCTTTCCCCGGCCTTGTCGATCGCAAGCGCCTTGATCGCGGCGTAGATCGCCGCGGCGATCTGGCGCACGTCGTTCTTGTCCGCGCCCGTGTACCCGTAAAATTCAGCGCTCTTGTTCCACTTTTTCAGCCGCTTTCCCGCGTCGGAAAGGACGGCGGCGCAGTCCGCAAGGCGGGGCCGCACAAACGCGGCAAGGCGTTCGGCGTTGCCGTCCAGCCCCTCCCACCAGTCGAATGGGAGCGCCGTGATCTCGGCAGCCGCCGATGCGACAGGCTTGCCGTCGAGACGCGCCGTGACCGTGACGGGACAGACGCGCACTTCATCGTTTTCGGCCAGCAGCAGCGGAGAAAAGATCCCCTCCGCCGTCAGTTCCACCGAACTTTCAAACGGAACTTCCGCCTGCGTCTCATACGGGACAAGGAGCCCCGATTCGCTCTCCACGCTTACCTGAAGCGTGACGGCCTCCGAAGAATCGTTTCTGACCTGTACGGAGACGGGCGTTGCAAGAAAATAGTCGGCATAGCCGACATACCGCGGAAACAGCGGCTCGATCGCAAAGTTGTTTCTGTCCGTAATTTTCCCTTTCTTCGTTGTCATACCGCTCCTCTCTCCCCGCGCACGGGAGAGTTATTGTTTTCTTTCCTTTCCATTATACCATTTCCCGCCGCAAATGGCAACCTTTGCCGCAAAACTTATTTCACACATTTCGCAAGCGCGCGGCGCGGGAAAGTGCGCGGCGCGGGAAATCCCGCGCCGCGCGCTCACTGCTCTTCAAAGGCTCTCCGCAGGGCAGCCGCCCGCTCTTTTACCGCTTTCACGGCGGCCGCGCTCTTCCGGGCCGCGTCAAACCCGTGCATGGTGCCCTTGGTTTCGTTATATTGCACCGATACCCCCGCCGCCGCGAGGCGCTCTGCAAAGCGGGCGCCCTCGTCGTGCAGGCAGTCAAACTCCGCCGTTTCAACGTATGCCGCCGGAAAGGCACGCAGATCCCGGATCCCGGGCAGAATGACCTGATTTCCCGCCGCATAATATTCCCACATTTTTGCATTCAGACGCGCATTCCACATGGGCGTATCCGTAAAACGGCGCATGGAGGGCGTCTCTTCGCCCCCGATCACGGGATAGATCAGCATGGCGAAGCAGGGCGGCGGCAGCCCTGCCTCCGGAGCACGCAGCGCGACGTCCGCGGCGAGAAAGCCCCCGGCGGAATCTCCCCCCACCGCCACCTTTTCCGCATCGATCCCGAGCTCCCGCGCATGGGAAAGGGCATGGCGATAGGCTGCAAGGCACGCATCGTTGGGCGCAGGCCACGGGTTGCCCGGAGCGAGCGGATAGCGGACGAAGAGCACCTTGCACCCGGCCATAAGCGCATAGCGTTTGGCGTTTTCATAGTGATACCGCGCGGCATCGAACACAAATCCGCCCCCGTGAAAACAGACGAGACAGGGCGCGTTTTCCGCGCAGTCCGCCGCGGCGATCAGGAGCGCCTTTCCCCCTTTTTCAAACGTGACCCGCGTCACGTTCACCCGCCTGTCCGAAAGTCCCTTGGGCATCAGGGGCAGAAAAAAAGCGGCGAGCCGCAAAAACCCGCGCGACAGAGAGGGCGTAAATTTTGCCCAGATGCCGAATTGTCTGTCAATGGGATAGCGTCCTTTCACGATGCTCCTCCCTCATAAAAACGCGTCCTCGAAATATTCCACCTCACCGTTCAGCACGGACGCAATGTCGAACCGCACGGAGACTTCCCGCCGCTGCTGCGCGCAGAAACAGCGCGCGATCATGCGGTAGCGCTCCCGTTTTTCGGGCGTGACCGCCTCCAGAGGAGAGACCAACGGATCCCCCGTGCGCGCCTTGACCTCCACAAAACAGTAGGTGCCGTCCCGGGAAAGCGCAACGATATCCGCCTCGCCGAAGGGCGTCACGTAATTTTTCGCCGCGATCCGGTATCCCCTGCGCTTCAGATAGCGGCAGATCAGCTTCTCAGCTTTCCGTCCCAGAACTTTGTTACGAACGTCCTGCGATGGATCGGGCATATTCCCACCTCCCGTATGGCAGCGATGTGCGCCGCCGTGCCGTACCCCGCATTGCGCTCAAACGCATATTCGGGATACTGCTTTGCATACTCGCACATGAGCGAATCCCGGTACACCTTGGCAAGGATACTCGCCGCGCCGATGCTCGCAACGAGCGCGTCCCCCTTGACGATGCTGCGCTGGGGAAGCGCGATATCCAGCGTCATGTTGCCGTCGGTGAGCACCATGTCCGCGGACGGCGTCAGTTTTTCCACGGCGCGCTTCATGCACAGCCGGGTCGCCTGCAGAATGTTGATCTCGTCGATGACGGAGGCAGGGACCTCCTCGATCGCATAGGCGCGCGCCCGTTCGAGAATGCGCTCCGCAAGTTCTTCGCGCTTTCGGGCAGAAATTCTCTTGCTGTCGTCGATGCCGGCAATACGGCTCTCCTCGTCCAGCGGGAGAATGACCGCCGCACAGACGACGGGTCCCGCAAGCGGACCGCGCCCCACTTCGTCCACGCCCGCGACGGACACATACCCGCGGGCCGCGTACTCTCTTTCGTAAGTCAGTTCGTCCATGATCAGATCAGTCCGACCTCCTGCAGATCGGCGGCGCTGTCCAGACAGACGCGCCCGAGCCTGCCCTTGCGGAAATCGTCCAGCAGCGCGAGCGCGCCGCGCGTGTAGTCGCACTCTCCGCCGCGCACGACGAATCCGCGCCGCACGCAGAGCGTCTCATACATTTCAAGCGGCGTACCGCCCGTGATCGAATAGCGCTCCGTCAGACGGTCGGGATACCTGTCCCAGAGCTCCTCCAAAAGCGCAAGCGCGACTTCCTCCTTATCCAGGATATCGTCGTTGACGCTCCCGACGTAGGCAAGACGGCGCGCAAGCCTCTGATCGGCGAGCGCGGGGGGCATGGTGCCGGGCGTGTCCAGAAGTTCAAATGCGCCGCATTTCACCCACTGTTTGGCGCGCGTGACGCCCGCCTTGTCCCCCACCTGCGCCTTTCTCCCGCCCGACAAGAGATTGATGAGCGTGCTCTTTCCCGTGTTGGGGATCCCCGCGATCAGGAAACGGACGGGGCGCGCCGTGCCTTTCTGCGCGAACCGTTCGCGCTTTTGTGCGACAAGCGCCTCCATGGCCGCCTGCAACGGCCTGGCGGCCGCGGGCGAAGACGCCGCAATTTTCAGTGCCGCTCTTCCGCCGCGGCGGACAAGGGCCACCGCCTCGTCCGCGCCGCCGTCCGCCAGATCCCCCTTGTTGAACAGGTAGAGGACGGGTTTTCCCCCCACCATGTCCGCAAGACGGGCGTTATAGCTCGACGCGGGCGCCCGTGCATCGAGCACGAACACCACGGCGTCGCATAATTTCAGATTGTCCTCCATCATGCGCATGGCCTTGGCCATGTGCCCGGGGAACCATTGAATGACTTTCATAGATCCTCCCATTCGCCCCGCCGGCAGACACCGGCCCTTCGCGCAGGCGCCCCCGCTGTCCCTTGGAAAGAGCGGGACTTCAGGAGGGATCCAGAAGATCGGGACGGTTCTTTTTGGTGACGGCAAGGGACTGTTCCCTGCGCCACTTGTCGATTTCGGCATGGTTGCCGCTTCTGAGCACCTCGGGAACGGTCAGGCCGCGGTATTCCACGGGCCGGGTGTACTGCGGATATTCGAGCAGATTTTCCGAAAAACTTTCCTGTACGAGCGACTGCGGCGTCAGCACACCGTCAAGGTAGCGCGTCACGCAGTCCACAACGACCATGGCGGGCAGTTCTCCGCCCGTCAGCACGTAGTCGCCGATGGAGAGTTCCTCGTCGATAAACAGATCGATCGCACGCTGGTCCACGCCCTCGTAATGGCCGCAGAGGAGCACCAGGTGTTCCTCCTCCGCGAGGGAAAAGACGCGTTCCTGCCGGAACACCTTTCCCTTGGGCGAAAGATAGATGCGCCGCGCACGGTGATCGGGATCGACCGCCTCGATGGCGCTGCCGATGGGCTGTGCCATCATGACCATGCCCGCTCCGCCGCCGAACGGATAGTCGTCGCATTTCAAGTGCTTGTCCTGCGTATGATCGCGGATATTGACGATTTCAAGCTGCACTTTGCCTTCCCTGACCGCGCGCCCGACGATACTTGCATACAGGGGCGCGAACATCTCCGGAAAGAGCGTCAGAACGGTGATCTTCACAGGACGGCCACCTCGTAAAATCGCTTTTTGTCGACGGTGATCCTGCCCGCGTTCACATCGACCGCCGTAACGACGCCGTCCGCCGCGGGAAAGAGCACCTCCTTTCCGTCCATATTCACGGTATAGATGTCCGTCGCCGCCTGTCGGACGTCGGTAAGCGTTCCGAGCGTCTCGCCCTCCTGCGTGACGATCGCGCACCCCAGAAGATCGGCAATATAGTATCTCCCCTCTTCGGGGACGGGGGCGTCCTCGCGCAGGACGGTCACCTCCCTGCCGCGCAGAAGCTCGGCGGCGTTCCTGTCAGCCACCCCTTTCAGACCCAGAAAGACCGCGCCGCCCCCCGTGCGCACGGAGAGCACCTTATACGAAACGCCTCCGATCTGCACATCGGAAAAGGCGCGGAACACCTCTGCGTCGTCCGTAAACGGTTTGATCTTGAGTTCTCCGCGGATCCCCTGCGGCTTTAAGACTTCCCCCACGATGAGCTTGTCCGTCATAACGTTCCCCCGAATAATTTTCTGACTTCTTCGCGGATGTGCGCCTGCGTGCGGTCCCTGTCCTCCTCGCTCTGCACAATGACGATGTTTTCGTCCTTCCCGTAGCGTTCAAACGCCTGATA
Organism: Candidatus Gallimonas merdae; assembly: GCA_904419525.1. Lineage (GTDB taxonomy): Bacteria > Bacillota > Clostridia > Christensenellales > Borkfalkiaceae > Gallimonas > Gallimonas merdae. The sequence continues at coordinate 29,080 of CAJFRT010000035.1, forward strand.
ATAGCTCCTGCGCACGCGCTGCAGGCTTTCCAGCGATTCATACCGCTCCGTTTCCCCGCGGCGGGAGACGCGCTTCATGCTCTCCTCGGGCGTCAGATCGATAAAGACCGTCAGATCGGGGCGGCACATCTCCATGACGGGCGCGTTGAGCTGCGCCACCCATTCCGCCGGGACCAGCCCGCCGTTATAGGCAAGCGAAGAAAAATAAAACCTGTCGCAAAGGACGCTGATGCCGGCGTCGAGCTGCTTCCGGATCCCGTTGATGCCGTTGGAGACGTGATCGAGCCTGTCCGCCGCGAACATGGCCGCGATGGCGCGCTCGTCCGCCTCGATCCGACCCGTCAGACAGGCGCGCAGAAGCGCCCCGAACGGGGAATCGGTGGGTTCGTGCGTCAGAAGGCATTCAATGCCCTTTGCCTTGAGATATTTTGCAAGCAGTTTGATCTGCGTGGATTTTCCGCTTCCGTCCGTCCCTTCAAAGACGATCAATTTTCCTTTGTCCATAACGCGTCCATTATATCAGACGCTGCCGCGTTTGTCAATCGCAACCGCCGGGACGCCGCGCCGTTCCCCCCGATACAAAAAGAAAAAGCCGCGCCAAGGGCACGGCAGTCTCTTTACTTTTCAAGGGGTACGGGCCGATGATCGCCCACAAAGATGACGCCCAGCGTTCCGGGGCCGCAGTGCGAGCCGATGACGGGGCCGACGATCTGCCGAACCACATGCGCATTCGGGCGCTTTTCCAGGATCAGATCGCGCAGCCTGTCGCCCTCTTCCGGGCAGTCCGCGTCCACGACGTAGACGGAGCAGCTCTCATCGGTGAGTTCTTCAACGACCTTTACCGCAAGCGTGCGGATCGCCTTTTTTCTGCCCGCAATCTTGGACAGCACCGTGAGCCCGCCGTCCGCCCCCACCGAGAGCATGGGCTTGAGCCCCAGAACGGTTCCGGCGACCGCCGCAAGCCCGGAGCACCTTCCCCCGCGCTTGAGGTGCATGAGATCGTCAACGACGAAATAGACACACACGCGGTCGGTAAACGTCTTGAGAAAATCGAGGATCTCCTCGTCCGAAGCGCCCTTTGCCCGGAGCTTGGCCGCTTCTTCCACCTGAATGCCCGCGCCCAGCGAGATACTGTTGGTGTCAAACACCGTGCACCTGCGGTCGGGATAGCTCTCTTTGAGTTCCCGCAGCGCCAGCTCGAGCGACTGGAACGTCCCGCTCAGCCTGTGCGAAAAACTGATATACAGAATATCTTCGCCGCGCTCAAAATAGGGCGTGAGAAATTTTTTGTAGTCCTCGGGATTGAGCGCCTGCGTCTTGGGAATGTTTCCCGCGCGCACCAGGTCGTAAAATTTGCGGAAGTCGGTCGCCTTGCCGAGGTCGTAAAAATATTCCTGCCCGTCGATATAGTAGGGCATGGAGATATAGTCCAGCCCGAGTTCCTCGGCGCGCGTATACCACAGCTCGCCGTTGGAGTCAAAGATCATTGTAGACATTGCTTTCCCTCATGTTTTCAGTTTCCGGATACCTTTATTTTACTACCAGGTTCGACTTTTGTCAACAAGATGGAACAAAATATTTACTTTGTCAACTATAACGCATACGGCGGCAGTTGACAGAACGGCTTTGTTCTGCTATACTGGCGGCATGATACGCAAACTTCTGCCGCAGGACGAGGCGGTGTTTCTGGAACTCTCCGAAGAATTTTACAGCTCCCCCGCCGTGGAACATGCCGTTCCCCGCGAATATCATACGCGCGCCTTTGCCGAATGTATGCGCTCGGGCGACTATCTGGAGGGATTCCTCCTGTGCGACGGCGAAACGCCCGGGGGATTTGCACTCCTGCAAAAGACCTATTCGCGCGAAGCGGGCGGCCTGACGATCTGGATCGACGAGATCTATCTGCGGCCCGAATTCCGCGGGAAAGGCCTTGCGCGCGAATTTTTTGCGTTCGCACAGACGCTGGGCGCCAGAAGGCTGCGCCTTGAAGTGGAACCGGACAACGAACATGCCGTTTCCCTCTACCGCAGGCTCGGTTACCGCGATCTGCCCTATCGCTCCATGGTCAAAGACGAAATCTGAAAAAACGCAGGCGCGGACAAATGTCCGCGCCTGCAAAAAATATGCACTGAAAAAACCGGCGCGTTCCCGCGCCGGTTTTTTATTTCGTCTTTTTGTCGCTGCCCGTCTTGTCGGACATATCTTTCAGGCGCTCGTCCATCATTTCGTCCACTTTCTCCAAGAGCTCCGCCTGGCTCTTTTTCACGAGCGAGCGGGCCTTGTAGCTGTTGGCAACGATGAGCGCGCCGCCCACTGCTCCGAGCACAAGTCCGAGACAAAACATCTTTTCCATACTTTCCTCCTGCGGTTATCCCGTCGAGGTTAGTTTGTGAAATTATGTTCCGCTTATTCTGCGCCGCCCCTGCGTAATTTTTCCAGTTCCGCCTTCAGGCGCGCGTTTTCCTCCCTGAGATCGGAGGCGATCCGCTCATACAGCGCATCGATCTCCCGTTCGAGTTTGCGCTGCAAAAAGCTCTTCTCCTCCACGATGCCCGCGGCCTCGGCGGCGCGGCGGACGCGCTCCGGCTGCTTTTTGAGAAGGTTCCGGTACTTGTTCTGCATGCGGAGCATGAGTTTTTCGTCCCCCGCCGAAACGTTCCGGATCGCCCTGCGCACGGACATGCCCTTGCTCTTTTCCGTAAGGACCTTTCTGAGCATCTCGTCCGTCTCTTCCTCCGTAAAGGGCCTGATCTCGCCCGCCGAAAGGTTCTTTCCCTCCAGAATGCGCCGGACGCGCTCGTCCTGGCGCTGTTTCAGAAAGGAATAATAGTAGTTGCGCACGCTGCCCTTTGCACGGTTATGCTCTTTTCCGTATGTCTCAAAGAGATACGAGAGCGTCTTTCCCGCATTCTTCCCGCTGTAGATGTATTCGATGAGTCCCGTCGCCTCCTCTTCCGTATAGCCGTTGATCTTGTTCATGCGACCTCCTTTTAACCGTCACGGAAGAGACCGCCCCGCCGCACGTCCGCAAGGGGGAGGACAGGCTCCGCGGGGCGATTTCTTCTTTCCGGAAAAATTGTTGACATAATTTTATCGCTTTATACGTACAAAATAGAGATGCGTGTATATTTTTTATCCGACCTGCCCTGCGCCTTTTTCGTCAACGGTATGCACCTCGGCATTGTGGACGGCTTCGAGCGCTCGGTCGAACTTGCAACCATGGACGGCGTTTTCTGCGAATTCAAGGCGCCCGGATATGCGCCCGTGCGCTTCCGCTTTGACGAAGATTTTCTCTTTTCTCCGCCGGAAGAAGTCGAACTCTACTTCCGCGGCGGCGAAGTTGCCGTGCGGATCCGCGGATTCGTCCGCGCCGACCCCTCCCTGCGCGTCGTGTGGCAAAAACACTTTGCGGGCTGTCTGCTGACCCTGTGCGTCCAGGGCCGGATCGTGCTCAATTTTGAGGGCAGCCGCGGATTTTTGCAGATCCCCCTTCCCTTTGCCTTTGAGACGTGCACTGCCGGCCTTGCGGGGAACGAGATCCTTCTCGAAGGAAAGGAGATGTTCGCGATCCTGGATAAAAACGGAAACATGTCCGTCCTTTCGGACGGACATGTGACGGAGCGGGGCGCCGTTGTTACGGCGGAAGTCCCCTTTCACGACAGCCTTTCCCGTGTGGCGCGATGCACCTATGAAAACGGAAAACTGACGGGCTGCACCATTCTCTCCGCACGGGAGCCCGACGAAGCAACCATTGCGCTTGCGCTCTGCGAGAGCGTGCTGGCGGGGTTCGACCCGACGCCCTATCTTGCGCCCTCGCTTGCGCCGAAAGCGAAGCTCCTGCACGACTTTTTGGGGAATTTCCGCGCCGCCGTACCCACGCAGCGACAGGACGTCGTCGGCCTTGTCTACGAACGCAAGCCGCGCGTTTTCGACGTGCGGGACTTTTGCGTAAGCCTGGAGGACGGCAAAGTGAGCAATCTGACTCCGCTCTCCTGAATGGTTTCAGACATGAAAAAACCCGGGCTGCCGTCCGGGTTTTTTGTATTTTAATATTTGGTGACTTCCACCGATTTGATGATGATGGGCATGTTGAGAGGCGTCTCATAGTCCGCCGTCAGGCCCGCCGTCTGGATCGAACGGAAGTAATCGTACGTGTTGAGCTTCTGATTGGTCAGCGACGTCGTGAACGTCTCGTTTTCGTCGTCCAGCTGATCCTCATACTCCTGGATCGCCGCAAGCAGGCCGTCCGTCATCTGATCGGCGTAATTTTTTGCCTTGCCGATGACGCAGTAGGTGCTGTCGGCCTCCGTGCGCGACTCTCCCGTAAAGGTGTAGAAGAGCGACGTCGTGCTGTTGTACTCGTAGCCGAGCTGCTGATATTCCTCGCCGTCGTTGTCGGCGCCACCGTCCGCGCGCTGGACCCAGACCTGCTCGTTTCCGGCGCCCTTGTCCGTATAATACATGACGAGCGCGCCCTGGGAGTGCGTGTACTCCCTGCCGTTTTCCTGCTCGACGCCGTTCGCGGAAAATTCACCGTATACCGAATAGAGCGGGATCGTACGCGCCTCGTCCGCCCACACAGACTGCGTGAACGTGATGTTCTGTTCCTCTTCCAGGCGCCTGACTTCGCTGAGGTAATCCACTTCGACCAGCTCGCCGTCCACAAGGCGGTACCCGCCCGAACAGATGGTCGAATCCTGATAGTCATGGACGACCAGCCCGTCGTAGAAGCCTGCGTCCGCAAGCTCGATGAAATGCTGGACGGTGCGCGGCGCGTCCACACGCGAAAGGATATAGTCGACCTTGTAATCCTCCCCGTTGAACGTATAGGTAATGGTCACCTCGGGATTGTTCGACGTCGTGCAGCCGGCGAACATCGCCATTGCCCCGGCTGCGATCAGCGCAGTCGTGCCCACCGCAACCACGCGGCGCAAAATTTTCTTCTTCATAGACATGTCTCCAAATGTTTCCCCTTTATTTTACCCTGAAAAAGATAATCCGTCAAGTGGTTTGTGCGGTCTTGGAATGAAAATTGTGTGTAGCGCGGCGATTTGCATTACAAATCGAAGTCATAGGGATTGTATTTTCTCTTTCCGCCGCCGTAGAGATCGGTCGGCAGAATGTCCGACATTCCGTCCGAGGCCTCCCCCTGCGAGATGATAAGCAGAATGAGAATGACCACGACCGCAACGGAAAAGCAGGACGCGCCCGCAACGTGTTCCAGCTGCCGCGCGGGAAATTCCGCGCGCCGTGCGATGGAAACAAAAAAACCGATGAAGGGCAGAAGAAAGATCGCCGTGATCAGGAACGCGCACGAATACGCAAGGCAGACAAGCACGATATACCCCGCGCACGCAAGAACGGCATACACGATCATGCAGGGAACGGGATAGCGCCGGACAAAGGGAAGATAGGTCAGAAGGCAATAGAGCAGGAAGGCGGCGAGCAGCAGTGCGAACGCAATGAGATAGTCGGTGACGGCGGGCGCATGGCCGAGAAACACGAACAGGCTGCTCAATGCAATGCCGCTCCCGATCCCGTTTCCCGCCGCAATGGGAACAAATGCGTGCCGCCACTCCTGTGCGCTCCCGACCGCTGTCAGAACGGTCAGCACAATGCAGATCCCTGCGCCGACCCCGACGCCGACATACGGATTGACATGCGGGATCAGCAGCATTGTCCCGCATGAAAGAAATGCCAGCACCAGATACAGGGCAAACATTCCCGTTGAGATCATGGTTTTCGGATACATGCTCTCTTTCCCTCTCCGGACGATCGCTTTACACGGTTATTATATCATGCTGCGCATGATTTGTCCATACCCGATCGCACGCCGCCCTTCCGCAGACAAAAAAATCCCGGGCTGAAACCCGGGATCCTCTTTTTTGATTTACTCGAGAACGGCCGTAGCGCCTGCTTCCTTGAGCTTGGCAACGGCAGCTTCCGCGTCTGCCTTCGGCACAGCTTCCTTGAGCACGCCGAGGGACTCGACCGCCTTCTTCGCCTCTGCAAGGCCAAGACCCGTGAACTCGCGGACAGCCTTGATGACGGCGATCTTGTTTGCGCCGAAATCCTTGAGGACGATGTTGAACTCCGTCTTTTCCTCCTCGGCGGGAGCGGCCTCCGCAGCGCCTGCGGCACCGGCAACAGCCACGGGAGCAGCAGCGGAAACGCCGAACTCCTCTTCAAGCGCCTTGACGAACTCGTTGAGCTCGACAACGGTCATAGCCTTGACTTCTTCAATAAACTTCTGAATATCCATTTTCATTGTCTCCTTGATAAAATTTTAAGATTTTTGTCCTGCGATCGCGTTCATGACGTACGCAAGGTTTGCGATGGGCGCCTGCAGGCAGCCGACCATCTTCGCGAGCAGCACCTCTCTCGAGGGGATCGCCGCAAGCTTCTTCACGCCCTCGGCGTCCACATAGGCGCCGCCGACGTATGCGCTCTTGGGAACGAGTTTGTCCGCGAGCGCGGGTGTCTCCTTCACTGCCTTGGCGATGATCGAGCAGCCGCTCGTCTCGTCGGGGCAGAAAATGAAAGCGGTCGCGCCGTTGAGATCTGCGTCAAACGCCGTCACGCCCAGCTCCTCGAACGCCTTTCTGACAAGCGTGTTCTTGTACACCTTGTACTCGCAGGACGCATCGCGGAACTTGCCGCGCAGCTGCGTGACCTCGGCCACGGAGAGGCGGTCATACGTCGCAAGGACGACGGACTTGCTTTCCGTGATCTTAGCCTTGATCTCTTCGACAACAGCTTTCTTTGCTTCAAAATTTGCCGACATGGTTACCTCCGTAAAACTCCCCTTGCGGGAGCCGAATAAAAAACTTCCGCACCGCAGACGGGTACGGAAGTACATTTCAGGTGAAATATGTTCCTACCTCGACGGGATATTGAGCGCGGAGCGCACCCGTTGTCTGCGGTATATTGATATTGTAGCACGCGGGAGCAAAACCGTCAAGCGATTTTACGCCCCTTTTGTTAACCTTTGTTGTAGTTGACTTTGACGCCGGGGCCCATCGTGCTGGTCAGCGTGACGCTCTTGACGTACTGGCCCTTGGCAGCGGCGGGCTTTGCACGGACGATCGCGTCCATCAGCGCGTTGAAGTTCTCAAGGATCTTCTCCGTGCCGAAGCTCTTCTTGCCGATCGGGCAGTGAATGATCGCGGTCTTGTCGAGACGGTATTCGACTTTACCGGCCTTGACTTCCTGCACTGCCTTGACGACGTCGGGCGTGACCGTTCCCGATTTGGGGTTGGGCATCAGGCCCTTGGGGCCGAGGATACGGCCGATGCGGCCGACCATACCCATCATATCGGGCGTTGTGATCATGACGTCGAAGCCGAACCAGTTCTCCGTCTGGATCTTCTGGATCATCTCCTCCGCACCGACGAAGTCAGCGCCTGCGGCCGCGGCCGCATCCGCCTTTTCGCCCTTGGCGATGACGAGCACTTTCTTGGTCTTGCCCGTTCCGTTGGGAAGAACGAGCACGCCGCGGACCTGCTGGTCTGCCTGGCGGGGATCGATGCCGAGCCGGACGTGCAGTTCCACCGTTTCATCGAATTTCGCCTTGGCGTTTTCGAGCACAATGCCCACTGCTTCCGATGCGTCGTATGCGCGCTGCTTGTCGTAAGATTTGAGACTTTCAGCGTATTTTTTACCGTATTTCATTGATTACCTCCCGTGGTCTTAGCGAGAAAAACTCTCTCCCACTCACTCCTCGACGGTGACGCCCATGCTGCGCGCCGTGCCCTTGATCATGCTGATCGCACTTTCAAGAGACGTGCAGTTGAGATCGGGCATCTTCTGCTTTGCGATTTCCTCCACCTGCGCCTTGGTGAGCTTGCCCACCTTGACCTTGTTGGGGGTCGCGCTTGCCGTCTCGAGTCCCAAAGCCTTTTTGATCAGAACGGGTGCGGGCGGGGTCTTCAGCACGAACGTGAACGAACGATCCTGATAGATCGTCATCACGACGGGAATGATCAGCCCTTCCTGTCCTGCCGTCTTGGCGTTGAACTCCTTGGTAAAGCCGGGAATGTTGATTCCGTGCGGGCCCAGCGTCGAACCGACGGGAGGGCCGGGAGTCGCTTTTCCGGCGGGGAGCTGCAGTTTGACGACCGCGGTTACTTTCTTTGCCATGATTGCTTCCTCCGTTTGTGGTACATACAAGGCGGCAGGATAATGAGATTTACCGCCTCTCCCACTCTATCAGCACTTTCCGCCTGTCGGCCGGAAAGAGTTGAACGTTTATTCTTCCTCGCGGGGAACTTCCGTTGCCTCGGGCGAGATCTTCTGCATCTGCACGTACTCGACTTCCACGTCCTGCTCCCTTCCGAACATGACGATGGTCACCTTGGCGCGCTGGGTCTCGTCGTTGACCTCGCGAATGGTGCCGATGAAACCTTCCAGCGGGCCGTTGTCGATGGACACACGGTCGCCCGCCTTGAAATCGGCATCGGCCACATACTCCTCAAGGCGCATTTTGCGGATCTCGTCCTCCTTCATCGGAATGGGACGCCCCTGCGGGCCGCAGAAGCCCGTTACGCCGCGCGTGTTCGTCACAAGATACCACAGCTGATTGGAGTACACCATTTTGATAAAGACGTAGCAAGGGAGCAGTTTGCGCTCCACCACCTTTTTCTTGCCGTTCGCCTTTTCTTCGATGGTCTGCTCCGTGGGGATCTTGACGTCCACGATGCTGTCCTGAAGATTGTTATTTTCGATGAGCCGCAAAAGGCTCTCCTTCACCATGGCTTCATAGCCGGAATAGGTGTGAAGGATATACCATTTGGGTTCGGTATCTGCGATTGCCATGTCAAGCCCCCGTGCTTACCATGAGATCGAGCAATTCCGCAAGCCCGTAGTTGATGCCCGTGACGATGACGGTGAAGATCAGAACGATCACAAGCACCACGCCCGTGGCTTTGAGCGCCTTGCCGAACGTGGGCCACGTGACGCGTTTAAGCTCGGAGAAAGTCTCCTTGATCTTGCGTCCCTGCCTGACAAACCAGTTGGGCTTTTTGTTTTTATCCTGCTGGACCTTCTTGCGGGGCGCATCGTTCTTCTTCGCTTCGGGCGCCTTTTCCGTCTCCTGCAGGTCTTTTTCTTTCTTCGACATGATGATTTCCCCTTAAACGACGCAGAGCTTACTTGGATTCCTTGTGCACCGTGTGCTTTTTGCACGTGGGGCAATACTTTTTCAGCTCAAGACGATCGGGATCGTTGCGCTTATTTTTGAAGCTGTCATAATTACGGTTCTTGCACTCCGTGCACTCGAACGTAATCTTCATTCTCGTCGATTTGGTAGCCATGGGTCAAAAACTCCATACAAAAAAATTACACCCCTCTCGGTGCGTAAGCATAGTTTAGCACAAACATCAAGGGGTGTCAATCGATTTTGGAAGAAATTTGGGAAGATTTTGATTTTTCCCGGAAAGAGCGCGCAGAGCGTTCGCGCATACCCTTTGCAGAGGGCCGCGGCCATTTGAGACAAAAGAGCAGGCAAAGAGCCTGCCCTTTCGGACAGGCTCTTTTGTGCTCTGGGTGAATTATACTATTAAGTGCAACAGTGTGGAGAAAAAAAGGAGTTCATACAAATCTGTGGTAAAATAGAGTTGCGAAACAAAATTTACACAAAGG
>CAJFRT010000036.1 GCA_904419525.1 Candidatus Gallimonas merdae
CCTTTGTGTAAATTTTGTTTCGCAACTCTATTTTACCACAGATTTGTATGAACTCCTTTTTTTCTCCACACTGTTGCACTTAATAGTATAATTCACCCACTGTACAAAATGACCTGAGCCGAATATTCGACTCAGGTCATTTATTGTAGAATAAGGAAAGAACACAAAGCCCATCTATAAACAAGTAAAGGTTTACATAAATTCGCCTTTGGTACTTTACTATTCATAGAAACCAATACGATTCATTTTTTTCGTTTCCACATATTGTTGCGTGTATTTACAACGCGGGTAATTATGACAACCAAAGAAAGTTCCGTATCTTCCTTTTCTTAAGACAAGAAAATCTCCACATTCTGGGCAACGATTATTATGATATACCGCTTTCATATCATTGTTGGTATAGGTACAATACGGAAAATTTGAACAACCATAGAAAGATTTTCCATCAATCTCCGACTTTCTTACAATCAAATATCCCGATTTGCACCAAGGACAAAGATATTCACTTTCTTCTTTTTCATCACTTTCATCTTCCATAATGTAACATTTATTTTTAATTTCTTGTATAAAATCAGATGATTTTCTTTTATCAGAAAGCAAATAGACGATAGATCTTGTTCTTGTTAACGCCACATAAAAAAGGCGACGCTCTTCGGCATATTGAAAAATATCTCTCTTCCCCAGCACAAGTGTTAAAACATTATCATCTTCCGTTTTATTGGGGAAGCCGTTTTGCGCATCTTCTCCACTGATCAAAACAACAAAATCGCTTTCCAAGCCTTTTGAGCCGTGAACTGTACTATAAGATATTTCAAGTTTTGGATAATCATAATGCGTTATTTTTTTATAGTCAAAAACTTGAATCTCTTTGCAAATAAACGCATCTATGTCCCGTCTATTTCTACCCAATACTAAAACTTTTGCATTAGAATTTATAGCCGAAATATCTTCCAACGTTTTGGTAAAGGCCATTGCCTTATTCCCTTTATGATAAACAATTCTTACGGGTTTATCTTGATGTTTTGCCGATTTTATATGCTTTTTATATTGACTTGGATTTGATGTGATAAATGGTTCTACTATTTGCTGAAGCTCCGCGGAATTTCTGTGTGTGGATGTTATATAATTCAGTTTTGCCCCTGTAAAGATATTTTCAAATTCTAAAAATACATTTATATCACAGCCGGCAAAACGATAAATCGCTTGCCAATCATCCCCAACCGCAAAAAGCTTTGAATTCCCGTGTTCAATAAGCTTTTGCAAAAATTTTGTTCTGCTTTGTGATATGTCCTGAAACTCATCAACAATAATATACTTATATTTAAAATTTGGAGTACTATCAAGCAAATCTATCGATTGTAAAATCATATCATCAAAGTCAATCTTGTCCATGGCTCTTAGATTTTGCATATAATAATTATATATATTTTTACAAATATCTAAAAAAAGACAGGTGCGACTTGTATCATATAAAGAATCATTTAATTGTGTTTTTAATTCATCAAAACCGGTATCATCTTTGATTTGTGCTTTATACAATGAAATAAAAGTCATTATCAAATTAAAAAATGAACTAAAATCTCTGCCTATATAAACATTATGTAAAGCGATAAAAACTTCCGCTTGTGATAAAGGCCTGAACTCCACACCGTTTTTCAGCAGGTGAACTTTAAGATTATCAAAAATAATGCCCTCATTAAATTCGTAAGAAAACGTTTCTATACATTTTGTTTGATTTTCATTATGTATCTGACGTTTCCAATTCATCGAACGCACATACTCATCACTCGCCTCTTTGTCATATTGAGGCGCATTCCCGTTTCTGTCTATGCCATAATGTTCTATATAAATACCATAATCAGGCAAATAGAAATCGGGGGTGTATTGACGCTTGTCAAGCGTACTTGTTTCGATTCCATACGGCTTTTCATATTCGTAATTTATCCCATTTATAAAAAGATAGTTTGCAATTACAAGCTCTTCATTGCTCTTAACAAACTCATTTTTAAGCGTTTCATGTTTATCCTTGTTCGCGGATAATTTCCCTAAACGATTTTTTAAGGTTCTAAAATCAAGGGATTTTAAATCCTTAAAAATTTCCCCATCATTTTTATATTTCTTTCTATATGTTGGTGCGGCATAAAAATACAATGCAATATATTGAAAAATTTCATTTGCAATTTCAGGATTTCTTTCTAATTCTTCTTCAAAGAACTGCGTAATATAAGCCCGTAACTGTTCTTCTATAGCTTTTTTCTTACCACTCGATTCAGTTAAAATTTTATACCCTAAAGCGTGAAATGTCTCAACTGTTAAACCTGTTGCAACCATATTTATTTTATTTTCCAAGTCATCAGCAGAAGCTTTTGAATAAGATAACAATAGAATCTCATCTTTTTTCGCCAATCCTTTTTCTAACAAATACTTAACTTTACCACATATTGTTAATGTTTTCCCCGAGCCCGCCCCTGCGATTGTTAAATTTGATTTGGCATCGCAAAGAACTGCACGTCTTTGCTCAATATCGAGACTTTTCCCATTTACATTATCGAAAATAGTATCATTTAAATGTTTTACAATGAACTTCTCATTATGTTTTTCTATAGTATTTGCATTAACAATCGGCATTTGATAATATTGATGCTCATAAGATGTATATTTTTCTACATCCTTCAATGCGTTTGCCAATGCCTTAGATATATTTTCGCTATCGATATAAACATCAGGCAAGTTATTGATCTCACTAATGATTTTTAAAATCAGATTTTTTTGTTCTTTAATTAAATCATATTCGTGAAGGATTTCTTCAATACCTTGCTTATATGCATCATATTGCTTTTTGTATTGAAAAGAGTTAGGTACAACGTATGAGTACACCTTTTTAATCGTAGAATCAATTTCTTCAATTTTTTCTCTGCTACACTTTAAAATATTATCCAAAATATCTGCAATAGGATAGTTTTGCATAAGTGTATTATAGGCAAATGTCAATGCCTGTATTTCTTTATTATGCTTTTCAATCTTTTGTATGCAAACATTGTATCTTGATACAATGTCTTCGTATAAATCCTTTTTTAATAAAGAACGCATAGGCCGAACAAGTTTTTTATGTTCTTCATTATCAATACTTTGGAATAAGGTCAATGCTGTTTCCACTTTATCAATGTATGCCAATAACCTTTTTGTTTTGTTTCTAAAAAATAAATTTTTTATAAAAGCGATCATAAAAAAACTCATCCCCTTATAAATGATTGACTTATTATACCATGTTCTTGTAAAATCCTCAATATTTTTTCTAAAAAATAAATAGTGAACAGAATATTGCTCTGTATATGCTTGTCTCAAGCAAATTACACTTCATGATATCTGCCACAACAAACCAGACGCCATATGAAACAACACAAACAACAAATTTCCTGAAGAAAATAGATCCCGACTATAAAGTTAGTTCATCCCTTTCGGAAAATCCTGAAAACTCATAAAGTAAGCGCGCCGCGGGTCAAACCGCGGCGCGCTTTTCGCCGGAATTTATTTTATGATCTTTTTCCAACCGTAAGGATCGGGGGCAGTCCCATACTGAATGCCCGTGATCGTATCGTAGAGCATTTTTGTGACGGCGCCCATCTTTCCGCCGTTGATCGTGTAATCTTTGTCCCGGTAGCGAATGAGGCCGACGGGCGAAATGACCGCGGCCGTTCCCGTGCCGAACGCTTCGTCAAGGGTGCCATTTTCCTGTGCGGCGATCACCTCGTCGATCGAAATTCGGCGTTCCGAAACGCGATAGCCCTTGTCTTTCAGGATCTGAATGCAGCTTTTTCTGGTGATGCCCGGAAGAATGGAGCCGACAAGCGCAGGCGTGACCACCTCGCCGCCGATCACGAAGAACATGTTCATGCTGCCCACTTCTTCGACATATTTTTTTTCGTTGGCGTCCAGCCAGAGCACCTGATCGAAGCCCTTTTCTTCGGCCTCTTCGCCGGCCTTCATCGAAGCGGCATAATTGCCCAGGCACTTTGCCTCCCCCGTTCCGCCGATCGTGGCACGGGTATACTTGTCTTCCACGACCAGTTTTGTGGGTTCCAGTCCATGCGCATAGTAGCTTCCCACGGGCGACAGGATAATAAAGAAAAGATATTCCGTGGAGGCATGCACGCCGAGCATGACGCGCGTCGCCACGATCGTCGGACGGATATAGAGCGCGGTGCCCGGCTCGGCAGGGATCCAGTCCCTGTCCAGCTTCAGAAGCTCTTCCAGCCCCTCTTCCACGACGTCTTCCGGGAAGTTTGGAATGCACATTCTGGTTGCCGAACGATTCATGCGCGCCCAGTTTTCATCGGGACGGAATACGGCGATCGAGCCGTCGGGCTGGCGGAACGCCTTCATCCCCTCGAAAATGCCCTGTGCATAGTGAAAAATACTCGTGGCAAGGTCAAACGGCTTGGGTTCGTTCGGCTCGATCTTTGCATCGTGCCACCCTTTGTCCGCCGTATACTTCATCGTAAACATATAATCGGTGAAGTAATGCCCGAATCCGAGCTGCGTCCCCCCGGCGGGTTTTTGCCTGAGCTGTTTCCTTTCAATGATCTGCATAACGATCCCTCCGCTTTTCCTTATATTATACTCCCATGCCGCTCAATGTGCAAGCGGAAAGGGCGCAAAATATTTCCCCGTTTCCCTGATTTCCGCCCGGCCGCACAGATGATCGGCCAACGCGGTGCAGAACGCCGCACTCTCCTGCGCGCGGACGGCCACGACAAAGCAGGCCTTCTGCGCAAACTCCCGGGAAAGAACCGTGCACCTTCCTTCAAGAAAGCGCAGGAGCGCGTTGACCTCGGAATAATCCGCCGTCACGCGCAGTTCCGCGCACTCGTCCCATAGCGCAAGCTCCGCCCCGTCCAGGCACTCCGCCGCGCAGGAAGAATAAGCGCGCGTCAGCCCGCCTGCCCCCAGCTTGATCCCGCCGAAATAGCGCACCACGGCAACCGAACATTCAAAGAGCCTGCGCGCGCGCAGAACGCCCAGGATCGGCATGCCGGCCGTTCCCTGCGGCTCGCCGTCATCTGAAAACCGCATGAGATTCCCCACGCGGTCTGCGACAAATGCATGGCAGACATGCGTGGCGAGCGGGTGCTGCGCCCGCACCGACGAAAGAAAGGCACGGGCTTCCTCCTCCCCCGCCGTGTGCGCGGTATACGTGAGAAAGCGGGATTTTTCAATGATCTTTTCGGCCGAATGCGGCGCGGCAACGCTGAGAAAACTCATTGCACGATGACTTTCAGGCGCACCTTTTTCCCTTTGAACAGCGTGAACGGCGATGCGGGAAGTTCCGCATTGACGTCGGTCACCTTTTCGCCGTTGATCGTGACGCCGCCCTGATCGACGAGACGGCGCGCCTCGCCGTTGGACTTGCACAGGCCTGTCGCGATCAGCGCCTGCAAAACCGTATGCGTGTCGGCCGGCACCGTCTTTTCGGGCATCTCGCCCTCTCCGCCGAATGCGGCATGCGCTTCCGACTGCGCCGCGAGCGCTTTTTCTTCGCCGTGCACCATCCTGGTCAGCTCGAACGCAAGCACTTCCTTGGCGCGGTTGATGCGCTCGTCGCGGTACTGCGTGAGCTCCGAAATCTGCCCGAGCGGCAGGAAGGTGAGAAGTTTCAGGCACTTTTCCACATCGGCGTCCGCCGTATTGCGCCAATACTGATAGAATTCATAGGGCGAAGTCTTGTTTTCGTCCAGCCAGACGGCGCCCTTTTGCGTCTTGCCCATCTTTTTGCCCTCGCTCGTGGTGAGAAGGGTGAACGTCATGGCGAACGCCGCCTTGCGCTCCTTTCTGCGAATAAGGTCGGCCCCCGCAAGGATATTGCTCCACTGATCGTCGCCGCCCAGCTGCAGAAGGCAGCCGTACCTGCGGTTGAGCACGAGGAAATCATACGCCTGCATGAGCATATAATTGAATTCCAGGAATGTCAGCCCCTTTTCCATCCGCGAACGGTAGCACTCCGCCGTGAGCATTTTGTTGACGGAAAAATATACGCCGACGTCGCGCAGAAATTCCACGTAGTTGAGATCGAGCAGCCAGTCGGCATTGTCCACGACAATGGCGCCGTTTTCGCCGTCGAAGCGGATAAAGCGCGCCATCTGCTTTTTGAAGCACTCCACGTGGTATTTCACCGTTTCGCGCGTCATCATCGAGCGCATGTCCGTCCTGCCCGAGGGATCGCCGATCATGCCCGTGCCCCCGCCGATCAGGATAATGGGACGGTGTCCGGCGTCCTGCATGTGCTTCATGGCGATGAGCTGCATGAAGTGCCCGACATGAAGGCTGTCCGCCGTCGGGTCAAAGCCGATGTAAAAAGGCACGCTCTCCGAGCCGAGCTTTTCGTACAGCTCGTCTTCGTATACCGTCTGCTTGATGAATCCCCGCTCGCGCAGGGTGTCCATGACATTCTTCATTGTAACTCCTTTTTGCCCGCCTGAAAACAAAAAACGGCCGCGCTGCGCGCAAACCGTTCCGTTCAGAATTTGTCTACGCGCGGAAAAAGTATTACGCCTGAACGTAATACGCGTAGCCGTAAATTGCAACTGCGAGCGAACCTTTCATAAGGCTATTATACGACGTGCGCGCCCCTTTGTCAAACGCTTGCACGTATTTTTATGCAAAATCGGACAGAAAAGCGCGTTCCTTTGCATTCAGGCCTTCCAGCGAGCGCAGACGGGAGAACGCTCCTTCCGGCGTCCGCGACTGTCTGAGACGGGCGCGGAGCGCCGCATTGCGCGCCGCACGTTCGCGGCGGCGGAGGGTTTCAAGAATCTGATCCATAGGGAGCTTATCCATACTCCCTATGATACGCATCATACTTGACAGATATTGTCATGTATGCTAAAATATTTTCAGGAATTTTTTGCGGAGACAAGTCGAATTATGAAATACCAGATCATGATCGAAATGCTTTTTCTGCTGCTTGCGCGGCGCAGAATGACCGCGTCCGAACTTGCGGCACATTTTGACATCTCAGCGCGCTCTGTCTACCGCTACGTCGAGGAGATGACGGTGGCGGGCATTCCCATCGACGTTGCGCGCGGAGCTTCGGGCGGGATCTACATTTCAGACGCCTACAAACTGCCACGAGGCTTTTTCACGCGCGACGAGTACGCGCGCGCCATTCAGGCCATGCAGGCCATGGAGAGCGAACTGCATGACCCCGTCCTTCAGTCCGCGATCGAAAAGCTCTCTTCCCAGAGAAAAAGAGAGCGCCAGGACGATGCCCTTACGGGAAATATCCTGGTGGACAGCGGCGCCTGGGGAAGCGAGAGGCGGCTCTCCGATAAGCTGACGCTCATCGAACAGGCGACGGACGACCGGGAATCGCTGGAGATCGACTATGTCGACCGCGGCGGCAGACATACGCACCGGATCATTCTTCCGCATCTGCTTGTCTGCAAGCAGAATATCTGGTATACTTACGCCTATTGCAGGACGCGCGAAGCGTTCCGTCTGTTCAAGATCGGGCGCATGCGTTCGATCGTCAAGACGGGACTGCATTTTGAGCGCATGCCATTTGCGCGCAGGGACATTCCCCTTTCCTTCTGGACGGACACGGAACAGTGCATTGAAGCGCGGTTTGCCCTGACAAAGGAGGCGATCCCGTTTGCCGAAGAATGGCTCGGGATCGAAGCGGTCTACGAAGAAAACGGAAAGAAGTATGCCAGGGCGACGCTGCCGGACGACGAATCGCTGGTCGGGAAAATCCTGTCCGCGGGGGCGGGATTTACCGTCCTTGCGCCGGCCGAGCTTGCCGAGCGCGTCAGAAAGGAGGCGGAAAAGATCGCCGGCCGTTACTGAAACAGCATAGGAAAAGGGCGCCCCACAGCGTGGAGCGCCCTTTTTGCTGTTCATAAAGTTCACGAAATCGCCGCAGATGCTTCGATGTCAACCGTGACGCTCGCGCTTCCGTAGCTGAACGTCTTGGAAATGATGACGCCGCCGCGCGCCGCCTGCACAAACAGTGTCCCGTACTTGAAGCTCGTCATACCCGTTGCACCGAATGCCGCAACGCCTTCGCTGTTATAGTTGAGCTCGAATACTTCGCCGTATTTCAGATCGTCGTGGCCGCCGTCCTTTCCGTAAATGCGGTAGAAGCCCTCCGTCTTCTGCGTGAGAGAGACGGCAGCTGCAATGCTTTCGGACAGTGTGCCGTAAACATTTCCGCCCCTCACTTCGCCGACGATGTTGTACGTATACCCGAAGACAACGCTCTTCTTGGATACGTCGGTGAACGTCACCTGCATCTCGGAGATCCACACGGCCACGACGTCGGCTCCGTCAAGAGCCCTGACGTCGGACACGAGATCCCAGCCGTTCCCGGCGTCCGCAAACCAGCCGAGGAGCTGATACCCTTCAAAAGCCGGCTTATAGTTCAGCGTATAATCATCGTTGAAGGACATCTTCAGCTCATAGCCGTTCTTGGCGGGATTGAATGAACTGCCCTCGAGCTTCAGATCGCTGAGGAAGCTGACCGTCACCGTGTTGTCGATCCAAACGAGATAGAGCACTCCGCCAAGCGCAACGGCGTTGTCGATCTGCGTGACCTTTTCCCCTGCGCCGTCCGGCATCGTATAATATCCGCCGAAGTCATAGCCGGGGACCTTAATGTCCGCATCGAGCGCGACGGGCGCGCCGTCATAGACATACGCCACCTCTTTCACATACGCCCCGCCAGCAGCAGCAAACCCGTCCGCCGCCCGGTCGCTGACCAGCTTCACGGTATAGGTATCAGCCGTGTAGACGGCTTCGATGGTGGCATCGCCGCTGACGACATACCCTTCTTCCACCTGCCACTCTCCCGAATAGCCCGTTTTTTCGGGCACGGGAGGGAGACGGAGCGTCTCGCCCGCGCGGTAGTTCTGCGTCAGGATCGTTTTTCCGTCGGCGACGAATGTGATCTCATAGCCGACCTCGCTCCACTGCGCCGTCAGCGTCACGTCCTCCGTCACGGCAGGGAGCTGCGTATATACGACCCCGTCCAGAACAAATCCGTTCAGGAAGTACCCTTCGCTGCGCACGGCCGAAGGAAGGCTGACCGAAGTGCCGTAGACATAGCCGAACTGCCGCTCATACATGCCGCTTCCTTCATTGTACACAAACCCGTCGAGCGCACGCTCGCTTTCCAGCGTCACCGTATATGTCTCGGGCACGTACTGTGCCGTAAAGACCGTGTCCTGCGTGACATAATCCTGTTCGATGTCCCAGCCCGCAAAGGAATAACCGGGCTTTTCGGGCGCCGCAGGCGGCTCGAACGCGTCCCCGTAGTGCGCCGTCTGTTCGGAAATCACACTGCCGTCCGCTACATACGTGATCGTGTAGTCGATCATCTCCCACTGCGCTTCCAGCGTCAGATCGGAAAGGATCTCCAGCCCGTCCGAATCCGCCGTCAGTTCGATGCCGTCCGCCGTATAGGCGATGATGCGCTGCTGTGCGTCGGAAAGGAAGGGAAGTTCAAACTGTCCGTACGTGTATTCGATCACGCGTACCCATTTCCCCGTCGCTTCGTCATAGGTGAAGCCCTCCGCCTCGCGCCCGCTCACAAGGGTGAGCGTATAGACATCGGGCGTATAGACGGCATGTACGGTCTCGTTCTCCTTCACCGTCGTGAAGTCCGTCTTGCTCCAGCCGACCGTATAGCCGGGTCTCTGATAGACGGACAAGTCGGGAAGCGTGACACCGGAATAGACGGTCCCGCTCGCCTGATCGAAGAGGACGTTCTGCGCCGAAACGGTCTCGCCGGCGGCCACAAAGCTGACCGTTGTGACCTTTCCTTCCACAAAATAGGCGCCGTCCTGCGTCTCCCAGGAGACATCGGGCCTTCCGAAGTTGTCCGAAAGATCGTCCATGCTTTCAAACGCTGCCTTTTCGGCATCGCTTTCCCAGACGTTGCAGGGATTGCGGAAGTACAGCTGTGCCTCCAGCGTAAGAAGATCATCGTACAGCCCCGCCTCAAATCCGAGTGTGCGGAGAATGTTTCCCGAATCGGAGCCGAGCGTCAGGAGCATATCTCCCAATACGCCGTCCGTCAGGCTGGCGCCGTTGAGATTCATCTTCCAGGTGTTTCCGCCGTCCTCGTTTTTCTGATAAGTATAGCTGTTCAGAAAATTCCCGAGTACTATGCCGTAATCATCGGAACCGGACGAAGCGGTTGCCGGCTTGTTCAGGGATTCCTGAATTTTGCCGTCGATCAGATCGCTGAAATTCAGAAGATAGGTCAGATGATCGCTCAAAATCCCGTTGAAGAAGTTGTTGAGCGGCATCACGCGGTAAGTGGCCTGCTCGCCCGAAAGCGTGCGCCTGATCCACACCATGCCGTCTCTGACGGTCAGTTCGGTGGTGCCTGCGCTCTTGATCACCATCGGGAAAGAAGAATACGTCAGCTTCAGATGCAGTGCGACGCTTCCCTCTGCGTCGACCGTGACGCCGATCTGAATGCCGATATCCGTCAGGGACAATCCCAATGCCTTGCCGCTCACCTTGCCGCTGACATAAAATTCCTCGTTCAGGGCATAGTCGCCTTCGGTACCCGTTTCGTGCGTCGCGGAGGCCGCGATCGCACGAATGAGTTCATCAACGCCCGAGAACGTATAATCGCTGTAGAGGGAATATGCAAGTGTCCGGGACGTTCCGTCCGCAAGCGTGAGCGTTGCGCCGTCCGCGGTCTCACCGAGCGAAAGGTCCTCATATCCGAACCCGAAATCCACGCTCGTCTTCTCGGTGTTGCCGTTGCCGTAAATATTGCCGAGGCTGATCCCGGAAAGACGGGAGCCGTCCGCTCCGTCCTTCTTCTCCAGAAGAATGGTGAGCGGCGCAAGGTCGGCCCCCCCATAGATCAGGTCGGAATCGAGGCTGACGGTAAAGCCGATCGTGCCGTCCTCGCCGCGCGTGATCCCGAGCGACGTCAGATATTTCCCGGGATCGGTCGCCGCGGCATCTTCCGCAGCTCCGCCGACCGCATCGGCAATCCCGCCGAGAACATCTTCGAGCGCCGTGTCGATCCCGAGCGTGCTCATGAGCATGCTGCCGATCGCCGAAAGCTGCGCCTTGTCCGTTGCCGTCAGCCAGTCGGAGACGAAGAACGCGTCCAGCGTGGAGAACAGCGTATCCGCCGCGCTCTGCGAAAGGCCCAGCCCCGTCAGAAATTCCGAAAGCGTATCCCGGAAGAGAGAGACGCCGCTTGCGAGAATGGTGAGGATATCGCTGGAAGATACCGCAAACCGCAGGGGATCATATCCCGGCGTCCCCTCCGCATATTTGGAGATACTGACGTAAAAATCAAGTTCTCCGTCGTCCTTTGCGTCAAACATCCAGAAATCGAGATAGAGATCGGTGCCGCCTTCCGCGATCTCATCGAGCGTCAGCCCGAAATAGAGATACGCATCGGAACTGAACGTAACGGAAGTCCCCTCCCGATCCACGATTACGGGGAAGCGGCCGTCCTCCACGCCGGAGTGATAGGCCAGCACGCCCGAAATATCGAATACATTCTGACCGTCCGCATTCAGCGTGCTGCCGCCGAAGGAGACCGTCACGTCGGAGGAAGCCAGCGTTGCGACCGCCGCGCCCGCGAAATCCAGCAGTTCGCACAGATCGGAGACGGTCATCAGCCCTTCGGCCGGAGACGAGACAGCGTCCCCGGAGGAGGCCGCAACGGAGAGCGAGCCAGAAAGCGTGATATCATCCACCGACGTCTTTCCGAGCACGAGCGCAAGCCCGTTTTCCGGCATGCGCAGATCAAACGTGAACGCGCCGAACGAAAGCGTGGCAAGGCTCCCCTCTGCCGACGTCGCGCCGCCGAACGAGATCCCGCCGAGCAGTTCGGGCAAATTCAGAGAAGCCAGCAGCTCCGTCACCGCCGCACCCGCTCCCAGCTGCGCGGACAGCTCTTCCGCCGTTGCGGGAAGTCCGCCGCCCTGCACGGAGGCACCCTGCACGGAGGCGATGCGCGCATACACGTCTGCAAACGCATCGGCAAGAAGGCCGAGCTCGTCGTAGCGCAGTTCCACGCCCACGTTCCCGTAGACAAGGCGGATCCGCGAAGCGTCCGCATCGACCAGAACGGTCTGCCGGGTGTCGCCCACGGTCACCGCAAGGTCAAACGAAAGCGCGAAGCCGTCCTTCCAGGAGAGCGTTCCGTTCTCAACGGCGAGCGAAAGCGCCGTCTGACGATATTCCAATGAGAGTGAACCGGCAAGCGCAATGCGCTCATCTTTGAGAATTTTTTCCACGGTGCCGAGCAATGGCGTCAGATCTGCGTAGTCCGCATAGTCGCCGTCATTCACCGTGAAAGACTGCGCGGAGGAAAGTTCCGCCGCAATGCCGAGCGCCGAAACGCCGACGCCCTTCTCCGTCGCATACAGGGAGACATCGCCGAGTGCGAAGTCCACGCCGAGGGCCGCGAGCAGTTCGCCGCCCGCAAGCACGAGCGAATCATCTGCAACCGTGATCATCGACCCCAGATCGATGGAGAGCAGCTTTCCGAAGATGTCCCCGAGCGCATCCCCTGCGCCCGACAGATCTGCGCCGAGCAGTTCCGCAAGGAAGGACACGGCCTCGGACGCATTGAGCCGGAACTTCGCGCCGTCGATCGTGAAATAGATTTGGTGCTGTTTTTCCTGCCCCTCACCGACCGCCGTATAGGCAAACATAAGCGTCTTGCCGACGCTCCCGTCGCCGAGCGACACATGAAGATCGCCCTTCACCCCCAGCGAAGCGAGATCGAGGGAAATGTTTCCGTCGAGCGAAAGCCGTTCGCCGCCCGCCGTCGTTTCATAGGAAAGATCTGCCGCGATCGCATCTCCCGTGAACAGCTGCGCAAGCTGCGTCACGAGCGAAGTGACATCGTGGCTGTCCGAAACGTCCTCCGCGGGAAGCGTGTCTGCCGAATAGGCGAGCACTGCCGCGATCTTCATGCCGAAGGCGGAAAGCTCCGTCGAGACATCGCCCAGCGAGATCGCACCGTCGTCGGAGATCCCGAACGTGAAGCGCACGGGAAGGTCGAGCCCGAACAGCGA
Source organism: Candidatus Gallimonas merdae (assembly GCA_904419525.1). Taxonomy (GTDB): domain Bacteria; phylum Bacillota; class Clostridia; order Christensenellales; family Borkfalkiaceae; genus Gallimonas; species Gallimonas merdae. The sequence goes on from CAJFRT010000036.1 coordinate 13,059, forward strand.
GAGCGTGGAAGAGAGCGTCGCGCTCTTTCCGTCGCCCGCCTCTTCAAAGATCCCGCCGCCGAGCTGTTCCAGAAGCGCATCGGTGTCAAAACTGCCGCCGTCGCCTCCGGTCAGCCCCGCAAGCGCGTCGGTATCGAGCCGGATCTTGTTTTCGCCGAGGATCAGACAGACGCTGTCCCCCGCATATTCAAAATACACGTCGCCCAACTTTGCGCGCAGGGAGAGCGCGCCAAGGTCAGACGCATCCACATAGACAAGTCCGGAGACGGGCCGGCCGTTCAGCGTAAGATCGACGGCGAACGTGACGGGCTTCGTCAGAACCGGCGCGAACGCCTCGGCAAGACAGTCCGCCGCAGTCAGCGTGTTCCCCTCCGGCGCACCCGTTGCGGGTTTGTCGGCATAATTTTTGAAATAGGTCTCGTACGCGTCGGAATACGCCCTGTCCGTGCCGTACTCATAATTGGTCGTGTAGGCCGCCGTACATTTGGCATTGAGCCCCTTGGTTGCGGTGTAGGCTTCGTCGATATAGGAACTCAAGACCTGCCACGTGGAATCAAAGGTGTAGGTCACCGTGATGTGTTCAAACGTGGGAAGGGAGGTCAGTCCGCCCGTGAACATCATCTGATTGACGTAATAGGCGGGCGCCTTGTCGGTAGCCGGGTCAAGGTAATAGGTCTGCGTATACGTTCCGTCGCCGTTGTCCGTCACCTCGGAAGCGCCCTGAAGGGTCTCTTCGTTGATGATATACACGGAAAATTCCGTTCCGGGAAGTCCGCGCGATTTTTTATAGTCCTCAACCGACATATTGCCGAACGGCGCGCCGTCCTTCCATGCGGTGTTCACACCGTCGTAGGTGGAGGGGCCGCCCGCGGCTTCGCGCCAGATGACGCGGTCGCCCACCCAGCAGAACTGCTTCGCCGAATTGATCAGGCTGGAAGTCGTGATGTCCGTCTGGATGAGCACGCCGTCCGAATACTGCTTCCAGGTGTTCACCTTCTGGCTGAGCATGGTATCGACGCTGCCGTCCATTTCCGAGTACCAGACGTCCTGCGCCCTGAAGCGTGCATTCATGTAGCCGATGTTTTCAAGCGCGGAATGCATATCGGGCGTGGAGCCGTCGGCGGGAAGCTCATAGAGCACGGTGGCAAAACCGTCGTCCACCGTGTTGGGAGCCGCCTCATTGAAAAACAGCGCGTTGATGCCGAAAGTACCGCCCACCAGAATGGCGCAGGCAGACGTCGCCGCCAGTACTTTTTTCAGGTGACGGTGATGTTTTGCCTTTAAGCGGAGGCCGCCCTTCTTTTTGCGGACGGGACGGGGAATGCAATCTCCTTCGAGTGTTGTCATCTCCCCTTCGTGTTGTCTGTTCTCACGTTTCATAATTCCGATCTCCGTTGTCATAATAAACGGCGCTTTGTAACAAATTATTATGACACGATTGTATCACGACCATGGCGGAATGTCAACAAAATATATGACAAAATTCATAATTTCTTTGTAGAAATATCCGTTTTCCGTATGATGAATTGTCAAACTAAGTGCAACACAAAGAGAGATTTTCAATGAACAAATCTTGTGGTGTATGGTAATGCAAAACTTTCTTAGGCCTGGCGTTAATT
>CAJFRT010000037.1 GCA_904419525.1 Candidatus Gallimonas merdae
CGTTTGAGTTCTTCGACGGTCTGAACGTCGTGAAAGTAAATGTATTTCATCTGTAACCCCTTTCCGCAGGACTTGTGCCGCCTGCGGTCGGCTGTTTTGCTTAGTCTGTTTCTTTCCCTGTTACGTTGTCGCAATATAGAAAGCCTGTTGCTTTTTCTTTTTTCATTCCGAATATGCGGCAAAAATTGAAAAGCAAATCGGGGAAAATGTCATCATCGCAAAGCCATTCGATTTCCTCGTCTTTTGTTGTTTCGTCAATTTCGCCGTCGGGTATTCCCATGTTTGCCCACCATAAATATTCGTTTTCATCATTCAGCATTTTTGCTATTGTGTCCATTGCTCTGATTGCCTGTAATCTTTCTTGTTTGTTCATGTGTCTTTTCTCCTTTGGCTGTTGTGGTTGCCGTCCTTTCATTTACAGTACTATTATATCACTATTCGGTGATTATGTCAAACGATTTAGTGACTATATCGTAAGTTTTTTTGGCTTTTCAGTAACTTTTTTCTATTTTTCTATTGACTTTCAATACTATTCCGTGATATACTGTATGCACGATAGACAGGAGGTACACCATCAAAAATGGATATGGCTGAAAAAATCAAAATATTGGCTGTCAGGCAAAAGATTTCCGTTGCGGAAATCGCCGCGCGAAGCAATCAGAGCAACTCTAACCTATACAACAAAATGACACGGAATGATTTCAAACTGTCGGAACTTCAACGCGTCGCCGACGCTGTCGGCGTTGGATTGGAAGTTAATTTTGTGCTTCCGAACGGGGAGCGGATATAGAGCGGAGAAAATCAGAACAGCGGCGCGGCGTTCCCGAAGCGGTTTAGCGGGGAACCCGCGCCCGTTCTGTTTTCTGCGCTCCTGCCCCCACGGGGCAGGGACACCACCAAACAAACAGAATAGCGGGAGCTGTAAGGCGTGCCTTACAGCTCTTAATCTGTCCCGAACATAGCCGCGTAAAGCAGTCAAGGTGTCATGCCTGACGGTGGAGATTTTTTTGTGTCGCTTTACAAAAAAATACAACCGCTTGCCCCTTGACGGCTGTCATCGCGGCTATGTTATTTCCAAGTACATTACAAGGGGGTATATACCATGCAGACAAGCAGGTCACAGAAAAGACGTTGGAACAATCCATATTCTCCGAAAGAGAAAGAAAAAGCCCTGCGGCTTTTACGAATGTCGGACGTGAAATTCGTCGCTCACCGATACCATTGCACCGAGCAGACCGTCTACCGTTGGAAACGGCTGTATGACGGGACGCTCGCAAGTCTTGCGAACAAATCTCACCGCCCGCACAGGCAACACCCGAACGCACAGACCGAAGAAGAAAAGAAACATATTGCCGACCTCGTGCGGCGCAACCCGAATATCGGGCTCAATGAACTGTATGGAAAATTGCGGCTGTACTACGCTTACAGCCGTAACCCGGCTACACTCTACCGCTATCTGCGGCGCAACGGATTCTATGCAAACAAACCGAAGCGGAAGCCGTATAAACCCAAGCCCTATGATACACCCGAACATATCGGCGAAAAATGGCAGTTTGACGTGAAATGCGTCCCGCGGGAGTGCGCGGCGAGTTCTGTTCTCGAAGATGAACATTTCTTCCAATACACTGTCATTGACGAAGCCACGCGCGAGCGGTTCATCTATCCGTATCAGGAACAGATCGCCGATAATTCGGTGGACTGTATCAGACGGGCGATCATCTATTTCGGCTATAAGCCGAAGATCATTCAGACCGACAACGGGATTGAATTTACGTTCACACAGAAAGTCAAGAGCGGGCGACTGCATACCTTCGATAAGTTCTGTCTGGAAGAGGGTATCGAACACAAGACCATTAAACCGCGTACACCGAGACATAACGGCAAAGTGGAGCGGTCGCACCGTTCGGACAATGAACGCTTCTATAAGTACCTACGGTTTTACTCCTATGACGATCTGAAAACGCAGATGAAAGCATACTTGCGGCGGTCGAACAACATTCCGATGAGCGTGCTTGCAAGCAAGGACGGAAAGCGGAAGTGGCTCACCCCGAAAGAGAAGCGGAAAGAGCTTCTGCTCTTTGATTGGGGCGTAGTTGAGTAACGGGACAGCATAAAAAAGAAGCCCTCGAACGAGGGCTTTTCGGCGTGCGCCGAAAGCGGACAAGGGGCTGTCTCCCATGGGAGACAGCCCCTTGCGGCGTTCTTTGCTCCGCTTCTCCTGCCTTGCAGAAGAAATTTTCATCTTTTTCCCAACTTTTTTCTAAAATCTCATTGACAAGTGTGCACCCTTCCCGTCAAAATTTCATGCGAACTTTCTTGCATTGCGTGTGGAAATGTGTTACAATGGCAAAGATGGAAACCGTGAGCGTCAGTGCGTATGCCAAGGTCAATTTCACGCTGGATATTCTCGGCGTCCGCGACGGCTATCATCTGCTCGATTCCCTGGTCTGCACCGTGGATCTGTGCGATGGAGTGACGGCGCGCAGGCGTCCGGACGGGCACGTCGGCGTCCTCATGCGCGGCGAAGGGGCAGGGCAGATCTCCGGGCGCAGCAACGCTCTGCGCGCGGCGGAGGCATTCTGCGCGGCGTTCGGAACGGGCGGGGCGGAGATCGTCATCGACCGCCGCATTCCCGTCGGCGCGGGTCTGGGCAGCTCTTCTGCCGATGCGGCCGGCGTGCTGCAAGCGCTCGCACGGCTGTACTCCGTCACGGACACGGTGCGGCTCAAATCGATCGCCGATGCGCTCGGCAGCGATACGGGGTATCTGCTGACGGGGGGCTGGGCCCGCATCGGGGGCAGGGGGGAATGCGTGGAGCGCATTCCGGGCATGCCCCGGCTGTATCTGCTGCTGTTGTGTCCGGCCTCCGGTGTGGCAACGGCGCAGTGTTTTGCCGAGTACGACCGCCGCGGCGAGCGGCTTTCTCCGTGTACGCAGAGGGCGGCGGAGCGGCTTCCGGGCGAGGGCGCAGGGGCGGCACGTTTCTTTGCGAATGCCCTCACCGGCGCGGCATGCGCCCTGAACGGGGACATCGCGGGAACGCTCGCGCAGGCGCGTGAACTTTCGCCCTTCGGCGCAGGCATGACGGGCTCCGGCAGCGCATGTTATGCGGTGTTCGACAGCGAAGAAGCATGCCTTCGCGCAAGAGAGCGGTATGCGGGGAACGCGGCGGCGGTCTGCGTGCATACGTGTTGAATCATCAGGATCGAGCGGCGCGCCGGCGGCGCGCGGAGGAGATATCATGGAAGAACGGCTGATCGATAAGGACGAGCTCCGCGGTGTGAAGAGAAAGCGCACGGACGGGGAAGAGGACGTCGTGGACGAACTCTCGACGGATGCGGACGTGTCCGCGGAGGAAGAGGGCGAAAATTATACCCTCGAATTCGGCGGCGAGGAATATGACGAAGATCTCGTGGGACTCACGCCTTCCCAGCTCAAGGAAGAGCTGGAGCGCAGGGAGCGACTGCGCGCGGAAGCGCACGAGGAGAGCCTGAAACACATTGCCGCGGGCGATGAAAAATTCGGCGCGGCGGATTACCGCGCGGCGGCAGAGGAATACCGCGCCGCGCTCGGCTGCGAATTCGCCGGGGAGACGGAAGAAAAGCTCTTTGCGGCGATCACCGAAAATTATACGAACGAACAGCCCCTGCTCGAGCGCGATACGGCGTCGGAATTTTCCGCCGCAGAGGAGGGCTGCCGCAGGCGCGTCCTCGATGTGTTCGGAGACCGGCTTGAAAAACTGCGCGATGAGACGGAGACCGAGGCGCAGCCCCTGCGGGAACGGGTCTCGGCGGCGCAGCAGGAGCGCCGCGGACCCTTTGCGGCGAACAGAAAGTACTATCTTGTGCGCTTCCTGGCAAGCCTTGCGGCGCTGATCGTGTTTGCGATCGGCATTGCGGTCAGTTCGAGTTTTCTTCTGCGGACGCAGAGCCCCGTTCCGATGATCCTGACGATCACGTTCGGCGTTCTTACCTTTGCCGCGTTCGTGTTCCTTGTGTACTTTTCGCGCAAACTGCTCGTCGCCGTGCGGCTGTGCAGAGACAACGAAAAACTTTCCTCCACGGAGGAGGGCGCGCAGCTTGCCATACTGGAGGAGCGGCTCGCCTGCCTCGGCCTTGTGCTCGGCGATGAAAAGCCGGACGAAGCCGGTCAGGAAGAATAAATAAAGAAATGATACAAAAGCCGCGGGGTCTTCCCGCGGCTTTTTCCTGCGAAATCGGAGAGGAAATTTTCAGAAAAGGTATTTACAATCCGCCCGAAATCGTATATAATAATGCACGGAAAAGCATTGCGGGATAAATCCCCGCGGATAAGGAGGATTGTAACTATGGAACTCATTTACGAAAGTGCGGGCAAAAAGTTTTACCGCGACGGGGACAAGCTCATCAAGTCGTTTGACGAGAGCTATTCCAAGGCGAACATTCTCAACGAGGCGCTCAATCAGGCGCGCGTTGAGGAGACGGGGCTGAATATCCCCAAGATCCTCGCCGTTACCGTCGTGGACGGCAGATGGGCGATCGTGCGCGAGCTCATCGAGGGCGAGACGCTGGAAGCTCTCATGCAGAAGCACCCCGAAAAAGAGGACGAATACCTCAATTTCTTCGTCGATCTGCAGATCCGCATGAGCAAGGAGCGCGTGCCGCTTCTGGGACATCTTCGCGACAAGATGCACATGAAGATCTCGGCAAGCTCTTACCCCGCCACCGTGCGCTATGACCTGCATATGCGGCTCGACGGTCTGCCCCGTCACAACAAGCTCTGCCACGGCGACTTCCAGCCCAGCAACATCATCATCAAAAAGGACGGCACGCCCTATATCGTCGACTGGTCGCACGCCACGCAGGGCAACGGCTCGGCCGATGCGGCGCGCACCTATCTCATCTTCAAACTGCAGGGAAAGGACGGGCTCGCGGAAAAGTATCTGAACCTCTTCTGCACCAAGACGGATACGGCGATCCAGTACGTGCAGCGCATTCTGCCCATCGTCGCGGCTTCTCAGTCCGTCAAGGGCAAGCAGGGGGAGAAGGAATTCCTCGACAAGTGGGTCAACGTCTGCGACTGGCAGTGACGCGTTTTCCGGCGCTGCGTTTGCAGCGGAACAGGACAGCATAAGGAACCGGAGCCGTACAGAAGTACGGCTCCGTTATTTTTTGTCCGGGGATCGGAATTCGTCGCGGTGCGCTTCAAAAAATTCGTGCGCCGCGCGGATATCCGGAAGCTGCGTCCAGCGCTTCACGGCGGCGGGCGCTGCGTCCAGGTCATAGACCTTCGCACCCCGCATGGACAGGAGGAAGGGGGAGTGCGTCGCGATCACGAACTGGCACCCGAAAAACCGCGCCGCGTTTTCCAGAAAGTCGCGCAGTTCGATCTGCCGCACCGCGGAAAGGCTGTTCTCCGGCTCGTCCAGCAGGTACAGGCCGGGCTCCTGCAGGCGGCTCGTGAAGTAAAAGAATGCGCTCTCCCCGTTGGACTGTTCGCGCGGGTTCTTCGGAGTAAGACAATTCTTATGGACATAATAAAAAGAGGGGAAAACAGGGCAAAGAAAAAGTGTATTGGCGGCGGGCTCATACACTTAATCGCTATTTATCGGGATTATTGAATTTATGGCGCAGAACAGATGCAATATCGACCTTATAGACGATATCGATTTCGCGCTCTTTGCCTGTATGCTTCGGATGACCGCCGACGATAACGCGATCTAAAAGTTCATAGCACATTTCACGGGTAAGCTCTAGTGCTTCGAGGTATTTCTTGATATTCCGGATAAAGGCATCGGCGCTCTGTACCGTGTTTTCCGTATCCTTCATTTTCGTTTCGAGTTCTTCTATCTCCGCCGTCAGCGATTTTTGCTCAGTGGAGTATTTCTCTATCAGCCCGAAACAGATATCTTCCGGCATGTTTCCTTTTACTCTGTCTTCATAGGCGACCTGTATCAGGCGGGATAATTCCTCTGATCGTTTCTGTTTCGTCTGTAATTCTCTACGGGCGGTTTTTATCGCTTTATCAGCGAGCTCGGCATTATGCCGTAAAAATTCTTCTTTGATCCTTTCTTCATCGAGTACGATCCTATGCGCCATTTCCCGTATGTCACCCAGAATGACGGCTTCTATGTCTTTTGCCATGATATGGTGCGAGAAACATATTGCTTTCCCGAATCGCATATGGTCGCCGCAGTTGAACGAATAGAAGCGTTTGTTGCCGTGTTTGCAGGAGCTCTGTTTCATTTTGCAACCACAGTCGGCGCAAATAAGGAAGCCGGACAGTGGATGCGTGAAACCCGTCTTTAATGTTTGTCTGCCCCGAGCCAAAGAGTTGCGACGAGCCTGTACTCTGTCCCAGAGTTCCTGCGAAATGATGGGTTCATGTGTGTTGTAAATGATCACCCATTCGCTTTTATCTTTTTTATACCGTTTATGGTTCTTATATGATACGGAAGAGGACATCAGCTGCGGCATATGTCCGAGATATACCATGTTTTTTAGCATGAGGGTTATGGTGGAAGGACACCATATCCAATGTTCGCCGGCTCTTAACTCATGCCCGAACTTTTCAAAGGCATATCTTCTTGGGCATATAATGCCTTCTTCGTTCAGTATCTCGGAAATTTTCTTCGCGCTCAATCCGGACGCATACATTTCGAATATCCGCACAACGTTCGGCGCGACTTCTTCGTCAATGACGGGCGTATGATTTTTGTCCGTTCCTTTGAGATAACCGTAAACGACCTTTGCGGCGTTGTAGATGCCTGCCAATGCATTGGAACGTTTGACGGCGCGTATCTTTTTGCTCGTGTTGGCGGCATGCCACTCATTAAAAACTGTCACATATTTTTATGGACACTATTTGTTATGTAAGGGCATTATGCGTCAAACTCTGTGAGTAGTATTCAGCAAGTCCGATATACATATTTTCGAGCAGGATACCGTCAAGATTTTTCGAGCCGTCAATATTCTCGGAAGTACGTTGAGTAGCGGATATTAACGTCTTTTTGTTTTTCTTTAATTTTTGTTTGTTTACAGCGATTTCAATGGAATTTCTTCCGAAGCGGTCTATTGCATAGACAAGAACAATTTCCCAAGGAACGGGCTTTGCGCAGTCGGCAAGCATTTGCTGAAAAGCGGGGCGTTGGTCGTTCAGTCCGGTGGTTGCCCGATCTATGTAAGTATCGACTATCATAAAATTATTTTCCTGCGCATATTTATTGCAAATACGAAGTTGACCTTCGATAGATTGATCGTTTTGTTTTTCGCTCGAATAGCGGGCGTAAATCACGGCAGACTTCATCTTGATTTCCTCCTTTCTTGCAATAATTTTTTGTAATATTCGTCTAAACAATCAAGTATCTTGTCGTATTCATCTTCTTGCTTGAAACTTTCTTCGGTCAATTCGGTAAAAGGGGTGATAACGCGTACTCCCTTATTTTTTAGATTCCGGTGGTCTTTTATTTGTTTCATGTGGTCTCGACCAATGCGCGCATAATCGTAAATGATGATGTAATTAAATTCGGGCTTTGGAATGTTAATAATTTTATTCCAAACCAGCGGCTGGCATTGAGCATTCAATATAATATCCCAGTAAATGTCAGTAACTTGGATTTCGTTTTTCTCTGCGTATTCCTTGCAAGCAGAAACTTGCATTTTGATGGCTTCGGGGGTAACATTTGGATCGGGTGCTTTTGCTCGTGCGTAGATAATTGCTGTTTTCATAAAAACTCCTTTTTTAATGTTTTTCCGTTATAGTGAATAGTCGTTGCGAAGATTTGTTTACCAACGATAAAAAAACGCGAAAACAAACGACCAACCACAAAACGGACAATTCGTTTCCTTTAATCGGAAAACAAACAAAAAACATCAAAAAAAGACGAGCCGTCAAGGGAAATGCAAAAAAATTGCATGGCAGTTGCCATGCTGAAACAGTTGCAATATTTTTGCAGAGTCCTTGCTGTTATCAAGCCTGTAATACTATTTGTCTACGGCGTAGGTTTTTTTGATACCATAAAAACCACCTAAATTGATAGGCTGTACCCTTTTAGTTACCATTTAGTTTCCTTTTTGTTCCCTTTTAGTTTCCTGCAAAAAGAAAAACCTCCCGCTATAATAGGGAGCAGGAGGGAAAACAACCATGAAGATAGAAGAACAAGAATTGGAAGTGATCGTACACGGAGAAATTGACTTGCGCAAAGTTCCCAAAGATATTTTTGACGCCTTTATCGCGGCATTAGAGGAAGATATATGCAATGTAAGGGACGATAAATAGTGATTGCACAATCTTTACTGTTATGGTATAATCATTGCATGCAATATCAATTAGCGAACGGTAAAATATCAATGTGCGCGGATAACAACGGGGCGGAAATGGTTTCGCTGGTCTGTCGCGGTAAAGAGCGGTTATGGCAGAACGAAACGGGGGAATGGAGCGGACACGCGCCCGTGCTGTTTCCCGTGTGCGGAAAGTGTTCCGTGATCGTAAACGGAAGGGGATATCCGATTGAAAAACACGGTTTTGCAAGAAAACGGGAATTTTCCGTAGTTGAACATGGCAAAGATTTTATCACGTTCCGATTGTTGGCGGACGAAGAAACGAAAAAAGTTTTTCTGTTCGATTTCGCCTTTACCGTGCGTTACCATCTTTTTGAAAACGCTGTGGAAGTCGTTTACGAGACGGAGAATGCGGACACGAAACCGTTGTGTTTTTCCTGCGGCGGGCATGAATCGTTTGCGCTTGAAACGCCGATCGAAGACTATGAAGTGCGGTTTGAAAAAGAGGAAAAACTGATTGCGCTCGTTCACGATAGCGAAGGATGGCTGACGGGCGAGAAGAAACTGCTTTCCGAAAACGGGGTTTTACCCTTGAAAGCCGATTACTTTACGAACGGAAACACGCTGATTTTCGGCAACCTGCAATCACGCAAAGCAACGCTGTATGGAAACGGCAGGGCGGTTGCGCAGACGGAGTTTGAAGGATTTGAAAATTTCCTCTTATGGAAGCCGCAACGGGCGAACATGATTTGTTTGGAACCGTGGCTCAATCTGCCCGACACCATGGGGGAGAGAAAAGAGTTTTCCCGAAAAACGGGTGTTGTCTGTGTTTCGCCCAAAGGGAAAAGGATATTCAGACGGAAAATCACCTATTACGAATAAAAAAGAACTCGGCAACCGCCGAGTTCTTTTTTAGCTGTTTTGTATGATTTTTTGAACGATTGCGTTCGTTTCCCGAAAGCGTTCTTCCATTTGCTTTGCAAGCGCGAATTGTGTACGGCATCGTACGAGGTTGTGTTCTACGTACTTCGTCGCAAAATAAGTGTTCCTCAAAAGAAAGTCTGTCAAGAAGCGCATTCCGCATTCGAGCGTCATGAGATACGCGCCGTAGGGGAGAAGTGCAAGCTCTTTTTCCGTGATACTGTCTTTTACCGCGCCTAAATAACCGCGCGCATACGCCTCGAAGAGCTCCGTGCTGAAATGCACCTTGCTTAAATCGGTTTCATCCTCGGCGGCGGTGGACGCGCCGAAGCGGATGGAATCGCCGAAGTCGTAGAGCATGGAGCCGGGCATAACGGTGTCGAGGTCGATGACGGCGCGGGCTTTGTGTGTCTCGGCGTCCATTAAAATGTTGTTGAGTTTGGTATCGTTATGCGTTACGCGCAGGCGATTTTGGATAGGGTATCCTTGTGCGCAAGCACGAATTCGGTTTCGGGACGGCACAGTTTCGCGCGGTCGAATTCGTCCTTTTCAAGCGCGGCAATAAAATCGCGGTAGCGTTTGGGCGTGTCGTGAAATTGCGGAATGGTTTCGCTCAATACGGAGGCGTCGAACGAGGCGAGAAGGTTTTGGAACTGTCCGAACGCTCTGCCCGATTCCTCGAACACGTCTTTGTCCGTTGCCAGCTGGTAGGTGACGGTGTTTTCGATAAAGGCGTACATACGGAAATTATCTTCACCGCGCAGGTACTTTTCGCCCGTACGGGTGGGAATGACGTCGAGCGTTTCCGCGCCGCAGCCTTTCAGATATTCCGTGACTGCGCAGATGTTCTTCATGAGTGCGTCCGAATCGGGGAATACGCGCGTGTTCATCTTTTGCAGAATATACCGCTTTTTGTCGGTCGTCACGAGAAGCGTTAAATTGATGTGCCCTTCGCCGTAGGGAGCAACGCTCTGCACTGCGCCTTCGATTTTGAACTGTTCGGCTGCGGGTTTATAAGTTTTTGTAAAGTCCGTCACGGATATATCCTCCTATCGCGTCTTT
>CAJFRT010000038.1 GCA_904419525.1 Candidatus Gallimonas merdae
AGAGATACATTGCCCCAAATGCGGGGAGAAAATGACTATCGAAATTAAGGACGGCAAAATTACCATTCAAAAGACAATAGCCGAAAAAGCATAAGGCTAAAAATAACTGTAAAGATAAATGCTTATATAATAACGTGCACGGCAAACTGTGTATGAATAAATGCGCAGAAAATTGTGCGTCTTGCAATATCATATTTGGTATAGATGATACAGTAATTCAATCGCAAGAGGAAAATTTTGAACTACACAAATTCAGTAAAACGTATAGAAAAATGTTAATTGCTGATGCAGAAACTAGTATTCTGCCGAAAATAGATAATCAGATGATTGAAATCAAGTTTTATGGACACTCATTTAGTGAAGCCGATTACTCCTATTTTCAAAGTATCTTTGATTATTATAACCTCTATGAAAATAACAAAGTCAGTTTAATATTTTATTATTCAAAAGGGTTTGAACAGACGGACGAAGTATATCGGTTAATCAATACCTATGGAAAAACATTATCTAATAAAGATCAAGGCAAAAACTTAACGCATAAATTACTTTTAGAGAACAGGTTAAAAATTATAGAAGTTCCATAATCAATGAAATAGAAAGAGAGCAACGGAAAAACCATTGCTCTCTTTCTTTACTTGTATGCCACAAAGCCCGCGACACCGCTGACGAAAATATATTCCGTCTTTGTGGTGTTCAAACTCTGTCGACACTGGTGGAGCTAAGGGGATTCGAACCCCTGACCTTTTGAATGCCATTCAAACGCGCTACCAACTGCGCTATAACCCCGTTATGCGGAGATTATACTATATTTTTTCGCGTTTGTCAACGCAAAAAGATGCGGCTTTCGCTAGAAATATTTCATCAAATTTCCGTTTTATGTGACGTTCCCGTACAAAATCCTATGCACCGGATTTTCCAGAGCCTCCTATCGTGCCGCCTCCGGCGGGCCGACCGCGGAGCGCTCCCCCGCGTTTCCCGCTTCCTGTCCCCACGCGCTGCGCGCTCTTTCGTCAATTCCGCCACGCAAAACGGGAAGGCCTTTCGCCTTCCCGTCTTTGTGTGGTGGACCTGCGCGGAATCGAACCGCGGTCTTACAGGGTTCATCTGCGGACACTACACGCTTAGTCTGTGATCAGATCTCGCCCGCGGGCAGTCCACAGACAACCTGCGCCTTGGGCACACTTCCCTGAAATCCTCTCCGGGGGCGGAAGTTTTCCCCCGAAGGAGGTTCCCTACTGCATTGACGCCCCGTTCCCGACCGTAGGCAATCGGGACAGGACGGAGCCTAAACTAAGTTAAGCCGCAAGCGCCACGCGACGAGCGGAAGCTCTGCGCGCGACAGCCGACCTTCTTTCAGTCTTGTCAGCATTTAAATTTATTTCCGTTTTTACGGAGCCGAGCCTCCGGCGTGCGTCCGACAAACTCCGCCTGCAATCAAATCCAAAACAGGCCCATTGAAGAATTGCTCTAATATATTATACCCGGAAAGAACATTTGTCAACCGAAACCGCCATGCCGATTTTCAGATAAGCTCTTGACGATCTGCCTGAAACATGATAAGATAGAAAAAAAGGAAAGGAGAACGATCACATGTACTGTATCCACTGCGGGAAGGAAATTCCTGACGATTCCGCCTTCTGCACTGCCTGCGGAGAGCCCGCAGTCAGTCTGTCCGAAGCAGAAAACGAGGTCGGCGGACAGCCCCATGCCCCCTCTGCCGCCGCGCCCCTTCCTCCTGAAGCGGCGCAGGCGCCCGAGCCAAAGAAACCGCTCGGCGCCCTCGCGATCACGGGCTTTGTCTTTGCCGCCATTTCATTCGTAGCGGGGTTCATTCTGCTGACGATGGCGCTCTGCGGAAGTCCCGCCGCATTCGATCTGTACTATATCCTGCCCGCCTTTGCAGGCCTTGCCATGTGCATTTTTGCTGTGAAAAAGCCCGAAGAAAACGGCAGAGCGCTCTCCATCGCCGGGATCGCGCTGACCTCTGTCATGCTGCTCTACTATCTGATTTCGGCCTTTGTCCTCTCCGGTATGGCGATCTGAAATTGATAAAATAATTTTTATTTTCCCTATTGACAAACATACAAAATTACGCTATAATCTTTTGTATGAAACAAAGGAGGAAACCGTGATGCAGTACACCATTTTGCAGGTCAGGCCCGCTGAAGCTGAAAAGAAGCTCAACGCCCTTGCAGCGCAGGGTTGGAAAGTCGTCAGCTCGAGCGAAAGCACCTGGGTCTTCAGCAAGTGCTTTGGTCTGTCGAACACCAGAGACTCCATGCTCAACATCATCCTTGTGAAAGGCTGAGCCATCCATGAAGCAGCGGATACAACATCTGGAAACAGATGTTGTATCTCTTTTATTGAAAACCATGAAAAAAATCCTGCGAATTTTATTCATCGGCCTGTTTCTTTTCTTTGCCTGGCCGTTTTTTCTCTACAGACGCTACGGAAACCTGGCTTACCGCCCCTCCGGAAACACCATTATCGTCAGCAACCATTATTCAACGTTCGATGCCTTTTTCATATACCTCATGTACGGGAAAAGACGCATTTATTTTGTTACGATCGTCAATGTAAAGGAACGGTGCCTTTCCCGTTTTGTCACGTGGCTGTTTGACTGCCTCTATCTCGACTACACCAAAACAAACTATACGTTCTTCAAACAATGTATTTCCATTCTCCGGCAGGACGGCATTATCTGCATCTATCCCGAAGGAGAGATCAACCTGCTGAAATTCGGCTTTCTGGAGTTCAAAAGTTCCTTTCTGATACTGGCAAAAAAGACGGGTGCAAGCATTCTTCCGATTTTCATCTACCCGGAATATATGCCGTTCCGACGGACGAAACTCTATATCGGAGATATCATCGGCCCCGAGGAGTACGGTATATACGAGGACCTGGACGAAGCAGCAATGTTTGTACAGAGCAAGATCATGGATTACAGCTTCAGAGTGGGAAAAACCAAGCCGCCGCTTGAAATTCCCGGCCTGCCCAAACAAAAATAAAACCCGCGCCCGCCGCAGCTTCTGCGGCGGGCGCGTTCCGTTTGGCCCGTGTTTTATTCTTCGCCGTCCGTATTTTCTTCGTTCTGTCCGGCAGGTTTCGCTTCCGCAGATTTTTCTTCCGACGATCCGCCGTCAAACAGCGACATGATCAGTCCCCCGGCATATACGCCGATCTTGGCGAGCGTCACGAAAAACCTGATCCAGCTCAGCGCCGTTCCCATACTTGCCCCCAGGGAGGCAATTCCGCTCAGGATCAGAATGACCGCCTCCACCGCGGTGAAGATAAGCGTCACGATGAACACCGTCTTGGCGGTCCGGTGCAGCTCCTTATCCGTCGATTTTGCGATCACGTAGCCGCCCGTTATGGCAAATGCAATGAGATGCACATACCCGCACAGCCAGATGAGCGCTTTTTTCCAGTTTTTTGTCCAGAATCCTTTCATTTTTTCCTCCTGAAGATTTCTTATGCCCTATTATATGCCCTTCGCCGGAAAATGTCAATACATTTGCAAAAATTCCCCCTTGTATTCTTGACATATCATGACAGGTATGATAAAAGCGCCGCCTGCTGACTTGCAGGCGGCGCTTTTTTTCGGGCATTCAGTTCAGCACAACATCTTTGAGGCTCTCATACTTCTGCATTGCGGCGCGCCTGATCGTATCGGGATCGAGACGGCGGGCAAAAGCCTCGTCGGACAGCTTTTTGGCGGTAAAAATGACGTTGGTCGAATACTTCAGATTCTTGATGTCCGTCAGGAAGTGGCCGCTCTGGCGGGTCCCCAGAAAGTCGCCGCTGCCGCGCAGTTCAAGATCCTTTTCGGCAAGCGCAAAACCGTCCGACGTGTTCTTGAACACGGTGAGCCGTTCGCGGGCGGTCTCGCTGTCCGACCCGACCAGAAGGAAACACCAGCTTTTTTCGCTTCCGCGCCCCACCCGGCCGCGCAGCTGATGCAGCTGAGAGAGTCCGAACCGCTCCGCATTCATGATGACCATGATGGTCGCGTCCGGAACGTCCACGCCCACCTCGATCACGGTGGTCGATACAAGGCAGTCGTATTCGTGGTTCTTGAACGCCGTCATGACGGCATTCTTTTCCTTCTCCTTCATTCTGCCGTGCAGCAGTGCAAACCGTACGTCGGGAAGCCTGTTCCTGAGCTCTTCCCAAAGTTCGGTGACGGAGGTCACCTCCCCCTCGTCATCGTCGATCTTGGCGCACACAAAATACGCCTGTCTCCCCTGTTTGGTTTCGCCGCGGATATAGGCGAGCATGTCATCGTACTTATAGGCGGGGATCACGGAGGTCGTGATCGGCTTGCGGTCGAGCGGCTTGTCCGGAATGGTGGTGACGTCGAGATCGCCGTAAAAGACGAGCGAGAGCGTCCGCGGAATGGGTGTGGCGGACATGACGAGCATATCGGGGGATTCCCCCTTTTCGCTGAGCGCGCTGCGCTGCGCCACGCCGAAACGGTGCTGTTCGTCACAGACGCAGAACGCAAGGCGGGAAAAATGGACGTCCCCCTGCAACACGGCGTGCGTGCCGCACACGATGTCGATTTCCCCGGCCGCGAGCGCCGCTTTGAGTTCGCGCTTTTCCTTTGCGGTACTCCCCCCGGCAAGATATCCGACGCGGTAATCGGGGAAAACCTTCTGCAAAAGCGCATAGTTCTGTGCGGCGAGCACTTCCGTGGGCGACAGATAGGCCGCCTGATACCCGCTCGCCAGCGCCATATACATGCCCGTCAGCGCGACTGCCGTCTTTCCGCTGCCGACGTCGCCCTGCAGCAGACGGTTCATGCGCACGGGCCCCGTCACATTGTCGTAGATCGCGCGCACGGCTGCCTGCTGCCCCGACGTGAAGGTGAACGGGAACCGTTTTTCAAATTCGGCGACCTGACGCTCCGTGACCGTGTATCGGTTGACGCGGGCCTCCTGGGCGTCCCCCTTGATGAGCCTGAACGCAGACAGCAGAACAAAGTATTCTTCCAGCGCGATCCGCTCCGACGCGTCGCACAGCTGCGCCTTGTTCTCCGGCGCATGGACGATACGATATGCCTCGGAAAGCGGCGGCAGGTCATACTTTTTCCGCAATTCCCGGGGGATCACGGACTCCGGACTTTCCACCGCGAGCGCGCTTTTTACGGCGTCGCGGACGGCGCGCTGCGTCAGCCCGCTCTTTAAAGGATAGACGGGCACCAGCCCTTTCAGGCGTAGATTGCGTTCAAGCGGTTCAAAGGTGGGATTGACGATGCTGATCTGCCCGTAGCGGTTCTGCACCCGTCCGTAAAACAGATATTCGCCCGGTTTCAGCCGCTGAGCGAGATAGGGCATATTGAACCAGACCGCCGAAAACGGGATCCCGTCCTGTTCGAGGCGGGCGCGCACCGTCTTGCGGCGGGAATAGGGATTGGTCGGGTCGACGGAAACGAGGCGGGCGGACAGCAGCGCCATATCGTTGTGATAGACGCTGAGCACCGACGTGCGGTCGGTCATGTCGAGATAGGCGCGCGGAAAATAGCGGATCAGCTGCGCGCTGTCCGCGATCCCGAGTTTCTGGAGCTCTTTTGCCCGTTTTTCCGTAATCCCTTTCAGCCGAACGAGTTCCATACAAGATGATTTCCCGAAGTCCGTTTACAAAAAAAGAGCGCGACGCGCTCTTTTTTATCTTCCGAATTTACTCCAGCGAAAGCAGGTAGTAGTAGACCGGCTGTCCGCCGTAATGGAAATCGACGTCGCAGTCGGGGAACGCCTCCTGCACCTTTTCCGCGAGCGCCGAAGCATCCGCTTCGTCCACCCCTTCGCCATAATAGAGGGTGATGACCTCGTGCGAGTCGTCCTTCAGCTTGTCGAGCAGCTTCATCACCGTTTCGTCGACCGCCTGACCTTTGGCAAGGATCTTTTTGTCGTCCAGGCCGATGATGTCCCCTTCGTGAATGGAGAATCCGTTGACGTTCGTCGTGCGCACCGCATGTGTGACCTGCCCCGCCCTGACGTTGTCGATGGCGTGGATCATGTTCGCCTTGTTCTCTTCAACGGGAGCTTCGGGGCTGAACGCAAGCGCCGCCGCAAAACCCTGCGGAACGTTTTTGGTGGGGATCACGTGAATGGTGCGGTTTTCCACAAGCGCCTTTGCCTGCTCCGCCGCAAGCACGATGTTTTTGTTGTTGGGAAACACGAACACGTTGTCCGCATTGATCTTCTGCACTGCCGTGGCGATATCGGACGCGGAAGGATTCATCGTCTGCCCGCCCTCGATCACGCGGTCGACGAACAGATCCTTGAAAATTTCCGAGATCCCCTCGCCTGCGCAGACGGCGAGCATGCCCTGCTCCTTCTTTTCCGCCTCGCGCTTTGCCTTGAGGGCACGATTCTGTTCGAGCATGTTCTCGATCTTGGGGCGGTCCAGCTCGCCGAGTTCCAGCGCATACGTGAGCGCAATGCCGGGGCTGTTGGTGTGCACATGGACCTTGACCATTTCAAGATCGCCGATGCAGATGACGCTGTCGCCGATACCCATAAGATTCTCGCGGAGCTTGTCGATGTCCGCGAGGGTGGTGCTTTTTTTCAGATTGATAATGAAAAACTCGGTACAGTAAGCGAACTGGATCTCGCCCAGATCCATATTGATGATGTCGGAATTGTCGCCGAAGTCCGCATCGGACGCCGATGCGACGTTGGCCGCTTCCGTCTGTACCTCGGAGACGATCTCGTCGCCCATGAGCGCGGACAAAAAGCCGCGCATGATCGTCATAAGGCCCACGCCGCCCGAGTCCACAACGCCCGCCTTTTTGAGCACGGGAAGCAGTTCGGGAGTCTTTGCGAGCGCCTTGTCGCCCTCCTCGATGACGGCGGGCAGGAAGGTTTCAAAATCCCTGTACTTGCCCGCGACCTTGACGGCGAACTCGCTCATCATGCGAATGACGGTCAGAATGGTGCCTTCCTTGGGAATGGAGACGGCGTTATAAGCGACTTTGGTGCCGGCCTCCATGGCCTTTGCGAACGTCTTGGTGTCCACTTCGGGCTTGCTGTCGTGCAGAACGGAACAGATGCCGCGGAAGATCTGCGAAAGAATGACGCCCGAATTCCCGCGCGCGCCGCGCAGCGCACCCTTGGATACGTGGTCGCAGACCTCGGGAAAACTGTTGGAGGCAACGGAGGAAAGCTCCTTGACGGCCGACTGCATGGTGAGGGACATGTTTGTCCCCGTGTCGCCGTCCGGAACGGGGAACACGTTCAGCGAGTCCACCTTCGCCCTGTTGTTTTCCAGCATCTTTGCGCCGACGAGCACCATTTTGCGGAACGTGGCGCAGTTTATCGTTTTTTGCATGAAAAATTCTCTCCCGGTTTTAGAAAATCGCGCAGAGACGGAAGTATAAGAATGAACCGTTACAGTTTCAGCCCGACAACGTTGACGTTGACGGTGTCGACGATCATGCCCGTAAAATATTCCACCTTATACTTGATGGCCTCTTTCAGCGATTCTGCAACCGCCTGAATGGACACGCCGTACTTGATGAGTACGGAGACGTCGATAAAGATCCGGTTCCCGGACGTGACGATCTTCACGCCCTTGCCTCCTGCGTCTTTCTTGAACAATTCGGCAAAGGTGTCCGTGAAGCGGCGCGAGACGGTATCGACGATGCCATAGCTCTCCAGCGCAGCCTGAGCCGCGACCTTTGCGATCGCAAGGTCGGAGATGGAAATTTTTCCGTACGCGTTGCTCGTGCTTACAGACATATGACGCTCTCCCAATCGTTCTCTTTCCTATTCTACCCCATTGCTTTGGAATTTGCAAGCGTTATCGGAAAAAAATTCAAAGATAATCAAAAATTTTCGCGATTTCGGCGCGTTTTTCATTGCTTTTTTTCGGGAGAAATGCTATTATTGTTTCGTTCGCGCGGAGATGACGCGCACGGGTACCAACGAAATTTCGCCCCTCGGGAGGATAATATGTCGAGAGTTTGCAGCATCTGCGGAAAAGGTCAGACGTCGGGCAACAATGTCAGCCACTCCAACCGCAAGACCAAGCGTTCCTTCAAGGCAAACGTTCAGAAAGTTTCCTATGTCAAGGACGGCAAAGTCGAAACGGGTTACGTCTGCACGCGCTGTCTGAAAAGCGACAAGGTCGAGCGCGCATAACATTTGAGGAAAGAAAAAAGGACTGCTTCCTGAAGTGAACCCCAAAGTTTGGACAAAAAAGAATTAGATTGTTTGGGAATGAGTTCGGTATCCAACCGGGCTCATTCCTTTTAGTTTGAGAGAGATTCT
>CAJFRT010000039.1 GCA_904419525.1 Candidatus Gallimonas merdae
CGTCACCGTTGTGTTTCTGTCCACCTGAATGAAAAGCGTCACGACCGACGCGATCACGCCGAGCAGAAGAACGAACACGATAAACCATTTCACCGCGTCCGCCGTCTTGTGCCTCTGTAAACTGTTTGCCATTTTTTTCACCTCAAATCAAAAATTTTTTTTCCCAAAGCCGTGATGATACTCACGGCTCACGATCGCGCTGCGATCTTGCAGCTCGAAAAGTTCATCTTTACTCTTCACGGCAGGACGAATGACTTTACTGTCCTTCACTTGCCCATTCGGATAGAACGCCACATACCGACCCTGCCAACGTCCGTAATTGTAGGCGACATGCCGCATACGTTTCTCTGCGTCCGCTCGCGTCTTGCCCACAACCTTCACGCGGCAGGGGAGCGTGCGATAGCCCTTATAACGCCAAATATCAAATTCCAGCTCGTAGGACATATTACTTACCTGCCGTTTCTGCGCCGCTGCCACGCTGCCTTCGCCGCGGAACTCTGCCGCGCAAGCCGCACATAGTTCTCATGCCCCGTCTGCCAATCGACGTGCCATACCGACCTGCGGCTACCGTCGGGGCTGATGGACGAAAACGTATCATACGGCTCATTGTGCCGATACTTGTCCCGACGCTCCAAACGATGGGAACGCTCGAACGGAAGCCCGCGCGGGTCAAAAACATATCCCGCCTGCCTGCGGGAGATCATCTCCGTTTCCGTGCTCACAGGCACCCAACGGCTGCCGCGCTTGACATATTCCGTCTTTGTCATCGGGAACAGCTTGCGATCATTGCTGTAATAAGGTACTTTTTTCGGCATACGTCACCTCTTTCTGCGATAGCTATGATACTTCGCAAAGTTCACCGCCGACTTGCGCGTAGGGAAGTTATAATATCCCTGCGCCCAACGTCCGTCACCGGACTGATTGTAGCCCTTCGCAACCATATAATCATTTGCACGTTTCGCTACAATCGTCGTTCTGCCGTACTCATCTGTCAGACAGTTCGTGATCTGAAAACCCTGCCGCGTCGTACCATATTTGTACTTCGCCATCTTGTTACACCTCGTCTTGAATTTTTTGCTTGACTTCTCCGTAGCTCTCCGACGTATTGATCGCCGTGCCTTTACGGCTGACCGCGCTCTCGAACTCGATCAGCGCAGACCCGTTATCGTCCTGCGCCACCGCCCGAATACCGCTCACGGGAAGTAACAACTTCATTCCGTCATACCGCTCCGTCACCTCGATAAAACCCTTCAAAATCCGTACCTTCCTTTTCGTTATTTTTCGTACCTTCACCCGATAAGCAAAACCGCCCGCAAACAGCCCTTACGCCATCTGCGGGCGGCTGTTACGTTATCGAAACCTACCCACCCTTCAAGGGGAAAGGGGAACACCCCTTGAAAGTGCAACTTCAAAAATCACGCCGCGCTTTCACCCCCTTGACCGATGATGAGCGCAAGATATGCTTTGTCGCTATCGTTCTTCGGGCGGATTTTGATAGATACGATCTCACCCTCGGGGTCGATACCCTGCGCTTCATATGACTTGTAATATGTCTTTCTGCCGTTATCGCCTTCCATCACCTCGTCACGAATGACAAGCTGCACTTCTTTGGCGACCGCGAACAGCATATCCAAAAACCCGAAACCGCCCGCGTCGCGCGCGGTAAACTCCGCCTTGATCTCGCGCCCGTACTTCTGACCTGCGACGTAGTACGACCACATTTTGCGACCGTCGCGCGTCTTGAACGGAGAGCGCGTCAGAAAAATCGGCTTCTTCGCTTCCTGAACGGGCGCTTCCGCTGCCGTCTGTTCGGCTGCCGCTGCCTTCATTGCTTCCATTGCCTTCGCTTCCATCGTTCCGTTTGCCTTCACTTCTGCCATTTTGATACTTTCCTTTACGTTTTCGCTCGCCAGCACTTAATTTCCGAATGTATCGGTTACGATAACGGGAAGGACGGAGGTATTCCTTCCCGTCAGAGCGTTTCGCCGTACTTTCAACGGCTCATCAGACCGACTTGTATCGGAGGGGTAAACACTTCGGGCTACTTCACAGCTTGCCGTATCAGCCAAATGCCGCTCCGCAAGCGGGCAAGCGTGTAATGCACGTCCGATACACACGCTTCCACGTCGCCTGTACGGTAGACGGTTGACGTTACGCAACGTAAACCCAACGCTTTGCAGCGCGCCTGCGCCGTTTCGATGGTCTGCGCACGAAGGTTTACACTTTGGAAAAAACCCATGCGCGCCATCTTCTCAAAATCCACGGCGGAAATATCGATCAGCATGGCTATTCTTCCTCGTACATGAGCTCCATGCACTCCGCGCACATGATCGCAACTCTCTTTGTCGCGCGAACGCTTGTCCCACAGATAGGGCAGATATACTTGCGCGTGGAAGAACTCTTGACCTTCATACCGCGCTTATCGGGGTCACGGTAAATCAGCTTGTGTTCCGACGAAAAACCCGCAAACAGCTCCGCAGCAGCAGGGGAGAGCTTTATCAACGCCCAGCCGATACGACTGTCCTTCTCAACGGTCAGCCCATGCGTTTCGGCTATTCGCGCAAACAGCTTGTTGTGATAACTGCCGCCACGGGAACAGTCCTGCATTTTGTTGACATGCGCATATTGGTGCGCAAGCTCGTGCAGCATTGTTTCGGCAATGTCCGCAGCGGGACGGTTGAGAAACTGCGCCGATATGTTCAACTCCACCGAGCCAGCTTCTTCGGCGCTCTCATGCCAAACCTCACCACAAACAAACCAGCCCGTAGCCTTGTTCTTTGTGTCTGCCTGAATGGTAATGACGGGCTTTACAAGCTCGCCGCCGTAGTACTTCTCGTTCCAAAAATCATACAGATCGCCAAGATACCTGATGGCGTCGATATATTTTTCACTTGCGTTCGTCATCTCGCACCTCATATTGCCGCAACGCGGACGCCTTCGCGGACTTCACCGCCAATCTCTTGCGCATATGCAACAGCAATATCGTACTCGCCTTCAAGGTAGTAGCCGCAATACATGCCATCACACCAAACCTCGTACACCCTATAAACCTTCATTGCCTTTCTCCTTCGCGTAATGCCGCCGCCAAATATTTGCCCGTATAGCCGATAGCACAGTTCCCACGCACTCAAAATTTGAGCGTATAGCACGGCACGCCGTCCATGTCAAAATGATACCAGCACGTTACGCCGTCTCTGCAATAGCCCATATCGGTTACAGCAACAACGGTACAAATGCCCGCGCCTTCGTCGTTGTCAAAAAATGGTGCGCACTGCTCCTTGCCCCAAGCGATTGCCCGTTCAATAGGTACATACTTCCGTTTCATGTTCCGTTCTCCTTTGCGTAATGCCGCCGCCAAAATAAAAAAATGGTACAGAAGTCAACCAAATCTGACTTCTATACCATTGTAAAACTTTACGAGTGCAAAAAAAGTTCTCTTTTTTTTCCGAAAACAGTTGACAAACGGGCATTCTTCCGTTACAATAAATAAGCTATTCGGTTACACGGATACCAATATCGCGGGGTGGAGCAGCCAGGTAGCTCGTCGGGCTCATAACCCGAAGGTCGCATGTTCGAATCTTGCCCCCGCAACCATACGGCGATGTAGCTTAGTTGGTTAGAGCGATCGGTTCATACCCGATAGGTCAGCGGTTCGACTCCACTCATCGCTACCAAAAAA